>NZ_CP019509.1:1426666-2140000 GCF_002002905.1 Aquaspirillum sp. LM1 | reverse complement strand
ACCAGTACCGTGAGGGAAAGGCGAAAAGAACCCCGGAAGGGGAGTGAAATAGATCCTGAAACCGGATGCATACAAACAGTGGGAGCGGACTTGTTCCGTGACTGCGTACCTTTTGTATAATGGGTCAGCGACTTACGTTCAGTAGCAAGCTTAACCGAATAGGGGAGGCGTAGGGAAACCGAGTCCGAATAGGGCGTTCAGTTGCTGGGCGTAGACCCGAAACCAAGTGATCTATCCATGGCCAGGTTGAAGGTGCGGTAACACGCACTGGAGGACCGAACCCACTAATGTTGCAAAATTAGGGGATGAGCTGTGGATAGGGGTGAAAGGCTAAACAAACTTGGAAATAGCTGGTTCTCTCCGAAAACTATTTAGGTAGTGCCTCAGGTATTACTGACGGGGGTAGAGCACTGTTATGGCTAGGGGGTCATCGCGACTTACCAACCCATGGCAAACTCCGAATACCGTCAAGTACGAGCCTGGGAGACAGACATCGGGTGCTAACGTCCGGTGTCAAGAGGGAAACAACCCAGACCGCCAGCTAAGGTCCCAAATGACATGCTAAGTGGTAAACGAAGTGGGAAGGCCTAGACAGCCAGGATGTTGGCTTAGAAGCAGCCATCATTTAAAGAAAGCGTAATAGCTCACTGGTCGAGTCGTCCTGCGCGGAAGATGTAACGGGGCTCAAGCATGTAACCGAAGCTGCGGATATGTACTCTGTACATATGGTAGGAGAGCGTTCTGTAGGCCTGCGAAGGTGGCTTGTAAAGGCTGCTGGAGGTATCAGAAGTGCGAATGCTGACATGAGTAGCGATAATGCGGGTGAAAGTCCCGCACGCCGAAAACCCAAGGTTTCCTACGCAACGTTCATCGGCGTAGGGTGAGTCGGCCCCTAAGGCGAGGCAGAAATGCGTAGTCGATGGGAAACAGGTTAAAATTCCTGTACCGATTGTGAGTGCGATGGGGGGACGGAGAAGGGTAGCTCAGCCAACTGTTGGAATAGTTGGTTCAAGCGTGTAGGCAGGTCCATCAGGCAAATCCGGTGGGCCAATGCTGAGGCGTGATAACGAGGTGCTACGGCACTGAAGTGAGTAATCCCATGCTTCCAGGAAAAGCCTCTAAGCTTCAGCTCACAATTGACCGTACCGCAAACCGACACAGGTGGGTAGGATGAGAATTCTAAGGCGCTTGAGAGAACTCGGGTTAAGGAACTCGGCAAATTGACACCGTAACTTCGGGAGAAGGTGTGCCCCGGTAGGGTGAAGGACCTCGCGTCCGGAGCTCGATGGGGTTGCAGTGAAAAGGTGGCTGCGACTGTTTAATAAAAACACAGCACTGTGCCAACACGAAAGTGGACGTATACGGTGTGACGCCTGCCCGGTGCTGGAAGATTAAATGATGGGGTGCAAGCTCTTGACTGAAGTCCCAGTAAACGGCGGCCGTAACTATAACGGTCCTAAGGTAGCGAAATTCCTTGTCGGGTAAGTTCCGACCCGCACGAATGGCGTAACGATGGCCACACTGTCTCAACCCGAGACTCAGCGAAGTTGAAATGTTTGTGAAGATGCAATCTCCCCGCTGCTAGACGGAAAGACCCCGTGAACCTTTACTGTAGCTTTGCATTGGACTTTGAACAGACTTGTGTAGGATAGGTGGGAGGCTTTGAAGCAGAGACGCCAGTTTCTGTGGAGCCGCCCTTGAAATACCACCCTGGTGTGTTTGAGGTTCTAACCTTGGTCCGTCATCCGGATCGGGGACCGTGCATGGTAGGCAGTTTGACTGGGGCGGTCTCCTCCCAAAGTGTAACGGAGGAGTTCGAAGGTTACCTAGGTACGGTCGGACATCGTACTGATAGTGCAATGGCAAAAGGTAGCTTAACTGCGAGACCCACAAGTCGAGCAGGTGCGAAAGCAGGACATAGTGATCCGGTGGTTCTGAATGGAAGGGCCATCGCTCAACGGATAAAAGGTACTCCGGGGATAACAGGCTGATTCCGCCCAAGAGTTCATATCGACGGCGGAGTTTGGCACCTCGATGTCGGCTCATCACATCCTGGGGCTGTAGCCGGTCCCAAGGGTATGGCTGTTCGCCATTTAAAGTGGTACGTGAGCTGGGTTTAAAACGTCGTGAGACAGTTTGGTCCCTATCTGCAGTGGGCGTTGGAAGTTTGAAGGGGGCTGCTCCTAGTACGAGAGGACCGGAGTGGACGAACCTCTGGTGTACCGGTTATGACGCCAGTCGTATCGCCGGGTAGCTAAGTTCGGAAGAGATAAGCGCTGAAAGCATCTAAGCGCGAAACTTGCCTTAAGATGAGACTTCCCTGGCACCTAGAGTGCCCTGAAGGGTCGTTCGAGACCAGGACGTTGATAGGTTGGGTGTGGAAGTGCAGTAATGCATTAAGCTAACCAATACTAATTGCCCGTGCGGCTTGATCCTATAAGCCGCGATGCTTCAGGTGTTTTAGATGTGATCTGATCCAGTTGATGACTGAAGTTACTCTTCCCGTTTTGGTGTGTTGCAGCAATGCAGCGCACGACAGCTTATGCCTGGTGTCCATAGCAAGTGGGTCCCACTCCTTCCCATCCCGAACAGGACAGTGAAACCGCTTCGCGCCAATGATAGTGCGGATTACCCGTGTGAAAGTAGGTCAACGCCAGGCTCCCATTCAAACCCCCTGTACCAAACGGTACAGGGGGTTTTGTCTTTGTTGGGCTCCCGTTTTGAGCCGTATTGCTGAATTCTTTTTCTGTGGTGCGGTTTTTGGTGAAATCCCCCTGATTTACCGGATTGTGAGGTGAAAATCATGCCATCGCAATCTGTACAGCCGTGTCGCAAACCCGAAACCCCTGTCAGCTGGATTTGATTACAATCAAGTCACATTGGCCAGTGTGTGTCCGGATGCCAGAATGGCTGGTTGCCGCACCATTTTGGGTGAAGTTTTGTTGCGCTTGTCGCGCGGACAAGCAAGGGGAGTGTGTCGCATGATGATTGTTCGACCAGTGCGAACGACAGATTTACCGGTGCTGGAGCAGATGGCCGCTGCCAGTGCTGCCGGAGTGACCGGGCTGACGCCGCAACGAGAATACCTGTTTGACCGCATTCAGCAATCGCTGGCCGCGCTGGAAAGCGATATTGCCTGCCAGACCGAAGAAAGCTACACCTTCATGCTGGAAGTGGATGGCCAGGTGGTGGGTACTGCAGGGCTGATTGCCTCTGCCGGGTTTACCCAGCCATTTTACAGCTACCGCAATGAAACCCTGATTCACGCTTCGGCTGCATTGGGGGTGAACAACAAGATCCACGCGCTGACCCTGTGCAATGATCTGACCGGCGTGACCCAGCTGTGTGGCTTCTATCTGGCACCGGAACACCTGGGTAGCGCAGCGGCCGATGTACTGTCGCGCGCGCGCCTGCTGTTCATCGCTTCGCACCCGCAGCGTTTTTCCGAGCGGCTATTCGATGAAATGCAGGGGTATACCGACAGTGAAGGGCGTTATCCGTTCTGGGAAGCGATTGGCAAACCGTTTTTCAAGATGGAAGTAGAAGAAGTTGATCGGCGCATTGCCTTGGGCAACAAAACCTTCATCGCCGAACTGATGCCCACCTATCCGATTTATGTGCCATTGTTGCCGGATGCTGCCCAGCAGGCCATGGGCCAGATTCATCCTGACGCCGAAGTGCCGTTTGCCATTCTTACCGACGAAGGTTTTGAAGCCGACGACTATATCGACGCCATCGATGGCGCACCCACCCTGACGGCCAAAACCCACTGGGTGCGCTCGATTGTGCATAGCAAGCTGGCCCGTTTGTGTATCACCGACAATCGTCCGGCAGGCACCGAGCCATTTTTGCTGAGTAACCTGCAAACCCGTCAGTTCCGCGCAGGCCTGGCCGATGTGCTGCTGCATGGCGATGAAGCCTGGGTGACGCTGGAGACTGCCCATGCCTTGGCTTGCGAAGCGGGTGATCAGGTACGTCTGGTGCGTTTTGAGGGCTGTGCAGGGGGAGGTTTCGCATGATGCTGATTCGTATGGCCCGTCCGGACGATCTGGACGCCCTGGTGGCCCTGGCCCGGCTGGCGGATGTAGGGGTGACGTCGCTGCAGGCTGACCCGGTTCAACTGGCCGAGCGGATTGAACGCAGCCAGCGCTCGTTGCGCAATGAGCTGGATCGGGCGGATCAGGGCTATCTGTTTGTGCTTGAATGCAGTGAAACCGGCACCCTGGTCGGCACCTGCAGCATTGAATCGGCCCTTGGCCTGCGCTCGCCCTGGTACAACTACCGGGTGGGCAAGGTGATCCACGCCTCGCCGGCGCTCAATATCTACTCCAGCGCCGAAACCCTGTTTTTATCCAATGACCACACCGGCAGTTCGGAAGTATGCGCGTTGTTCCTGCATCCGGACTGGCGGCGCGAGCACAATGGCGGGCTGCTGTCCAAGTGCCGTTTTCTGTTCATGGCCCAGCATCCGGAGCGATTTGCCAGCAAGGTGATTGCTGAAATGCGTGGGGTGTCGGATGAGCAGGGGTGCTCTCCGTTCTGGGAAGCACTGGGTCGGCACTTTTTTACCGTTGATTTTGCTCAGGCCGATCATCTGACCGGGGTTGGACACAAGTCGGTGGTGGCCGAACTGATGCCAAAATATCCGGTGTATCTCGACCTGTTGCCGGCACACGCCCGTGCCGTGGTGGGTGAAGTTCATGAAAAAACCCGCCCAGCCTTGGCTATGCTGCAGGAAGAAGGTTTCCGCTACGAAGGCTATGTCGATATTTTTGATGCCGGGCCCACGATTGAAGCATACCTGCACGAAATTCGTGCAGTGCGGCAAAGTCGTTTGTGGACGGTAAGCGAACAGGCCGCAGTTGATGCTGTGGCTGGTGAGCCGTGGCTGATTGCCACCACAGGATTGAACGATTTTCGCATGGTGCTGCAGACACTGGATGCCCCGCAGGGCAGTTTGTCGCTCGATGAAGCCACCGCCCAGTTGTTGGGCGTGCGCAGTGGTGACGTGGTGCGGGCAGTGCCTTTGCACCCGCCACAAGACCTCAGTCAGGTTTTGCCCTGAAAATAGCCCCAATAAAAGAGAAATCTCTGGAATAGCATCTTCATGGCATCATGATGCTGCTCTACTGCCCGGTACAGTTAAGAATGCGTGCTTGCCTGGTAGGATGTAAGATAAAAAATTGTTTCAAATCGAACATGGTTGGCGCTTTTTTTGCTTATATGTGTTCGTTCTGATTCGATGTGCAAGTGCAGGTTTGGTTTTGCCGGTTTTTTACGCGTACCGCAGTGCACAATTTTAGTGCCATGCCTGAGCGTAGACAGATTGGTCAAGCAACTTGTCATGTAGGCTCAAGGCGGTGGCGCGCTTTCATTTTGGGTTTGCATTGCAACATGACGATTACCGTATTTATACGTATAGTTATGTTTTCTGCTGTAAAATCATTGAATTACAGAATCACTCTTTTTTCCGGTTATCCGCCGGGTCAAGGTGAGCAACGCCGTAGTAATTATGATTGACAGGCTGTAACCAGCTAGACATAATCCGACCGCTCACGTGCTGGCAGCGTCAAAAACATGCTGGCTTGTGCTAAATAAAACCAACGTGCCGTCGGTTCAACAGACCGACTAAGGCGGCTCTCAAGGAGATTTCCCACAGTGGATATTTTTCTTCAACAAATCCTGAACGGGCTGGTGCTCGGCAGTATTTATGCGCTCATTGCGCTCGGGTATACCATGGTGTACGGCATCATGGGTCTGATCAACTTTGCTCACGGTGAAGTGGTGATGTTTGGTGCCATGATCACCATCACCATCATTGGCGCGCTGACCGGCATGGGTTTATCCCTGCCGGGGCCGGTGATCGTGCTGCTGGCGCTGATGCTGGCGGTGCCAGTGTGCATGTTGATGGGTTTTGCCATTGAGCGCATTGCCTACCGTCCGCTGCGCAATGCGCCGCGTCTGGCCCCGCTGATTACCGCGATTGGCCTGTCCATCGTGCTGCAGAACGTGGCCATCCTGATCTGGGGGCGTAACTACATCCCCTTCCCGCCGCTGTTGCCGCATGACCCGATCGACATCATGGGGGCCAGCATCACCGACCTGCAGATTTTCATCGTCATCTCGGCGGTGGTGATTATGGCCGGCCTGCTGTTCATGGTGGAAAAAACCAAGCTGGGCCGCGCCATGCGTGCCACCAGCCAGAATCCGGCAGTGGCCGGGCTGATGGGGGTGAATGTGAACAGCATCATCTCTGCCACCTTCGTGCTGGGTGCCGGTCTGGGCGCGGTGGCCGGGGTAATGGTGGCTGCCAATTACGATCAGGCTCACTCGCACATGGGTTTCCTGATTGGCCTGAAAGCCTTCACCGCCGCTGTGCTGGGCGGGATTGGCAACCTGGGCGGTGCCGTGGTGGGTGGGATTTTGCTGGGGATTATCGAATCGCTGGGGGCTGGTTACATCGGCGACCTGACCGGTGGCTTCCTGGGTAGCCACTACCAAGACATTTTTGCCTTCGCCGTGCTGATTCTGGTGCTGGTGTTCCGTCCGTCCGGCCTGCTGGGCGAACGTCTGGCCGAACGCGCCTGATCGGGGAGACTGAAAAACATGCCACACAATCAATCTAAACGGATGATCGCCTTTGCCCTATCGGGCATCGTGCTGGCCGTGCTGCCCTTTATCGTGGGCGGCACCCTGGGAAACTCCTGGGTTCGGACACTGGACTTTGCCTTGCTCTACATCATGCTGGCATTGGGTCTGAACATCGTGGTTGGCTTTGCCGGCCTGCTTGACCTGGGTTACATCGCCTTTTATGCGGTTGGCGCGTACACCTTTGCCCTGCTGAACTCGCCGCATCTGAGCGTGTTCATGCCGTGGTGGTTCATCCTGCCGCTGGGTGCCATTCTGGCTGCGTTCTTTGGCATCATGCTGGGCACGCCCGTGCTGCGCCTGCGCGGCGACTATCTGGCCATCGTCACCCTGGGTTTTGGCGAAATCATCCGGATTTTCATGAACAACCTGAACGCGCCGGTGAACATCACCAACGGCCCGCAAGGGATCAACATGATCAAGCCGATTGAAGTTGCCGGGTTCTCGTTTGGCAAGTCGGTGGAGCTGTTTGGCCACACCTACAACAGTGTGTACATCTATTACTACTTCTTCCTGTTCCTGGCCTTGCTGACCGTGCTGATCTGCTACCGCCTGCAGCACTCGCGCATTGGTCGCGCCTGGGTGGCGCTGCGTGAAGACGACGTGGCTGCCAACGCCATGGGCCTGAACATCCGCAATATCAAGCTGCTGGCCTTTGCCATGGGTGCCACTTTTGGTGGCGTGGCTGGCGGTCTGTTTGCCAGCTTCCAGGGCTTTGTCTCGCCAGAATCGTTTGGCCTGATGGAATCGATCATGGTGCTGGCGATGGTGGTGCTGGGCGGCATGGGCAATATTCCTGGGGTGATCCTGGGTGCGGTGCTGCTGACCATCACCCCGGAAATCCTGCGCGATGTGATTGGTCCGCTGCAAATGGCCGCCTTTGGCCGGATGATTATTGATCCGGAAAATGCCCGCATGCTGATGTTCGGCCTGGCCCTGATTGTGGTCATGCTGGTGCGTCCGGAAGGCCTGTGGCCGTCCAAGCGTCGCAAGGCGGAATTCCACGATGCACTGGATGACGACATTCCTGCTGTCGATTCCCAGGCTGCCGACGGACTGAAGGGGTAAGAACATGGCCGATGTATTGCTGAAAATTGAAGGGATTCACAAGCGCTTTGGCGGTTTGCATGCCCTCAACGATGTGGCGCTCACCATCAACAAAGGTGAAATCTACGGTCTGATCGGCCCCAATGGTGCCGGCAAGACCACGCTGTTCAACGTGCTGACCGGGCTGTACCAGCCGGATGAAGGCAAGTTCACCTTCAATGGCCAGGACTTGTTCCGCCAGAAGCCGCACATTGTGGTGAAGGCCGGGATTGCCCGCACCTTCCAGAACATCCGCCTGTTTGGCGAGATGACCGCGCTGGAAAACGTGATGGTGGGCCGCCATGTGCGTACCAAGGCTGGCGCGCTGGGCGCCATCCTGCGTGACCGCGCCACCATGGCCGAAGAACAGGCCATCCGCCAGCGTGCCCGTGAACTGCTCAACTACGTGGGCATCGCCAACGTGGCCAACGAGCGGGCGCGCAATCTGTCCTATGGCCATCAGCGCCGTCTGGAAATTGCCCGCGCGCTGGCAACCGATCCAATGCTGCTGGCGCTGGACGAACCGGCAGCCGGTATGAACCCGCGCGAAACCGAAGACCTGCAGGCCCTGATGGAAAAAATCCGCAGCAGCGGCGTGACCCTGCTGCTGATCGAACATGACGTCAAGCTGATGATGACCCTGTGTGACCGGATTGCCGTGCTGGATTACGGCAAGAAAATCGCCGAGGGCGTCCCGCAAGAAGTCAAGAGCAACCCCCGAGTCATCGAGGCCTACCTGGGAGCGGCACACGCATGAGCCTGTTAGAAGTCAAAAACCTCAAGGTGTCCTACGGTGGCATTCAGGCCGTCAAGGGCATTGACCTGCACATCGACCAGGGCGAACTGGTGACCCTGATTGGCGCCAACGGCGCTGGCAAGACCACCACCCTGCGTACGCTGGTGGGCATGGTCAAGCCGGCAGAAGGCAGCATTGTCTATGACGGCAAGGCCACTGGCAAAATTCCGGTGTACGACTTTGTCCGCAATGGTCTGGTGATGGTGCCGGAAGGCCGGGGCGTGTTTGGCCGGCTGACTGTCGAAGAAAACCTGCGCATGGGGGCCTACTACCGTAACGACGAAAGCGCCATTCGCAATGAAATCGACTACGTTTATGAGCTGTTTCCCCGGTTGAAGGAACGCATGGTCCAGCTGGCCGGCACCTTGTCCGGCGGCGAGCAGCAAATGGTGGCCATGGGCCGGGCGATGCTGTCCAAACCCAAGCTGCTGTTGCTGGATGAGCCGTCGATGGGTCTGGCACCGATTATCGTGCAAAAGATTTTTGAAATTGTGCAGATGATCTCCAAGCAGGGCGTCACCATCTTGCTGGTGGAACAGAACGCCAAGCTGGCGCTGGAAATTTCTGATCGGGGTTATGTGATGGAATCCGGACGCATCACCATGTCCGGCCCGGCCCGTGAGCTGCTGGACAGCGACGCGGTGCAAAAAGCCTACCTCGGCGAATAAGGACCCGTGTCGTGATCGAACGCCCCAATCTGTGGTTAGCGCCGCTGGTCGGGGCGTTGACGTCTCCGCTGGGCTTCAGTCTGCTGTTGCTTGGGCTGGCCTGGCTGCTGCGTCAACGCCGACCCCAACTGGCCTGGGGGCTGGTGCTGGGCACGCTGGGCGTGCTGTATGCACTGGCCACGCCATGGCTGGCGTATCAGTTGCAGCAGGTGCAGGAACTGGGGCAGCCAATCAGTGCCGCCCAGTTGCAGCAGGTGGACGCCATTGTGGTGCTGGGTGGCGGGCGGCGTTTTGCTGCAGCTGACGAGGGCGGCGAAGACACCGTCAGCGACAGCCAGCTGGTGCGTCTGCGCCACGCCGCCGTGCTGGCCCGCCAGTCGGGCAAGCCGGTGCTGGTCAGCGGCGGCAGCCCGGAAGGCGGCGTGTCGGAAGCCGTGCTGATGCGCCAGTCGCTGCAGCGGGATTTTGCCGTGCCGGTGCGCTGGGAAGAACCGCGCTCGCACAATACCGCCGAAAACGCCCGCTTTAGCGCCGAGATTTTGCAAGCTGCCGGCATGCGCCGGATTGCTCTGGTGACCCACAGCTGGCACATGCCGCGTGCGCTGCGCAGCTTCAACCAGTACGGCCTTGAGGTCATCCCCGCCCCAACCGGGCAGAGTGCGCCGCCATTTTTGCTGCCGCAGAGCCTGCTGCCCAGCGCTCAGGCATTGTGGTCAAGCAGCCAGGTATGCCGTGAAGCCGTGGGCAACCTGGCTTACCAGCTGTTTCACTGGTATTGAGCACTGGGCCGGTGTGGCCCAGTGAATAGGTCAGCCCACCTTGGCCAGTTCGGCACGCATGCGGGCAATGGTGGCGGCGTAGTCGTCGGTGCCATAAATGGCCGAGCCCGCCACAAAGGTGTCGGCACCGGCAGCGGCAATTTCGGCAATATTGTCTACCTTCACCCCGCCATCCACTTCCAGCCAGATTTCCTGCCCGGTGCGGGCGTGGTGTGCGTCAATGCGCTGACGGGCATCGCGCAGCTTGTTCAGTGCCTGCGGAATGAACGACTGGCCGCCAAAGCCCGGATTCACCGACATGATCAGGATCATGTCCAGCTTGTCCATCACATGGTCCAGCCAGGTCAGCGACGTGGCCGGGTTAAACACCAGGCCGGCCTTGCAGCCACAGTCGCGAATCAGCGCCAGGGTGCGGTCCACATGCTCGGAGCCTTCCGGGTGAAAGGTAATCAGGTTGGCTCCGGCCTTGGCGAACATTGGCACCAGCGCGTCCACCGGCTTGACCATCAGGTGCACATCAATCGGTGCGGTGGTCAGCGGACGAATGGCTTCGCACACCAGCGGGCCAATGGTCAGGTTGGGCACATAGTGGTTGTCCATCACGTCAAAGTGCACAATATCGGCCCCAGCGGCCAGCACATCGGTGACTTCCTGGCCCAGGCAGGCAAAATTGGCGGACAAAATACTCGGGGCAATACGGAATGTGCGCATGTCAGGTCTTGTAAACAGTGAAATTGACCGGATTTTAACCTAGGCTGCCTTATTCGGCAGAACTTGCATTGCTGGCTTCCCTTGAAAGGCTGTTTTTTATGACGTCCCCCATTCGCGTCGAACCCCAGGCGTTCTACATTGCCGACCAATCCGACCCGGCTGCGCACTGCTATGTGTTTGCCTACCGGATCCAGATTCACAATACCGGTGAAGTGGGTGCCAAGCTGCTGACCCGTCACTGGATCATCACCGATGGCGGCAACCATGTGCGGGAAATCCACGGTGATGGCGTGGTGGGCGAACAGCCGCACCTGAATCCCGGTGAAAGCTACGAGTACGTCAGCGGCACGGTGCTGAATACCCCGCAAGGCACCATGCGCGGCAGTTTTCAGATGAGCACCGACGATGGTCACACCCTGGACGCAGAAATCCCGGAGTTTTTGCTGAATTCTTCCGGCGTGCTGCATTGACGTGGGCAGGCCGGTTCTGCCCTGATGGCGGGCGCAGGACCCGGTTTGCCGTTGTCACGGCCATGGGCCTGGTGCCTGGCCGCGCGTGTTTCCCTATTTTCGGCGCGATGGCGTTTTGCCGGCTGGCCGCTCACCGACTGCGGGTGGATGCGCCCGCCGTATCAGGAATTGCATGAGACTCACCCATACCGGCCCGGCTCCCAGCCAGCGCAACGACATCAAAACCCTGAAAACCCTGCTGCCCTACCTGCTCGAATTCAAAGGCCGGGTGGTTCTGGCGCTCTCCTTGCTGTTTCTGGCCAAACTGGCCAATGTTGGCGTGCCCTTGCTGCTCAAGGATATTGTTGACCAGCTGTCGCAAACCCAGGTGGCATTGGCCCTGCCGCTGGGCCTGGTGGCCGCGTATGGCCTGGCCCGGCTGGCCACCAGCGTGTTTGGCGAGCTGCGCGATGCGGTGTTTGCCAAGGTAACCCAGCGCGCCATCCGTCGCATTGCGCTACAGGTGTTCGAACATCTGCACCGGCTGAGCCTGCGTTTTCATCTGGAACGCCAGACTGGCGGCATGAGCCGCGATATCGAACGTGGCACCAAGGGCATCGGCTTTCTGCTCAACTTCACCCTGTTCAACATCCTGCCCACCCTGGTGGAAATCGGCCTGGTGGCGGGGGTGCTGCTGGTGAAATACCATTGGTCGTTCGCCGCTGTGACCTTTGCCACCATTGCCGCTTATATTGGCTTTACCCTTGGCGTGACCGAATGGCGGATGGTGTTCCGCCGCAGCATGAACGAACTGGACTCCAAGGCCAACAGCAAGGCCATCGACGCGCTGCTCAACTACGAAACCGTCAAATACTTTGGCAATGAACGCTACGAAGTGGCACGCTACGACGGCAATCTGGCCTCGTGGGAAGCCTCTGCCGTGCGTAACCAGACCTCGCTGAATTTTCTGAACGCCGGCCAGGGGGTAATCATTGCCGCTGGCGTCACCCTGCTGGTGGGGCTGGCCACCCAGGGCGTGGTGGACCGCAGCATGACCGTGGGCGACCTGGTGCTGGTCAACGCCTATCTGATCCAGCTGTATGCCCCGCTGAACTTTCTGGGCTTTGTCTACCGCGAAATCAAGCATTCGCTGGCGGATATGGAACGGATGTTCACCCTGATGGAGCAGGGTGAAGAAGTGGCCGACCGCCCGGACGCCCAGGTGCTGGCCACCCGCCACGCCGCCATCCGCTTTGAACAGGTGGATTTTTCCTACGACGCCAAGCGGCCAATTTTGCAGCAGGTGAGTTTTGATATCCCAGCCGGGCACACCGTGGCCGTGGTGGGGGCCAGCGGGGCGGGCAAGTCTACCCTGTCGCGGCTGCTGTTCCGTTTTTATGATGTCAGCAGTGGGTGCATCAGCATCAACGGCGTGGATGTGCGCGACCTGACCCAGGCCAGCCTGCGCGCACACATCGGCATCGTGCCGCAGGATACCGTGCTGTTTAACGACAGCATCTACTACAATATTGCCTATGGCCGCCCTGATGCCAGCCGTGAGGACGTGATTGAAGCCGCGCGGGCAGCGCACATCCACGACTTTGTCAGTCAGTTGCCCGACGGCTACGACACCATGGTGGGCGAGCGTGGACTCAAATTGTCCGGCGGCGAAAAACAGCGGGTGGCGATTGCCCGCACCCTGCTGAAAAATCCGCCCATCCTGATTTTTGACGAGGCCACCAGCGCGCTGGATTCGCATACCGAAAAAGCCATCCAGGCCGAGCTGGCCGCCATTGCCGCCCAGCGCACCACGCTGATCATCGCCCACCGCCTGTCCACCGTGGTGGATGCCCACCAGATTGTGGTGATGGACGGCGGGCAGATTATTGAACAGGGCACTTTCCGCGAGCTGCTGGAGCGTCAGGGCCGGTTTGCCCAGATGTGGCAGCTGCAACAACAAGACGCCGAGCAGGCCTGACCCCTTATGCACCTTACCCCGATGCCCTTGCCCGATACCCTGTCGCCCCCGCTGCTGTGGCGGCACTTTGCCTTGCTGTGCGCGCTGCCGCGCCCTTCCCGCCACGAAGGCCGGGTGATGGACTACCTGTGCCACTGGGCCAACACCCGACAACTGGCCTGGCGGATGGACCAAGGCGGCAATCTGCTGATCTGCAAACCCGCCACCCCCGGCATGGAACAGCGCGAAACCGTGGTGCTGCAAGGCCATGTGGACATGGTGTGCCAGCAAGACAGCGACAGCCAGCATGATTTTTTCAACGAGCCGATTCGCCCCTACCTGGGCGACGATGGCTGGGTGCGCGCCCAGGGCACCACACTGGGTGCGGATAACGGCATTGGCATAGCCGCCATGCTGGCGGTGCTGGACAGCCAGGACATCGTCCATCCGGCAATCGAAGCCCTGTTCACCGTCAACGAAGAAGCCGGCATGGACGGTGCCCACGACCTGGCCACCGACCTGCTCAGCGGGCGCTTGCTGCTTAATCTGGATACCGAAGACTGGGGCGAGTTTTATATCGGCTGCGCGGGCGGCGAGGATGTCAGTCTGCGCCGGCAATGCGAGCGCGAGCCCACCCCAGAGGGCCATGGCATCTGGCAACTGGCCTTGCGTGGGCTGCGCGGCGGCCATTCCGGGGTGGACATTCACCGTCACCGCAGCAATGCCACCCGCCTGCTGGCGCGGCTGCTGCTGAGCGTGGCCGGGCGCTGCCAGCTGCGCCTGGGCCAACTGACTGGCGGCACCCTGCGCAATGTGATTCCGCGTGAATCCAGCGCAATCTTTGCGCTGCCGGACGACAAACTGGCCGAGTTGCGCCAGGCGATGGCCGACTGGCAGGATGCCTGGCGCGCCGACCTGGCCGAGTGTGATCACGACCTGACGCTCAGCCTGACCCCAGCCAGCCTGACTACCGTGTTGTCCCTGCATGACCAGTCAGTGGTGCTCGACCTGCTTAATGCCCTGCCCGACGGCATGGCCTGCCTGAGTCCGGCGGTGCCTGGTGTGGTGGAAACGTCATCCAATCTGGGGGTGGTTGGGTTGGACAATGGCCGTTTTCATGCGGTATCGATGGTGCGCTCGCTAACCGAAGACGGATTGGAAAGCCGGGTGACTGCGCTGTTGGCCTGTGGCCGGCTGGCGGGTTGCTCGGGCGTGCGCGAAGGCAGCTACCCCGGCTGGACGCCGCGCCCGGATTCTCCCTTGCTGGCGCTGGCCAGCCAGGTGTTTGCCCGGATGCATGGTCAGGCACCGCAGGTGAAGGTGATTCACGCCGGGCTGGAGTGCGGGATTTTACTGGGCAAGTACCCTAATCTGGACGTGCTGTCGTTTGGCCCGGATATTCGCGGCGCGCATTCGCCCGATGAACAGGTCAATGTGGCGTCGGTGGCGGCGTTCTGGCAGTTTTTATGCGCCTTGCTGGCAGAAACCCCGCTGCGCGAACCGGTGCTGTGAGGCGGATGAGGTGCGCCGGGCTCAGCCCTGGCGCGGCCAGGGCGGCGCTGGCGTACAGACGTAAAAAAACCACCTTGCGGTGGCTTGGGCATTCTCTTGGTGTTGGCGGAGTGGACGGGACTCGAACCCGCGACCCCCGGCGTGACAGGCCGGTATTCTAACCAACTGAACTACCACTCCAGTTTGAACACACTCAGAAGTGTGGTGGGTGATGACGGGGTCGAACCGCCGACATTCTGCTTGTAAGGCAGACGCTCTACCAACTGAGCTAATCACCCGTTTCAATGCTGCATGCAAACCGTCATGTGGCGGAGTGGACGGGACTCGAACCCGCGACCCCCGGCGTGACAGGCCGGTATTCTAACCAACTGAACTACCACTCCGTTGGACAGACAATCTGCATATAAACAACAACTGCTTTTTTACTGCTTGAGCTGGCGGAGTGGACGGGACTCGAACCCGCGACCCCCGGCGTGACAGGCCGGTATTCTAACCAACTGAACTACCACTCCACTGCTGGTGGGCGGTACTGGACTCGAACCAGTGACCCCTGCCGTGTGAAGGCAGTGCTCTACCAACTGAGACTAACCGCCCATTTCGCTGCGTGGCTGATTGCGTTGCAGCGAAGAGGTGCGCATTTAACCATAGCGTAATGGGACGCGCAAGCCCTTTTTGCAGTTTTTTTTGCTTCCACGCGCAAGAGCGCTGTTTTGGCTGAAAAAAGCCGCCAGCGTCTGGCGTCAGATCAAGCTGGATGGAATCGACGGGAACTTTTCGGCCATGTTGGCGTAATCCGAACAACCGTTTCATGGCAAAGCCGGGTTTCGTCCTGTATGATTGCCCGATTCTGAAATCGACCGACGTAACGAATGAAAACCACTTTTCTCGATTTCGAGCAGCCGATTGCCGAACTGGAAAGCAAGATCGAAGAGCTCCGCTTTGTTCAGGACGATTCGGTGCTGGACATCTCGGAAGAAATCAGCCGCTTGCAGAAAAAAAGCCAGGAGCTGACCAAGGCCGTTTACGCCAAGCTCACCCCATGGCAAATTTCCCAGGTTGCCCGTCACCCGCAGCGCCCTTATACGCTGGACTACCTCAAGAGCATCTTTACCGACTTTCAGGAACTGCACGGCGACCGCAGCTACGCCGACGATCCGGCGATTGTGGGTGGGCTGGCGCGGTTTAATGGTCAGTCGGTGATGGTGATTGGCCACCAGAAGGGCCGCGACACCAAGGAAAAAATCTACCGCAACTTTGGCATGCCGCGCCCGGAAGGCTATCGCAAGGCGCTGCGGCTGATGAAGCTGGCAGAAAAATTTAACCTGCCGATCATCACCTTTGTCGATACGCCGGGCGCGTATCCCGGCATTGGTGCTGAAGAGCGCGGCCAGTCTGAAGCCATTGGACGCAATCTGTACGAAATGTCGCGTTTGCGCGTGCCGATTGTCTGCACCATCATTGGTGAAGGCGGTTCGGGCGGCGCGCTGGCGATTGCCGTAGGCGATCAGCTCAACATGTTGCAGTACTCCACCTACTCGGTGATCTCGCCGGAAGGCTGCGCGTCCATCTTGTGGAAAAGCGCGGACAAGGCCCCGGAAGCGGCCGAAACCCTGGGCATTACCGCCAGTCGCCTGAAAACCCTGGGCTTGATCGACAAGGTGATTACCGAGCCGCTAGGCGGCGCACAACGGGACCACACCGGCATGATGCAGTCAATGAAACGGGCGGTGGCCGATGCGCTGCGCCAGTTGCAGGACATGCCGATCGACGAGCTGCTCAAACAACGTTTTGACCGTCTGATGAGCTATGGCCGATACAAGGATGACATCGCGGGCTGACTGGGTTGATTACCTGGAAACCGCCTGGCACGACGCATTTGCTGACGCCACCCACATCGAAGTGGCCCTCAGCGGCGGGGTAGACTCGGTCTGCCTCACCTGGCTGCTGGCCGATCTGGCCAAACGGCGCGGCTTGCGCCTGTCCGCCGTGCACGTCAATCATCAGCTGAATTTGCGCGCAACCGACTGGCAGGAATTCTGCCAGTGGCTGTGCTCCACCCTGCGCATTCCGCTGCGCACCGCCAAGGTGGACATCAACTGGGGCGGCGGCGACAGCCTGGAGGCCGAAGCGCGTCAGGCCCGTTACCAGGTGTTTGCCGATAGCCAGGCCGATGTGCTGGCGCTGGCGCACCACGCCGACGATCAGGCCGAAACCGTGCTGCTGCAGCTGCTGCGTGGCGCTGGCCCGCATGGCCTGGCAGCGATGCCGTGGATTCGCCGGCTGACCGATGCTACCCAGCTGTGGCGGCCACTGCTGGGTGTGACCCGGGAACACCTGGAAGCGCTGGCCACCGCCGAAGACTGGATCTGGGTGGAAGACGACAGCAACGAAGACACCAAGCTGCGCCGCAATTTCCTGCGTCACGACATTCTGCCCCGTCTGGCCACCCGCTACCCCGATTACCGTGAACACCTGCTGCGCAGCATCCGCCGGGCCGCTGACGCTGCGGCACTGCTCGACGAAATGGCCGCCTCCGACCTTGAACTGATGGTGGGTGCCGACAGCTCGCTGGATCTGGACATGCTGGCCGGGGTGTCGCTGCCGCGTGCGCGCAATGCACTGTTTGCCTGGGTGGAAGAACGCGGCGGCATGCTGGGCCCGGATGCGCTGGACGATGCGCTGGTGCAACTGCTCGACGCTGCCCCCGACGCCAACCCGATGATCGACGTGGGTATCTGGCAACTGACCCGCTACCGCCAGCGCGCCTACCTGATCCGCCCCTTCAGCGTGCCGACTACAGCGGTAGCGTTTGAATTCCAGCCGACCCAGCTGACGCTGGATTTTCCCGACTGGGGCGGACGGCTGCGCTTCAACCCGGTGGCCGGTGGTGGCCTGAGCCAGGTGGCGCTGACTGGCGAACTGACCTTGCGCCCACGCCAGGGCGGCGAGAGCCTGCCGCAACGCGGGGTGAGCAAAACCCTGAAAAACCTGATGCAGGAAGCCGGCATGCCGCCGTACCGGCGCGAGCGCCTGCCGTTGATCTATCAGGCCGACACCCTGCTGGCCGCACCGGGTGCCGGCATCAATACCGACCTGATGGCCGTCGAGCCGGATACCGGATATCTGCCGGTGTGGCTGCCCTACGACGGCTATTGAGCGTTATTTTTCTATCGCCTGTTTTTCCAGCACGTGACGCGCTGTGCGAACTCCGACACGCGCGAGCCATCCCGCCAGCCACTGCGGGCTGACTCGCACGGCTGGCTTGCGTGTCGAATGGCTACGCAAGCCTTGCGCCAGCAGAATCAGCCGGGCATGCGGTGACGATTTTCCGCTACCCACCCTTGGTGCGCACCGTTTTTGCTTGAATGGCGTCATGCCCGCGTTGCTTGCCAGGGATACTCTGGCACAGCCGTTTTGATTTCTGTTCAGTAAAGAGCCTTCATCATGCGAAAACCCACCCTGCATCAGCGCCTGAGAGCAAAAAACCGCAGCCAGGCGATGATTGTTGCCCTGACCTGGTACACCGAAGACAGTTGGGCCGAAGTCAAGGCCAGCGCCACCGACCCGGAAATTTTTGAAGCGTCGTTCGCGCAGTGGAAAGCCGTGGCGGTGGCGGCCCGGCGCGAGTTTCAGCGTTCCGGGGTGCGCGCAGTGGAATGCTTGATTGTACCGGCGGAGTTGCTGGCCTGGTGCGCGGCAGAAGGCCTGGAAAACAACTCGGCCGCCCGTGCCCAGTTTGTGTCCGAACAACTCAGCGCCAGCATGAACGCGGGCGTGGCCTCACCAGCAGAGTAAGGCCAGGGCTATTGGCGTGGCTGGCTATGGTGCTGCCCTGGCATAGCGCAATTCCGCCTCATCACTGGCCAGCGGCTGACCATTGAGCATTGCCACCGCCCGATGAATCAGGCTGTGGGCAATGCTGGCCTGGCTGGGTAGCGCCGGCAGCTGGTCCAGATCAAACCAGTGTGCTGATTCAATCTCGCCGGCTTGCGGGGTAATCTCGCCATCCAGGTAGTCGGCCACAAACGCCAGCATCAGCGAGTGCGGAAACGGCCAGCCCTGCGAGCCCAGATAGCGCAGATTGTGGATGCGCACGCCCACTTCTTCCTGTACTTCCCGGTGCACGCAGGCTTCCAGCGTTTCGCCCGGCTCGACAAAGCCGGCCAGCGCACTGTATACCCCCGGCGGAAAATGCGGTGAGCGCGCCAGCAGCAGCTGACGGTCGCGCACCACCAGCGCCATCATCGCTGGCGACAGTTTTGGGTAACTGAGCAAGCCACAGCTGGGGCACACCTTGCCGTGGTCGTGGTCATGGTCGCGCAGGGGCGTGGCGCAGGCGCTGCAATAGCGGTGGGTGCGGTCGAAGGTGCGCAGCATGCGTGCGCGCGACAACAACCCGGCCCAGTCGGCAGGGGCCTGGCCGGCCAGCGCCTGACGCAGGCTGAGGCTGCGCCAGCCCGCTGGCAGCGGGCCAACCCATTCGCCAACAAAACAGCGCTGTCCGGCCAGTTCGCCCAGATGGCGCAGGCCGGTGAGCGGCAGCTGACCAAGGCGCGGCAGACCGCTTTCAGGCAGCAACAAGGCATCGCCGTGCCAGACCACGCAGTAATCCTGCGCCTGGGCCGGCCCGGAAGGGGAGGTCATGACAAAGTGCATGGGGCGTGTGGGAGATTCAACGGGCGGTCAGTGTAACACTGCCAGCGTGGACGGCGGTTGGCCGGGGCGCGTTGTGGTGGTGACAGGGAGGTGACGTGTTCAATCGCCTTCCTTACCGGCGACAAACCATTCCTCATGCCGGCAGGCCTGCCATTGGCCATCACCATCCACGGCAGCCAGCGCCTGCCGGTACGCGGCTTCAAAGCCGGCAGGCACGTCTGGGTAAACCTCCATCCAGGTGCTGGCGTCATCGCGTCGTTGCTGACGCTGGCCGGTGGGCGCGCCGCGCCCGGCCAGCGCCCGGTTCAGCGCCTGCCATTGTGCCAGGCGCTGGGCATGCTGTTCCGGGCTGACCCGGTAATACACATAGAGCGACAGCATCAGCGCAGCCAGTAATCCAGCACAATGCCGGCAAACACCACCAGCCCGATGCGGTTATTGGCCAGAAACGCAGTAAAGCAGTGCAGGCGGTCGCGCGCGCGGATCATCCGGTACTGGTCCATCACCAGCATGGCGGCAGCGGCCAGACCGGCAAAATACCCCGCGCCCAACCCGGCCTGCGCGCCCACCGCACCCATCAGCGCCAGAAACAGGCAATGACACGCCATCACCGCCAGCACATCAAAGCGGCCAAAGGTAATGGCCGAGGTGCGGATGCCAATTTTCAGGTCGTCGGGGCGGTCCACCATGGCGTAGGCGGTGTCGTAGGCAATGGTCCAGAACACATTGGCCAGCAGCATCAGCCAGGCCAGCGGCGGGATGGCGTCTTGTGTGGCGGCAAACACCATCGGAATGCCAAAGCCGAACGCCAGGCCCAGATACGCCTGGGGAATGGCCAGAAAACGCTTGGTGAACGGGTAGCTGCCGGCCAGAAACAGCGCTGGCAGGCTCATCCACCAGGTCAGCGCATTCAGCGGCAGCACCAGCATAAAGGCCAGCGCCGCCAGCCCACAGGCCAGCCACAGCGCCTCGCGCTCGCTGACCGCGCCACGGGCAAAGGGCCGCTGGGCGGTGCGGGCCACATGCGCGTCAAAGTGGCGGTCGGCATAGTCGTTGATCACGCAGCCTGCCGAGCGCATCAGCACTGTGCCCAGGGTGAAAATCACCACCAGATCCACGCCCGGATGGCCATCTCCTGCCAGCCACAGCGCCCATAGCGTGGGCCACAACAGCAGCAGAATGCCAATCGGCTTGTCCAGCCGGGCCAGTTGCAGGTACACCGCCAGGCGGTCTTTCAGTACAACAGTCATGGGGGAGACACCGTTACAAGATCAGGATGAAAAACTTCGTGCACCAGCAGCGCGTCGTTGACCGCACCAAACAGCGAGCGCCGCGCGGCCAGCGGCCCGCTCAGATCGGGCCAGCATGCTTGCTGCGCCTGGGCCAGCAGCGCCAGTTGTGCTGGCTGGCCGGTGATGAACTGCAATGGGTGGCGGAGCATGCCAGAATCGGCAAACAGGGTCAGGCCCAGCGAGCGGCTGCCGCGCGCCAGCACCGGGGTCCACACCGGACTGTCCTGCCGGCACAGGCTGCGGGCAAACACATACGGCACGCCGTCCAGCGTCAGAGCCACTTCACGCAGCTGCACTGTGGCGTTGGCCGGCAGGCCCAGCGCCTGGCATTCATCCGGCCAGGCTTGCGCCGTGTGCTGGGCCAGCACCACCACGGCAAACCCCCGGCCCAGCCCGACCAGCCGCTCGGTCAGCGACCCGGTTTCACCCAGCCAGTCCGCCAGAGCAGCCGGCACATCGTCAGCAGGCGCTGCGCGCCAGTCAGGAAAAGCATACATGGGGCAGGATTATAAACCAGCAGGACGCCAGGCGTGCGGTGGCTGCGCGCGGCCAGCACTGGGCTATACTCAAATCCTTTTGCCCGCCCTCCTGCCATGATCCCGATTACCCGCACCCTGGCCCTGAACGACGATGAAATTGACGAGCACTTTACCCGCGCGCAGGGGCCGGGCGGGCAGCATGTGAACAAAACCGAAACGGCAGTGATGCTGCGCTTTGACGTGGTGCGCTCGCCCAGCCTGCCCGATGCCGTCAAGGCCAGGCTATTGCAACTGGCCGGGCGACGGATGACGCTGGACGGTGTGCTGGTGATCACGGCCCAGCAGCACCGTAGCCAGCCACTGAACCGGGCCGACGCGCTGGCCAAGCTGGTGGCGCTGATCCAGGCTGCCTGCCATACCCCGCGCCCACGCAAGGCCACCCGCCCCACCAAAGGCTCGCAAACCCGCCGTCTGGACAGCAAGGCGCGACGCGGCGCGGTGAAAACCCTGCGCCAGCGCAAGCCAGGGCATGAATAAGCCTGGCCTGCCGGCGGCCCTGTGCGGGTATCCTGTACTGGTATAAGGTCAGACCAGCGCCGCCTGGCCGCCGTATAATCGCCCTGTCGCGTTTTTTTCAAGGCCACCGTCATGGTCGAAACATTTCTGATACTGATTGGCTTGCAACTGCTGGGCGAGTGGCTCAGCCTGTGGCTGGCCCTGCCGATTCCTGGCCCGGTACTGGGCATGCTGTTGCTGTTTATCGGCCTGTGCGTGCGCCGTGGCGTGCCGCCAGCCTTGCAGCATGGTGTGCCGGCCTTCTTGCAGCATCTGTCCTTGCTGTTTGTCCCTGCTGGTGCCGGGATTCTGCTTTACGCCCATCTGCTGAACGGCCAGACGCTGTGGCAGCTGGCACTGGCGCTGGCGGTGGGCACCACGGTCACCCTGCTGGCCAGCGCACTGCTGCTGGCCGGGCTGATGCGCCTGCGCGGGGAGGCCCGCCATGATTGATCCGGCAACCTTGTGGCGCGCCGCCCAGCAGCAGCCGCTGACCTGGGTGTTTGTCACCCTGGCAGTGTACCGGCTGGCGGTTGCGCTAAACCGCAAAACCGGCGGCCATGCGCTGGCCAACCCGGTGGGGCTGGGCGCGCTGATGCTGATTGCCGTGCTGCTGGCCACCGGTACTGACTACGCGCAGTATTTTACCGGCGGCAAATTCATCCAGATGTTGCTGGGCCCGGCCACCGTGGCGCTGGCAGTGCCGCTTTACGCCAATCTGCATCGCTTGTCCAGGGTGTTCTGGCCATTGCTGATCAGCCTGACGCTGGGGTCGCTGGTGGGCATTGTGTCCAGCGCCGGGGTAGCCTGGGCGCTGGGGCTGGATGACATTTTGATTCGCTCGCTCTTGTCGCGCTCGGTATCCACCCCCATCTCCATGGGGATTGCCAGCAAAATCGGCGGTGCGCCCGAACTGGCAGCGGTGTTTGTGATTGTGTCCGGGGTGTTTGGTGCCATGCTCAGCTGGCCCATGCTCAGCCGTTTGCGTCTGGGCCAGGATGTGGTGTACGGTTTTGCCACTGGCATGGCCGCGCATGGCATTGGAACCGCCCGGGCGTTTCAGCGCTCAGACACAGCCGGTGCGTTTTCCGGCCTGGCCATGGGGCTGAACGGGCTGGTCACTGCCGTGCTGATTCCACTTTTGTTACAGGCATGGCATTAACTGACACATTCCGGTCATCTGACGCCGGTAGTCTGCGCACAGCAGGATATCAATAATAAAGGAGACTGAATGGATCTGATTCTGTGGCGTCATGCCGAAGCCGAGGAAGGCAGCAACGATCTGGCCCGCGAGCTGACCCGCAAAGGCCAGCAACAGGCCGGACTGATGGCCGCTTGGCTGCGTCTGCGCCTGCCGCGCGACTTCCAGCTGCTGGCCAGCCAGGCCCGCCGCTCACAGCAGACGGCGGCGTTTTTATCGAAAAATTACCAGGTGCTGCCGGAAGTGAATCCGGACGCCACCCTGGAAAGCGTATTGTCTACCGTCAGCTGGCCAGACTCGCGCCACCCCATCGTGCTGGTGGGGCATCAGCCGTATATTGGCCAGATTGCCTCGCAACTGATTGGCGGCGAAGCGCAGATGTGGAATGTCAAAAAAGGCGGTGTCTGGTGGATCAGCCACCGGGTGCGCCACGGGATTGCACAAAACAGCCTCAAGCTGGTGCTCAACCCCGGCATGCTCACCGCCAGCGAAGACTGAGCGACCACCGCGCGCGCCATGGCGCAGCTCGCTGGCCTGCCAACACCCGACCCCGGTCATTTGCCGGGGTTTTTTTATGGCAGGCGGTCACCCGGCACGGGCGGGGCAAGAGGTGTGGGGTCAATTTGTCAAATCTCCCCATATCAGTGTGTTTCTGGGTGTGTTGGAAGTCAGTGCATTGATTTTCATTGGTTTTAATCGTTATCATCACGCATGCCCCACGACACCGACGCCTCCTACAAGCTGCTGTTCTCCGCCCCCGAAGTGGTGCGCGATCTGGTGCTGGGCTTCATCCCCGATGACTGGCTGCACAGCCTGGATTACACCACCCTGGAAAAAATCCCCGGCAGCTACGTCACCGACGACCTGCGCGACCGCGCCGATGATGTGGTCTGGCGAGTCAAGGCCGACGGCGAGTGGGTGTATCTTTACCTGCTGATTGAATTCCAGAGCACCGCCGACCCGTGGATGGCGGTGCGGATGATGACGTACCTCGGCCTGCTCTATCAGGACCTGATCCGGCGCGGCGACGTACTGCCAGGCCGGCGGTTGCCGCCCGTGCTGCCGATTGTGCTGTATAACGGCCAGGGCAACTGGCGCGCCGCCACCGACATCGCCGACCTGATTCCCAAAGCCCCCGGCCTGGTGGCCAAACACCTGCCCAAGCTGGAATACCTGCTGATCGACGAAAACCGCTACACCGACGCCGATCTGGCCGAGCTGAAAAACCTGGTGGCGGCCATCATCCGGGTAGAACACCCGGAAAACGAACAGGCACTGCTGCAACTGATTGATCTGTTGAACGAATGGCTGGAAGGCAAGCCAGAGCTGAAACGCACGTTTGCCATCTGGATCCGGGCCGTGCTGTTAAGACAAAGCAAACACACCCTGGCCTTGCCCAAGGTGCGCGACTTGAAGGAGCTGAAAATGACCTTGGCCGAACGGTTTGACCAATGGGCGCAGCAGTACGAGCAGCGCGGCAAGCTGGTTGGGCGACTAGAAGGTGAACAAACGGGTGAGGCACGGTTGCTGCAACGCTTGCTCACCCGCCGCTTTGGCGCACTGCCTGCTGATTGCGTCGCTCGAATCCGTGCCGCAAGTTCCGAGCAACTGGAGCGGTGGAGTGATCGGGTACTGGACGCCAGCACGCTGGCCGAGGTGTTTGAGCAAGCCTGACCAAGATCGACAATACCCCATACCCCATACCCCATGCCCCATGCCCCATGCCCCATGCCCCATGCCCCATGCCCCATGACCTGGATCCGGGCCGTGCTGTTAAGACAAAGCAAACACACCCTGGTCTTGCCCAAGGTGCGCGACTTGAAGGAGCTGAAGATGACCTTGGCCGAACGGTTTGATCAATGGGCGCAGCAGCATGAACAGCGTGGCAAGCTGGTGGGGTGGAAAGAAGGCCGGCAAGAGGGGCGACTAGAAGGCCGGCTAGAAGGCGAACAAACGGGTGAGGCACGGCTGCTGCAACGCTTGCTCACCCGCCGCTTTGGCGCACTGCCTGCTGATTGCGTCGCCCGAATCCGTGCCGCGAGTCCCGAGCAGCTGGAACGGTGGAGTGACCGTGTGCTGGATGCGCACAGCCTGACTGAAGTGTTTCAGTAGAGAGTTGTCAGCGCATCCCCGGGCATCGGCTGTTTTTTCCGGCGGAATTTCCCCATGCGGCCAGCCGCTTGCTGCGGACAGCCGTCCGGCTTCTGCTCTGCCGTCAGCAGCCTGGGGGCCTTCAAGGTGAACAGGTTATCCGCATCCGCTTTCTTGCCGATGATGGCGTTGCCAGGCGATGGCCCACCAGACAAGAGAATGATTTTATTACGGACCGTTGCGGCCAGCGGTATCTATCCAGCGAGGCAACGTTCCCGGCTTCCGGCGGGGGAGGCGGTCAAATTTGGAATACCGGCCAGTATCATGCAAAAATACGCGCCTATCTTACCCTTGCCGCCACGCCCCCTGCAGGCCACAAGCCTGCCAGTGCCAGGGCCATGGCGCAAAGCTTGCAACAGCCGTCCAGCCCGCACGACAGGTTGACCGAGGGTGGCGCTTCACCGCTGCGCCGCCTCGCTTGCCGCGCCAAGTCGCGCAAACACCGGGGAAAAACCCGCCCAGCCTGTTCATCGCCTGGCGTGGCCACGCTGCACTGGACGTTTTTTTCTGATCATCCGAACCGAATTGTCATTTTGAATCTGAAAGGTTGTTTCATGACCGCACGCACCACTCTTCACCGCCTGCAAGTGGCCACCGAACTGTACGATTTCATTCAGGATAACGTGCTGCCGGGCACCGGCATTGATTCGGCCACGTTCTGGGCCGGCTTTGACGCCATCGTCAACGACCTCGCCCCAAAAAACGCCGCCCTGCTGGCCGAGCGTGACCGCATCCAGCTGGAAATGGACGCCTGGCACCAGGCCCACCCCGGCCCGATTGCCGACATGGCCGCCTACCGTGCCTTCCTGGAAAACATTGGCTATATCGTGCCGGAGCCGGCCCAGGTGCAAGCCACCACCGCCAATGTAGACGACGAACTGGCCATCCAGGCCGGCCCGCAGCTGGTGGTGCCGATCCTGAACGCCCGCTACGCACTGAACGCCGCCAACGCCCGCTGGGGCAGCCTGTACGACGCGCTGTACGGCACCGATGCCATCCCGGAAGACAACGGCGCTGAAAAAGGCCGTGGCTACAACCCGGTGCGCGGTGCCAAGGTGATTGAATTTGCCCGCAATGTGCTCGACCAGGCCGCGCCGCTGGCCAATGCCAGCCACCAGGATGCCGCTGGCTACACCATCGTGAACGGCCAGCTGGCAGTCAAACTGGCCAATGGCGGCAGCGCCAGCCTGGCCAACCCGGCCCAACTGGTGGGCTACCAGGGAGACGCCGCCGCGCCCAGCGCCGTTTTGCTGGTACACAACGGCCTGCATCTGGATATCCGCATTGACCGCAGCACCGCCATTGGCCAGAGCGACGCCGCTGGCGTGAGCGATGTGATTGTTGAAGCCGCGCTGTCCACCATTCTTGATCTGGAAGACTCGGTCGCCGCCGTTGATGCCGAAGACAAGGTGCTGGGCTACCGCAACTGGCTGGGCATCCAGCTGGGCACGCTGACCGAAGAAGTGACCAAGGGCAGCGCCACCTTCACCCGCACGCTGAACGCCGACCGCGTGTACACCGCCGCCAACGGCCAGGGCGAAGTAAAGCTGCATGGCCGCAGCCTGATGTTTGTGCGCAACGTTGGCCACCTGATGACCAACCCGGCCATCCTGTGGGGTGCCGAGGGCCGCGAAATTCCCGAAGGCATCATGGACGCCGTGGTCACCACCACCATCGCCCTGCACGACCTGCAACGCCATGGCCAGAACGGCATCACCAACTCGCGCAAGGGCTCGGTGTATATCGTCAAGCCCAAAATGCACGGCCCCGCCGAAGTGGCCTTCGCCTGCGAACTGTTTGCCCGTGTCGAGCAACTGCTGGGCTTGCCGGACAGCACCGTCAAGCTGGGCATCATGGACGAAGAGCGCCGCACCTCGGTGAACCTGAAGGCGTGCATCGCCGCTGCCAAGAGCCGCGTGGCCTTTATCAACACCGGCTTTCTGGATCGCACCGGCGACGAAATGCACACCGCCATGTACGCCGGCCCGATGCTGCGCAAGGGCGACATCAAGAACAGCGCCTGGATTGCCGCCTACGAGCGCCGCAATGTGCTGATTGGCCTGGACTGCGGCCTGCGCGGTCGCGCCCAGATTGGCAAGGGCATGTGGGCCATGCCGGACCTGATGGCGGAAATGCTCAAGCAGAAAATTGGCCATCCCAAGGCCGGTGCCAACACCGCCTGGACGCCGAGCCCCACCGCCGCCGCCCTGCACGCGCTGCACTACCACCAGGTGAACGTGGCTGAGGTGCAAAAGGCCATCGAAGCCAGCGGCGACGCTGCCAACACGGACATCACCGAACAGCTGATGAACAACCTGCTCACCGTCCCGGTGGTGGCCCAGGCCCAGTGGAGTGCCGAAGAACGCCAGCAGGAAATCGACAACAACGCCCAAGGCATTCTGGGCTACGTGGTGCGCTGGGTGGATCAAGGCGTGGGCTGCTCCAAGGTACCCGACATCAACGACATCGGCCTGATGGAAGACCGCGCCACCCTGCGCATCTCCAGCCAGCACATCTGCAACTGGCTGCTGCACGGCGTGGTGACTGAAGAGCAGGTGCGTGAAACCTTCGCCCGCATGGCCGCCAAGGTGGACCAGCAAAACGCTGGCGACCCGGCTTACCAGAGCCTGGTGGCGAATCCGGACGGTGCGGCGTATCAAGCCGCGCTGGAACTGGTGTTCAAGGGCAAGGAACAGCCGAGTGGCTACACCGAGCCGCTGCTGCATGCCTGGCGCTTGAAGGTGAAGGCGGGCTGAGCACGCGGATGCTGACCGTTTGTTACCAAGCGTGAGCAATACAAAAAGCGCCCAGTTGGGCGCTTTTTGCAAGATGAGTGACGCCACTGCCGTCATGCTGGATTGGCAGACAGCAAGCGAACCAACCGTGGACACGGCAGCGGGTGGCCCAATTGCTGGCGGAGCGCTTGCGCGTGTTCACGCCAAGCCATGGCTGTTGATGCCTCACTGCCAAGTATATAGCGGCATATATCCGCACTGACCAACGCCTGCACCACATGCCATTGCGGGCGCTGTTGGCAATCAGCGGGCACTGTTTGTGAAATCACTGGTGCCGCTTGGCCAGTAGACCAGCGTTGGCTAATGCTGTGTTGAATATTCACATAGCAATACTTATCCGGCTTTGCCAGATACAATTCGACAACCTCGGGTGGGGAGGTGGAGGATAGATAAAAAAACACCCAATCATGGCGATTGTCGTGCTGCTTCATGACCTGATCGTCGCCCAGCCATTCCAGTGCGCGCTGTTGTTCATCCTGCGCCCAATCTGGCCGGCCCAGCGCCCAGGCGGCCAATGCCGACTCCACCAAGGCCAGCACATAGTTGGGCGGAGCTTTGGCGTATTCTGCCCGTGCCTTGTCCGGCTGCCCCAGCTCCAGCAGGCTGCGGGCGTGATTGCTCAGATAATCCGGTATGTCTGGCGCCTTGCGCAGGGCAGCGGCATAGTGCCTTTCTGCGACGGCCAGCTCGCCGTGCCGGTCTGCCAGCAGGCCCAGCAAGGTGTCGGCGGCGGCATAGTCGCCATCGGCGCGTAATACCGCGTGTAGGGCATTTTGCACGGTCTGGCCATCGTAACCATGCAGCCACAGGCGGCGCGCCTCAATAAAGCGGAGGTCGGCATTGTTGGGGGCTGCGTCGCGCAATGGCGTCAGCTGGCTTTTTAGCCAAGTGGCGTCGAGATTGGCCTGGCGGCTGGTGTTGTGCAGCTCGGCAATGGAGTACGCATCATCCAGCCCCAGTAAGTGATGCAGCCCAACTTGCCAGCTTGGGCGCGCCTGCCAGCGCGCCAGCGCCAAATCGGCGCGATCCACCCGCAAATCCGCCCGTGTTTGCTCCTGCCAGCGGGTTTTCTCAGCAGCCAGCATCCCCAATCCCAGCACCATGATCATGCCGGCTACGGCATGCGGCCAATAGCGGCGCAGCTTGTGCGTCCAGCCTGGAGGCTGGCTGATGCTCGGAGGCGTTGTGGGGATCACCGGGGAGTCATTTGGCGGAGCATGCAGCTCACGGGCCACCCGCACCAAGCCTTCCACCACTTGTAGGTAACGCTGATCTTGGGCATCCCGTTCTGACTCCGATTGCACCACAGGTTCGCCATCAAGTGGCAGCGCTTCCAAAATTTTTAGCGGAGAGTGCTGCCATGTGCAATGCTTGAGCACCACAGGCACCACTCGCGCCTGCCCAGCATGATGCATGGCCAAGGCTTGCTTGACCTCCACGTCAGAACAGTAGTCTGAAGCCAGAAAATGCCGGCTCAACAGAAGCAGCACAATCTGGGATTCAGCCAAGTGTTGGTCTATCTGGCCTGCCCACTCCTGTCCACCACTTAAACAACGGTCATGCCACACAGTGAACGTGCCATTTCTGATTAATGGCGCAAGTTGTTCGCCCAGCGCAATACGATGTTTATCATCTTCATGCGCATAAGAAATAAACACCTTCAGCGGCGCAGGCGCAGGGGTAATAGGCGGAGTATTTGCAGCAGTCATGTGGGATGCCTCAACGCCACACCAATGGGAACTCTCCGTTCGCCACATAGCCCTGCACAGTCTGTAAATAGTTGCCCGGCAGCTTTTTACTGAACTCCTCCACCCTGCGCTTGGTCTGCGGATATAACTCCATGACCGTCAGTTGCTCCCTTTGGGGGCGTGCCAGCACATTGAGCAAAGCGGCGGTGAAGACGCCATGCTTTTGATAACCTTCACGGGCAAATTCGCCCTTGCGGCTGGCACCGATCACCGGGCGTTGGCGTTCGCGGCTCATCCGCTCGTAAGCGCCGGCCATCTCCACCATGCTGCCGGCGTCACAGGTGTCGATCAACAACAGCGTGTGCTGTGGGCTTTCTTTCAGCATTTCAAACAAGCGCGTCTCGCTCAGCCCGGCGCTGCCTGGGCGATAATCCCACGGCAAAAAGCGGTAGCTGTCCACGTGAACCTGGCCATGCCCCGCCAGAAAAATCACCAAGGTGTCCTGAGGTTGCATGCGGGTTTTCAGTTGCGCAAACGCCTGATTGATGCCGGCCAGGCTGGCGTTTTGCTCGGTCAGCACTACCGGCTCGGCCACGTGGCTAAACACCGGTTTGGCGCGGCGGGCAAGCACTTTGGCCACGGCCTTGGCGTCGAGCACGCTGTAGTTCAGTTTGGATTGGCCGCTGTCTGCCGGGTAATTCTGCACGCCAATCGCCAGAATATGCAGGGTTTTTACGCCCACCTGACGCACTCTGGCGTGCAGCGGCGCGCTGAGCGGGCCCGCCACCCCACGCAAGCTGGTGGCTTGAAAAGCCACTTGGTGCTCGCCAGGGGACAGGCGCAGCGCATAAGTGCGTTGGCTGGTGATGCCTTCGGTGGCGGCCGCTTGCCGTCCGCTGACCTCTTGGCCATCAACAAACAGCTTCACCGGGCCAATTCCACCGCCACGGTTTTGCAAGCGCACCGTCACTTCAATTTCGCTGTCGCCTTCCACCCGCTGTCCGCTTGGGGCTTCCACCGTCAGGATGGGCGGCAGGCTGCGGGCGTGCGCCAGCACCTCATCCACCGTGCCCAGCTGCTTAACCGCCTCGGCCATCAGCGCATCGCCTTCTGGGCTCAACCGCTGGCTGATCAACGCCGGGCGATGAAACAACTCCGACAGTTGGCCGGCGCTGACAAACTCGCCATCCTGATCCTTGCCGCGGTTCAGATGGTAGCCAAACAACTCTTCCCCACCTTCCGATGCCGCATAAAACCCCTCCGGCGTCCACAACACCCAGCGCTTGCCATCGCGATGAGCAAACAGCGCCAGCACTTCCTGGCCATCCTCACGGCGATGCCAGCGAATAGTGCCGTCGCCATAGCCAGCCACCACCCAGCGGCCATCCTGGCTCTGGTTCACCGCCCATGCAACGCCAGGCACGGGTTTTTGCCACTGTCGCTTGCCGTCACGCTGATAGCCGCGCAGTGACCAACTGGTGCCCAGCACAAAGCCCTGGCCGTTGGCATCAATCGCCAGGCTGCGCGCTAGTTCGTATGGTTTTAATTGAATGGGTTGACCATTCAGCCGGGGTTGTGTGTTGTCTTCCCAGTTTTCTACCTTGAGGGCCCCAGCGTGGGTGCGGGCCGCGTACAGGCTGGGCTCGTTGGCCGCCGCTGGGCGCAGCAGCAGTTGTCGGCGGCTGATGTCGAACACATACGGCTGCTTACCCCACTTAGCAAAGCCAAAGCGCAGCTGCTGGCCATCAGCGGACAGCCGCAATTGGTCGTGCTGGCCACGCAAATCTGCCTGTTGCGCATCCTGTCGCCCTTGCACTGTGCCCTGGGCATCCAGCACACCCAAAGTGGGGTTTTGTGCAGCAAACAGCCAGCCGCCCTGCGGCAGCGGCGCCAAGTCCATCACCGTGTCAGCGGCCAAGGGGGTGTCCGTCAGCCGATGGCCATCCTGCGCCGCCCAGCGGCGCATGGTGTATTGGCCTTGCACATCCCCGCGCCCCGCCGCCACCAGGCTGCGGCCATCGGCTGACCAGGCCACGCTAGAAAGGCCACCACTATCCACCCCCTGGCGCTCGGGCCGAAACAGCTCGCGCAAATCGTGCGCATCCAGCACCTGCACCACCGTGCTGTCGGCAAAGCCAACGGCAATGCGCTGGCCATCCGGGGAAAAGCGGGCGGCAAATGGCTGCTGGCCGCCGCCCGGTGCGCGCTGCACCCTGGGCGCGCCCAGGCGGCCTTGCGCGTCCACCGGGTGCAGGCGCAATAGGCCATCATAGCTACTGGTCAGCAGTTCCAGCGGCTGGTTGCCTTTCACAGGGCGGAACGCCACGCTGTGGCAACGGTCGCCATAACTGGTGTTTTGCCCGGTAAGCTGGCCGCTGGCGGCATCAAACACCCGTACGCCGTGGTTTCCCCCCAAGCCCGCCGCCAGCCAGCGGCCATCCGCGCTGAATGCCAGATGATTGACCACATTGGGCAGGCCGCTTAAGCGGCGCGCCAGGCGCAGGGAGTGCTGTTGCGGGTTATGTTGGTAGAGGTAGATAGTGTCTTCACCCGTCCACCCCGCCACAGCAATCTGCCGCCCATCCTGCGACATCGCCACCGCGTACAGCTTGCCTTCATTGCCCTCACCCTGCGGCGGGCGCAGCACACCCAGCAGCTTGCCGCTGGCGACTTCCCACAGCCGGGCAGTTTTGTCATGTGATGCGGTCACCGCCCAGCGTCCCTGGCCATCGCTGGCGATTCGGTTGATCTTGGCCGTGAGCATGCCGACTTCCAGGCGCAGAAGCGGGGTGGCGGTGGGTTCGCTGGCGTGGGCGGTGATGGTCAGCAGCAGTATGCACAGCAGGGTATACAGCCTGGCCCAGTGGGTTTGGCCTACGCGGGGGCGGGGAGGAGGGATTGGCGGCATGGCGACAGTTCCGGCAGGGGCATGGTGGTGCAGTTGGATGGGGCTGAGTGTAGCAGGGGTGCCCGTCTACGACCATATGCTGCTGGGGTGTTTGCCTGTGCCGGTGTGTTGCTGAAGGTGGGCTGCGTCGCCCCGTTGTGGCAACGCAGCCCACACAGGGCGTCATACCGTTCGCCACGCGGCATTGACGGCGGGCATTGGGTGTGGGGTGGGGGTTGCGGGGGTGGGGTGGCCGCGTTGCACGCTCAGCTGGCTGGGGTAGATGGCTTCCACCACCAGCTTGCCGGGCCGGGTGAGGGTGTGCATTTCGCCAGCATGCAGTACGATATCGCCGTCGCCCGCCGTCAGCCAGAGCAGGCCAGACTGGCAGAGCACGGTCAGCCCCTGGGCGCGGGGCAGGCAAAACAACTGGCCGGATGACAGCAAATGCGTGGATGCAGACATGATGGGGCTCCTTGGGGTGCGTGGGTGAGCAACAATCCGCCATGGCTGAGGGGTACACGGGTTTTTCAGCGTGTCCTTGGCTTGACCATGGCATGCCCAGCTTACTGTGCACAAGCGAGCCTGCCAGCCCGCCATCAGGCCAAGATCAGGACAGATTCAGCCAATATTGGCCAGCGAGCTGGGGTTCGCAGCAAGCGTGCGGTGAACCCCACTTATGCTAGGCCTTGCCGGCTTACCCCGGCAGAGGCACCCGCACACTGTTTTGGCCGTGCCCGCCGGGGCAGTTGGCCAACTGTCATGCTCATGTTGCAGTGCAACTGTCTCTGGCGCATGGCGGCGGGCAGAGAGAGGATAAAGCCTATGAACGCCCCAGCCCCCCCTTTGTTGTATCAGCACCTGGCCGACGATGTGGCCAGCATGATTGCCAGCGGCACCTTGCGCCCTGGCGACAAACTGCCGTCGCTGCGCGAAATGCGCACCCGCCGCCAGGTCAGCTTGTCCACCGTCACCGAAGCGTTTCGCGTGCTGGAAGACCGTGGCCTGATTGAGGCACGGCCACAGTCGGGGTTTTATGTCCGCCGCCGTCCACCGCTGCCGCTGCCGGCGCAAAGCACGCCATCCAGCGAGCCGGCGCTGGTGTCGGTAAATGCCCTGCTGTGGCGCTATATGCAGATCTCGCGCGAGGTCAGCCCCACCTTTGGCAGCGCGGTGCCGGCCCCGGAGCTGTTTCCCACTGGCCAGCTGCAAAAACTGCTGGGCGACATCACCCGCCGGCAAAGCCATTTGATCAGCGACTATGGCCGCACCGCCGGGCTGGACAGCCTGCGCCGGCAGATTGCCCGACGGGCGCTGGGCTGGGGCGGGCGCTGGTCGGCGGACGATATTATTGTGACCAACGGCTGTATCGAGGCGCTCAGCCTGTGTTTGCGTGCGGTGACCCAGGCCGGTGATGTGGTGGCAATCGAGTCGCCCACCTATTTTGGTTTGCTGCAGCTGCTGGAAACCCACGGGGTGAAGGCGCTGGAGATTCCCACCCACCCGGTGACCGGCATTTCGCTGGAAGCGCTGGAGCTGGCCACCCGTCATGGCCAGGTCAAGGCGTGCATCCTCACGCCCAATTTTTCTAATCCGCTGGGCAGCCTGATGCCGGAAAACCGCAAGCGCGAGCTGGTGGAACTGCTGGCGCGGCGCAATGTGCCGCTGATTGAAGACGACATTTACGGCGAGTTTTATTTTGGCCGCGAACGCCCGCTGCCGGCCAAGGCGTTTGATACCACGGGCAATGTGCTTTACTGCGCGTCGTTTACCAAAATCATCTCGCCCGGCCTGCGCGTGGGCTGGGTGTGCGGCGGGCGCTATCAGGCCAAGCTGGAGGTGTTGAAATACATTAATTCATTCACCACCCCGGCGCTGATGCAGCAAACCATTGCCCAGTTTCTGGAATCCGGCTTTGACCGCCACATCCGCCGCCTGCGCCGGGCCTGCGCCGACCAGGTAGAACAAACCATGGAAGGGGTGGCGCGCTGGCTGCCCAGCGGGGCCAAGCTTAATCCGCCGCAGGGCGGCTATGTGCTGTGGGTGGAGTTGCCAGAAGGGGTGGATAGCGTGCGGCTGATGGAGGACGCTTACGGCCAGGGCATCAGCGTGGCTCCGGGGGCGCTGTTTTCGGCGCGGGAAGGGTTTAATAGCTGTGTGCGGCTGTCGTGTGGCTCGCCATGGACACCAGAGCAAGCCTTGGCCATGCGCCGGCTGGGTGAGCTGGTCAGCCAGCAGTTGGCGGGCGAGCGCCCGCTCAGGGCACGCGCCTGACCGGGCCCAAGCCCGGCCAGACACAGCGCTAAGAACACGCTGATGGATGCAGAAAAACCGTGTTTGCCAAAAGCAAAATCCAGCAAAATCAACACTCTGGATTCCCGCTTGCGCGGAAATGACGATTTGTTCAGCGTTTCCTAAAAAAATACGGCTGCCCGGTTTACCCAGCCTGCTGTAAATCGGCAATCAGCGCCGCCAGAAAGCGTGCCGCTTCGGCTCCGGTGGCGGCGCGATGGTCAAAGGTCAGCGACATTGGCAGCACCCGATGCACCACCACCGCATCGCCCACCGCCACCGGCTCGCGCCGGGCACGGCCAGCGCCAACAATGGCCACTGTCGGTGGCATCACCACCGGGCTGGCGTAACGGCCAGCAAACATGCCAAAGTTGGACAAGGTGATGCTGTGGCCGCGCAGCGATTCAGCCGGAATGGTGCGCGCACGCACGTCCTGCTTCATCTGTTCCAGCGCGGCGCGCAAGTCGTCGCGGCTGCGCTCGGCCACATTGCGCAGCACCGGCACAAACAGGGCTTCTTCGGTGTCGGTGGCAATGCCCACGTCAATATGCGCCAGCTGGCGCACGCCCACCGCCTGGCTGTCATACCAGGCGTTCAGCGCTGGCGCGGCGCGGCAGCCGGCCACCATGGCGCGCAGCAGCCGCCAGGTGGTGTCTTCGCCGGGTTGCCAGGCATCGATATCGGCGTCGTCCACCAGGGTGACGGGCACCACTTCGGCATGGGCCAGCGCCATGTTTTGCGCCATGGCCCGACGTGGGCCGCGCAGCGGGGTGAGGGCGGCGACATTGGCCAGTACCTTGGCCACCCGCTCGACATCGCTGGCCAGAATGGCCCCCTCCGGGCCGCTGGGGGTGACAATCGACAGATCTACGTTCAGTTTGCTGGCCAGTGCGCGCACGGCGGGGGTGGCACGCACACCGCGTGCGGCGGGTTTGCCCACGGTAGCAGCGGCATCACTGACGGTGTGCGCCGGGGTGGTCGTGGTCATGTCGCCGACCACTGAGCCGCTGTCTTCCACTTCGCCACCGTCGTCGATGTCCACCAGCGCGCCGTCCAGCGCCACCACATCGCCCACTTTGGCGTGCAGGGTGAGCACTTTGCCGGCAAATGGCGAGGGCACATCGACAATGGCTTTGTCGGTTTCGACCGAGAGCAGCGGTTGATCGACAACGATATGGTCGCCGGCATTGACGTGCCAGGCAACGATTTCGGCTTCTTGCAGGCCTTCGCCCAGGTCAGGGAGTTTGAAGGTTTTCATGGTGTTGGGTTCCTGTGTGGGGCTGGGCATGGGCAAGCGGTGCTGCGCTGCGCGCAGGGTTTAATTGGGAGCGGGAGTGCGTCCCGCATGCCGCCCTCCTTTCTTTGCTTCGCCAAAGAAAGGAGGCAAAGAAAGGCGACCCCGGGACGCGCGCCTGTCCGCCGCCTGCGGCGGCGGGGGTTCCCTGTGCTTCTCGAAAACCGGGGCCGCCATGGAACTCGCATCGGCTGCGCCGCTGCTCAAACAACCATGGCGGACGGCCCCCCGGTTTTCTGCGATGCTCGGCGCGCTTTACGGGGGATAAACCGGTTAGGCGCGACGGATTGCGCAATGCACTCACTGCCATGCTGATTCATGCCCAGTTGCAATCAAGTTCAATCAAGCTCAGTTCGGATCAATACGCCCGCACGCGTTCGACTGCCGCCAAGATGCGGGCGACGCTGGGCAGGTATTCTTCTTCCAGCCGCGCCAGGGGCATTGGAGTGTCAAAGCCGGTCACGCGTTCTACCGGGGCGAGCAGGCTCATCAGCCCGTCGCCGGCCAGGTTGGCGGCAATCTCGGCACCCACACCGCATTGGCGGGCGGCTTCGTGCACGATCACGCAGCGGCCGGTTTTGGCCACCGAGGCGAGGATGGTGGGCATGTCCAGCGGTTTCAGGCTGGCCACGTCAATCACCTCGGCAGACACCCCCTGTTCAGCCAGCCGGTCGGCGGCTTGCAGGGTTTCCAGTACGGATGGCCCCCAGCTGACCAGGGTGACATCGCTGCCTTCGCGCAGCACAAATGCCGCGCCCAGCGGCAGCGCCACACCGTTGTCTTCTACCGGTTCTTTCAGCAGCCGGTACAGCCGGGTAGGCTCCAGAAAAATCACCGGGTCGGGGTCGCGGATGGCGGCCAGCAAGAGGCCGTAGGCGCGGGCGGGCGAGCTGGGGCTGACCACTTTCAGGCCGGGGGTGTGCGCCAGCCAGGCTTCGGGAGATTCGCCGTGGTGTTCCGGCGCATGGATGCCGCCGCCCACCGGGGTGCGCAGCACCATCGGGCAGCTCAGTCGGCCACGGGTGCGGTGGCGCAGGCGGGCGGCGTGGTTGATCAGGTGGTCAAAAGTGGAGTACATGAAGCCGGCAAACTGGATTTCACACACCGGGCGCAGCCCTTGTGCGGCCATGCCAATGGCCATGCCGGCAATCTGGGTTTCCGCCAGCGGGGTGTCCAGCACGCGATGTTCGCCAAAGCGCTCCTGCAGGCCCAGGGTGGCACGGAACACACCGCCATTTTTGCCGATGTCTTCGCCAAACAGCACCACATTGGGGTCGTGTGCCAGTTCCCAGGCCAGTGCGGTGGTGATGGCGTCCAGCAGGGTCAGGGTGTTCATGCTTGCCCCCTTTCGGTCAGCAGTTGCTGGCGCTGGATGGCCAGGTCGGCGGGAATATCGGCGTACAGATAGTCAAACAGGCTGGACAGTGGCTGCACCGGGGTGGCCAGATAGCGGGCGGCGGCGTCGGCCACGCGGGCTTGCACATCGCTGAGCAGGGCTTCTTCGTCCTGCTTGCTCCACACCCGCTGGTCCACCAGATAGTGGCGCAGCCGGGCCAGCGGCTCCAGCGCCCAGGCGGCGCTGACTTCTTCCTGAGGGCGGTAGCGGCGGGCATCGTCGGCGGTGGTGTGGTCGCTCAGCCGATAGCTGACGCACTCCACCAGCGACGGGCCGTCGCCTGCGCGGGCACGCTCGATGGCGCGGCCAATGCAGTCGCGCACCGCCAGTGCGTCATTGCCGTCGCACTGTTCACCGGGAATCCCGGCGGCGATGGCTTTTTGCGCAAAGGTGGCGGCGGCGGTCTGCCGGCGCGATGGCACGGAAATGGCCCACTGGTTGTTGGTCACCACAAATACCACCGGCAAGCGCCAGGCTCCGGCGGTGTTCATGGCTTCGTAGAAATCGCCTTTTGAGGTGGCACCGTCGCCCAGCGTCACCACCGCCACGCGCGGCTGGTGACGATACTGAAAGGCAAAACCCACGCCCACGGCATGACCGCACTGGCTGGCAATCGGCACGGCAATCGGAAAATCCTCACGCGGGCCGGCAAAATCGCTGCCGCGCTCGTCGCCGCTCCAGTACAGCAGCATTTCGGTCATGCTCACCCCGCGCCAGAGCATCGCCCCGGTTTCGCGGTAAGTGGGCAGCAGCACGTCGTCGGCGCGCATCACGCTGGCCAGGCCCACGGTGATGGCTTCCTGGCCGAGTGAAGAAGGGTAGGTGCGCAGCTGGCCGGTGCGTTGCAGGGCAACTGCCTTGGCGTCGAAGGTGCGGGTCAGCACCATGGCGCGGTAAACCGGCAGCAGGGCATCCAGCTGAAAATCAGGGGGCGGGCAAGCGAGGTGGCCGTGCGCATCCAGATAACGGGTATACGGGATGCGGAATTCGGCAATCGGGGTCATGGTGGTGTCTCCTTTGTCGAAGCGTTGATCCGGAGGGGATCAATCGGTGCCCTTTGTGAGGGCAGTTCCACCATAGCCGAGTTTTTTTGGGCCGTCATTCTGCACTGCGGTAGCTGCAGTGCAGCGAAGGGGGTCAGCGCTATCGGGCCAGGCCCCACGCCGAATCAGGGCAGCATGCACGTCAGGCGTGTGGCAAACTGCCGCCACCTGCCATGGCCAGCTGCGCGCACCATCGTGCGATGGCCTCATACTGACCCACCCGGCACCTTGCCAGCCGGGCACTGGAGGGCACAATGCACCCCCGCATCCGTCACACCCTGCTGGCCGCTGCCACGGCCATTCTCACCGGCTGCGCCCAACTGGCGGTACACACCGACTACAACCCGGCCAAACCCTTGCCGCCGCTGCACACCTACCAGTTAGGCGAGCTGCGCGTCTACGATGCCCAGGGCCGGCTGGATGCCGACAACACCCTGCAAAAAGACCGCATTGCCCGTGCGCTGACTACCGCCCTGGCCGAACGTGGCATCAGCCCGCTGGCGCTGCGGGCCGACGTGCAGGTCAATGTGGAAGTGGAACAGCGCGAAGTCACCCCCATCGACCCCCGCCCGCGCGTCAGCATCGGCGTGGGCCGGGGCATCTACCCCGGCTGGGGCATGGGCTGGCAGCTGCCGGTGGCGCGTGGCTACACTGAAGGCCGCTTGCGCGTGGACCTGCTCGCCGACGGCGTGTTGCGCTGGCGCGGCGAAACCTGGCTGACGTTGAATCACGCCGGGCAATGGGATGATGCACGGATGCTGGATGGCCTGCGGCAAGTGGTGGGGGCCTTGCCGGGCACGGCGCGCTGAAGCGGGTAGCGGCGTAGATCCCCACGGTAGCAACCCGATTACCGCGCTTGTGTCCGCCTGGAGGACAATTCAGACGGATTTGCGCATACAGCTGAAAAAAACGCTGGCGGATCATCCGGCCCTGGCTGACGAATTGGCGGCCTGGCTGAAACAGGCGCAGCAGGTGCAGGCACAGCTGGGGGCCACGCAACATGCTACGGTCACGGGCAATGGCAATCAGGTGTTTCAGATTGCTGGCTCGGGGATCAATATTCAGCGCTGATCGGGTGCGCAATCGGTAAGTCGGGGCGGGGTGGCGCCAGCGATGCCCGCCCCGACCCACTCGCCTTGCCGGCGGTGACGCCCGATTTCCCCCGCTTGTCCAGCCACCATCTGCGCCCTGTTTGATCCCACCCCAGTACGCTAATTGATAATCCTTATTTTTTGCGTTAGGATTTGCCTATTCCGCAATTGCCCACTTTTATCGATAGGTATGCCTGTGAAACGCACCCTGCTGGCCCTGGCCACCCTGACCGCCCTGTCTGCTGTTGCCCACGCTGAAGAAGTGGTGGTGTACAGCGCCCGCAATGAGCAGCTGATCAAACCGCTGTTTGACGCCTACAAGAAGGAAACCGGCGTTGACGTGAAGTTCGTGACCGGCCAGGAAGGCCCGCTGATGGCCCGGCTGAAGGCCGAGGGAGCAAATACCCCGGCAGACATCCTGCTGACGGTGGATGCCGGCAATCTGTGGCAGGCGGCCAATGAAGGCTTGCTCAAGCCGACCCAGTCCAAGGTGCTGGAAAGCAATGTTCCCGCCCACCTGCGTGACCCCAAGGGCCAATGGTTTGGCTTGTCGGTGCGCGCCCGCACGATTTTCTTCAACACCCAGAAGGTGAAGCCGGCGCAGTTGTCCAGCTACGAAGACCTGGCCGACCCGAAATGGAAGGGCAAGCTGTGCCTGCGCACCTCGAAAAAGGTGTACAACCAGTCGCTGGTGGGCATGCTGATGGCCGATATCGGCCCGGTGAAAACCGAGCGGGTGGTGCGTGGCTGGGTGGATAATCTGGCCACCGATGTGTTTCCGGACGACACCAAGATGCTGGAAGCCATTGCCGCCGGCCAGTGTGAAGTGGGCATTGCCAACACCTATTACTATGGTCGTCTGATGGAAAAAACCCCGAACCTGCCGGTGGGTATTTTCTGGGCCAACCAGAAAAGCTCCGGCACGCATGTGAATGTGTCTGGCGCGGGCATCACCCGTCACGCCAAAAACGAAAAAGGCGCGCTGCGCCTGCTGGAATGGCTGTCGTCGGACAAGGCACAAAACCTGTATGCCGACGTGAACATGGAATACCCGGTCAACCTCAAGGTCAAAACCGACCCGGCAGTGGCCAAATGGGGGGATTTCAAACACAACTACATCAACGTCGCCAAGGCTGGCGAGCTGCAGGCTGAAGCGGTCAAGCTGATGGACCGCGCCGGCTATCGTTGATGTCCGGCCAGTGGGGCGCACGGCCTGTCTGAGCAAAGTCAGGCATGGTTTTTGCAAAAACCGCCTTGCGCCCAACCCAATGGCTTGATTTAACCGCTGCCGTGTGGCGAAATTGCCCCACGGCATTTGCATTTCCTGCCTGGCCATGAAGGTTTGCCCCGTTTGCAGAAAGGCTTTTTCCATTGAATAGCAACAGCCTGTCTCCTTCTCCTGCCACCGCCGCGCTGCCTGGCTGGCGCTTGCCCCGGTTTGCACTGTCGCGCTGGCAATGGCTGGCCGCCGGCCTGAGCCTGGTGACGCTGATTCCGCTGGCGGTGATTCTGGCTTCGTTTCTGCATATCGACGGCGAAATCTGGGCACATCTGTCCGAATTTGTTCTGCCCCGTCTGCTGGCCAATACCGCCCTGCTGCTGGTGGGGGTCAGTCTTGGCGTGCTGTTGCTGGGCGTGCCGCTGGGCTGGCTGGTGGCGGTGCATGAGTTTCCTGGCCGCTGGCTGTTCAGCTGGGCGCTGATGCTGCCGCTGGCCATGCCCGCCTATGTGATGGCATTTACCCAGATTGGCCTGTTCGACTTCACCGGCGTGGTGCAAACCTGGCTGCGCGATACCTGGGGCAGCTCGGCGTGGATGCCGCCCATCCGCTCACGCGGTGGCGTGCTGCTGGTGATGAGCCTGGCGCTGTACCCGTATGTGTTCCTGCTGGCCCGCGATGCCTTTGCCACTCAGGGTCGGCGTGCACTGGAAGCGGCCCAGTCGCTGGGGCTGAACCCCTGGCAGGGTTTCTGGCGGGTGGCCTTGCCCATGGCGCGGCCCTGGCTGATGGGTGGGGTGTCGCTGGCGCTGATGGAAGCGCTGGCCGACTTTGGCGCGGTGTCGATTTTCAGCTTTGACGCCTTCACCACGGCTATTTACAAGGCCTGGTTTGGCATGTTCTCGCTGTCGGCGGCGTCGCAGCTGGCGTCCTTGCTGGTGTTGCTGGTGTTTGTGCTGATCTGGCTGGAACAGCATATCCGCGGTCGGCGTGCCTACCACGCTGGCCGGCTGGCCGCGCCCCAGCCGCGCCTGCCGCTGCGCGGCGCGTCGGCCTGGCTGGCCTGTGGCTTTGCCAGCCTGGTGCTGCTGCTGGCGTTTGTGCTGCCGTTTGGCCAGCTGCTGGTGTGGGCGGCACGGGTCTGGCAGGCCGACCTGGACGCTCGCTATATCGATTTTGTCTGGCATTCGCTGGCGCTGGCCGGCATGGCCGGCGCGCTGGTGGTGTGCGTGGCGCTGGCCTTGTCTTACGCCCAGCGACGCGACCCGCAGCCGCGCACCCGCCTGCTGGTGCGCCTGGCCACGCTGGGCTATGCGGTGCCCGGCACGGTGCTGGCGGTTGGGCTGTTCATTCCGGTAGCCTGGCTGGACAATCTGCTGCTGGCCTGGCTGGGCGAGGCGCTGCCCAGCGGCACCACGGCCATTTTCAAAGGCACGCTGGCGGTGATGCTGCTGGCCTATCTGGCGCGTTTTGCCGCCGTGGGGTTTTCTTCGGTGGACGCCGCCATGCAGCGCATTACCCGCAGCCAGGAAGAAACCGCCCGCACCCTGGGTGAATCCGGCTGGCGCCTGCTGCGCCGGGTGCATGTGCCCATGCTGCGCGGCGGCTTGTTCACCGCGCTGCTGATGGTGCTGGTAGACGTCATGAAAGAAATGCCGATTACCCTGATGACCCGGCCCTTTGGCTGGGACACCCTGGCGGTGCGAATTTTTGAGATGACTTCCGAAGGCGAATGGGAGCGCGCCGCGCTGCCGGCGGTCACCCTGGTGCTGACCGGGCTGCTGCCGGTGCTGCTGCTGGCCCATTCATCGTCTTCTGCTCAGGCCCCCTCCCGATGACCCCTCCCTTATTGCAACTTGACGCCATCAGCCAACGTTACGCCCGCCAGACCGTGGTAGACCAGCTGTCATTTTCGCTGCAACGCGGCGAAATCGGCTGCCTGCTGGGTGGCTCCGGCTGCGGCAAAACCACGGTGCTGCGCTGCATTGCCGGCTTTGAAACCCTGAGCGCCGGGCGGATTGTGCTGGATGGCCAGCTGCTGGCCGACACCCGCCTGCACACCCCGGCGCACACCCGGCAAATCGGCATGGTGTTTCAGGACTACGGCCTGTTTCCCCACCTGACTGTGGCCGGCAATATCGGCTTTGGCCTGAGCGCGCTGGCACGGGACGAGCAGGCCCGGCGCACCAGCGACATGCTCGCCCTGGTGGGCCTGGCCAATCTGGCCGACAGCTATCCGCACGAGCTGTCCGGTGGCCAGCAGCAACGGGTGGCGCTGGCGCGCGCGCTGGCCCCGCGCCCGCGCCTTTTGCTGCTGGACGAGCCGTTTTCCAATCTGGACGTGGCCCTGCGCGAACGGCTGGGCCAGGAAGTGCGCGATATTCTCAAGGCAGCGGGGGCCACGGCGATTCTGGTTACCCACGATCAGAACGAAGCCTTTGCCATGGCCGACAAGGTGGGGGTGATGGACCAGGGCCGCATCATGCAGTGGGACACCCCGTACAATCTGTACCACCAGCCGGCCAATCGCACCGTGGCCAGCTTTATTGGCCAGGGCGTGCTGCTGCCTGGCGTGGTGTGTGCCGATGCCTGCATCCAGATTGAGCTGGGCGAGGCATGCAGCATGCGCCCGCATGGCTTTGCCGCTGGCACACCAGTCGAAGTGCTGCTGCGCCCGGATGACGTGATTCACGACGACAGCAGCCCGCTGCAGGCCACGGTGGTGGGCCGGGCGTTTCGCGGTGCCGAGTTTTTATACACCCTGGCGCTGCCTTCCGGCCACACCCTGCTGGCGCAAGTGGCCAGCCACCATAACCATGCGCTGGGCGAATCCATCGGCATCCGGCTGGATACCGCGCATCTGGTGGCGTTTGGCGTGTCGGCCCCCGATGCGCCACATTAAAGGCCGTGTGGCAAACGGGAACACTTGAGCGGGCACAGGCTGGCGTATACTGCTGGCGATCCTGATTATTTGCTCATACCTGCCTATGTTTGCGCTGATCCCTTCCCAATCCACCGCGCTGGAACGTGCGGTGCTGCATTACCTGGCGCTGTTGCCAACGGGGGGCACCATGGCCTCCCTGAGCCAGCTGATAAACCAGTTTCTGCCCAATACTCCCAAGCCGAGTCACACGCAGCTGACGCAGGCACTCAAAAAATGGCATGACACGGGATGGATTGTGGGGGCAGCCACCATTCAGCATGCCCGCCTGAGCCCGCAGGCGCTGGTGGCCGTCTGGGCCGATCTGGCCGACTATCCCGAGCGCTTGGTGCTGGGCCAGAGCGGACTTCTGCAAAAAGATTACCGCACGTCTTACGGTATTGCCGATCTGCAGGCCCTCCAGCGTAGTGCCTTATATCTCCAATTATTCACCCAGACGGATCTGGACGCAGATGGGCAAAAGCAGCTGCAAGACCATCCCGACTGGGCAGCAAACCTGTTTGGCCAGGGCGAGCACGCCAACCTGTTGTTGCAATGCTTGCCAGAATCCACCCAGCGCCTGGTCTGGGCCAGCGCGCTGCCCTACTGGCTGAACACCCTGTCGCCGCTACCCTGCTGGCCGCTGCCTGAGCCGCCGGCATTGTCACCTGCCGCGCAAGACCAACTGGGCCTGCTGCAACTGCTCTGCCGCCCCAGCCACGCGCCACTGGTCACCCCACCGCAGGGCAGTGCAGCCAGCATCCTGCTGGCGCTGCTGCGCGGCGAATTTGCCCGGGCGGTGGAACTGAGCCAGCACTGGCTGCAGCAGTATGGCTGCCCGCCAGGCAAGCGCAAACCGGTGGTGCCAGAATGGCTGTTTCATTGCTACGCCGCAGCCCTGCTATGCCAGGGCGATGCAGGTTACGATGCGTTTCAGCACTGGATGGCTGAGCATAAAAAGCGGCCTGAGCAGGTGGTCTGGCTATGGATGTCACAGCAGAATGGCACATCGGGCGTGTCGTTGCTGGACGAGGCACCACGCACCGTCTTGCGCGGCTGGTCGGGGTTCTGGCTGGCGCTGAGCTGCCACTGGAGCGAGCTTAAGGCAGGCAAGCCTGCCCGCCCTAGGCTTCGCGAGGACTGGAACTTGGCCATCATGGCGTTGCGCAATACCCTGCGCAACGGCCATTACGCGTTTTGCGAACAGGAACTGACCGGGCTGATTCAGCGCCGCACCGGCCAGACACCCGATCTTAGCTGGCATCAGCACGGCACTACCCGGCCTCTGGCCGAGATTTACCAGCCCGCCCCGGCCTGGCAACAGGCGCTGGCCACCCTGACCCGGCTGTACCAACCCGCAACCAGCAGCCCATCGGTCAGCAGCGAATACCGGCTGGCCTGGTTTGTGGAAGTGACCAAACATCAGCTGATTACCCTTGAGCCGCGCGAACAAAAATATAGTGCCAAGGGGCAATGGAGCAAGGGCCGCCCGGTGGCTCTGCGCCGTTTGATTGGCAGCGATGGCCCGCCGCCGGCCTATCTGTGCGCCCAGGACCGTGCCGCGCTCAGCGCCGTGCATGCCGAGCAGCAGTATTATTACGGCGGCTATCGCTATGAGCTGGATGCCGAGCAGGCGCTGCTGGGGCTGGTGGGCCATCCGGCGCTGTTTCGCACCGAGGCCCCAGACGTGCGCATTGACTTGCTGGCAGGCCAGCCCGCCCTGCATCTGGCGCAAAAAGGCGGTGAGATTCAAGTGTCGCTGTGGCCGCCCAAGCTGGCTCAGGCCGACACCCTGTTGCTGGAGCGGGAAACCCCCACCCGCTGGCGGGCGTTTGCCATCACCCAGGACATTCATCAGATCAGCCACATTATTGGCCAGGGTTTGTCGGTGCCGCTCAGTGGCAAGGCCCAGTTACTTGATGCCATTGCCCATATTGCCCCGCTGATTCCGGTGCAAAGCGATATGGCCGAGTTGTCCCAGCATCTGGAGAGCGTGCCGGCCAATGGCATGCTCTACGCCCATCTGCTGCCGCTGGAGGCAGGCCTGCGCCTGCAACTGCGGGTGCAGCCCCTGGCAGGTGGCAACGACTACCCACCGGGCGAGGGCATGATGTCATTGGTGGGCGAGCAGGATGGCAAGGCGGTACAAACCCAGCGTGATCTGGCTGGCGAGCGCCGTGCGGTCAAGGCACTGCTGAAACGCTGCCCCACGCTGGCGGCCAGTCCGAAAGAAGGGGGCGAATGGCAGTGCGCCGACCCGCAGCAGGCGCTGACCACGCTGACCGAGCTACAAGCCTGTCCAGCCGAGCTGCTGCAGTGTGTCTGGCCAGAGGGCGAGCGCATGCGCCTGAAGGGGCGGCGCACGCTGGCGCAATTGTCGCTGGGCCTGAAACAGCAGGGCGACTGGTTTGTGCTGTCTGGCCAACTGGCGCTGGACGATGGCCGGGTGTTGCAGCTGCGCGAGCTGCTGTCGCTGGTCAGCCAGCATGGCGGCCAGTTTGTACCGCTGGGCGAGCGCGACTGGCTGGCGCTGGGCGACAGCCTGCGCCAGCGGCTGGGCGTGCTGGCCCAACTGTCGGATGCCAGCGGCAAGGGCGAGGGCGTGCGCCTCAACCCGCTGACCGCCCCGCTGCTGGCAGAACTGGCCGACGAAGTGGGCGAATTCAGCGCTGATAGCGCCTGGGATACCCATCTGGCCCGCTTGCAATCGCTGCGCGATTTGCCGATTGCGTTGCCCGAGCGGTTTCATGGCGCGCTGCGCGACTACCAGCTGGAAGGCTTTCGCTGGCTGGCACGCTTGGCACACTGGGGCGTGGGGGCCTGCCTGGCCGACGACATGGGCCTGGGCAAAACCGTACAGATGCTGGCGCTGTGCCTGTACCGCGCCGGGGAGGGGCCGCAACTGGTGGTGGCCCCAACCTCCGTGGCGCAAAACTGGCTGGTTGAAACCGCACGCTTTGCCCCCAGCCTGACGCTGCGCCCTTACCACCAACAGCGCAATCTGGATAATCTTGGCCCCAACGATCTGGTGATAGCCAGCTATGGTCTGCTGCAACAGGACCACGCGCACTTTGCCGCCGTGCCCTGGCGCACCGTGCTGCTGGATGAAGCCCAGGCCATCAAGAACCCGGCCACCCGCCGCGCCCAGGCGGCGATGTCGCTGCAGGCCGAGTTTCGTCTGGCTGCCAGCGGCACGCCGATTGAAAACCATCTGGGCGAACTGTGGAGTTTATTCCGGTTTCTCAATCCCGGCCTGCTGGGCAGCCAGGAGCGCTTCAACCAGCGCTTTGCCACCCCCATTGCCAATGGCGACGGCCAGGCCCGCCAGGCGCTGAAAACCCTGGTGCAGCCGTTTATCCTGCGCCGGACCAAGGCCCAGGTGCTGACCGAGCTGCCGCCCCGCACGGAAATTTTGCACAAGGTGGCGTTGTCCAGCGACGAGCAGCATCTGTACGAAGCACTGCGCCAGGAAGCGCTGGCCAAGCTGGGCAAAAATGATGAGCAGCAGGCTATTCAGGTGCTGGCAGAAATCACCCGCCTGCGCCGCTTTTGCTGCCACCCCTCGCTGGTCTTGCCCAATAGCACGCTGGCCGGCAGCAAGCTGGCAGCGTTTGCCGAGATTGTTCGCGAGCTGCTGGACAACGGCCACAAGGCGCTGGTGTTCAGCCAGTTTGTTGACCACCTGGCCTTGGCCCGGCAATGGCTGACCGAGCAGGGCGTGCCGTTCCAGTATCTGGACGGTGCCACGCCCGCCAAAACCCGTCAGGCACGGGTCGAGGCATTCCAGCGCGGTGAAGGCCAGGTGTTCCTGATCAGCCTGAAAGCTGGCGGTGCCGGGTTAAACCTGACCGAGGCGGATTATGTGATTCACCTGGATCCCTGGTGGAACCCGGCAGTGGAAGACCAGGCCAGCGACCGGGTTCACCGGATTGGCCAGCAACGCCCGGTGACGGTTTACCGGCTGATTACTGCCGGCACCATCGAAGAACAGATCATCGCCTTGCACCACGCCAAGCGCGATCTGGCCGACAGCTTGCTGGAAGGTGGCGACATCAGCGCCAAACTGGACGCCGAAGCCTTACTGGCGGTATTGCGCGGGGAGCCGTTGCCCGAAAACCGGAAGCGCTGACCCGGTGCGCGGCAAGCCCCGCCGTTCAGGGCGGGGAAGGATGGCGCGGACGACGTAGCCGTCCTTGCCGTCGATGGGGGTGGACTGCAAAAATACCCGTATGCAACGACTTCAAGCCTACAAGCTGGCGTGGAACGGTGGACATCTCATTGCCGTGCCGGTGTAGAACACCAGCCGGACGTGTCCGTGCTGCGGCCATGTGTCGGCGGCGAATCGCCAGACGCAAGCCAGGTTCGAGTGTGTGGCGTGTGGTTTCGAGGAAAACGCCGATCTGGTCGGCGCGATCAATATCACGTGCCAGCGTTGCATGATCAAGTTGCGTTGGGTAGCATTCATGGGCGGGCGTGATGATGATGGGTCTGGTAGCCGTTGTCATGCCAGAAGCCACCGCCCGCATTGTCTTCGACCCGCCCTCCCGGAGTGAAAAAACCTCAGCGAAGCATGGGTTTTGCAAGAGGCTCCTCTGACACCCCAGGCATGCGCTGACTGATTCAGCAAATCGTTTTGGCAAAAAGCAAAACCCAGCAAAATCAAAAACCTGGACTCCTGCCTTGGTGGGAATAACGGTTTTTTCAGCATTGCCCTCGCGACTCTTCATGCCAGCCCCCATTCCTTGTCATGACACGACAGTTCAAAAAAGCCAACCATGCATGAACGAATTTTCCCTGATTGAGCATTATTTTAACCGCCTGGCCCGTGACGATGGCGTGGTGCTGGCCGTGGGCGACGACGCGGCGATTTTGCGTCCCAGCGCCGGCTGCGAGCTGCTGGTGTCGGTCGATATGCTGGTGTCTGGCCGGCATTTTTTTCCCGAGGTGGACCCGCGCGCGCTGGGGCATAAAACCCTGGCGGTCAATCTGTCTGATATGGCCGCGATGGGCGGACGGGCGCGCTGGGCCACGCTGGCCGTGGCCTGGCCGCAGCTGGACAGCCCCTGGATTGCCGCCTTTGCCGAGGGGCTGTTTGCCCTGGCGGCGCACCATCAGGTAGACCTGATTGGCGGTGACACCACCCGTGGCCCGCTCACCCTGTCGGTGCAGATCATGGGTGAGGTGCCTGCCGGGCAGGCGCTACGCCGGGATGGCGCGCAGCCCGGCGATGAAATCTGGGTCAGCGGTCAGCTGGGGCTGGCCGCCGCCGCCTTGCAGCACCGGCTGGGTACGCTTAGCTTGCCTGAACCGGTGCGGGCGTTGTGCCAGCAGCAGCTGGACTGGCCGCAGCCGCGTCTGGCCTTGGGCCAGGCCTTGCGCGGGCTGGCCAGCGCGGCGCTGGATGTGTCGGATGGGCTGCTGGCCGATCTTGGCCATCTCCTGCAGCGCTCTGGGGTGGCCGGTGAGGTATGGGCCGGGCAGTTGCCCAGCCATCCCTGGCTGTGCGCCCAGGGTCTGGCTACCTTGCCCTGCCTGGCGGCGGGTGGCGACGATTACGAGCTGTGCTTTACCGCCCCGCCCCGCCACCATGCGGCGATTGCCGCCCTGGCTGCGCCGCTGGGCCTACCGTTGAGCTGTATTGGCCGGATTGTTCCCGGCCAGGGCTGTCGCCTGCTGGATACGCAGGGGCAGCCGATTATTCTGGAGCGTGAAGGTTATGACCACTTTGCCTGACTGGCGCTTTATGCTGCGCCATCCGGCGCACGTGATTGCCTTGGGTCTGGGCAGCGGCCTGGCCCCGAAAGCACCCGGCACCTTTGGCACACTGGCAGCATTGCCGCTGTACGCGCTGTTTCTGGATATCGGCCTGACCCCGCTGTGGGTAGCCGTATTGCTGCTGCCGGCGTTTGTGCTGGGCTGCTGGGCATGTCAGCGCACGGGCGACGCACTGGGCGTGCCCGACCACGGTGCCATGGTGTGGGACGAAATGGTGGCCATGTGGGGCGTGCTGGCGGCACTACCAGCCACGCCGCTGGCCTGGCTGCTGGGGTTTGGGCTGTTCCGGCTGTTCGATATTGTCAAACCCTGGCCGATTCGCTGGCTGGATGCACGGGTGAAGGGCGGGTTTGGCGTCATGCTGGACGATGTGCTGGCGGCGCTGATGGCCTGGCTGACGTATCTGGCGCTGGTAAATCTGGCGGGCTTGCCGGGGTAAGCGCTTGCCTACCCCTGGCTGGCACAACGTTACTCGGTGATCGGCGCAATCAGGATTTCCACCCGGCGGTTCAGCTGACGCCCGGCTTCGGTGGCATTGCTGGCGCGCGGCTCGTAGCGGCCACGGCCATACACGCTCATCCGTTCGCCATACACACCGCGTCCGCCAAAATAGCCGGACACGGCCCGGGCGCGGTTTTCCGACAGCGGCTGGTTGATGACGTCGTTGCCCTGGTTATCGGTGTGCCCGCTGATGGCCATCGTGGTTTTCGGGTACTTCACCAGGGTATTGCCAATCTTGTTCAGCGTTGGATAAAAACCGGGCTTGATCTGGTAGCTGTTGGTGTCAAATGCGGTAGCCGAGGTCATGGTGACCTTGATCGACTTGTCGCTGTACTGCTGGATCACGATATTGCCAGCCTGCACTTCCGAGGCCAGATTGATGTCCAGCTCGCGCTTTTGCTGGTCCATGTAATTGCCAATCGCCGCGCCTGCCAGCGCACCGCCCACGGCGCCAATCAGCGCGCCGCGACCGCGATGGTTATGGCTGATGGCAGCCCCAGCGGCAGCACCACCCAGGGTGCCGATGATGGCCCCTTTCTGGGTGTTGCTCATGCTGTCCCAGCCGCTAGTGTTGGCGCAACCGCTGACAGCGAGAGTCATGGCCAGTCCGGCCAGCAGGGATTTTTTCATGGTGGTGTCTCCGTGGGGGGTGAATGCCGCGTACTTGGGCGGTTTCTGTCAGTGTAGTGGCTGGCCGGGCAACGGTGCAGCCAATCTTGCCCGGGGTTTAATCCAGCGCCATCAATTCAGGCAAACAGGCGCGCCAGCGCTTCACCAGGGTTGGCTTCACGCATGAAAGCCTCGCCCACCAGAAAGGTGTGCACCTGGGCGGCGCGCATGCGGGCCACGTCAGCGGCGCTGGCAATGCCGCTTTCGGTGACGGCAATCCGCTGGGGGCCAATGGCCGGCAGCAGGTCCAGCGTGGTGTCGAGGTTCACTTCAAAGGTGCGCAGATTGCGGTTGTTCACCCCAATCAGCGGCGTGCGCAGGGTGAGCGCCTGTTCCAGCTCGGCGGCATTGTGTACTTCTACCAGCACAGCCATGCCCAGTTCATTGGCCTGTTGTTCAAATGCCTGCATCTGCGCCGCGTCGAGCACGGCGGCAATCAGCAGGATGCAGTCTGCGCCCATGGCCCTGGCGTCAACAATCTGGTACGGATCGATGATGAAGTCCTTGCGCAGCACCGGCAGCGGGCAGGCGGCGCGGGCAGCCTGCAGGTAGGCGGGCGAGCCCTGGAAATAGTCGCGATCGGTCAGCACCGACAGGCAGGCGGCACCGTGGGCGGCGTAGCTGGCGGCAATCGCCGCCGGGTCGAAGTCGGCGCGGATCACCCCCTTGCTTGGGCTGGCCTTTTTCACTTCGGCAATCACTGCCGGCAGGCCGGCGGCCAGCTTGGCGCGCAGGGCACCGACAAAATCGCGGGTGGGGCCGGCATCGCGGGCGGCGGCGGTCAGTTCCGCCAGCGGGCGGCTGAGCTGGTCAGCCGCCACTTCGCGCCGTTTGGTGGCAACAATGGTGTTCAGAATGTCGGACATGGGCAGAGCATCCAGTTAATGCAGGGCATGGGTGGCAAAAAAATCCAGCAGGCGGTGCGACAGCCAGTCGAGGTGGCCGGGAAACGCGCCGGAGACAAAACCAACATGGCCGCCGCTGGTCGGGTATTCCAGGGTGACGGCGGCGCTGGCCTGTTCGGGGCCGGGCAAGGCGTGAGCGGGCAAGAACGGGTCGTTGCCAGCGTTCAGCACCAGAGTGGGCCGGGCAATCCGGCTCAGCCAGGGCTTGGCCGAGGCGCGCGCCCAGTAGTCGTCCACCCCGGCAAAGCCGTGCAGTGGGGCGGTGACGTGGTCGTCAAACGCCCGGAAACTGCGGCAGCGGCGAATCTGGGCGGGATCAAGCAGGCCGGGGTGGCGTTGGGCGGTGGCCAGGCTGGCCGGTTTGAGCGTGCGCAGAAACATCCGGGTGTAAATCTGCCGGGACAACCCCTGATCCAGCCGGGCTCCGGCAGCGGCCAGGTCAAGCGGTGCCGACACCGCTGCTGCCGCAGTGAGTTGGGCGCAGTCGCCCGCCTCGCCCAGGTGCTTGAGCAGCATATTGCCGCCCAGTGACACCCCCACTACATACAGTGGCCGGCCCGCGTGGGCCAGTCGGGCCAGTATCCAGGCCACTTCGGCAGAGTCTCCGGCGTGGTAGGCGCGCGGCAAGGTGTTTGCCAGCCCGCCGCAGCCCCGAAAATGCGCCACCGCGCCCTGCCAGCCGCGTTGAGCCACCGCGTGCATCAGGGCTTTGGCGTAATGGCTGTGGCTGCTGCCTTCCAGCCCGTGCAGCAGCAGCACCAGCGGCGTGTGCGGTGTCGGGCTGTCCAGCCAGTCCACGGCAATCTGGCCGTGATCCGGGGTGGGCCAGATTTCCCGCCGGTAGGCCGGCAGCGGCAAGCGCAGGCACAGCGCCGGGTAGATCGTCTGACTGTGCCCGTCGGGCAGCCAGCGCGGGGCCTGGTAGGCCGAGGCGTGCAACACGGCGGCCATGGTGGCTCAGGCGGGCCGAACGGCAGATTTCGGGCGGAAAGCCTTGACCCGCGCCGGGTCGGTGTCGATCCACGGTGCGCCAATCAGGTCCAGACAGTAGGGCACGGCGGCAAAAATCCCCGGCACGGTGACCTGGCCCTCGGCGTTGCGCAGGCCTTCCAGGGTTTCGGCAATGGCTTTGGGTTGGCCGGGCAGGTTGAGAATCAGCGCCTGCTTGCGAATCACCCCCACCTGACGCGACAGGATGGCGGTGGGCACAAAGGCCAAGCTGATCTGGCGCATCTGCTCACCAAAGCCGGGCATCACCCGGTCGGCCACCGCCAGGGTGGCGTCCGGGGTCACGTCGCGCGGGGCCGGGCCAGTGCCGCCGGTGGTCAGCACCAGATGGCAGCCCTGGTGGTCAACCAGGTCAATCAGCGTGGCCTGGATATCATCCTGTTCATCGGCAATCAGCCGGGCTTCAAACTCCACCGGGGTGGTGATTACCTGTTTCAGCCAGTCGCGCAGCGCCGGCAGGCCCTTGTCTTCGTACACCCCCTGGCTGGCGCGGTCACTGACCGACACCAGACCAATTTTCACCAGCTGGCTCATGCGGCGTCCTCGTCGTCATCCTCCGGGCGCGCCGGTTTTACCGGACCGCCAGGCTCGGGAATAATGTCCTTGAGCAGCTTGAACACCATGCGGAACGCCTTGGGCGGCTTGTTGTCGGCCTGTTCGCGGCGGGCATTGCGGATCTGGGTGCGCAGGGTTTGTACGTCGATGCCGGGGTATTCGGCCAGCAGGGCGTCCAGCGCCTTGTCTTCGGCCAGCAGGCGTTCGCGCCAGCGCTCCAGCCGGTGCATCCAGCCGGTGTGCTGGTCGGATTCGCCGCGCAGCACCGCCAGACGGGCTTCAATCGGGGCCGGATCGACATTGCGCATCAGCTTGCCGATGTACTGCAGCTGGCGGCGTAGCGCGCCGTGGGCGTTCAGCCGCTTGTGTTCGAGCACGGCTTCGCGCAGCGCGTCGGGGATCGGCATGGTTTTCAGGGTGTCGTTGGACAGGCCGATCAGGGCTTTGCCCAAATCCTGCAGGGCGTCCATTTCGCGCTTTTTTTGCGACTTGCTGACCAGCGTTTCGTCCGGCTGGCGGGGTTGGATCGATGTTGTCATGGTGCTTGGGGAAAAGACTAAGACTGGTATGATACAGGAACCCTGCCCACTCTTGCGGACTGCCCGGTAAATCCGGCACGCTTGCGGGCATTTGCCAACCCATTGCGACTGTGATCATGACCGAATCCGCCAGCTCCCTGAACTATAGTCAAGCCCAGCTTGCCGACCTTGCCACGCAAGTGCTGGATCTGGCCCGCCGCCACGGTGCCACTGCCGCCGAGGCCGAAGTGTCTGAAGGCATTGGCCAGGCCGTCAGCGTGCGGCTGGGTGAAGTGGAAACCATCGAATACACCGGCGACAAGGGCGTGGGGGTGACGGTTTACCTGGGCCAGAGCAAAGGCCACGCCAGCAGTTCGGATTTTTCATCCGCCGCGCTGGAAGACACCGTCAAGGCCGCGCTGAACATTGCCCGCTTCACCGCTGCCGACCCGTTTGCCGGCCTGGCTGACCCGGCCCGGCTGGCCACCGAATTTCCTGACCTGTCGCTGTGTCACCGCTGGGATTTGCCGGTAGAAGACGCCATTGCCCTGGCCTGCGCCACCGAAGCCGCCGGCCAGGCCGTGGACAACCGGGTGAACAACTCGGAAGGTGCCAGCGTCAATACCCAGGTCAGCCAGTTTGTCTACGCCAACAGCCACGGCTTTTGCCACGGCCATCAGGGCAGCCGCCACAGCCTGTCGGCCACGCTGATTGCCGAACAGAACGGCGACATGCAGCGCGACTACTGGTACAGCAGCGCCCGCCATCCCGAAGACCTGCTTGATGCCGCTACCGTGGGCCGGATTGCCGGCGAGCGCGCCGTGCGCCGGCTGGGCGCGCGCCGGGTGAAAACCGGCCAGTACCCGGTGCTGTTTGAAGCGCCGCTGGCCGCCGGGCTGATTGGCCATTTTGTGTCTGCCGTCAGCGGCGGCGCGCTGTACCGCAAAATGAGCTTTCTGGTGGATTCGCTGGGCCAGCAGGTGTTTGCTCCGCGGGTCAGCATCGACGAAGACCCGTTCATCCCACGCGGCATTGCCTCTGGCGCGTTTGACAACGAAGGCGTGGCCACCTGCGCACGCAGCGTGGTGGCGCAAGGCGTGGTCAATGGCTACTTCTTGTCGTCCTACTCGGCACGCAAGCTGGGCATGACCACCACCGGCCACGCCGGCGGCTGCCACAATCTGCACGTCCACGCCACCGGCCCCGACTTTGCCGGCCTGCTGCAACAGCTGGGCACCGGCCTGGTGGTCACCGAGCTGCTGGGCCACGGGGTGAACACCGTCACTGGCGATTACTCACGCGGCGCAGCGGGCTTCTGGGTGGAAAACGGCGTGCTGGCTTACCCCGTGGAAGAAATCACCATCGCCGGCAACCTCAAGGACATGTTCCGCGACATCGTCGCCATTGGCAGCGACCAGCTGGTGCGCGGTGCCACCCGTTGCGGTTCCATCCTGCTGTCGCGCATGACGGTTGCCGGCGAATGAGCCCCACCCATCAGGCAGCCAGGCCGGCCTACTGGGGCGATGCCTGTGCCGCACTGAGCGAGGCCGACCCGGTGCTGGCCGAGCTGATTGGCCGCTACCCTGACGCACACCTGCATTCACGCGGGGAGCCGTTTGTCACCCTGGTGCGGGCGATTGTCGGCCAGCAAATTTCCACCCGCGCCGCCGATGCCGTATGGGGCCGGCTGCAGGCTGCCGTGCCGGCGCTCAGTCCGCAGGCGCTGCTGGCCGTGCCGGAGGTGGCGCTACGCGACGCCGGGCTGTCCGGGCGCAAGGTGGAATACACCCGCGACCTGGCCCGTCACTTTGCCGATGGCTTGCTCGACCCTGACAGCTTTGCCCGGATGGACGATCAGGCGCTGATTGATGCACTGGTGGCGGTGCGCGGCATTGGCCGCTGGAGCGCCGAGATGTTCCTGATTTTCAACCAGCTGCGCGCTGATGTCTGGCCGGTGGACGATATTGGCTTGCAGCGGGCGGTGGGCCGGCACTATCTGCACGGCATCAGCCCCACGCCCAAGGCGCTGCGCCAGTTTGGCCAGCGCTTTGCGCCATGGCGCACCGTTGCCACCTGGTATCTGTGGCGCAGCCTGGACCCGGAGACGGTGCTGTATTGACGGGGTCAGGCTGGCAGAATGCGCCAGGCCTCGGGGAACCTGCTGGCGTTTGGCCACTCGGATGAAGCTTGCGCCGATCCGGGGCCACTAAGCCGGTGAATTGCGTAGAATCCCCTAAAACTGCCGCAGCGCCACACTGCCTTGCAGATTTTTATTCAGCCTAATTCTGTGGTTGCCAAGGAATTTTTTATCGTGATGCATTACCGCCTGCCCTCGCAACGCCGTGTTTATCTGTTTCTGGCGCTGGCCTGCGCCGCCGCGATGGCATTTGCCCTTTATGCCCAGCATGGCCTGGGGCTGGAGCCTTGTCCGCTGTGCATTTTTCAGCGGGTGGCGGTCATCGCCCTGGGCCTGATTGCCTTGCTGGCCGCCTGGCATGACCCCCATTACCGCAAGTCGCAGGCGGTCTGGGCCGGTCTCAGCCTGCTGGCGGCGCTGGCCGGTGCCGGCGTGGCCGGCTGGCAGGTCAAGCTGCAGCTGTTCACCCCGGCGGACAAGATTCCCGCCTGCGGGCCAGGGCTGGACTACATGCTGGAAACCATGCCGCTGGCCGACATGCTGGCCAAAGTGTTTCGCGGCAGCGGCGAATGCGCCGAAATCAACTGGCGCTTGCTGGGGCTGCCCATGCCAGTGTGGACGCTGCTCGGGTTTCTGGCATTTGCCGGCCTGGCGCTGTGGCTGCTGCGGCGACGTGGCTGAGCCTTGCCTTGTTGGGAAATCAGGCGGTTGATTTTGCTGGGTGTTGCTGATTGCAACAATGATTTTTCTGAATAAACCAGAATAAACCAGAATAAACCAGCGTGCCCTGTTAAGGATACGCTGAAAAAATGGTCATTCCCGCGCAGGCGGGAATCCAGGTTTTTGATTTTGCTGGGTTTTGTTTTTGGCAAAACGGTTTTTCTGAATCCATCAGCGCATCCCTAATTCCCCATGGGCTCGCCGCCCAGCATGCTTTCCTTGGCGTAACAGCTGGCGTCCAGTTCATACAGTTCCACCGAGAGCTGCACATGCAGCTGAGGCAAGACCGGCAGTGCCTGACGCAGCACATGCAGCAGGCCTTGCGACACATCGGATTTTTGCTGAGGGGTGCGCCCTGGCATCAGCGCCAGGCGGGCATGCATAAAGCCACGTCCGCTGTCGGCCAGGCCAACCTGAAACACCGGACAGGCCAGGGCGCGGCTTTTGATGTCGATTTCCTGAAACAGCCCAACCGCATCCAGCATCTGATTGGCGTGGTTCAGGGTGGTCTGCGGATCAAAACCGACCAGATTGGCAGAATATTCAATCACAAGATGGGGCATGGCGGGCTCACCAAAAAAGGGTCAACGGTGCTGTATTCTAGGCCAGGGATTGGCCTGATGGGGAGATTGCGCCATTGCCTGCCAAGTCTTCACCCGCTCGCCCTGACCGATGGCAGGTTTCCGTCTGTGCCGGGACGGAGCAAGCCCTCTGCCGCCCCAGGCAGTGATACTGGTATGATGCCTGCCTGAGTGTTTTCTACGGTGCCTGTCATGCTCCGCCTGCTTGTTCGTCCGGCCTTGTGCGCCGGGCTTGTTGTGCCGCTGCTGCTGTGCGCCAGCCTGCCTGTCCACGCGGCGGTGCCGGCGGTGGACTGTCATTACAGCTATGGTGGCGAAACCCATACCCTGCGCGCCCGGCCCAGTGTGTCGCCCTATGGGGTGGACAGCGTGGCGGTGGGCTCGTATTTCCGCTTTCGCGTGGTGCTGCAAACCCGCCCGGCGGATCTGGCCAGCGTGCAGGTGTACACCTACGCTGACCGCGACGAAGACGGCGTGGTGTTGATTCACCAGGCCAGCTACCCTTTCCCGCCCGCCGCCCAGCCGGCCCGAGGCTACGGCTTTACCGGCCAGCACCGCGTTTACGAGCCGGTGCGCGATGGTGAGCTGCTTTACTGGTGTGAACGCCGATGACCCGATTGCTCCATGGCCTGTTGCTGGCCGCTTTTGGCCTGTCTGTTGCGCTGGCCCAGGCCGATGCCGGCCAGGTGCGCCTCTTGATGGTGGGCGATATCATGCTCGATGACGGCCCCGGCCAGGTGATCGCCTCGGGCCGCGACCCATTTGCCCCGTTTGCCAGCCTGCTGGCCGATGGCGATTACACCATTGGCAACCTGGAATGCCCGGTGGCCACCACCGGCAAGGCGCTGGACAGCAAGATTTACACCTTCCGCGCCCACCCCAGGGTGTTGCCGGTGCTCAAGCGCCATATCGATGCGGTGGCGCTGGCCAACAATCACTCGGGCGACTACGGCAAAGCGGCGTTTGCCGAAACCCTGGCGCTGCTGAAACAGCAGCAACTGCCGTACTTTGGCGGCGGGGCCAATCTGCGTGAGGCGCACGCGCCGCTGTGGCTGGAAAAATCCGGTCTGCGCGTGGCGCTGCTCAGCTACAACGAATTCAAGCCGCGCTCATTCGAGGCCGGGGCCAGCCAGCCCGGCATTGCCTGGAGCGAAGACGCCCAGGTGGTGGCCGACATCCGCGCTGCGCGCGCTGCCGGGGCCGATGTGGTGATTCCATTCATGCACTGGGGCTGGGAGCGGGAAACCACGCCCAGCGCGCGCCAGCGCCAACTGGCACGCACGCTGATTGACGCCGGTGCCGATGCCGTGGTCGGCGGCCATCCGCATGTCACCCAGGGGGCAGAAACCTATCGGGGCAAGCCGATTATTTATAGTCTGGGTAATTTTGTATTTGACGGCTTTGAGCGCCCAGCCGAAAAACGCGGCTGGCTGCTGCGCCTGACCCTGAACAAGCGCGGGGTACACACTTGGGATACCGTGGCTGCCGATATGGACGCCGAGGGCATTCCACACCCGGTGGCAGTGGCCACCCCATGCGGCAAGGCGGGCGACGCCACGGTGGGCAGCTGCCAGCGCTGGCCGGTGCCAGCGCACTGACACGCCCCGCCGGGCCATCCGTCACACGGCAGCGAAACCCCTTGCCCGCTGCCGTCCGCGACACTCAGCCACCCGAGCACCCGCACCCATGCCCGCCGCCGCCACAACGGCTGGCAGGTGCGGCATCCGGAATGCGCACGGCAAAATCAATCACCACCTGTCCGGCGTCGCGCTGCTGGTAGTGCGCCTGAATCTGCTCGCCGTAGCACTGCTGGATTTGTGCCAGCAGCGGCAGCGGATCGTGGTCGTTGACCCGGTGCGCGGCAAGCCCCGCCGTTCAGGGCGGGGATAGCGCGGACGGCGTAGCCGTCCTTGCCGTCGATGGGGGTGGGCTGTATAAAATACCAGTATGCAACGCCTTCAAGCCTACAAATACGAATTGCGGCCAGACGGCCAGCAAGAGCGGCAAATGCGCCGCTTCGCTGCTGCGGCCATGTGTCGGCGGACAATCGCCAGACGCAGGCCCGGTTCGAGTGTGTGCTGTGTGGTTTCGAGGAAAACGCCGATGTGGTCGGCGCGATCAATGTGCCAAGGGCGGGACACGCCCGGCTAGCCTGTGAAGTGAGCGGTGCGGTCATGCCGCCAGCAGCAGGAACCCAGCGAAGCGACTCAGGGGCGGTTCAATGCCGCGCCCGAGCGCCGTAGGAATCTCCGGCCTTCAGGCCGGGGAGGATGTCAAAAAGCGTATGGTTTCACCGTGGTTCAACGCTTCCAGCGCGCCAAAAATCGCTGCATGACGGAAGCGCTTGGCCACCCCTCGGGCATCAAACACATAGGTTTCACTGGACTGCATGGACATGACACACCCTCCTGAAGAAATGAACCCGGACTGTGCCATGCCCCCCGCCGCGCCGGCCTTGAGCGCGGATAAGAAAATCCTGCTGATTGTGTATGCCAGCCAGACCGGACGCACCGCCCGGCTGGCGCAAGCGGTGGCCGACGGTGCGCGCGCCCAGCAGGAAATCGGCGTGCAGGTGCACTGCTGCCAGGCCCCTGATGCCACGCTGGACACCCTGCTGGCCGCCCACGCGCTGGTACTGGCCACCCCGGAAAACTTTGGCTATATGGCGGGCCTGCTCAAAGACTTTCTTGACCGGACCTATACCCCGGCGCAAGGCCGCTGCCAGGGGCTGCCCTACGCCATCGTGGTCAGCGCCGGCAACGACGGGCGTGGCGCGATGGCCGCGATTGAGCGGATTGCCATCGGCTATGGCTGGCGCAGCATCAGCCCGGCCTTGCGGGTAGTGGGCGAGCCCGACGCAGCGGCACTGGCTCAGGCCAGCGAACTCGGCGCAGCGCTGGCCAGCGGTCTGGCGTGCGGGGTATTCTGACCGGGGCCTGTGGTGCCCAGAGGCCATGCCCCAGCTATGGCTGGAGTCTGGCGGTGTCGGCCAGGTGGGCAAACAGCCGCGCCGCTGCGGGTGGCAGCGGGCTGTCGGTGCGGCGACACAAATACAGCTGATGTTCGGCCCAGGCCTCGTCCAGCCGCACCGCCACCAGCCCCAGTGCTTCCAGATACGGCAGCGACGCCGCCCTGGGCATGATGCCCACCCCCATGCCGGCGGCAATCATCGCGCACACGGCGTCAAAACTGCCCACCTGCACCTGCAGTGGCAAGCCGCGCCCGCGCTCGGCAGCGGCGCGCAGCAGGCGGCCATGCAGGCTACTGCCCGGTTTCAGGCCCACCATCGGATGGTCGAGCACCTGGGCAAAGCGCACGCCCCCGTCTCGCGCCAGCACATGCCCGGCGGGGGCCAGCAGCGCCAGTTCGTCACGCCAGCACGGCAGCATGTCCACCCCCTCATACGCCGCCAGATCGCTCAATACCCCGACATCGGCCACTTCTTCCGCCACCGCCTGCGCCACCCGGCTGGACACATGTTCTTCCAGTTCTACCCGGATGCCCGGCCAGGCCTGGGCAAACTGGGCCAGCACCGCCGGCAGGTACTCAACAATGGCAGAAATATTGGCAAACAGGCGCACATGCCCACTCAGCCCCTCGCCGTAGCTGCGCACCTCGCGCTCCATGCGTCGCGCTTCTTCCAGCAGGCCACGCGAGCGGTGCAACAAGGCCTGGCCTGCCGCGCTTGGGCGCACGCCCCGGTTATGCCGCGCCAGCAAGGGCGTGCCCAGTGCGGCCTCCAGATCAGACAGCCGTTTGCTGACCGCCGACGGGGCCAGCCGGCAACGCTCGGCTGCGCGGGCAATGCTGCCGCTTTCGGCAGCAGCGACAAACACTTCCAGATCGCGCCAGTCAAAACCAATTCGGGTGTGCATCGGGATGCGCCAAGTTGAACAGGTGGAAGATATACAGGGGGGGCCAGAAAAGCACACCAGGAGGTGACCATCCCCCCGCCTGGGCGGGGATGGTCATGTGCGTCGTCTTGTCTCAGCCCAGCAGCAAGGCGTCGTCGGTGATGGTTTCCCCTCGGGTACGCTCAAACATGGCCAGCAGGTCGGGCACATCCATGCGCGCGCGCTCTTCGCCGCTGACATCCAGCACCACCCGGCCCTGATGCAGCATCACGGTGCGGTCGCCGTGGTCCAGCGCCTGGCGCATCGAGTGGGTGACCATCAGTGTGGTCAACTTGCCATCGGCCACCACCTGGTCGGTGAGCTCCAGCACAAAGGCAGCGGTTTTGGGGTCGAGCGCGGCGGTGTGTTCGTCCAGCAGCAGCATGCGCGAGGGCTTGAGCGAGGCCATCAGCAGGCTGACTGCCTGGCGCTGCCCGCCAGACAACAAACCAATGCGGTCGGTCAGGCGGTTTTCCAGGCCCAGCTTGAGGATGGACAGCTTGTCGCGAAACAGCTCGCGCAACTCGGCTTTCACCGCGCGGCCCAGCCCGCGCTTTTCGCCGCGCTGCCAGGCCAGCGCCAGGTTTTCTTCGATGGTCAGCGCCTCGCAGGTGCCGGCCATCGGATCCTGAAACACCCGCGCCACCAGCCCGGCGCGCTGCCAGGCGTTTTGCCGGGTGACGTCCTGGCCGTCCAGGTGCAGGCTGCCGCTGTCCACCAGCAAGTCGCCGCTGATGGCGTTCAGGAAGGTGGACTTACCGGCACCGTTACTGCCGATCACGGTGACAAACTGGCCGGTTTCGATGTGCAGGTCCAGCCCGCGCAGCACGCGGTTTTCAATCGGCGTACCGGGGTTGAATGTCTTGATCAGACCTTTGGCGTGCATCATGCCGGGTTCCCCTTTACGGTTTTGCGCAGTTTGGCTTTCAGCGTGGGCAATACCAGCGCCAGCCCAACCAGCAAGGCAGTCACCAGGTTCAGGTCCTGCGCCTGCAGGCCAATGAAATCCGCCCCCAGCGCCAGGGCAATGAACAGCCGGTACAAAATGGCCCCCAGCACGGTGGCCAGGGTAATCACCCACAGCGAGCGCGACGGAATCAGCGTTTCGCCGATGATCACTGCCGCCAGACCAATCACGATGGTGCCCACGCCCATGGAAATGTCCGCCCCACCCTGGGTTTGCACATACAGCGCGCCGCCCAGTGCAATCAGCGCATTGGACAAGGCCATGCCGGACAGGATGGCGCGGTCGGTGGAAATCCCCTGCGCGCGCGCCATGCGCGGGTTGGCCCCGGTAGCGCGCATGGCCAGGCCGGATTGTGAGGCAAAGTAGGCGTCCAGCAGCAGCTTGGCCGCCACCACAATGGCCGCCAGTACGCCCGGCTGCACCCACATGGCGCGCTCGGAGGCTTCGCCGATCAGCGGGCTGAATACCGTGGGCGAGCCAATCAATGCCACATTGGGCGCGCCCATCACCCGCAGATTGATCGAATACAGCGCAATCATCACCAGAATGCTGGCCAGCAATTGCAGGATATTCAGCCGCACATTCAGCCAGGCGGTCACCCAGCCGGCACCGGCACCGGCCAGCATGGCGGCGGCGCAGGCCAGCCACGGCGACTGGCCCCCGGCGATCAGGATGGCCGCCACCGCGCCGCCCAGCGGAAAGCTGCCGTCGGCGGTGAGGTCAGGAAAATTGAGGATACGGAACGAAATCAGCACGCCCAGCGCCACCAGGGCAAAGATCAGGCCAATTTCCAGCGCTCCCATCAGGGAGATGAGTGACATGGTTACCTCGACAAAAACGAACACCGCGCCCGGTAGGGCGCGGCAGACTGCCGACCGTGGGCGTCGGGTAGGACACCAGGCCGGCAAGGCTTGGAACGCAAACGGCAGGCCGTTGGATCAAGCGCTTATTTTACCGTGTCTTTGGCTTCTTTGAGCAAGGCCGGCGACAGCGGTGCGCCTTGTTTTTGCGCGGCGGTCGGGTTGACGGTCAGCGAGGTCTTGTCGCCCAGTTGCGGGGCGATGTCACCCGGCTTTTCGCCCTTGAGGATGCGCACCACGATCTTGCCGGTTTGCCGGCCCATGTCGTAGTAGTTCATGCCCAGCGCGGCAATGGCACCGCGCTTGACCGAATCGGTGTCGGCGGCAATCAGCGGAATTTTGGCGTCAGAGGCCACGCGCACCAGCGATTCGTAGGTGGACACCACGTTATTGTCGGTGGAGGTGTAAATGGCATCGACCTTGCCCACCAGGCTCTTGGCTGCCGGAGCCACGTCCACGGTACGCGGCGCGGCGGCTTCCACCAGGGTCATGTTGCGCTTGGCCAGTTCGGCCTTCAGTTCGCGGGCCACGGTCACCGAGTTCACTTCACCCGGGCTGTACACCATGCCGATGCGCTTGGCACCCGGCTTGACCTTTTCGATCAGGTCGATTTGCGGCGGCAGCGACAGCATGTCGGACACGCCGGTGACATTGGTGCCGCTGGCTTTCCAGCTGCCCACCAGCTTGGCGGCCACCGGGTCGGTCACGGCGGCAAACACCACCGGCACGGTTTTGGTGGCGGCCACGGCAGCCTGGGCGCTAGGCGTGGCAATGGCGACGATCACATCAACATTGTCGCCAATGAATTTGCGGGCAATCTGGCCGGCAGTGGCGGCATTGCCTTGTGCGCTCTGGAACTGGTACTTGATCTGCTTGCCAGGTTCAAAACCATTGGCTTTCAGTTCGTCTTCCACCCCTTTGCGGGCGGCATCCAGGGCCGGGTGTTCGACAATGGCGGTGACAGCCACCGACTTCATGTCGGCAGCCAGGCTCAACGGGGCCAGGGCGGCCAGCACGCTGGCGGTCAGACAGTTCAGGACAATACGGCGGGAGATCAGCGTCATGGTGCTTCCTTGCGGTGAGCGTGTGCTCTTGTGTGAAGGTTGACAGGAAGACGACGGCCAGGCGCGGCCCAGGCAGAACGGCGCGGCTGTCGCATCACAGGGCAATCTTATTGCAAATTCATGAATGCAACTACAAAAAACTATAAACATAATTTCACTGATATGACAAAATGAGCAATAAAAATAAACTTTATGCGTAAAATTCAATTATTTTTTATATTTAAGCAAGGGTTTAGGACATATCATGCTGATTTTTTGCCTGTCTTTTGGGGTAGGTTTTGCTTAAAAACCGGGGGCTCGCCACCACTTGGCGGCACACAAGCAGGGCGTCTGTCTACTGTGTGTGGTGTGCTGCCTGGCCTGCTTCTGTGGTTTTTGTGCAACGCAAGGTCGGCCATCAGTCGGGGCCTGCGCCAGCCGGCACGGCCACAATGATCATTGTATTAACATGCGGTAGCGTTCAAGCTCATGATCCCATTGAGGTTTTCAAGCGGGTTTTGTCGACAGCCCCAGTGGCGGGGAGCGTCCGCTTCCCGTCAAAGTTAACCCTATTCCCATATGCGTAAAGCCTATGTTTATATAAAAAACACTCACAAAAAATCGGCAAAATTCATAATTACCGGCTGGTAACGCATGGAAAACAATCTCAAGCTTGAAAACATCCGATGCCCATGGGTAAAGTGAAATCGCGGGCTAACCGCAGATAACACAAAAGGACAAAATCATGGCAAGCATCAGCAGCACTACCAACTACACATTGTCACCAAGCGATGATGTCCTGTACCTGACCGGGACAGGCAATATCAACGGCATGGGCAATTACAATTCCAATGTTGTGTATGGCAATGCCGGCAACAATATCATCACTGGTCTGCAAGGTGCTGACACCCTGTATGGCCACTGCCGCGAAAATAGCCACATCGCATGACCCTACCGTCATTTATAAGCCCGGTGACGGCGTGGTTTCTTCCGGTTCGGCTTACGTGGCGGCGCTGGCTTGCCAGGCCGTCGTTTGCTGATCTGCCCAGCAATTCCAGCAAACAAGGCCGGCCCAATCCTGTCGATTGATGCCGGGTCTTCCAGCAACTGCGGCAGATACAAACGCACCAGATGTGTGGCATGAGTCAGGTTTGGCACCAGCGTGGCCGCATCCAGCTCCTGTTCCGCCAACACATCCTGCGCGGCAATGATGGTCAGATTGTGCAACAGGATTGAGGCGTGGAACTCCTGACGAATCGCCTGTGGCGTCTCTCCGCCAAACTGCTCCAGTTGCAAGCGACATTTGAGATGCCGGAACGCCTCTTCGATGCGCCAGCGTTGCTGATACAGCGCTGCAAAGTCTACTGCGGGCCAGCGTGACGCATCCAGCAGCGACGTGGCCAGAATTTCAATCTGGCCTGTTTTGAGCGGAACACGCACCAGGCGCACCGAGAATGCATCCATCGGCAGCTGGTGCTGGACAAAATCCTGGCGCTGCCCGTGGCCAGGCTGCATCCTGATGACAGCACAAGCCTGACCAGACGCCACAAAAGCCTGAACCTGTGGCGAAAAACTCTGTGGCAGACGAATGCAGAAATGTTGCTGGCGCGCCAGCAACAAGGCAAACAGCCAATAAGCCGGATACCCGCGATCCAACACCAACAAATCGTCAGGGCGCAGATGCTCAAACTGTTCGGCCAACATGCTGCGTTCGTCACGGGTGTCGGCAGCCAGACTGGCGTGCAGAATCAGACCTGAACTGGTTTCACACAAGGCGCTGGCGCGGGCAAGACTGTAGATGCCGCCCTGCGAGTGGTAGCAGTTGAATCCATCTGGGCCGCTGCTGATGGTGTCAGGGTGTGTGGTGGGCAGATAAAGCGTGGTGCCATCGCAGGCAACCACACGCAAGCCGTGCCAATCTGGTGCGGGATGGAGGTCTGCCAGAACCGCCTGGTTAAGTTCGACAAAGGCTTGCCAACGCAACTTCTTGCGCGCCATGCGGAAAGCATCGTCATGAGCGCGACGGCCCAAGGGCAAGGAAATCCGGGAGAAGAACTGATCAAGCTCGACTTGCAGCGAGCGCATCAGATTGACGAGCAAGACGCCGACGACACGCTCGAAGGTGAAAACGGCGCGGCGGGTAAAGTCGCGAGCAGCCTGGCGATGTCGGGCAATGAAGTCCACGGACGTGATGAGGGTGTGAATTTTATGGATTGAACTGGAGTATTGAGAGGGGCGGTTTTTTTGTCATTTTTACATACTGATCAATTGGTTGTGCGCGCTATTCTACCGTAAGGGAAGGTTGCACGGTGTATGATTTTTAGCTAATTTCGCGGCAGTGCCTGTATGGCGGGGCTGGCAATGACACGATTTATGCCAATATGGTCAGCAGCCTGAGCACCACCTGGCAGGATATGCTGTATGGCGGCACCGGGGACGATGCGCTGTATGCAGATGGCTTTGACCATCTGTATGGCGAGGATGGCAACGACACCCTGTCCGACGGCAATACCACCAGCAACCAATTGTACGGTGGTCTTGGCAATGACGCGTATTACCTGGGCAATGTCTCCAGCACGGTGGTAGAGCAAGCCGGCCAAGGGGTGGATACCGTGTACAGCGCAGTGTCGGTTGCCCTGGACAACTCGCTGGCTGGCGCGCCGCTGATCAGCGGTGAAGTGGAAAACCTCACGCTGACCAATGGCCCGGTCAACCTGCAAGCCGGCGGTAATACGCTGAATAATCTGATTATCGGGAATATCAGCGCCAATACCCTGTGGGGCAGCATTGGGAGCGACACCCTGCAAGGCGGAGGCGGTGACGATGTGCTGTATGGCAATGCCGCCAATGTGCTGGCCGATGCCACCCAGGATTGGCTGTATGGTGGCGATGGCAATGACACCCTGTACGCCGATGGCAACGACAAGCTGCTTGGCGGTGCAGGCGCCGACACCTACATCATCCGCGCCGGGCTGGCCAACAGCATTATTGAGGATGTCGCCCCCTCGACTGCTCTGGACACGGTCAAGAGCGACATTTCGTTTTCGCTGGGCCTGAGCGTGCCGCTGGCTGGCATGCCGACCACGCAAGTGGCATCTGGCGCAGTGGAGCGGCTGGAACTGCAAGGCTCGGCACATTTGATTGGCCTGGGCAGCAATGGCGTGAACAATACCCTGCTGGGCAATAGCGGCAACAATGTGCTGATGGGTGGGACAGGCATCGACACGCTGTACGCTGGTGCTGGCGACGACACCTTGTACGGCAATGTGGTGAATGGCACCACCAATACCGAAGTGGATGTGCTGTATGCCGAAGCCGGCAACGATACCTTGTATGGCGACGGCAACGACATTCTGTACGGCGGCGTGGGCAACGACATTTACTACATCAATGGCGTCAACAACCATGTGCAGGAAATGCCCGGCGAAGGTATCGACACCGTACGCAGCTATGTGTCGTTCGGCGCAGGTGGCTCGCCCGACCTGCAGAACTCCAATGGCAGCCCGGACATTGAAGTTATCTGTCAAGTCCCGCCTGGTTATAAATGCGCTTCTTGAACAATTCAGGTTTTTTCTTCTGCCATTCTTTCAGCGCCTGAATGGGCGAAAGATGGTTGAGCGCACGCTGCGGAATCTGCTGGTTGTAAGTGTTCACATAGCGCTTAAGCGTTGTCTCCAACTCAGCCGCTGAAGCAAATCGGGTCTGGTTCACCACCTCACTGATTCGGCCATTGAAGCGCTCAACCATCCCGTTTGTCTGCGGGTGGCGCGGCGGGCACAGGCGGTGCTCAATATTCAGCGTCATGCAACGGACATCAAAGGCGTGGCGTCCGGTTGGCTCACGCTTTTTGCTGGTGAAGCGGTCGGTGAACTGACTGCCGTTGTCAGTGAGCAATTTGACGATCTTCATCGGTGCCGCGCGTTCCAGCCGGTTTAAAAAGTCCACGCTGCTTTGCTCACTTTGGTCGGCATAGATATGCATGAACACCCAGCGTGTGGCGCGGTCGATGGCTACAAACAGGTAACGTCGCTCTTTCTCGTCAGGCATCCGCGGCAAGTACTTGATATCCATGTGCAGGAAGCCAGGTTCGTAATCCTTGAAGGTTTTGACCTGTGGCTCAACCTGGCCGGCATCAGCCAGCGCCTGGGCTTGCAGTTGACGCAAATTGGCCACGCCATGGCGGCGCAGACAGCGATCCAGCCCAGAGCGAGAGACGTCTGGATTGATGAATTCGCGCACCACAGCGACCAGGTCATCCAATCCCAGTAGCGTCAGGCTTCGCAAGGCCACGGCAATCGCCTCTTGTGCCGGAGTCAGCGTGGTGCAGAGCTTGTGCGGGCGATGGGATAAATCCTCCGGGCTGTCGCGCTGTTTCCACTTGCGTGCGGTTGCCACGCTGATGTTGTAGCGTTTTGCCAACTCAAGCAACGATGCGGCTGAATTCTTGATCTCCGCTCGCGTACGAGGGGTGGTTCGAGCCTGGGCGTGGACTTCACTCATGTTGATTGCTCTGCTTTCAAGGTCTCAATTAGACCACGCATCATGTCTCTTGCCCAGAAGAGTGGCCTGCTACGAATTGGAATATGATCACACGGGATGCAACAGTTATCGAGCTGATGGGCACGGCGCATATCAGTGCCTATGGCACCACGACCAGCGAAACCCTGCTGGGCAACAGCGGGAACAATGTGCTCAATGGCCGGGGCGGCCACGATCTGCTGAATGGCGGCGCGGGCAACGACACGCTGAAAGTGACGCATACGTTTGACCCGGCAGTGTATGGCGACCAGAGCGTGACCCTGGTGGGGGGAGCCGGCACGGATATCTTTGCCATTGGGGCCTGCGGCAAGCTGGTGGGGGCCAACAACACCGCGCTGGTCAGTGACTTCCAGCATGGCGTGGACAAGATTCTGTTTGCCAGCGGCAGTACACCGACCACGCTGCTGACGCTGAGCACACCGGCTGGTGCCACGCTGGACGACATGCTCAACCTGGCCACCAGCCAGATGAGCACCATCACCACCGTCAGCCAGTTTGTGTTTGCCGGCGACACCTATCTGGTGATGGACCGTACAACCAGCAATGGCTTTGCCGGGACAGACACCGCCATCAAAGTGGCTGGCACGCCACTGATCACCTGGTCGGATCTGGCATTTGGCCTGGTGGGGGTGTAACAGCCGCCTGCACCACCCTGCGGGCGCATGTCGTGCGGTTTGCTTGCCAGGCTTATCTCTGAGCTGCAGAACAGGCAAATAAACCGGGGGTGGCTTTTGACCACATCACACGCTGGCCAGATTTTTTCAAATGAAAATCTGGCCAGTTTTGTTGTAGCGCGTCGCCACCCAGTTGATGCTAAATGGGATTTATGGGGTGATGACTGTATTGTCTATGTTATTAGGTATATGATTTTTTAATATGGCGGACTTATCTGAGGAAACGCTGAAAAAATTGTCATTCCTGCGAAGGCGGGAATCCAGAATGTTGATTTTGCTGGGTTTTGCTTTTGGTAAACACGATTTTTCTGAATCCATCAGCGCATCTGCTTGGCGACAGCCGCAGCACACGCGGCACGAAAAACCCAGGGCGGCGACGCCACCCGCGCCATCCTGCCCTGAAGGGCGAGGTTTGCCGCGCACCGGATCAATCCGGTATAACCCTGCTTTTGGATTGGGCGCATGGACATCTTTTTTTTCATCGGCACGGTGTCATTCACCCTCACCGGCTATCTGCTGGGCGTGCGCAAGCGCTTTGACTGGCTGGGCGTGGCCATTCTGGCCCTGCTCACCGCCGTGGGGGGCGGCATGCTGCGTGACATGCTGATTCAGCGCACCCCGCGCATCCTGTACCAGAACGACACGCTGTGGGTGATTGCCGCCACGCTGGCGCTGGCCTGGGTACTGCGCCTGCAGCGTCGGCGCGCGCCGCAGCTGGAGCGGCTGTTCATCCTGGCTGATTCGATTGGTCTGGTGGCGTTTTCCATTGGTGGTGCACAAATCGGCGTGGCGCTGGAGATGAGCGCCTTTGGCGTGGCCATGCTCGGCTTTATCAGCGCGGTGGGCGGTGGCATGATCCGCGACATGCTGGTCAATGATATTCCGTTTATCCTGCATCAGGATTTTTACGGCACGGTGTCGATTCTGGTGGCGCTGGGCTGGTATGGCTTGCAGCAGCTGGGCTGGTATAGCATGCAGACAGAATATGCGCTGTTTGCGCTGGGCCTGGCATTGCGGCTGTGGGCGCACCGGCAGGCGCTGGCCTTGCCCGCACCATAGGCGGTGCCCAGCACCGTGTCTGCCTCTGGTTATCGTGTCTGATTTGCGTTACTGTCACGCTTATGAAAACCGCTGCCCCCGTCCATCTTGTCTGGTTCAAGCGCGATTTGCGCGTGGTTGATCATGCCGCCCTGGCTGCTGCCTGTCGCGCTGGGCCGGTGTTGCCGCTGTATATTGCCGAGCCATCAGTGTGGCAGGCAGCGGATGCATCGGCGTGGCACTGGGGCTTTGTCGAAGAATCCCTCACTGCCCTGGGCAAATCGCTGGCCGAACTGGGCCTGCCCTTGTTGCGCCTGCGCGGCGAAGCGGTGGAAGTGCTGGAAGCGCTGCTTGACATCCTCCCCGGCCTAAAGGCCGGAGATTCCTACGGCGCTCAGGCGCGGCATTGAACCGCCCCTGAGTCGCTTCGGTGGGTTCCTGCTGCTGGCGGCATGACTGCACCGCTCACTTCACAGGCTAACCGGGCGTGTCCCGCCCTTAATACGTTGATCGCGCCGACCACATCGGCGTTTTCCTCGAAACCGCATTCAACACACTGGAACCGTGCCTGCGTCTGGCGGTTGTCCGCCGACACATGGCCGCAGGCAGGGCACGTCCGCGAGGCTTGAAGGCGTTGCATACTGGTATTTTTGCAGTCCACCCCCATCGACGGCAAGGACGGCTACGCCGTCCGCGCTATCCTTCGTCGCCCTGAACGGCGGGGCTTGCCGCGCACCGGGTCAACTGGCCACCAGCCCGAGCACGCAGCCCTGCGCCATCACCTGCCGGCAGATTTCGTCCCATACCGCACCCGTTGGCAACAGGGTTTCCCGGCTGCGGAAATTATGCGGCAGACGGGGCTGGATCAGCTCGGCCAGCGCGCCTTCCGGGCGCAATAGCGGGCGGGTAAAGCCATGCACGCCATCAGCGCCCACCGGGCGGGCCGGAAAAAAGCTGAACAAGGCCCCCAGCGGCTGGTCCAGGCTGGCTCCGCGATACACCGGCAGGGTCGGGCTGTCAAAACACGCCTGATTTACCCGGCGAAACAGCGCCGACAGGCTGGCGTCGCCTACCGGCTGGCGACCATTGACCACAAACACCGTATCCAGGGCAAATTCGCCCTGCAGGTGCGAGCCAAACGCGACAATATCGCCAATGTCCAGCCGGCTGAGCACCCGGTTGGGGCTGTCCTTGCCCGGCAAAAACAAAAACGGTGCGTCAAACACAAACGGGTGAGTGGGCAGTGCCTGGGCCTGGTCGCCATGCTGGCGGCTGGCGCGGCCAGACAGCACTGGCTGATGCACGGCGTTGGCGTCGGCCTTGTTGCGGCTGGCCGGCAGCGCACGGTAGCGGGTGGCTTGCTCCCAGCTGCCCCAGAAACTGAGCGCGCCGGTTTCAATCGGCGCGCCAGGACGGGCCAGCCAGTGGGCGTGGCCCACCTGAAAAAATTTGCGCTGATGGCGCGGGCCGGGGTTGGCCGGGCACAGGCCGGAGCCGTCGGGTATGGGCTGGGCGGCCGGATGCATGTACTGGATGAAGCGCATGAATTCTGCTTCCTCATGGGTGCAAATGACCACTGCCTGCCGAGGGTGGCGGCAGGCAGTGGCGGGTCCGGGCCAGCGGAGCGGGGTTAGCCGACGCGGGGCAGGCGCGCCAGGGCGGCGCGGATGGCCTCGTCGGGGTAGTCGTAATCTTCCAGCGCGCCGGCAAAATATTTGTCGTAGCTTGCCATGTCGAAGTGACCGTGCCCGGACAGGTTGAAGAACAGGGCCTTGGACTCACCGCTTTCCTTGCAGGCCAGCGCTTCGTCCAGCGTGGCCCGGATGGCGTGGCAAGACTCCGGCGCAGGGATGATGCCTTCTGCGCGGGCAAAAGTCACGCCGGCTTCAAAGGTGGACAGCTGCGGCACCGCGCGCGCCTCGATCAACCCATCGTGGTAGAGCTGGCTGACCAGCGAGCTGGCACCGTGGTAGCGCAAGCCACCAGCGTGGATTGACGGCGGCATGAAGTCGTGGCCGAGGGTGTATTGCTTCATCAGCGGGGTCAGCCCGGCAGTATCGCCAAAATCATACGCATAGTGGCCACGGGTCAGTGTCGGGCAACTGGACGGCTCCACCGCCACCAGCCGCACCGGCTTGCCACAGGCCTTGTCGGCCAGGAAGGGGAAGGCCACGCCGCCAAAGTTGGAGCCACCGCCGCACGGGGCAAACACCATGTCCGGGTAGTCGTCGGCCAGGGCAAACTGCTTGATGGCTTCCAGGCCAATCACCGTCTGGTGCAGCAGCACATGGTTGAGCACCGAGCCCAGGCCGTAGGTGGTGTCCTTGCGGCTGGCGGCTTCTTCCACCGCTTCGGCAATGGCCAGCCCCAGCGAGCCGGGATTGTTGGCGTCAGCTTCCAGCGCGGCGCGGCCAGCGGCGGTGTGCGCACTGGGGCTGGCCAGCACTTCGGCACCCCAGGTTTGCATCATCGAGCGGCGGAACGGCTTTTGTTCATAGCTGACCTTGACCATGAACACCCGCACATCAATGCCAAAGGCCTGACCGGCAAACGCCAGCGAGCTGCCCCACTGGCCGGCACCGGTTTCGGTGGTCATGCGGCGGATGCCGGCTTCGTGGTTGTAGTAGGCCTGGGCAATCGCTGAATTGAGCTTGTGGCTGCCCGCCGGGCTGCTGCCTTCGTACTTGTAATAAATACGCGCCGGGGTGCCCAGCGCGGCTTCCAGCCGGCGCGCGCGCACCAGCGGGGTGGGCCGCCACAGCTGGTAAAGCTGGCGCACCGGCTCCGGGATGGGAATCCAGCGTTCGCTGGAGATTTCCTGTTCGATGATGGCGTCGGTAAAGATGGCCGACAGCGCGTCCGGCCCGATGGGCTGCCCGTCCGGCCCCAGCACCGGCGCTGGCGGATGGGCCAGGTCGGCAACCACGTTATACCAGTGAGTGGGAATGTCGGTTTCGGGCAGGATGAAGCGGGTGGCGGACATGATGTTCTCGTGATGGGCAAGATAAACACAGGGCGGCCAACAGCGCACGCCCCTCAACGCCTGCCGCTTGCAGCCACCGGCCCAGCCGGCCAAAACAAGCGGATGTTTCAGGTCAGCGCAAGAGAATAATCCATCGCCCTCCAGCGGGCAATCTCGGCCATGCGTTTTGCGTGAAAGCGTGCACAGCCACCCGGCCAAAAAAGCCCGGCGTTCACGCCGGGCGGGCTGATGGGCCACGGGTTCACACTGCCAGGCAGGAGGCTGATCTGGTCAGCCAGGCGCTGGCTGTGGCTCAGCTGTTCTGAATCACAATCTTGGGAATGCGCGAGGAGAAATCCCGCGCCCGCTCGGCCACGCGGATGGCTACCTGACGGGCAATCGCCTGGTAGCGCTGGGCAATGGCACCATCGGGATCGGCGGCCACGGTGGGCTTGCCCTGGTCGGCGGCCAGGCGGATGGACAAATCCAGTGGCAACTGGCCCAGCACGGCCACGCCGTATTGCTCGGCCATTTTTGCCGCGCCGCCCTCGCCAAAAATCGGCTCGGCATGGCCGCAGTTCGAGCAGATATGCACGCTCATGTTTTCCACCAGGCCCAGAATCGGCACGCCAACCTTCTCGAACATCTTCAGGCCCTTCTTGGCGTCCAGCAGGGCAATATCCTGCGGGGTGGTGACAATCACCGCGCCCGTGACCGGGATTTTTTGCGACAGCGTCAACTGCACATCGCCGGTGCCCGGCGGCATGTCGATCAGCAGATAGTCCAGATTGTCCCAGCGGGTGTCGTTCAGCAGCTGTTGCAGGGCCTGACTGACCATCGGTCCGCGCCAGATCATCGCCTGGTCGTCGTCCACCAGATAGCCGATCGACATGCTTTGCAGGCCCAGGCTTTCCAGCGGCAACAGCGACTTATTGTCCGGCGACTCCGGGCGCTTGCCTTGCAGGCCCAGCAGCAAGGGCTGCGACGGGCCGTAGATGTCGGCGTCGAGAATGCCCACCCGCGCACCTTCGGCGGCCAGCGCCAGCGCCAGGTTCACCGTGGTGGTGGACTTGCCCACCCCGCCCTTGCCGGAAGCAATGGCAATGATGTTTTTCACGCCAGGCAGCAGCGACACGCCACGCTGGGCGGCATGGGCGACAATCTGGCTGCTGGCCTTCACCTCGGCGTCGGTCACCCCGGCCAGGGTGAGCAGATGGGCACGCACCTGGGCAGCCAGTGCGTCCCACTGCGAGCGGGCCGGATAGCCCAGCACCACGTCCAGGCTGACGCGACCGCCGTCGATCTTGAGGTTCTTGATCGCTTTGGCGCTGACCAGATCCTTGCCGGTGTTGGGGTCCAGACAGGTTGTCAGGTGCTCGGTTACCTGCTCCGGGGTCAGGGCAGCGTTGCCGCCGCCAAACAGGGTTTTAATCAGATTCATGGTGGGGGTTCCATTGGGTGTGGCGGGTCAACTTGCTACAATAGGGGTTTTACTGCTTTTTACAAGACGCGGAATCCCATGACTGCCCAGAAACGCCAGATTCTTGTGACCAGCGCGTTACCCTACGCGAACGGCGCCATCCACCTTGGCCATATGGTCGAGCATATCCAGACCGATATCTGGGTGCGTTTCCAGAAGATGCGTGGCCACGACTGCCACTATGTCTGCGCCGACGACACCCACGGCACGCCGATCATGCTCAAGGCCGAAAAAGACGGCATCACCCCCGAGGCGCTGATCGAACGCGTGCACGCCGAGCACCTGCGCGACTTCACCGGCTTTCACATCGGCTACGACAACTACTACAGCACCAATAGCGCAGAAAACCGCCATTACTCGTATGACATCTACCGCAAGCTGAAAGCCGACGGCAAGATTGTCAGCCGCACCATCGAGCAGCTGTTCGACCCGGAAAAACAGATGTTCCTGCCCGACCGCTTCGTCAAGGGCGAATGTCCCAAGTGCGGTGCCAAGGATCAATACGGCGATTCCTGCGAGGCGTGTGGTGCCACCTACAGCCCAACCGAGCTGAAAAACCCCTATTCCGCCGTGTCTGGTGCCACGCCGGTGCTGCGCGAGAGCGAGCATTTCTTCTTCCGCCTGGGCGAATGCGCCGACTTCCTGCGCGACTGGACCGCCGGGGCCAGCACGCTGGCCGATGGCCGTCGCCAGCCGCACCTGCAAACCGAATCGCTGAACAAGATGAACGAGTGGATCGACGGCGGCCTGCAGGACTGGGACATCTCGCGCGATGCGCCGTACTTCGGCTTTGAAATCCCCGACGCACCGGGCAAGTATTTTTATGTGTGGCTGGATGCGCCAATTGGCTATATGGCCAGCTTCAAAAACCTGTGCGAGCGCAGCGGCCTGAACTTTGACGACTACTTCAAGGCGGATTCGACTGCCGAGCTGTACCACTTCATCGGCAAGGACATCCTGTATTTCCACGCGCTGTTCTGGCCGGCCACCCTGCAATATTCTGGCTACCGCACGCCGACCGGGGTGTTTGCCCATGGCTTTTTGACTGTGGACGGCCAGAAAATGTCCAAGTCGCGCGGCACCTTCATCACCGCGCAAAGCTATCTGGATTGCGGGCTGAACCCGGAATGGATGCGCTATTACATCGCCGCCAAGCTGACCAGCAAGATCGAGGACATCGACCTGTCGCTGGAGGACTTTGTCGCCCGCGTCAACAGCGACCTGATTGGCAAGTTCATCAATATTGCCAGCCGCGCCGCCGGCTTTATCAGCAAGCGCTTTGCCGGCCAACTGGCCGCCACGCTGAGCGCGCCAGACAGCCTGGCCAGCCCGGTGTGCTACGCCAGCGAGCTGGAATCCGGCGCGGCACTGCTGGCTCACCTGCAACAGCAAGCCGACAGCATCGCCAGCGCGCTGGAGGCACGCGAATACGCCCGCGCACTGCGCGAGGTGATGGGCCTGGCCGACAAGGTCAACGCCTATGTAGACGCCAACAAGCCGTGGGAGCTGGCCAAGCAGGAAGGCCAGGAAGCGCGTCTGCACGAAGTGTGCAGCGTGCTGATCAACGCATTCCGCCTGCTGGCGCTGTACCTGAAGCCCGTGTTGCCCAAGCTGGCCGCCGATGTGGAAGCTTTCCTTAATATCGCCCCGCTGACCTGGCAGGATGCCGGCAGCCTGCTGCTGGGCCACAGCATCCAGCCTTACCAGCACCTGATGACGCGCATCGACCCGAAGCAGATCGAAGCGCTGATCGAAGCCAACAAGCAAAGCCTGGACACCGCTCCGGCTGCTGTGGACATCGAACCGTTTGCCGACACCATCGGCATCGACGACTTTGCCAAGCTGGACCTGCGCGTGGCCACTGTGCTGGACTGCAAGCTGGTGGACGGCTCGGACAAGCTCTTGCAATTCACCGTCGATCTGGGCAGTGAAACGCGCAATATCTTCTCCGGCATCCGCAAAGCCTACGCCGCCCCGGCCAGCCTGATTGGCCGCCAGGTGATTGTGGTGGCCAACCTCGCCCCACGCAAGATGCGCTTTGGCGTGTCGCAAGGCATGATTCTGTGCGCCAGCGGCGTGGACGACGGCAGCGGGCTGTTTTTGCTGGATGTTGATGATGGTGCCATGCCGGGCATGCGGGTGAGCTGAAGCTTGCGCTGATTGATTCAGAAACAGCGTTTTGGCCAAAAGCACAACCCAGCAAAATCAAAAGTCTGGATCCCCGCCTGCGCGGGGATGACGATTTTTTTCCGCGTTACTCCCAAGCCCCATCTTCACGCTGTTCTGGCTGCGGCAAGCTGCCAGAACAGCGTGAGCCATCGCCACCGCACCCGGCGTTTTCTCTGGTTTTTCCCTCCGGCATCAGCATGTGCGTGTTGTTTACACCCAAAGTCGATGACGTCAGTATAATGTTTCCGGCATTTTTCCTGATAATGATCGAGCCTTCCCCATGTCTTGTACTTACATCCACGGTTTTTCCGCCACCGAGCAAGCCCGCTTGGTGGCGCAGGCTGACGCCCTGGCGTCGGTGGTTTTTGGCGGCCTGAATTTGGCTGATACGCGCACCCTGCTGGAAGTCGGCTGCGGTGTCGGTGCGCAAACCCGGCAGTTGTTGACGCGCTGGCCGCACATACACATTCATGCCGTGGACCAGAGCCCCACCCATCTGGCGGCGGCGGCGGCGTATTTGTGCGACGAAATGGCACAGGGCCAGGTGGCCCTGACCCGCGCCCAGGCCGAATGCCTGCCGCTGGCGGCTGGGCAGTTTGATGTGGCGCTGACCATCTGGGTGCTGGAGCATGTGCCCCAGCCGGCGCAGATTCTGGCCGAGATGGTGCGCGTGCTGAAGCCGGGCGGGCGGGTGATTCTGACCGAGGTAGACAACAGCACCTTCCGGTTTTTTCCGCACAACCCAGTGATTGAAGGCTGGTGGGAGACATTCAACATCTTGCAAAGCCAATCCGGGGCTGATCCGTTTATTGGCCAGCAACTGGCGTCGCTGGCGCAAGAGGTGGGCCTGCAGGACATCCGTGTGGAGCTCTTGCCGATTGTCTCCAGCCGGCAAGCGCCGCAGCGCCGGCTGGCCTTGCTGCGCTACACCCGCGACTTATTGCTGTCCGGCGCGGACAGTCTCAAGCGCGCGGGCCTGGTCAGCGAAGCCGATGAACAGGCTTTGCTGGCTGAATTTGCCGCGCTGGAAGCGCGCCCGGAGGTGGCGTTTCAGTATCTGGCGGTGCGGCTGTGTGCGGTGGCTCCATAGCATGCAGGCCCAGCATCAGGTGCATTAGGGTAAACCCTAATGCGGAATCCCCCAATGGCGCTTACCGTCCGCTTTGCCTATTGTGGCGATACTGGCGGTTTAACCATCTGCCAAATCATCCGCAAAATAGCCGAGGAGAAAACAAATGAAACTGAAAATTGCTGCTGTCCTGGTGGGCGCAGCCCTGGGTCTGTCGTCGATGGCGCACGCCGCAGGCGAGATTGTCATCAAGTTCAGCCACGTGGTGGCGGTGGATACGCCGAAGGGCAAGGCGGCGGAATATTTCAAGAAGCTGGCTGAAGAGCGGACCAAGGGCAAGGTGAAGGTGCAGGTCTACCCGAACAGCCAGCTGTACAAGGACAAGGAAGAGCTGGAAGCGCTGCAGCTGGGCGCGGTGCAGATGCTGGCCCCGTCGCTGGCCAAGTTTGGCCCGCTGGGTGCCAAGGAATTTGAAGTGTTCGACCTGCCGTACATCTTTGACGACTACAAAGAGCTGCACAAGGTCACCCAGGGCCCGATCGGCCAGCAACTGCTGGGCAAGCTCGACAGCAAGGGCATCAAGGGTCTGGCGTTCTGGGATAACGGCTTCAAGCAGTTCTCTGCCAACAAGCCGCTGAAAACCCCGGCAGACTTCAAGGGCCTGAAGCTGCGTATCCAGTCGTCCAAGGTGCTGGAAGAAGAAGTCCGCTCGCTCGGTGCCATTCCGCAGGTGATGGCGTTCTCCGAAGTGTATCAGGCGCTGCAAACTGGCGTGGTGGATGGCACCGAAAACCCGGTGTCCAATTTCTACACCCAGAAAATGCACGAAGTGCAAAAGCACATGACCCTGACCGGCCACGGTTATCTGGGTTACGCGGTGATCGTCAACAAGAAGTTCTGGGACGGTCTGCCGGCTGACGTGCGCACGGCGCTGGACAGTGCCATGAAGGATTCGACTGCCTACGCCAACCAGATTGCCGAGAAAGAAAACGCCAGCGACCTGGAAAAGGTCAAGGCTTCGGGCAAGACCACCATCTACGTGCCGACTCCGGCAGAAAAAGCGGCGCTGAAACAGGCGCTGACCCCGGTTCACGCCAAGATGGCCAGCCGCATTGGCCAGGACATCATTGACGCCATCTACAAAGAAACCGGCTTTACCAAGTAATCCTGTGCTGGCCCGCTATCCGGCGGGCCCGTGTCACCCCTGATGCCGCGCCCATGATGGACGCCGGCAGGGGTGGGTTTTGCCGTGTAACTTGACGAGGACTTTATCCATGTTCCGCTTTCTTGACCATCTTGAAGAGTGGCTGATTGCCACCCTGATGGCGGCGGCGACCTTGCTGATTTTTGTGGCGGTGGTGCATCGCTACGGAATGGGCATTGAGGCGCTGCAGCCGTATCTGCAAGACATTCATCTTTCCTGGGCGCAGGAGCTGTGCATCTACATGTTTGTGTGGATGGCCAAATTTGGCGCGGCCTACGGCGTGCGCACCGGCATCCATGTGGGTGTTGACGTGCTGATCAACCGCCTGCAAGACAGCAACCGCGCCAAGTTTATTGTGTTTGGCCTGTGCGCCGGCGCGCTGTTTACCGCCATTGTTGGCACCCTGGGCGCGACATTTGTCTGGGAAATTGCCCACACCGAACAAACCTCGGCTGACCTGGAACTGCCAATGTGGCTGGTGTATCTGGCGGTGCCGTGCGGCTCTTACCTGATGTGCTTCCGCTTCCTGCAAGTGGCAGTGAACTTCATCCGTACTGGCGAATTGCCCAAGCATGACCACAGCCACGTGGAAGGCATGGACGACGCCAAGGACGACATCAACTGGTTCGCCATGGATGATGATCTGCATCCGCACGACATTAAAAATCATCCGCACGGAGGCAAACAATGAGCACCGTCTTTATTTTTGTGCTGCTGCTGACGCTGATGCTCACTGGCATGCCGATTTCCATTTCGCTTGGCCTGACGGTGTTGACCTTCTTCTTCACCATGACCGACATTCCGATCGAGTCGGTGGCGCTCAAGCTGTTTACCGGTATTGAAAAGTTCGAAATCATGGCGATTCCGTTCTTTATTCTGGCCGGCAATTTCCTCACCCACGGCGGCGTGGCGCGGCGGATGATCAACTTTGCCACCAGCATGGTGGGCCATTGGCATGGCGGCCTGGGTCTGGCCGGGGTGATGGCCTGCGCGCTGTTTGCGGCGGTATCCGGCTCCAGCCCGGCCACCGTGGTGGCAATTGGCTCCATCCTGCTGCCGGCCATGGTCAAGCAAGGCTTCCCCAATGGCTTTGGTGCCGGGGTGATCACCACCTCTGGCGCGCTGGGCATCCTGATTCCGCCGTCCATCGTGATGGTGATGTATTCGGTGGCCACCAACACCTCGGTGGGTCAGCTGTTCATGGCCGGGGTGATTCCGGGCCTGATGCTGGCCACCCTGCTGGGCCTGACCACCTGGTATCGGGCGCGCAAGAACAACTACCCGCGTCTGGCCAAGGCCAGCCTGGCACAGCGCTTGAACGCCCTGCGTGAGAGCGTGTGGGGGTTGCTGTTGATTGTGGTGGTGATTGGCGGGATTTATTCCGGCATCTTCACCCCGACCGAAGCAGCGGCCATGAGCGCGGTGTATGCCTTTATCGTGGCGGTGTTTGTCTACAAGGACATGACCCTCAAGCAAGTGCCCAAGGTGCTGCTGGATTCGGCATCGATGAGCGCCATGCTGCTGTACATCATCACCAATGCCGTGCTGTTCTCCTTCCTGATGACCAGCGAGAACATCCCGCAAAACATGGCCGCCTGGCTGCTGGACATGGGCCTGGGCCCGATCAGCTTCCTGCTGATGGTCAACATCCTGTTGCTGCTGGCCGGTAATGTGATGGAGCCGTCGTCGATTGTGCTGATTTTTGCGCCGATTCTGTTTCCGGTGGCGCAAAGCCTGGGCATCGACCCGGTGCACTTTGGCATCCTGATCACGGTGAATATGGAAGTGGGCATGTGCCATCCGCCAGTGGGCCTGAACCTATACGTGGCCTCGGGCATCACCAAGATGGGCATCACCGAGCTGACCAAGGCCGTATGGCCATGGCTGCTGACCATGATCGTGTTCCTGGGCATTGTGACTTATATTCCGGCAATTTCGCTGTGGCTGCCGCGCACCCTGGGCATGATGTAAATGCCTGACTGAGCGCATGTCCCCGCTGGCCCGCCTGGGCCGGCGGGAGCCAGCGGATGGGGTGACCCATGCCAACACGGCATAACCCCATGCATGACCGGCTGCGCCAACTGTGCGCCAAGCCCCTATAATGCCAGGGCTGGGGCTTATCCTGCCCAACTCCCTCCCGTCAGCCACCGGCTGCAGCTACCCGCTGCGCTGGCAAGGTTATCGGGCTGGACACGATATCTGCACTATCCACAATGAGTCGTATCACGACCAGACACGCATCCTCCCAAAGACACGAAGAACCTCGCACCCTGATCAGGAGATCCAGCAATGGATGAGCAACTGCGCCAAAGCGCTCTCGAATATCACCAGTACCCGACCCCCGGCAAAATCCAGGTAGCTCCGACCAAGCCGCTGACCACCCAGCGCGATCTGGCCCTGGCTTACTCGCCCGGCGTGGCCGCAGCGTGTGACGCCATCGTCGAAGACCCGAACAACGCCTACAAATACACCTCGCGCGGCAATCTGGTCGCGGTCATCTCCAACGGCACCGCCGTGCTGGGCCTGGGTAATATTGGCCCGCTGGCCGGCAAGCCGGTGATGGAAGGCAAGGGCGTGCTGTTCAAGAAGTTTGCCGGCATTGATGTGTTTGACCTGGAAGTCAACGAAAACGACCCGGACAAGCTGGTGGACATCATCTGCGCGCTGGAGCCCACCTTCGGCGGCGTCAATCTGGAAGACATCAAGGCCCCGGAATGCTTCTACATTGAGCAAAAATGCCGCGAACGCATGGGCATTCCGGTGTTCCACGACGACCAGCACGGCACCGCCATTGTGTCTGCGGCTGCCGTGCTCAACAGCCTGCGCCTGGTGAACAAGGACATCAGCCAGGTGCGCGTGGTGGCTTCTGGCGCTGGCGCTGCCGCCATTGCCTGCCTGGAACTCCTGGTTGCACTGGGCGTCACCCGCGCCAACATCACCGTGTGTGACTCCAAGGGGGTGATCTACCAGGGTCGCGACGACAAGATGGACGAATCGAAAAAACGCTTCGCCATCCCGGACAATGGCCAGCGCAAACTGGCCGACGCCATGGTCGGTGCCGACATCTTCATGGGCCTGTCCGGTCCCAAGCTGGTCACCCAGGAAATGGTCAAGAGCATGGCCGCGCATCCGCTGATTCTGGCCATGGCCAATCCGGAGCCGGAAATCCTGCCGCATCTGGTCAAGGAAGTGCGCCCGGATGCCATCATCGGCACTGGCCGTTCGGACTACCCGAACCAGGTGAACAACGTGCTGTGCTTCCCGTTCATCTTCCGTGGTGCGCTGGACGTGGGTGCCATCACCATCAACGAAGAAATGAAGCTCGCCTGCGTGCGTGCGCTGGCCGATCTGGCCATGGCCGAACAAAACGAAGTGGTGGCCTCGGCCTACGGCGGCGACCAGGACCTGTCGTTTGGCCCCGAGTACGTGATTCCCAAGCCGTTTGACCCGCGCCTGATCGTCAAGATTGCCCCGGCAGTGGCCAAGGCAGCGATGGATTCCGGCGTGGCCACCCGTCCGATTGCCGACATGGACGCTTACATCGAACAACTGGCCCAGTTTGTCTACAAGACCAATCTGTTCATGAAGCCGGTGTTCACCCAGGCCAAGAAAGACAAAAAGCGCGTGGTCATGGCCGAAGGCGAAGACGAGCGCGTGCTGCACGCCACCCAGGAAATCGCCTCGCAAGGCCTGGCCTTCCCGATCCTGATTGGCCGTCCGAGCGTGATCGAAAAGCGCATCGAAAAACTCGGCCTGAAGCTGCAGGCCGGTGTGGATTTCGAACTGGTCAACAACGAATCCGATCCGCGCTTTAACGACTACTGGAACGACTACTACCACCTGATGAAGCGCAAAGGCGTCTCGCAAGAGCAGGCCCGCCGCCGGGTGATTGGCAATACCACGCTGATTGGCGCGCTGATGGTGCGCCGTGGTGAAGCCGATGCGATGATTTGCGGTACGTATGGCACCTATCGCCAGCATTTCGACATTGTCGAAAACGTGATTGGCTACGGCCATGAAGACCAGGTGGCCGGTGCCATGAACGCGCTGATTTTGCCAACCGGCAATATCTTCATCGCCGACACCTACGTCAACGCCAACCCGGACGCCGAACAGCTGGCCGCCATTACCGACATGGCCGCCAAGGCAGTCAAGCGCTTTGGTATTGCGCCGAAGGTGGCACTGCTGTCCAACTCCAGCTTTGGCACGGTGCAAAGCGCCGGTGCTGGCAAGATGCGCGACGCGCTGGACATCATCCGCGCCAAGAATCCGACACTGGAAATCGACGGTGAAATGCAGGGCGACGCCGCATTGCTGGAAACCATCCGCCTGCAAGCCATGCCAAGCACCACGCTCAAGGGCGCGGCCAACCTGCTGGTGATGCCGAACGTGGAAGCCGCCAATATCAGCTACAACCTGCTGCGTGTGTCGGCCTCCGACGGCGTGACCATCGGCCCGATCCTGATGGGCATGGCCAAGCCGGTGCATATCGTCACCGCCATCTCGTCGGTGCGCCGCATCGTCAATATGGTGGCGCTGGCAGCAGTGGACGCGCAAAACCAGGCGGCCAACAAGGCAGACTGACTCCACTGCGGGGAAAACCGCGCTGCGACCAAGGGGCTATCCCTGACGCGGCGCGGTCGGCTTATACTGAACGGGCAGGCTCCAATGAGCCGGCCCGTTTTTTTGGGTTGGCCGCCAGAGCGGAGCCTGGTGCAACCCCGCACCCGCTGGCGTGTGGCCCAGTATCCGGCGCGGGGCGTTTTATCACATAACCAGGGGACTTCACCATGAACGCAGACTTCAATCCCGGCGACCCATTTGCCCTGTTCCGCCAATTCTGGCAGGCCGCCACCCCGCCCGGTGCCCAGCCATTCCTGCCACCCATGACCGAAGAAGACCTTGAGCGCAAGCTGGCCGAGCTGAAAGTGGTGGAAGACTGGCTGACGATGAATCTGGGCATGCTGCACCTGCAGGTGCGCACGCTGGAAATGCAAAAAGCCGCGCGTGCGGCGCTGAAGCCCAAAGACTGAATCCGGCACCCCGGCCTTCACTGGACGCTGGCCGGGGTGTCGAGGGGCGAGAGTTACACGCGGAAATGCCGCACGGCCTGCTGCAGGCGCTGGGCCAGGCCGGCCAGTTCGCTGGCGGCGTGTTCCACCTGATGCAGGGTGGTGCTGTTGCGCTCGGTCATTTCTGCCACCCGCTGCACACTGCCAGCCATACTTTCGCTGGCGGCGCTTTGCTCGCGCAGCATGTCGGAAATGCCGCTGATGGCGTCCACCACCCGCTCCGAGCCGTTTTCAATCTGGCGAATGGCCGTGCTGGCCTGACGGGCAAACTCCACGCCTTCTTCCACCTGACGCACTTCGGTTTGCATGGTGTCCAGCGCAGCGTGGGTGCTGTGCTGGATCAGGCTGATGATCTCGCTGATTTCCTGGGTGGAGCGGGCAGTGCGTTCGGCCAGCTTGCGCACTTCGTCGGCCACCACGGCAAAGCCGCGCCCGGACTCACCGGCGCGGGCGGCCTCAATCGCGGCGTTCAGCGCCAGCAGATTGGTCTGGTCGGCGATGTCCTTGATGGCGGCGGTCACCGCCGAAATGCGGTCAGACTGGCCCACCAGGTTTTCGATCATCTCCGAAGAGCGGTGTACGGTGTCGGCAATCCGTGACACTTCCTGCACCGAACGGTCAATAATCTGGCCGCCCTCACGGGACAACTGCCCGGACGCCTGCGCCGTGGCCCTGGCCTGGCTGGCGCTGTCATTCACGCTGGTGATGCTGACCGACACCTGTTCGACAGCGGCGGCAATGGCTTCTGCCGAGTGGACTTCTTCGTTCAGCGCGCCCGACGCCTGGCGCACCAGCTGGGCCAGCTGGCTGGCGTCCCGCCCCAGGGTGTCGGCGCTGCGCTGGATTTCCGCCACGGTATCGCGCAGCTGGGTTTGCATGGTTTTGACCGCCGCCAGCAGGGTGTCGGCACGGGGGCTGTCGCTGTGGATTTCCACCGTCAGGTTGCCACTGGCAATTTCACGGGCAACCTGCACGGCATAGGCCGGATCGCCGCCCAACTGGCCCAGTGCCCGTTGCACCGCCAGCAGCACCACCGCGCTGCCCAGCGTCAGGATCAGCGCCATCCAGGCCAGATTGCGGAAGATCACCGCTTGCACGGCGTCACGCGTGGCCTGGATGTCGCGGGTAAACACCAGCAGGCCGGCCACTTCACCCGCGCCATCCTTGAACGGAAAACTCATTACCGCATGGCTTGGGCCAATATACAGCTGGGCGGTCTGGCTGTCGGCGTTCAGGCCGGCGGTCTGGGCGGTGCTCAGCGCCAGCGCTTTGTCGGTGGCATCCAGCAGGATCAGCCCGTTGAGCTTTTCGCCCTTGATCTCGGTGCCTTTTTTCTCGGTGTAGCTGGCGCGTAGCAGCACGGCCACGTCGTCGCCGGTCATGCGTTTGGTGGCAGGCAGCACATGGTCAATTTCCTGAGCCAGCTCCCAGTAGCCAATTTTTTGCCCGTTCAGCATCACGGGCCGCACAGCGCGCAGCGAAAAGAAGTTTTTGCCCATATCCAGACTGGACGCCAGCGCATTGCTGGCGTCGGCCAGCTTGAAGCTGTTGCGGGCGTTTTTATCGCCAAACTGTTCTGGCTTGTGCACGCGCAAAAAAGTGGTGCCATCCGCATCATGAAAATAAAAATGGGTAATGCGGAACTGGCTTTTCAGCTCGTCGAACAAGGGCTTGGCGCGCGCATACAGTTGCTCGCGGTTTTTGCTGACAAAGGGCTCCAGCAGATGGTCGATTTGCGCGGTGGTGGTCAGCGCCCGGCCCAGGCCTTCGGCATCGCTGGCAATCTGGTTGAGAAAAACCTGTTCATCACCACGCATGTCAGCGTCCAGCGTGTGCTCCAGCTGGTTGATCTGGGTGAAATAAATCTGTGTGCCTGCGGTCAGCAGCATCATCACCAGGCTGAGCAACAGCGCCAGCACAATGCGTCCGCGAAACGATATTCCCATTCTGACGGCCATAGTTCCTCCTGCCTGGTAAAGTTGGTGATCAACTGCCCGGCCACGCCGAATACGCCAGCGGCTGAGCATTGCGGTATCTACCTAGGATACAGGCCGGACGGAAATGCCAGCAAGAATAATTATCGTCTTGGGCGGGCGCGTGTCGGGGGCAACGCGCTGTGTGAGGATACGCCAGCGTGGCAGGAAATGGGGACAACCGCTGCCGGCACGCACAGGGACCGCGAGTGGCCCTCAGTGCGCATCGGCCACTGGTCAATCAATCGTCAAACAACTCTTCCCACAACGATTTGCGCCGGTGGCTGCCGTGTTTATGGCTGTCGTGCTTGTGCTGCCCATGTGCCGGATAGCCATGATGCTGGCGCGGGTCGGGGTAAGGCAGGCTGCTGGGGTGAGACGGCGCTGGCGCGGGGGTGGCGTGCTGGGCCGGCGGAGGGCTGGCCGGGGTGGCCGCATAAGCCGGGCTGGCCGAGCGCTCGATAATCTTGTCCAGCTCGCCCCGGTCCAGCCATACGCCACGGCATTGCGGACAGTAGTCAATTTCGATGCCCTGGCGTTCGCTCATCACCAGGGTCACGTCTCGGCATACTGGGCATTTCATCACACGCATCCTTCTCAGGGTTGATGGCAAGCCTGTTTGGACCGGCCAGGCCGGGCCAAGGTTCAAAGGTGACAGGTTTACCGGCACAGCTTGAGGTTGGTGCGGGCGGCCCGGAGCACGCCCAGATAGCCTTCTGCCTCGGCGGGTGGGTAGCTGTCGCGGATGGCCTCGTCGCGGCGGGCGGCATCGGCGGCCAGCGGTTGCAGGGTGGCCCGGCAGGCGGCGGCGTCGCCCAGGCGCAGCTGCGCCAGCGCCAGATCATTGCGCAGCCAGTGTGCGCCCAGCCAGTCCAGGGTTTTCTGGCAACGCGCCAGCACCGGGGCCAGGATGTTCACCGCGCCAGCGTAGTCCTTCTGATCGTAGTGCTGCTTGAACAGCTTGCGCTGCTGACGCACGCTGGCGGTGTCGCAGCCTGGGGCCGGACGCAGGTACAAGCCGTCCAGCCCGGCGCGCATGCCACAAAAGTAGCGACAGCCTGGCGTGCTGCTCAGGGCAATATCGTGGCCCTGGCGGACAAAATCCATCTCGCAGCGCTCATCGCTGCCCTCGGTGGGCACCTGGGCATGCCCTTGACGAATCACCCCTTCGATCTGGCAGACATGGGCATTGCTGCCCACGGTGGACAGGCTGAACGGCTGGCCGCTGGCGCTGGCCGGTTTCAGCGTCAGCACCCCCCAGCCTTGTTCAGTCAGATATTCTCCGGCAGGCGGCGTGGCCGAGGGGGCTGCCAGACTGAGGGACGAGGCAGCCAGAGCCGCCAGTAACAGAGGAAACACTTTCATCATGGGCTCCGTATTTCATTCAAATCAGCTATCGGCATTGTAGCCAGCCCTGACTGCCAGCGTCATCGGGAAATCAGCCCGGCCAGGAGGAAAGAAGGCCAAGGTGGATTGGCTGGCGCAAACAGGCGCGTGGGCTAGTAGCCAGTCACCATGATATGAACCGAATGACAGGCGACTCGAGCGTTTTCGGCATGAGTTTCATCTGACGTGTCGTTCCCGCGCAGGCGGGAACCCAGACCGCACCACAGTGTGCGCGGTGGGCATGGCGCAGGTAAGCGCTCGTGAGAACTCACCCCGCTGTGCGCTGTGGACACGCCTGGATTCCCGCCTGCGCGGGAATGACTCGGTGTCGTGCGGCGAGTAGTTCTTCGTGGCGACATGAACCCTTGTGTTTCAGCGTGACTGGCTACTAACCCCATACTGGACAATATTGGCCGAATCCGTCCTGATATTGGCCGGATAGCGGGCTGGCGAGACAGCGGCATCAGGGTAAGCTGGTCATGTACGCTCAACTTGGGCCATGCCTTATTGCGCAGATGCAGGCATGCCATCGCGCAGAATGCGCGGCCTGGCATGCTGACTGCGCGGCCACGCACGCCACCGGCAAACGCAAGCCGGCATACTCCATCTTCAGCCCACCGGGCTGGGCTGGGAAAAACCTCCCCGGCTGTGTCTTTTCAAGGAGTTCACCATGTTGCATCGTATTGCCGTATCCCTGTTGCTGGCAGGCTTGAGTGTGTCCACGCTGGCGCAGGCCGAGCGCTTTCAGTTAAGCAGCCCGGACGTGTCGCCAGACCAGCCGCTGGCAGCTGAATTTGTCTTCAACGGGTTTGGCTGCCAGGGTGGCAATCAGTCGCCCGCGCTGCGCTGGAACACCCCGCCGGCTGGCACGCGGAGTCTGGCAATTACCGTATACGACCCGGATGCGCCCACCGGCAGCGGCTGGTGGCACTGGCAGGTGGTCAATCTGCCGGCCAGCACCCGCGAACTGCCGCGCAACGCCAGCGTCAGCGGTCTGCCGGCGGGCGCGGTGCAAACCCGCACCGACTTTGGCCAGCCGGGTTATGGCGGTGCCTGCCCGCCGCCAGGCCATGGCCGCCACCGCTACCAGTTTACCGTCTGGGCGCTATCCAGCGAGCAGTTGCCGCTGAACGGCGAAGCCAGCGGGGCGATGACCGGGTATATGCTGCGCCAGCATGCGCTGGGGCAGGCCAGCCTGACGGTGCAGTACGCCCGCTGAACGGGGTGGCGGCGGTTTGCCCTGAACACTTTTCAACCCCTTCACGTCTGGAGCCCGCATGGCATTTCCCCTGACGCCCGCCGACCTTCCGGCCTGGCATATGCCCGATGTGGCCAGCTGGCTGGGGTTTCGCGCCGCGCGCACGCAACAGATGCGCGCGGTTGAATTTCCCCGCCTGACCCTGGTGCAGGTGGTGCAGGGCAGTAAACGGGTCAGCCTGGGTGGGCACCGTGCGCTGGCCTGTCCACACACCTTGCTGCTGGCCCCGCCGGGCAGCCGGATGGATGTGGAAAACCTGCCTTCGGCCAGTGGCTTCCGCTCGGAATGCCTGGTGCTGGCCCCGGCGCTGGTAGAGGGGTTTGCCCATCGCCATGCCGCCTTGCTGGATGGCCCAACCTCACCGCCCACCCCGTGCGTGCCGCTGTCGCCGGCATTGCAGCAGGCGTGGCGGCACTGTCTGGCGTGCTGGGGCCAGCCGGTCGATCCACGCGTGTTCAGCCATCGGCTGGAAGAACTGCTGCTGGTGCTGGCGCTGGACGGCCATCGCGCCGCCCTGCGCCCGCCGGCAGCGCTGACGGTCAGCGAGCAGGTGCGCCGGCTGCTGCTCAATCAGCCCGGCGCGCCGTGGCTGGCCGATGCGGTGGCGCTGCGCCTGCATCGCAGCCCGGCCACCTTGCGCCGGCAGCTGGCGCGGGAAGGCCAGGCGTTTAACCAGTTGCTGCGCGACTGCCGGCTGGGGCAGGCGCTGATGCTGCTGCAAACCACGGCGCAGCCGATTGCACAGATTGCCGGGGTGTGCGGCTATACCTGCCCGTCGCGTTTTGCCCTGGCGTTTCGACAGCGTTATGGGGTGTCGCCCAGCAGCCTGCGCGCCACCCTGCTGCCGGCGCGGGGCGACAGGCATGTGAAGACTCAGGAGGCATGATGCCGTTCAATGATCTGATGGCCGCCTTGCTGGTGGTACTGGTGTGGGGCGTGAACTTTGTGGTGATCAAGTGGGGAGTGGGCGATTTGCCCCCGCTGTTGCTGGGCGCGTTGCGCTTTATGCTGGCGGCGCTGCCGGCGGGCTGGCTGATTGCCCGCCCGGCGCTGCCCTGGCGCTATGTGCTGGCCTACGGGCTGACCATGGGCGTGGGCCAGTTTGGCTTGCTGTTTTCTGCCATGGCCTACGGCATGCCCGCCGGGCTGGCGTCGGTGGTGTTGCAGTCGCAGGCATTTTTTACCTTGCTGCTGGCCGGGCTGTGGCTCAAGGAGCGCTGGCAGCTGAACCACCTGCTGGGCATGCTGTGCGCCAGTGTCGGTTTATGGCTGATTGCCTCCACTCATGGCGCAAACATGACGATGACCGGCTTTGTACTGACCCTGTTGGCCGCCCTGTGCTGGGCCATGTCCAACCTGGTGGTGCGCCACGCCAGCCAGTCGGGCTATCGCCCCAACACCCTGGCGCTGGTGGTGTGGGGCAGCCTGGTTCCACCCCTGCCTTTGCTGGCGCTATCCTTGCTGCTGGAAGGCCCGGCGCGGATTGGCGAGGGGCTGGCGGGGCTAAGCTGGCGCGGCGGATTTGCCGTGATTTATCTGGCGCTGGTGGCCACCTTGCTGGGCTACAGCCTGTGGAGCCGGCTGCTCACCCGCCATCCGGCTGGCCGGGTGGCACCTTTTTCGCTTCTGGTGCCTGCAGTGGGGTTGTTGTCGGCTTCGTGGCTGCTGGATGAACGCTTGTCCTCCCCACAAATGACCGGAAGCGCGCTGGTGCTGGCCGGATTGATTGTTCATGTTTCAGGGGGTTCCTTCCTTGCCAGGCTGCGCACGCGCCGGACGCCGGAGGTGTAATGGCCAGGCTGGCGCGCGGGCGAGGGAGAACACCTGTAAGGAGTGACGTATCATGGCCGAGTGGCCCAGTCCGCAGGGTGTGGATGTGTATTGTGTTTTGCTGCCACGGTTTCTCCTGCTGGATTTCGCCGGTCCGGCGGAAGCCTTCCGGCTGGCCAATGACTACGGTGGCAAGTTCCGGCTGCATCTGATTGGCCCGGAACCAACCCCGAACAGCTCATTGGGCCTGCCGGTGCACACAGTGGAAGCCTTGCCCGAACGCTTGCCCGAGCACGCCTGGGTGATGCTGTCTGGCGTGACCGAATCCGCCAAGGATTACGCCACCCCGGCAGCCCGGCAAACGCGGGACTGGCTGGCGCGCACGCTGCGCCCCAGCCACACCCTGGCCTGTATCTGTTCTGGCTCGCTGCTGGCCGGCATGGCCGGGCTGCTGGATGGCCGGCGCTGCACCACCCACCACACGCTGACCGACCGGCTGGCCAGCCTGGCCCCCAAGGCCGACGTGCTGGAAAACCGGATTTTTGTTGAAGACGGCCAGGTGTACACCAGCGCCGGGGTGACCGCCGGGATTGACCTGGCGCTGCACCTGATTGCCCGCCAGGCTGGCCCGGCGGTGGCGCTGGCGGTGGCACGGGAAATGGTGGTGTATCTGCGCCGCGAGGGCAACGACCCGCAACTGTCGCCGTGGCTGGCCAACCGCAACCACCTGCACCCGGCAGTGCACCGCGCACAAGACCTGATTGCGCTCGACCCGCAACGGCACTGGCCGGTCAGCGAGCTGGCCGACCGGGTGCATGTCAGCCCGCGCCATCTGGCCCGGCTGTTTGCCCAGCATGCAGGCCTGAGCATCATCGACTACCAGCACCGCCTGCGCGTGGCCTTGGCCCGCGAGCGGCTGGAGCGTGGCGAAAGCGTGGAGTGTGCCGCGCAACAGGCAGGCTTTGGCTCGGCGCGCAGCCTGCGCCGGGTGTGGCAGAAGTTTGAGCATCTGTCGCCAGGCGCGGTACGGGCGCGGGCGTAAGCGCGCCACGCGGGGGCGCGATGGCGTCGTGCGCCCCCGCGTGTGGCCCACACCGGCTTGGCGGATGCGCTACCCCAGGCAGATCCGTGCGCAACTGTACCGCCCGGATTGCCGGCTGGCTGTCTCTGGCGCATGCGCCGCCATCGCGTACACTGGCTCAGGTGTTCGTTCTTCCTGAGAAAGCCAGACCATGCATGCCAATAATTTTGTGCTTGACGATTACCTGAATCGCATCGGCTTCAGCGGCCCACTGGCCGCCGACGCGGATACCCTGGCGCGGCTGATGCGCGCCCAGCTGTTCAGCGTGCCGTTTGAAAACCTGGATGTGCAAGCCGGCAAGGTGGTGTCGATGACGCCGGAAGATATTGTGCAGAAAATTGTCTACCAGCCACGCGGCGGCTATTGCTACGAAGTGAACGGCCTGTTTGCCATGGCCTTGCAGGCCATTGGCCTGCCGTATTGCCTGCTGGCCGCCCGGCCCATGTTTTATCCGGTACGCCGGCCCAAAACCCATATGGTGCTGCTGGTGCGCGCCGATGGCCGCGACTGGCTGTGCGATCTGGGCTTTGGCAGTTACGGTATCCGTGCGCCGATGGCGCTGGATGTGCTGGATACCCCAGTGGCGCAGGATGATGACCAGTTTCGCCTCAGCCGCGACGCCGACGGCGTGTATCTGCTGCAGGCCTGGGTAGATGGCCAGTGGGCCAATCAGTACGGCTTTGACCTGCATCCGCAGGAGTGGATCGACTTTGCGCCGGCCAATTACCTGAACTCCACCCACCCCGAGGCAATTTTTGTGCAAAAACGCCTGGTGGTGCTGCATACCCCGCAGGGCCGCAAGATTCTGCTCGGCGACAGCCTCAAGCGGATCGAAAACGGCGTAACCCGCCAGCACAGCGTGCCGGCAGAGCAGGCCGACCAGCTGCTGGTTGAAGAATTTGCCCTATCCTTACCCGCCTGACGGCGGACCCCCACGCGGCGGCGCAGTCAGCAACTGACTCACGCCGCGTCGCGCCAGCGCCAGGCTGCCTGGCCGCGCCAGCAGGCGCACATCATGGTGTGCGCTTTGCACCAGACCAAACAGCAGCAGCGCCAGCAGTTCGGCGTCGGTATCGGCGGGGAGCTGCTGTTGCGCCACCGCCGCCTGCGCCAGCCGCAGCACGGTATCGCGCTGCCAGCCCTGCCCGCGCACCAGCGCGTCGCGCACCGCCCCCGGTTGATCGTCAAACTCGTACACCGCCGCCAGCAATGGACAGCCGCCCGGATAGCGGGCCTGGTCCAGCCACGCCAGCCAGGCATCCATCAGTGCCTGCAAGCGCGGCAAGCCGCGTGGCAGCGTCAGAATCGGCTGGAACGTCTCGCTGACAAACTGCAACTGGGCGGTTTCCACCACCGCCAGCTGCAACGCTTCCTTGCTGCCAAAATGGGCAAACATCCCGCTTTTGGATAATCCGCACGCCTCGGCCACCTGGCCAATGGTCAGGCCGGCAATGCCCACCTGGCTGGCCAGGGCGAGGGCGTGGTGCAGAATATGCTCACGAGTCTGGTTTTTTTTGCGGGTCATTCTGGTCATCCGGGCGATTTTGCTGTAAAAAAGAACGATCGTTCTTTTTTGAAGGAGGTTCACAGTGTCAGACGCTATTTTCACCCAATCCGTCGAAGTCCGCTGGGCTGATCTCGACGCCAACCAGCATATGCGCCACAGCGCCTACGCCGATTTGTGCACCCACGCCCGGCTGGGCTGGCTCAGCCACCATGGATTTGCCGGCCAGGATTTTGCCCGCCTTGGCCTGGGCCCGGTGTTATTCCAGGAAAGTACCGATTACTTCCGTGAAGTCCATCTGGGCGAGCGTCTGGAGATTTCCCTGCGCCTGGAAGCCGCCACACCGGACTATGGCCGCTGGAAAATCCGCCAGGACATGCACAAGGCCGACGGCAGCCTGGCCGCCACCCACCGGGTGTACGGTGCCTGGCTGAATCTGGCCGAACGCAAGCTGGCACCGCCCAGCGCCGGGCTGATGGCAATTTTTGCCAGCCTGGCCAGAGTGGACTTTTCCTCCCTGCCGCAACCGCAATACCAGTAAGTTGCCAGCGCGTTTTCAATATTTTTTTCAATTACGCAAGGAGTGAATCATGTGGGCTGTGCTGGCAATCGGGCTGACCGCCCTGGTAGCGGCGTTGCACGGGTATTTTCTGGTGCTGGAAATGTTTTTGTGGACACGTCCCACCGGGCGACGGGTGTTTGGCCTGAGCGCGGAATATGCTGCTCAAAGCCGCACGCTGGCGGCCAATCAGGGCCTGTACAACGGCTTTCTGGCCGCTGGCCTGCTGTGGTCGCTGTGGCCGGGCAGCCCGGCGGGGCTGGCCGAGTTTTTTCTGGGCTGCGTGATCGTGGCTGGCGTGTACGGCGGCTGCACCGTCAGTCGCAAAATCTGGTGGGTGCAGGCGCTGCCCGCCGGGTTGGCGCTGGCCTGCGTGTTGCTGGCTCGATAGGGGCAGGCCGCACCCTGCCGGTGCGACTCGACGGCGGCACCCCGACCAAGGACGGATAGCCCGACACGGCAGTTTACTTGTAGAAAGCCAGGGGGCAGGGCAAGCAACGCATGGCCCGCCTGCTGGATGTCGAACAAGAAAACGCCGACGAGGAACTGCCGATGGCCCTGGAAACTTCCCTCCCGCCCGAGCTGGGTGACACCCGCAGCCCGCTGCCTGCCCTGCTGGCGCAGTCGTGGCAACGCTGTCAGGCTGCCGGCCTGTCCAGCCACAGCCTGCCCGCCGGCCAGGCCAGCGCCAGCCAGGCGTATGCGCTGCGCCAGCAGGCGGGTGCCTTGTTGCGGGCGGCGGCACCCTTGCTGGCCACCCTGGCCAGCCAGCTGGCCGCCAGTGGCAGCGCAGTGGTGCTGGCCAATGCCGACGGGGTGGTGGTGGACCGGCTGGGCGAGCCGGTGTTGCTCGACCAGCTGGACGCGCTGGGCCTGCAACTGGGCGCAGACTGGCGCGAAGCGCGCTGTGGCACCAATGCCATTGGCACGGCGCTGGAAGCCGACCAGGCGCTGACCGTGCATGGCCCGGAACATTATCTGGCCGCCTTGCGCCAGCTTACCTGTGCTGCCACGCCGCTGCGCCTGCCCTGTGGCCGGCGCGCCGGGGTGCTGGGCATCACCGGGCCGTGTCGGCACCGCCAGCCACACACCCTGGCACTGGTCAGCCTGGCCGCACAAGGCATTGAACAGCGCCTGCTGCACCAGCAGGCGGCTGGCCACTGGCTGCTCAGCGTGGCCGACGCTGACGCCAGCGGCAAGGCCGGGGCGGAATACCAACTGGTGTTCAGCGCGCACGGCGACTGGCTGGCCGCCTGTGCGCCGGCCCGCCACCAGTTTGCCCCCGACGCCAGGGTGCTGCCCAGCTGGCGTTTTGCCCAGCTGTTTGCCGATGACTTTGCCAGCTGGACCCAGCGCGCGCTGCACGCGCCCGGCCAGAGCCACCCGCTGGCCGACCATCAGGGCCGGCTGTGGCGCGGCCATGTGCGCCGGGTGGTGACCGACGACCCCTTGCCGCCTTCCCTGCTGAGCGCGGCCCCCAGTCCGGGCCTGCCACGCACGCTGATGGCGCTGACCGGCGGCGATCCGCAGCTGGACAGCGCGGCGCGGCGGGCCTTGCGCATTGTCGGCAAGGATATTCCGCTGCTGATCGAAGGCGAAACCGGCACCGGCAAAGAAGTGTTTGCCCAGGCGTTTCATCGCAGCAGCCCCCGGCGCAATGGCCCGTTTGTGGCGCTGAACTGCGCGGCAATTCCGGAAGGATTGATCGAATCCGAGCTGTTTGGCTACGAGGACGGCGCATTTACCGGCGCGCGGCGCAAGGGCCATGTTGGCCGGATTGCCCAGGCGGACGGCGGCACGCTGTTTCTGGATGAAATTGGCGATATGCCGCTTAGTTTGCAAGCGCACTTGCTGCGGGTGCTGCAGGAGCGCGAAGTGTGTCCACTGGGCGGGCGTCAGGCCCAGCCGGTGGATATTGCCATTGTCTGCGCTACCCACCGCGACCTGCGTCAGGCGGTGGCCGAGGGGCGGTTTCGCGAAGATTTATACTACCGGTTGGCCGGGGTGCGCGTGCGCCTGCCGGCGCTGCGCGAGCGCAGCGACCGCCTGGCGCTGTGCCAGCGTCTGCTGGCGGAAGAAAACCACGGCCTGCCGGTGAGCCTGAGCCCGGCGCTTGGCCGCTGGCTGGAACAACATCCCTGGCCGGGCAATCTGCGCCAGCTGCGCAGCGTGCTGCGCTCAGCGCTGGCCAGCCGCGACGATCCGCTGGAAGCGCTGGATTGCTGTCATCTGGACGAAGATTTTTCCATGCGGATGATGCCGCCCTCCCTGCTGACCAGCCATAGCCAGGCCAGCCGGCTGGCCGACATCGAGCAGCGCGCCATGCAGCATACCCTGAGTGCCTGCGGCGGCAATATTTCCGCTGCCGCCCGCCAGCTGGGCATCAGCCGGGCCACGCTGTACCGGCGCTTGCGGGCGTGAAGGCAAGGCGCGCGGGCGGTTGTTCCCGCGCTCACTCCAGCCCGCCTCCCCCCGGGGTTCAGGTACAATCGGCGTTGGCTTAATTCTCATTTGTGCAGCCCGATGACCTTACGTTCGATTCTGTCCCTGTGCGCCACCCTGGTGCTGGCTGCTTGCGTGACCGCGCCGCCCCCGCCGCCCGCCCGCCCGCCGGTGACCCCCACCCCAACGCCGCCAGTCACGCCCACGCCATCCACGCCACCGCGCCCCACTGGCCCAGTGGTCAAAGCGCCCGTGCCCGCCAGCGATGCCGACGCCAAATATATCCCGGTCACCTGGGCCGCCCTGCCGGGTTGGAATGTGGCCAATCTGGCCGAAGGTTTCAGCGCCTTCAGCGAAAGCTGCAAGGCGCTGGGCAAACGCGCCGGCTGGCGTGCCAGCTGCGACGCCGCCGCTCAGGTGGACGCGCGCCAGCCCGACGCCGTGCGTCAGTTCTACCAAACCCGCTTCACCCCCTACCGCTTGAGCGATGGCGACAAACTGCAGGGCCTGGTCACCGGCTATTACGAACCGCTGTTGCGTGGCGACAGCCAGCGCAGCGCGCGTGGCCGTTACCCGATTTATGCACCACCGGCGGATTTACTGACCGTAGACCTGGCCAGTATTTATCCGGAACTGAAAAACCTGCGCCTGCGCGGTCGGGTGCAGGGCAACAAGGTGGTGCCGTACTGGACCCGCAGCGAGATTGAAGTCGGGCGTGGGGTGGAGCGCGCCGAGGTGCTGGCCTGGGTGGAAGATCCGATCGAGCTGTTTTTCCTGCAGGTGCAGGGCTCAGGCCGGGTGGAGCTGGCCAATGGTGAACTGATGCGGGTGGGCTATGCCGACCAGAATGGTTTTCCGTATAAATCGATTGGCAAATGGCTGATCGACAAGGGGGAGCTGACCGCAGGCCAGGCCACCATGCAGGGCATTCAGGCCTGGGCGCAGGCCAACCCGGCACGCCTGGCCGAGCTGTTGAACAGCAATCCCAGCTATGTGTTTTTCCGCCGGCTGAACAACACCCAAGGCGGCCCGCTGGGCGCGCTGGGTGTGCCACTGACCGATGGCTACAGCATTGCGGTGGATCCGCGCTACACCCCGCTGGGTGCGCCAGTGTGGTTGTCCACCAGCTATCCGATGAGCAACCAGCCACTGCAACGGCTGATGTACGCTCAGGATACCGGCGGGGCGATTCGCGGCGCAGTGCGCGCCGACTTTTTCTGGGGCTTTGGCCGTGAAGCCGGCGAGCAGGCGGGCCGGATGAAGCAGACCGGCGAAATGTGGATCATCCTGCCCAAGGGCATGACCCCGGCGCAGGCGATGGCGGGCGGTCGCTAAGGACGCGCGGACTGAATCAGAAAAATCGTGTTTGCCAACAGCAACATCCCGCAAAATCAACATTCTGGATTCCCGCCTGCGCGGGAATGACGATTTTTTCAGCGTATTCCTAACCCCCAGCAGGTGCGCACTTAACGCCACAATCCCTCCGGTGCCGCCAGCCGGACCACCACTTGCTGGCGGGCGTCCAGCCCAGTTAGCGCCGCCTGCGTGCTGGCTGCCGCCGGCCCCAGGCTGTGCGCCAGCGCGGCCGGGTCAATCAGGCAGGGCTGTGGCGCGTCGCCGGGGCCGGTCAGTCGCCAGCGCTGCATGGCCAGGTTGTCGGCCACCCGTACCCGCTGCACCATTGCCAGCGGGGACAGCCAGTCGCTTTGCCGCGCGCCATAGCCTTCCGGGGACACATGCATGAACGGTGCCTGCCCCATGCCCAGCAAGGCCACCAGCAAAGGTTCGGTATAAAGGATCGGGCGTTCCTGGCACACCGCCCGGCTCAGCGCCAGCACATAGTCCAGCGGTTCGCGAAATTTGCCTGGCGGCTGCAGGCTGCGGGTAAATTCCGCGCTGGCCAGCAACACCGACAAAGTGGCTGACACCCGGCCCTGCGTACGCACAAACACCTGCGCCATGCGCGCCACCAGCGCCTCGGACGGCTGGTCGGACAGGAATCGCACGGCCAGTTTGTGGCTGATATGCCGGGCAGTGGCCGGATGGCTGGCCAGCTGGTGCAGCGCCCGGTCGATATCGGCGCGGCCGCCGCCAGCCGGGTAATGCTGGCCAAGCAGGGTTTTGTCGCCATCATCCTGACGCGCCGGGTCGAGCACAAAACCGCCACGTCCTTCGGCCAGGCTGGCCGGGTCGGCCAGATCCGGCGGTGCCACGCCGCTGATGATGCGCGCCAGCGCCTGCACATCGGCCTGGGTATAGCCACCATTTACGCCCAGGGTGTGCAGTTCCAGAAGCTCGCGCGCCAGGTTTTCGTTTTGTCGGCTGCGCCCACGCCGCCCCAGCGGGCTGTCGGGGGACACGGTGGACAGATTATCCAGATAGCTATGCATGGCCAGATGGTAAAAACTGGCGCGCAACAGGGTTTCAAACCGGTCATCCGCCATGGCGGTTTCAAGCTGGCTGGCGTAGTCGTTGGCCACCCAGCGCACCCACCCCCGGTAGACATGCACGGAAAAATGGTTCAGCCAGAAGCTCAGCAGGCTTTCATGCGCCGGATTGTCGCTATTGGCCATGGCCAGCAAGCGCCGATGCACGACGGAGCGAACCATGGCCTGGCCGCCGAGATCCAGCGCGCGCCATGCCATGGCATCGCCGCTGCGGCGCACTTCCTGCTGACGCTGCGGCCCGAACTCGCGCCACAGCTGGTCGGTTGGCCGGGAGCCAGGTAACACGGCCAGCTGCTGGCGCACCGCTTCGGGCAGCATGGCACCGTCGCGGATGCCGCGCTGCAGCATGGCGCTGGGGCTAAGCCGGGCGTATTCGGCCAGGCTGCGTTCTGTTGCGCCATAGCCAAACCGCGCCAGCATGGCCCGCGCCAGCGGCTCGCCCATCGGCTGGTTCAGCGCCAGGCCCGGTGTCGCGGCGCGGGTGCTGGCAGCCAGGGCAAGCAGGAGAACAAGGCCAATGCGACAGAAAAAACGGGCAGCAGTCATCGAACAATCCGGTTAAGGCAAGGTATGACACGGATTGTCCCACCAAGCGCCCAAAGCAACCAGCGCGGATGGACGGTGCAAAAGCGAACTCAACAGTCGCATGAAGCGTGCCGCCGGGCATGGTCTGCTGCGGGTGGCTCTCACCGGCACGGCGGTGTTGCCGCCAGGTTATTCAAACGATGGCAGAACCGGTTTTTCCACACTCAACCCATCGGCCTGCCATTGGTCAAACCCCCCGGCCACCGAGCGCAGCCGGGTGTAGCCCAGGCTGTGCAGCGACTGGGTGGCCAGCGCGGCGCGGCCACTGGTTTTGCAGTACAGCAAAATGGCCGCATCGCCGTCGGGTTGCAGTTCGCCAATGCGAAATTCCAGCATGCCGCGTGGCACATTCACCGCACCGGGCAGGTGGCCGGCGGCAAACTCGTCCGGTTCGCGCACATCCAGCACCCGCGCCGCCGTGGCAGCCTGCCAGCGCTGGGCATCTTGCGGGGACAATTCTTCAATCTGCGCACGCGCAGCCAGCACCAGGTCGTGGGCGGTTTTCATCTTGCATTCTCCAGAATGATTAAAGTTGCGTTGATCGCTTGGTCAGACGCCAATGAAACGTTTAAGCGTGGCTAAAAAACAGCATAGCGATGCTGGCGAGGTGTGCTTCCGCAGACAGCACGGCAAGGCAGCACAACAATGTCAGAGGGGGAACTAAGGACGCGCTGATTTATTCAGACAAACCGTTTTTGCCAAAAACAAAACCTAGTAAAATCAAAAACCTGGATTCCCGCCTTCGCGGGAATGACGATTTTTTCAGCGTATCCCTAAACCAGTGCCAGGCTTTTGAGCAGCAAATACCCGGCAATCACGCACAACAAGCCAATGAACCCGCGCTGCACTGCCGCCTGCGACAAGCGCCGCGACAAGCGGCGGCCCACCAGCATGCCGGCCAGGGTGGCCAGCAAAAACGGCAGGGCCACGTCGATGGGCAGCGGCAAGCCGTGCAGGCCGGCCATCACCACCCCGCCTGCGCCCACCAGCGCAATCACCAGCAGCGAGGTGGCGGCAATGCTGTGCATGGGCAGCGGAGAAATCCGCCGCAAGGCCGGTACAATAATGAAACCGCCGCCCACGCCCAGCAGCCCGGTCATCAGCCCGGCCAGCGCGCCCACCCCGCTGATCATCAGCAGGCTGCGCAGCGGCCAGACAAAACGCCCGGTCTCCGGGTGCAATGGGCACAGCGATGCTGGCAGTGCGCCGTCATCGGGTTGCCGATGGCGCAAACGCCAGGCAGTCCACAGCATCACCAGGGCAAACAGCGCCAGCAGCAGGCGGCCCGGCAGGTAGTGCGCCAGCAGGCTGCCCAGCCAGGACGCCGGCACGCCGGCGCAGGCCATCAGCAAGGCGGCCCGATAGCGCACCAGCCCCTGGCGAAAGCCATCCCACGCGCCCAGCGCAGCGCTGCCGGCCACCCCGAGCAAGGCCACTGGCCCGGCCTGCAACACCCCCCAGCCCAGCACCGCCACCAGCGCAGGCACGGCGAGAATGCCGCCGCCTGCACCGGTGATGCCCTGCAGGCCGCCAATCAGCGCCCCTACCCACAGCAGATTGAACAGTTGCAGGCTCACAGCGCGTTAACCGGCAGCTTGAGGTAATGCACGCCATTGGCTTCGGCTGGCGGCAGCTGGCCGGCGCGGATATTCACCTGCACCGACGGCAGCAGCAGGGTGGGCATGTCCAGCGTGCGGTCGCGCGCCTGCCGGCGTTCGACAAAGCTGGCTTCGTCCACGCCGTCGTGTACATGCAGATTGCCGGCACGCTGCTCGGCCACGGTACAGTGACAGCACGGCGCACTGCGTTCGGCTGGCGGATAGTCGTGGCACAGCATCAGCCGGGTGGTGTCGGGCAGTGCCAGCAGACGGCGGATCGAGCGGTACAACTGGCGGGCGTCGCCGCCAGGAAAGTCACAGCGGGCGGTGCCCACATCGGGCATGAACAGCGTGTCGCCAACAAACACATGGTCGCCAATCCGATAGGCCACGTCAGCCGGGGTGTGGCCGGGCACGGCCAGCACTTCCACGCTGAGTTCGCCAATGGCAAAAATCTCGCCATCGGCAAACAGCCGGTCAAACGGCACACCATCGCGCGGGGCGTGTTCGCCCAGATTGAACAGTCCGGCAAACACCTGCTGCACCTGACGGATGGCCTCGCCAATCCCAATCGAGCAGCCCAGCTGGGTTTTCAGCCAGTCGGCTGCCGACAGGTGGTCGGCGTGGGCATGGGTTTCCAGCACCCAGGCCACCGTCAGCCCGCGTGCGTGCGCCGCGTCAAGCACGGCATGTGCCGAGGTGGTGTGGGTGCGTCCGGAGCGCGGGTCGAAGTCGAGCACCGGGTCGATGATTGCCGCCGTGCCGCCGGGGCGGTCGTAGACCAGATAGGTGAAGGTCCAGGTGGCGGGATCGTAAAAGCTTTCCACAAGCGGGGACATGCCAGGCTCCGTGACAACAGTGATAGTCGAGTGAATTTATTATATGATTTTATAAAATGTTTGTCAGCCCCTGCGCGGGTCAGGTGGAATCTCCCCAATCCACCTGCTCTGGCAGCCAGTCATGGCATAATGTCGGACAAATATCCTGCTGCGCACCCCACTTGCGCCTGGCTGGCGACCACCCCTGCCGGCGGGCCTGAACGTATCAACCCGGCGCACTTCTGTGCTACGCTTATGTTGCACTGCACCATACAACAAAAAGTCGGAGGGAATCATGCCTGCCCTGCTTGCCCATATCCGCTTGATGGCGGACTACAACCAATGGATCAACACCCGTTTGTACGCCGCCACGGCAGAACTGCCTCATGACATGCTGACTCAGGATCGCGGCGCATTTTTTCGCTCGGTGCTGGGAACGCTGAATCACATCATGGTGGGGGATCGGGTGTGGCTGTCGCGCTTTGCCCGCCACCCGGCCCGCCATGCCAGCCTGGAGCTGTTTCGCCACACCAGCGCGCCGCAGCGGGTGGATGTGCTGATTCACGACACCCTGCCCGCGCTGACGGCCGATCGCCACCAGCTCGACCAAACCATTGTCGACTGGTGTACCGAATTGAAGGCCGACGACCTGATCTGCCCACTGCCCTACCACAGCCTGAAAGGCGTGCCGGCGGTGCGTCCTACCGGTAGCCTGATCATGCATTTTTTCAATCACCAGACCCACCATCGCGGCCAGGTCAGCACCTTGCTGTCGCAGTGCGGGGTGGACATTGGCGAAACCGACCTGCTTGGGCTGATTCCGCAATGCGATGAAGAGCCCGTTTGAGCCATTCGGCTACCGGCCCGTGCAGCCAGAGGATCTGGCCACGGTATGCGCCTGGGTAGACAATGCCGACACGCTGTTTTATCTGCACCCCAGGGCGCAGTTTCCGCTGACAGTGGCGCAACTGGCCGCCACCCTGGCTGAACGTGAGCTGGGCACGCTGCTGCTGGCCGATGGCGCGCCAGTGGGGTTTGCCAACTGCTACCGCCAGCAGCCGGGCGAGTATGCCTGCATTGGCAATGTGATTGTCGCACCGCAGGCCAGAGGCCGGGGTGCGGCGCGGGCGCTGATGGCGGCAATGGCCGAGCAGGCGCACGCCCGCTGGCAGGTGAGGGAACTAAGAGTGTCCTGCTTTAATGGCAATGTGGCCGGGCTGTTGTGCTACCCGGCGCTGGGTTTCCAGCCGTTTGCCGTTGAAGCGCGCCAGCGCGATGGCCAGCCGGTGGCGCTGGTGCATTTTCGCGCCGACTGCGCCCGGTTGCGCGCGCCCGCGTAAGCGGTATTGGCCGGGGCGCGTGCCCCGGCGCGATGTCGCTCAGTTTTGCGCCCACTGGACAAAACCGCCCAGCGTTACCCCCTGGTCAGCAAAATAGCTTTGCGCCGACGGATACAGATTGGCGCGGACAATGCTGGGCACAATGGCCGCCTGGGCCTGGGCGTAAGCGCTCCATGGCACATTCAGCGCGGTGTAGTCGTTGCTGGTTTCCTGGCCGGTGGTATACAGCTGCGGCGACAGCAGGTCGATATCGCGATTGGCAAAAAAGCTGTTCATCAGGCTGACCGCGTCGGTAATTCCGTACGGGCAGGAATGGCTGACCGTCACCAGCACGGTCATGCCCTTGGCCTTGGCGGCGGCAAACGAGGCAGCAAACTGCGCTTCCAGGCCGGCGCTGCCTTCTTCAATATCGTAAGCAATGCCGTGATAGCCGGCAAAACGATTGGCTTCAATCGCCTGGGTTACCGCGTTCACCGCGTCATTGCTCCAGGCACCGCTGCTATTGCCGCCACCCAGACAAATGAATTTCTTGCCCTGCAACTGATTCACCACCGCCAGGCTGTTGCTCAAGGCCTCGTCCGGGCTGACCCAGCCGCTGAAGGCAATGCCCAGATTGGCCCCGGCTGGCGCACTGCCGGCGTCCCAGCTCCAGCACCAGTAGCCCAGCACGCTTGCATCCGGTGACACCGGGTCGGTTGGGGTATCCTGCGGGCGGGGAACCTGCAGCGTTTGCCCGGGCTGCAGCGCAGTGGGGGCCGAGCCAGGATTGGCGGCTTCCAGCTCGGCCACCGTCAGGTTGGCGCACAAGGCCAATTGCTGGGCAATCAATGCATAGCTGTCGCCTGGCTGCACGGTGTAATGCAGGACAATCTCGCTGGCATTGTGCGCTGACGGAATATTCAGCACCTGCCCTGGCATCAGGCGGCTGGCGGCAATCGAAGGATTGGCGGCTTCAATCGTCTGAACACTGACGCCGGCGCTCAGATCAATGCCCTGGGTAATGGAAAAATAGCTATCACCGGGGAGAACGGTATAAATCAGTGCAATGCTCATGCATGTCATCCTGGATAAAGTGAACAAGCGCCGGCTCAAGCTGTAGGTCAGCATGGCGCGAACAACCCAGCCAGAGAACGCTACCCCTCCCCCGCTTGTGAAGCTTGCCGGCCAAAGTCCAGCATGGCGCAAAATCCGACAACATTCCATTACACTGACATACACGGACTCATTGCTTGCCGACGTTGCCAGTCCAGCCGGGAACTTGCCATGCCCACACCCGTCTAGCAGCACAGCTTTGCCCTGCCACTTTTCACCCAAGGACTGCGCACATGGCCATTCGACTCTACCCGGCATTCGCCGCCTTGCTGCTGACCCTCAGCGCCAGCGCACTGGCCGAACCGCTGAACTACAACCAGGTGCAGCTGTCTGCCGACGCCCGCCGCGAAGTCAATAACGACACCCTCAACGCCGTGTTGTTCAGCGAAGAAAGCCACAGCAGCCCGGCCCGGCTGGCGGCGCTGCTGAACGAACGCATCGCCACCGCGCTGAATGTTGCCAAAGCAGCCAGCCAGGTCAAAACCAGCAGCGGTCAGCTCAGCACCTGGCCGCTGTACGACAACAATAACCGTATCACCGGCTGGCGTGGTCGGGCAGAAATTCGCCTGGAAAGCCGCGATATCGAACGCGCCTCGCAGCTGATTGGCCAGTTGCAGGGCAGCCTGCAAATCAGCCAGATTGGGTTTTCAGTCTCGGACGAAGCCCGACGCAAGACCGAAGCCGAACTGATTCCGCAAGCCATCAACGCCTTTCGCGACAAGGCCCAGCTGATCAGCCGGGCGCTGGGCAGCCGCGACTACAAGCTGGTGGAGATGCGGGTGGAACACAATGGCGCTCCCGGCATGCAACTGTTCCGCGCGCCGCGCAGCAACAAACTGGCCATGGCCGCCGAAGCCAGCCCGGCCCCAGGCTTTGCCCCCGGTGCCAGCGAAATCAGCGTGCAGGTCAACGGCACAGTGCAGGCCCAGCCCTGACGGGGGCCGGCCACACCTCAGCCCCCACTCAGGCCCAAACCGTCCGCCCCCGGCCTTATCTGCGGCGGTCTGACGGGCGCTGACAACAGAAAGCCATCCAGGATCGCCACAGCGGCAAGCGAATATGGCAAGATAATGCACCGCCGGGGTGTGCAGGCTGGCCGGTGCGCAACTGCGCCGGAGGCTGGCGCAGTGTTATGATGACCCGATTCATTCCTCTTATTGAAGACTGTTGCACCGCCCATGAAAATCCTCAGTTCGTTGACCAGCCCCTATGGCCGCAAGGCCCGGATCGTATTGCTGGAAAAGAAAATCGACTGCCAGCTTGAGGTGGACATCCCCTGGGATGAAGACACCAAGGTGCCGGACTACAACCCGCTGGGTAAAGTCCCGGTGCTGGTGCTGGACGATGGCACCGCGCTGTACGACTCCCGGGTGATTGTCGAATACCTGGACAAGCTCTCGCCGGTGTCCCGCCTGCTGCCAGCCGAAAGCCGCCCGATGGCGATGACCAAGCGCTGGGAAGCGCTGGCCGATGGTGTGCTGGACGCCGCCGTGGCCATTTTTCTGGAAAAAAAGCGCGACTCCACCCAGCAGAACCCCGGCTGGATTGAACGCCAGCTGGGCAAGATGCGCCGTGGCGTGGAAGCCATGGCCACCGACCTGGGTGAAAAAACCTGGTGCAACGGTGAGTCTTACAGCCTGGCTGACATTGCTGTGGGCTGCAGCCTGAACTATCTGGATTTGCGCTTTCCGCACATCAAATGGCGCGAACAATATCCCAACCTGGCCACGCTGATGGCCAAGCTGGAAGCCCGCCCGTCGTTTGTGGACACCCGCCCGCCGGTGGCATGAGCGGTATCAATACCAACACAGGTAAACCCGCATGCCCGACACCCGCCTGATTGGCGTGGGTCGGGCATTGATCCGTTGCGCGGCAAATCTTGCCCTTCAACGAGGGCAGAGAAGGGCTGCGGCTATCACCACAGCCGGGAGGGGAAAAACGTTCAGGCCAAGTCTGGGCTGAACAAAGCCATTCTCAATCCAGGCGGGTTCGGGTTCTGCCGCCAACTGAATGACCCGGTGCGCGGCAAGCCCCGCCGTTCAGGGCGGGGAAGGATGGCGCGGACGGCGTAGCCGTCCTTGCCGTCGATGGGGGTGGACTGTATAAAATACCAGTATGCAACGCCTTCAAGCCTACAAATACGAATTGCGGCCAGACGGCCAGCAAGAGCGGCAAATGCGCCGCTTTGCTGGCTCGTGCCGCTTCGTGTTCAACAAGGCGCTGGCGTTGCAGAAGGCGCGCTACGAGCAAGGCAAGAAGAAGCTCGGCTACGCAGGGCTGTGCAAGCTGCTCACCGAGTGGCGCCACAGCGCGGAGACAGCATGGCTGGCGGATGCGCCCGTTCATCCGCTGCAGCAGACGCTCAAGGACCTGGAACGGGCCTACAGCAACTTTTTCGCCAGGCGGGCAGACTTCCCGCGCTTCAAGAAGAAGGGCCAGTCGGATAGCTTCCGCTATCCCGACCCAAAACAGATCAAGCTCGATCAGGCCAACAGCCGCCTGTTCCTGCCCAAGCTCGGCTGGCTGCGCTACCGCAACAGCCGTCAAGCGCTGGGCGCGGTGAAGAACATCACGGTGAGCCAGTCTTGCGGCAAATGGTTCGTGAGCATCCAGACCGAACGCGAGATTGAGCAGCCCATCCCGCAGGGTGGCGCAGTCGGCATCGACATGGGCATTGCACGGTTTGTCACGCTCTCGGATGGCGCGTTCTACGCGCCGCTCAACAGCTTCAAGCGGCATGAAACGGCGCTGCGCAAAGCGCAGCAGGCGATGAGCCGCAAAGTGAAGTTCAGCAGCAACTGGAAGAAGGCGAAAGCCCGCGTTCAGAAGATTCATTCCTGCATCGGCAATGCCCGCCGCGACTACCTGCACAAGTGCTCCACCACGATCAGCCAAAACCACGCGATGGTGTGTATCGAGGACTTGCAGGTGCGGAATATGTCCAGGTCGGCGGCAGGCACACCCGAAACACCGGGCAGAAACGTTCGGGCAAAATCCGGGCTGAACAAGGCCATTCTGGATCAGGGATGGGCCGAGTTCAGGCGGCAACTGGACTACAAGCTGGCGTGGAACGGCGGGCATCTCATCGCCATGCCGGCGCAGAACACCAGCCGGACGTGTCCGTGCTGCGGCCATGTGTCGGCGGATAACCGGCGCACACAGGAACGGTTTGCGTGCGTTGGATGTGGCTTCGAGGAAAACGCCGATCTGGTCGGCGCGATCAACGTGCTTCGCCACGGCGAAGCGCTACTGAGTAGCGAAGGGCAGGACGATGCCCGGATCGCCTGTGAAGTGAGCGGTGCAGTCATGCCGCCAGCAGCAGGAACCCGCCGAAGCGACTTATGCCGGCTCGATGCCGGGATGAGCGCCGTAGGAATCCCCCGACTTTAGGCCGGGGAGGATGTCAAAAGCTGGCATGCGCGGAGGGCACCTGATCGTCGTGCTGCCACAAAACACGAGCCGGATGCGCCCGGCCTGCAGCCATGCATCGGCGAATAACCGCCAGACGCAGGTGCTGTTTCTGTGCGTGGAATGTGGTTTCGAAGGAAAACGCCGATGTGGTTGGCACGGTGAATATTCTAAGGGTGGGACACATCCGGTTAGCCTGTGAAGTGAATGGTGCGGTCCTGCCGTCAGCAGCAGGAACCCACCGCAGCGACTCAGCAGGGCCGGCTCATGCTGCGCCTGAGCGCGGTAGGAATCCCCCGGCTTCAAGGCCAGCAAGCGTTAGTGAGAGGGGGAAGAGAATGTCAATACTCCGTATTATCTTGCCGCTTGCCCCCACTTTTGCCTAAAAAATAGGCAAAAGCAAAAACCCGAATAACAACAATATCTTGCCCACTTTATCCACAGCCGGTACACAAGCCTGTCCGCATCTGATGGGGATGAAGCCGCAAGCTGTGCATGTTTTGCCCAACAGGTATCGTGTGAGTCTGCCCGTCCGAGTGTATGTGTCCCGATTGCTGGCCCGCCTGCGCGTGCTTGTGCGCCTGCGCGGGTGGGTGGCAGTGCTGTGGCTGGTGGGGGGGCTTGGGGTCTGGCTGGCCAGGCCGGCACCGCTGGCCGATCCGATCCTGTGGCAGGCATCCGGCCAGTTGGGCGAGCTGCGCACGCTGACGCTGGTGGCCAACTCAGCAGGCCGCGTGCAGTGGCTGGGTGGGCCGGTGGGCACGCGGGTGGTGGCTGGCGAAGTGTTGGCCCGGCTGCACTCTGCCCGGCTGGAGCAGGCGCAGCAGCAGGCCGAGGCAGTGCTGGTGCGCGCGCGCATCGGGCAGGATAAGGCGCGTGCCGAGCTGGAACAGGCCAGTGGCAAACTGACACAGGCCCGCGCCCAACGGCGCCATTCGGCCTCCGCCCGCGCCGCGCTGGCACAGGCTGAGGTGCAGCTCAAGCAGGCACAGGCCAGCGAACAGGCTGGACAGACCGCCATCGGCCAGGCTGAAACCGCCATGCAGGAAGCCGTTCAGGCGTTGAATGCCACCCTGGTGCGCGCGCCCTGGGCGGGCTGGGTGCAGCAGCGACAGGGTCAGCTGGGCGGTGACATTCCCCCGGCGGCCAGCGAGGCGCAGCGGGCGTTATTCAGTCTGGTTGACGCCGCGTCATTGCAACTGCGCGTGAGCCTGAGCGCCAGCCAACTGGCGCATGCCCAGCTTGGCCAGGCCTGTGCCGTGCAGTTTGCTGCCTTGCCTGGGCAGGTGTTTGCTGGCGAAGTGCTGCGCGTGCTGCCACCACATACGCTGGTGATTCAATTACAACAGTATCATCCCCGCATGCGCAGCGCCCTGCCGGCCCAGGTGGCGGGGTTGTCCCGCCCATCGCGATAAAACCTTCGGGCCGGGAAATACTGAAAAAATCGTCATTCCCGCGCCAAACTGGGTTTTTTGGCTAAAACGATGTTTCTGAATCAATCCACACCTTTTTAAAACCTTTCAAAACCGGAACACCGCCAGCTGGCTTTGCAGCAGGCTGGCCTGGTCGCCCAGGGTGCGGGCGGCATCGCGGATTTCTTCGGCGTCGCTGGCACAGTGGGCCAGGGTTTGATTCACCGAATCCATCTGCCCGGACATTTGTTCAGTGGCCCCCTTGATGCTGTGGCCCTGGCTGGCGGCCAGATCGACACTGCCGGAAGCCTGGCGGATTTGCACGACCATGCCATCAATGCGCGCCAGCGCGCCCTGTGAGTTGGCACTGAGCCGGTCGGCTTGCTGGCGGTTGTCGGCCATGCGTTCCACCGCCCGGTCGATGCCATCGGTGATTTTGGCCACAATCGCGTGGGTCTGCTTGACCGTGGTCTGGGTGCGCACCGCCAGGGCGCGTACTTCGTCGGCCACCACGGCAAAACCGCGCCCGGCCTCGCCGGCGCGGGCGGCCTCGATGGCGGCGTTAAGCGCCAGCAGATTGGTCTGGTCGGAAATTTCGCCAATTACCCCCAGCACCTGGCTGATCTGGCTGGCATCCTGGTTCAGTGCGTGCAGCTCGTCGGCCAGCCGGACACTGCTGGCCGTGCTGGTTTCCACGCCCTGCATCATCTCGGCCAGCACCTGACGCGCCTGGTCAAGCTGCTGACTGGTTTGTTGCACTTCATCGCGCACCTGACCGGCAATTTCAGCGGCCTGGCTGGCGGAGTGAGCAATCTGCACGGCACCGCCGGCCATTTCGTCCATGCGCAGCGCGCTGCTGGCCACCTGTTCCTGCATTTTTCCCGAGCTGGACTTGAACTGCGACGCCAGCGCGGCATTGTGTTCGGCCACGTCGCGCACCTTGCCCAGCGACTGGCGCAGCACATCAAACAGGCTGTTAAGCTGGCCGGCCATTTCGCCAATTTCATCACGGCTGGCCACCCGGATCGGGGTGGACAAATCCTTGCTGACGGCAATCTGGCCAATCTGGCGCGACACCCGGCGCAGACTGTGCGCCAGCAGGCGGGCAAATAGCCAGGACAAAGCCGCCCCCAGCAGCAGCATCACCGCGCCAATGCCCAGCTGGCGCAGCAGCGCCTGCTGCATCACCTGCGCCACGCTGTCGGCACTCATGTCGGCACCAATCACATAGCGATGTCCCTGGGCTGTGCGCTGGGGCAGGTATACCGAGCGGAATGCGCCATAGCTATCAGTGTATTCATCCACTTGTAGCTGACCGCTGTCCCATGCCCTGGCCACCGCAGGGCTGGCGTCTGGATAGGCTTCCAGATAAAACCCGGCGTCGCCCTTGGCCACTTCTGCCGGGGTGGCGCTGTCCATCAGGTAGCGCGCCTTGCCATCCTTCATGTCCAGCACATACAGATACGCCAGCCCGGTCTGGTCGGCGTAGTGGCGCAGACGCTGGCTTTGCTCGCGGTATTCCTGGCGGCTGATGGCATCAGGGGTGCGCTCGCGGTCGAGCATACCCGCCGCCAGCAGCCCTGGCACGGCATGGCTGGCAGTTTCCAGAATGCTATCCAGCCGGCGAATTTCATCCTGCTGACGGGCGTAGGCTGCATAGCCGGTATACACCAGCACAGTCAGCAGATTAATGGTAATCAACATCAGCAAGAGTTTGGTCTGCAGCGCCATGCGCTGGAGCCAGCCAGCCGGAGGATGGGTCATGGGGGGATGTCCTTGAAAATCATGATGGGGTGTTGACCGGCACGCAGCAGGGCTCAGTCAATCACAAATCAGCTCAAATATTACGGCAAGGTGGCGCTGGCGTCACCTTGGTGAAACATGCTTTTGTACTTAAATAAAATACAAATGAATTTTTTGTGGGTTTTTTTTGGGCGCAGCACTTGGCCGGGGGAAGGGGAAAATGCCATCGGGCCGCAAAACGCGGCCCGATGAAGGCTTAAACAGATTCAAGCCGGGGGTAACATCAGCGCAGGCTTACACCCGTTCAAAAATCACCGCAATGCCCTGACCGCCGCCGATACACATGGTCACCAGCGCGTAACGGCCTTGCACGCGATGCAGTTCGTGCAGCGCCTTGGTGGCAATCAGCGCACCGGAGCAGCCCACCGGGTGACCCAGGGCAATGGCACCGCCGTTGACGTTGGTCTTGCCCAGATCCAGTTCCAGCGCCTTGGCCACGGCCAGCGCCTGCGAGGCAAATGCTTCGTTGGATTCGATCACATCGATCTGGTCCAGGCTCAGGCCGGCTTTTTTCAGCGCCAGCTTGGTAGCCGGAATCGGGCCTTCGCCCATCACATCGTTGGGCACCCCGGCCACGGCATAAGACACCAGACGCGCCATCGCCTTGTGGCCAGCGTTCATCGCCGTGGCGGCATCAGCCAGCACCAGGAAAGCTGCGCCGTCGTTCAGGCCGGAGGCGTTACCTGCCGTCACCGAGCCATCTTTCTTGAAGGCCGGCTTCATGGCTGCCAGCGCTTCCAGCGTGGTGGCGCGCGGGTGTTCGTCGGTATCGAACACGGTGTCGCCCTTGCGGCCCTTCAGCGTGATCGGCACGATCTGGCCGGCAAAACGGCCTTCGGCGATGGCTTTGGCCGCGCGTTGCTGCGATTCCAGCGCAAAGGCGTCCTGATCTTCGCGGCTGATGCCCCACTTGCTGGCCAGGTTTTCAGCGGTGATGCCCATGTGGCCGACGCCAAACGGGTCGGTCAGGGTGTCCACCATCATGTCGATGGCCTGGGTATTGCCCAGACGGGCACCGCTGCGCAGCGCCGGCAGCATGTAAGCACCGCGCGACATCACTTCCACGCCGCCGCCAATGCCGTAGTCGCAATCACCCAGCAAAATGTTTTGCGCAGTGCTGACCACAGCCTGCAGGCCGGACGAGCACAGGCGGTTTACCGCCATTGCCACCGATTCCATCGGCAGACCGGCCTGAATCGATGCCACACGAGCCACGTAGGCAAAGCGCGACTCGGTGGGGATGCAGTTGCCCACGGTCACGTAATTGATGGCCTGAGCGTCCACGCCGGAGCGGGCAATCGCTTCTTTCATCACCCGGCCAGCCAGATCAGCCGGTTCCAGGCTGGCCAGCGAGCCATTGAACGTACCCACCGCCGAGCGCACGGCGCTCAATACCAAAACGTCTTTTGTCATTTGTCAGTGTTCCTCTATTTTTCTGATGTGTCCCGGCAACCGGGATTTCCTTGCGATCCTGCGGCGCAATGCTGCATTGCAACATTGCGCCGGGGCCAACTTTACCATTAGTTGCGATGCAGGCAAAGTGTGGCTTGTCGCCCCCAAGGCAATCGCATCACCGCTGGCCGGTCAGCCTCACGGCCTGGGTGGCGCATCGCCGCTTGTGTGTGGCGGCCCACTGTGGCAGAAAGGGGTTGTGGGGAGTCCACGCTCAGTGCCGGGTGTCGCCAAATACCTCATCCAGCGATTTGGCCTCCAGCACCCGGTCGCCCCAGCTTTCCAGCTGGGCCGGCGTGGCTGCGGCAATGTTGGCCAGCCGCGTGGCCGACAGCGCGCCAAAACGGCGGGTCAGCTGGCGTTGCAGCAACAGCGCTTCACCCTGCTGCATCCCCTTGGCAATCGCCTGCGCTTCCCAGCGGTCAATATTGGTTTCCAGCATTTCCATCCCTTTCGTCAATTCTTCGGCATCGGGCACGGCCAGTCCGGGCATTTTGCTCTGCAGCCGGTGTTTTATCCAGCGCGTCACCACCCGGTCGATGCGTTGCTTGAACGGGGAGTGGGCGACGGCATCAGCCAGGTTGCGAATGGCGCGTTTGGCCGCTGCGCTGTCTGGCGTGTGTTCAAAACAAAAGATGGCCGCCACCACGCGGTGCATGTCTTCCAGCTCGGCAGCGGGGAATGCCCCTTCGTCCAGCAGCCAGAATTTCAGCCGGGGCTGAAAGGCTTTCAGCACCTGCGGATGGACGCGAATCAGATCGTAGAGTTCGCTGCTTTGCCGCCAGCGGGCGTCGCCGTTGTACAGCACGATGGGCAATACCGGCGGCAGCCCTTCGGCGACATTGACCGCCTTGCTGCGCAGCAGGTGGTCGTAAAGCGCAGCCACATATTGCAGCATGCGCGCCGGCATGGTGTCGTCTGGGGTGGATTGGAATTCCAGCAGCAAATACAAATAAATCCGCCGCCCCTGTAGTTCGACCGACCAGACAAGATCATCCGCGCGCGGCTTCATCGCCGGGGTGACGTAGTTGCCGTTTTCCAGGCGCAAGGTGGTGTAATCCAGCAAAGCGGACACCCCCGGCGGGGCAAAAGCTTCCAGCAGTTCCTGCACCAGTTCGGCGTGGGAAAACAGGTATTTATAACCGTTGTCGTGGAGGTGTGCCATCGCCCAAGTGTAGCGTGGCGGATGGGTGGGCTCAAGATGCTGCTGTGCTTGTTTGTCATGTGTCGGGCCAAAAAAGCAGGACGCAGCACACCTCCAGAAGCGATGAACCACCGAGACGGTGTTGAGGGGATTGATTGTCAAGGGGGAGGCGTTCGGGCGATCGCCCTGTTGTCACACCGGACAGGGCCAGCGACAATGATCCGCATTACCCCAAACATGCCCAGCAAGATGGAGTTTGTATGAAAGACCCCTACCATTTGGCCCAGCGGGTGTTGCGCCGGGCGTCACATGGCGCACTGGCCACCCTGTCGGTCGAGCAGGATGGCTGGCCATTTGCGTCTGCGGTCAACCTGGTGGCCCAGCCGGATGGCTGCCCGGCATTCCTGATCAGCGGCCTGGCCGAACACACCCGTAACCTGCGTGCCGACCCGCGCGCCAGCCTGCTGGTGGTCGATCCGTATGCCCCCACCGAAGGTGCCCCCCGGCTCAGCCTGATGGGTTACGCCGAACCGGTAACGCTGGACGCCATGGCCCAGGCACGCTTTGCCCGCCTGCACCCGGCGGCAGAACAGTACCTGTCATTTGGTGATTTCAGCTTCTGGCAACTGCGCCCGGAGCGACTGCGGCTGATTGGCGGTTTTGGCGCCGCCGGCTGGGTCACCGGAAGCCGCTACGGCCATGCCCCGGCGCTGAGTCTGGCGGACGAGGCCCGCCTGCTGGCAGAACTGGGCGGGGAGATGGCGAACGGCGATACGCTGCTGGGCGTGGATGCCTATGGCGTGGACGGCTGCGATGGCAACGGCCAGCGCTGGCGCGACCAGTTCAACGCCCCCTGCGCCAGTGCCGAGGCGGTGCGCGCGGCATGGGCCGGGCGGCGGCGGTGTGGGGAGGATTGACGACACTGGTTCAGCCGGCCAACGGGTAGATGTGCTGGTTGCGCAGTCGAATTGGGCAGATCTGCGCATGCCTAGGATTTGAAAATTCAGGCCAATAAAAACCCCGAAAACCTAAGCAGGCTATCGGGGTTTCCAAGGCTTCATGGCAGGCCATGAAGTGATGTTTTGGTGGAGGCGGCGGGGATCGAACCCGCGTCCGGAAATCCTCTACGGTGAGTTCTACATACTTAGTCTGGCCAACTGGATTTAACCGCCACACCGCCGACCGACAGGCTGTGCTTTGGCGAGTTACCTATAGTTTAGCTCCGACCCAAGTAACCCGGATCGGCACGATCCCATCTAAATGACTCTGCTGTCGGTTTGACCCGACCTACCCGATGGGCGAGATAGCGCAGAGTCCGGCGCAATTAAGCGGCCAGAGCGTAAGATTCGTCGTTTGCGAATATATAAATTCAGTGTTTTACGGGGGTCTGAGATCCCGGTATGCCCTCATCCGCTTTGCAACCCCCGTCGAAGCCATGTCGCCCCCGATGCTGGTCTGAAAACGAATTCAGTGCTCCATCATAGCCCAAGTGGGGGCAGATAGTCCAGTAATTGCACTGGTTGGGCAATGCGCAGGTCAGCACCCCAGGTGTGTGGGGCGTCGTGGGCAGCAATGTAGCCATAGTCGGCCAGCACGGTGCGCATGCCGGTGGCCCGGCCCGCTTCGATGTCACGCTCGGCGTCGCCCACGTACATGCACTGCGCCGGGGGGGTGTTCAGCCCGGCGGCGGCGTGCAGCATGGGTCTGGGGTCGGGTTTGGCCACGCCCACGGTGTCGCCGCTGACCACCACGGCTGGCGCGATGGGAAAGCCCAGCCGGGGCACCAGCTTATCGGTGAAGCGCATCGGCTTGTTGGTGACAATTCCCCAGGCGTAGCCGGCGTGGGCCAGGCCGTCGATCAGCTCGGGCACGCCGTCAAACAGCACGGTATCGTCGGCGTAATGGGTATCGTACAGGTCCAGAAAGCGCTGGCGCAGGCCGTCAAAACGGCTGTCGTCACGGTCCAGGCCAAAGCCCAGGCGAATCAGCCCGCGTGCGCCGTGCGAGGCAATCGGGCGCATGGCTTCATACGGCTGCGGCGGCAGGCCGTGCTCGGCCAGCAGTGCGTTCAGCGCCCAGCCCAGGTCGCGGGCGGTGTCAGCCAGCGTGCCGTCCAGGTCAAACAGCACGGCGCGGATCATGGTTTGTTCGCCTGACTATTGCCCAGAAACAGCCGGTACGCCGGGTTGTCGGTTTCGTCTACCCAGGGGTAGCCCAGTTCGTCCAGGAAGGTCTGGAATGCCTGGCGGTCGCTGTCTGGCACTTGCACGCCCACCAGCACGCGGCCATAGTCGGCACCGTGGTTGCGGTAGTGGAACAGGCTGATGTTCCAGTCGGTGTGCATGGCGGTCAGAAAGCGCATCAGCGCGCCGGGGCGTTCGGGAAACTCAAAGCGGATGGCGCGTTCATTGGGCAGCTGTGGCGCGTGGCCGCCCACCAGATGGCGGATATGCAGCTTGGCCAGTTCGTTGTCGGTGAGGTCCAGCGCCTGCAGGCCGCTGTCGGCTAGATCCTTGAGCATGCCGGCCACGTCCTGGCGGCGCTGGATCTGCACGCCGACAAACACATGGGCGGTGTGGTCATCGGCGTAGCGGTAGTTAAATTCGGTGATGTTGCGGCTGCCCACCAGCGAACAGAATTTCTTGAAGCTGCCTGGCTGTTCCGGCAGGGTGACGGCCAGCACGGCTTCGCGCTGTTCGCCCAGCTCGGCGCGCTCGGCCACATGGCGCAGGCGGTCGAAGTTCATATTGGCCCCGCATGCCACTGCCACCAGGGTTTCGCCATGAATGTCCTGACGCTGGGCGTACAGCTTGAGCCCGGCCACGGCGGCGGCACCGGCGGGCTCGAGAATGGCGCGGGTGTCTTCAAAGACATCCTTCAGGGCCGCGCAGATCTGGTCGGTGTCGACCAGAATCACTTCGTCGAGCAGCTCGCGGCACAAACGGAAGGTTTCCTCGCCCACCAGCTTCACCGCGATGCCGTCGGCAAACAGGCCCACGTCTTTCAGTTCCACCCGATGGCCGGCGGCAATCGAGCGGTGCATGGCGTCGGAATCCACCGTTTGCACGCCAATCACCTTGATTTCTGGCTTGAGTCGCTTCACATACGCCGCCACCCCGGCAGCCAGGCCACCGCCGCCGATGGCAACAAACACGGCGTGGATGGGATCCGGGTGCTGGCGCAGGATTTCCATGCCGATGGTGCCCTGGCCGGCAATCACATCCGGATCGTCGTACGGATGGATAAAGGTCATGCCGTTTTCGGCTTCCAGCTTTTTGGCGTGCTGATAGGCGTCGCTGTAGGAATCGCCATGCAGCACCACTTTGCCGCCGCGACGGGTGACGCCATCAATCTTCACCTGCGGGGTGGTGACCGGCATGACGATGGTGGCTTCGCAGCCCAGTTTTTGCGCCGACAGCGCCACGCCCTGGGCGTGGTTGCCGGCGGAGGCGGCAATCACCCCGCGCTGCAGTTGCTCAGCGCTCAGGCGGGCCATTTTGTTGTAGGCTCCACGCAGCTTGAACGAGAACACCGGCTGCAGGTCTTCGCGCTTGAGCAGCACGGTGTTGTCCAGCCGGCGTGACAGGCCTGGTGCCGGGTCGAGCGGGGTTTCGATGGCCACGTCGTAGACGCGGGAGGTGAGGATGCGTTCGAGGTAGTCGTGTTGCATGGCGGCAATCTTGGGGTAGCGTCGCAAAAGCGGCAAAGTCGGCAATGCTGGCAAGATTAACAGGAATCCACTCTGGCGGGCAGTGCCGCAGTGCAGCATGGCGGTTTGTCGGTTTAAGCCGCCACGGCCTGTGCCAGCGCCATAAAATTGGCTTGCTGACGCTGGCCAGCCAAGGCACAACCACCCTGGCCAGCACAATTATGGGGCGGATTCAGCCGGGGGCAATCAGCGCATCAAACTCGGCCATCACCCCCTGCGCCTCGGTTTCGGCCCCTACGGCGCGCAACGCTGCCGCCAGCGGCTCGCGCAACTGGGCGTATTCTTCTACTGTCCATGCGCCTTCCACCGCTCGTTGCCAGCGGGCACGCTCTTCCCACAGGTATTCGCCAATCACCGCGCTGGACAGCGCATACAAACGGGCCAGGCGAAACAGCGGGGCACGTGGAATCAGCGGGGCGGGGCGGCGGCGGGATAACCAGGACAACATGGCGGACTCCTTGATTCAGATTGGCGTGCTGGCGCATGCCAGGGCGGTCAGGCACCCAGGGCCAGCCTGGCCGATTTGGGCCGGTGAGCGGGACGGTTGCCACGATAATACACCCATCAAATGATAGTTATTCTTATTTGTGTCGGCAAGTGCTTTCTGGTTTTTAACCTTTGTTCGTCCAGTGCCGTGGCTGGCTGAATGCCCCGATCTGCTGCCAGCCAGCCAACAGAATGACGCCATCTTGCCGAATTCACGCAGAAACCGGCCACAAGGCGGTATAATCCCGACCTTGTTTCGCCAACTGTTTATCCGAAAGCGATGATTCGCAAGCTCCTTAGCCGTGTGTTCAAGTTCCCCAGCCGCCGTGTGCGGCCTCGGGTGATCCCATTTACCCAGCACGGGGTGCGCCGCGAAGGCATCAGCCCGGCCGCGCTGAAAGTTATCACCCGCCTGCAGGAGTCTGGCTTTGCCGCTTTTGTGGTGGGCGGCGCGGTGCGCGACCTGCTGCTGGACCAGCACCCCAAAGACTTTGACGTGGCCACCAACGCCACGCCCGAGCAGGTGCACCATGCCTTTCGCCGTTCGCGCATCATTGGCCGGCGCTTTCGCATCGTCCATGTGATGGTCGGCGCAGAAACCGTGGAGGTCACCACGTTCCGTGGCGGCGACGACACGGTGACCGACAGCGAGGGGCGCATTCTCAACGACAATGTGTTCGGCAGCCAGGAAGAAGACGCCCGCCGGCGGGATTTCACCGTCAACGCGCTGTTTTACAACCCCAGCGACGAAACCATCATCGACTACCACCACGGCGTGCGCGATGTGCATGCACGCAAGCTGGCGATGATTGGCAACCCGGTGCAGCGCTACCGCGAAGACCCGGTGCGCATGCTGCGCGCGGTGCGTCTGGCCGCCAAGCTGGGGCTGCGCATTGACGAGCCCACGCGCAAGCCGATTGCCGAACTGGCCCCGCTGCTGCAAAACGTGCCGGCGGCGCGGCTGTTTGACGAAATGCTGAAAATGCTGTTCTCCGGCCACGCTTACGACTGTGTGCAGATGCTGCGCCAGGAAGGCCTGCATCAGGGGATTTTCCCGCTACTGGACATGATTGCCGAGTCGTCTTCCGGCGCGTCGTTTGTCCAGCTGGCGCTGGAAAACACCGACCGGCGCATCCGCGAAGACAAACCGGTGTCGGTGGGCTTCTTGCTTGCCACCCTGCTGTGGAACCAGGTCCAGCGCGAATGGACCCGGCGCATGGACCTGGGCGACAAGCCGATTCCGGCGCTGTTTGACGCCATGGCCACCGCCGAGCGCATCCAGGAAGAGCAGTTGGCCATTCCGCGCCGCTTTGCCACCACCATGCGTGAAATCTGGGCGCTGCAGCCGCGCTTTGACAGCCGTGACGGCAGCCGGCCTTACCGCTTGCTGGAGCAGCCGCGTTTTCGTGCTGGCTACGACTTCCTGGCGCTGCGCGCGGCGGTGGGCGAAGTGCCGCAGGAACTGGTGGACTGGTGGACGGACTTTCAGGATGGCGACGAAGCCGAGCGCCAGGCACTGATTGCCGCAGCCCGCGACAGCGGCGGCCCACGTAGCGGTGCCGCCAAAAAACGCCGCCGGCGCAAGAAAAAACCCAATGGCAACGGCCAGCCGGTGGACAGCGGCGAATGAGCGTCACCGCCTATATTGCCCTGGGCAGCAATCTGGAACAGCCCGCGCAGCAGGTGAGCGCCGCGCTGGCGGCGCTGGCCACATTGCCACACTGCCACAATGTCTGTGCCTCGTCGCTGTACGCCACCACCCCGGTGGGCTATGCCGACCAGCCAGATTTTGTCAACGCCGTTGCCCGGCTGGATACCACACTGGATGCCTCCGCCCTGCTGGAGGCATTGCTGGCGCTGGAAACCCGCTTTGGCCGGGTGCGCAGCTTTCGCAATGCGCCACGCGTGCTCGATCTCGATCTGCTGTTGTATGGTGAACACTGCCAGGACAGCACGACGCTGATCCTGCCGCATCCGCGCATGCACGAGCGGGCATTTGTGCTGGTACCGCTGGCCGAACTGGCCGCAGCACTGCAGATTCCGGGGCGGGGCCGGGTGGTGGACTGCCTGGCCGATTGTGACCAGTCGGGCATTTACCGGCTTGACATTCTGCCCGGCTGACGACAAGGTGAGCGTTCTGCCGGCCACTCAGCTGGGTGTGCCTTGATGCTGTGCGCTGCCAACCGGATGCTTACCCATGATTCCATACCGTTATATTGCCATTGAAGGCCCGGTCGGCGTTGGCAAGACCGCACTGGCCAAAAAACTGGCCGAGCACTGTGGCCTGCGCCTGTACGCCGACCCGGTTCGCGATAACCCGTTTTTGCCGCGCTTTTACCAGAGCATGGGCCACCACGCGCTGTCCACCCAGCTGCACAGCCTGCTGCAGCGTGCGGACACCCTGCGCCAGCTGGTGGCCGAAGAAGGCAACGGTGGCAATATGATCAGCGATTTCCTGTTTGAGAAGGACGCGCTGTTTGCCCGGCTGACCCTGGAAGCCGACGAACTGACGCTGTACCAGACCCTGCAGGCGGCACTGCAGCCAGCACAATTACCCGTGCCCGATCTGGTGGTGTATCTGCAAGCCCCGGTCGAGGTGCTCAGCCGGCGGATTGCCGCCTACGGCGCGCCCTACGAAGTGGCATTTCCTGATGGCTACCTCAAGCGCATCGACACCGCCTATAGCGAGTTTTTCATGCAATACGAAGCTGCCCCGGTGATTATGGTCAACACCGAGCGGCTGGATTTTGTTGATAAGCCGGAAGACTTCGAGCTATTGTTGCGCTGCATCAGCGAGGCCAAGGGGCAACGCAGTTACTTTAACGTGGCCGTGTAAGCCGCCTGGCTGCGCCATTGGCTGATCGGCCAATGCCTCCCCGCGCGCGCGTCAGGCGGCTTACCCCAGCCAGACGGGCGCGCCGAACCATGAAGGAATCACCTACCGATGAAGATCACCGTCCAAACCCTGATGAAACTGGCCCAGGAAGGGCAAAAAATCACCATGCTGACCTGCTATGACGCCAGCTTTGCCGCCATGCTGGACGAAGCCGGGGTGGAAACCCTGCTGGTGGGCGATTCGCTGGGCATGGTGATGCAAGGGGCGGACTCCACCCTGCCGGTGACCCTGGACGAAATGATCTACCATGTGCGCTGTGTGGCACGCGCCACGCGCAATGCGCTGGTGATTGGCGACATGCCGTTTGGCAGCTATCAGGAAAGCCCGCAGCAGGCATTTGCCAGCGCGGTGCGGCTGATGCAGGCCGGTGCGCACATGGTCAAGCTCGAAGGCGGTGCCTTCATGGCCGATACCACCCGCTTTCTGGTCGAACGCGGCATTCCGGTGTGTTCACACATTGGCCTGACCCCGCAGTTCGTCAACACCTTTGGCGGCTATCGGGTGCAGGGCAAGAGCGAGGACGACGCCGCGCGCATTCGCGCCGACGCCCGCACGCTGGCCGACGCCGGGGCCAGCATGGTGCTGATGGAATGTGTGCCGGCTGGCCTGGCTGCCAGCATCACCGCCGAGCTGTCGGTGCCAACCATCGGCATTGGTGCCGGCCCCGAGGTCAGCGGCCAGGTGCTGGTGATCTACGACATGCTGGGCGTCTATCCCGGCAAAAAAGCCCGCTTTGTGAAAAACTTCATGCCCGAAGCCGGCAGCATTCCCGGCGCGGTCAAAGCCTACGTGCACGCCGTGAAAAACGGCAGCTTCCCCGCCCCGGAACACTGTTTCTGATGGACCCCGCCAGGCCCGCCGGCAGGATGCGGCCTGGCCACCCAACCCGGATTTGACTCATGCATATTCTTCATTCCATTCAGGCCGTGCGCGACTGGCGCCGCCAGGCCGGCCGTGTGGTGTTTGTGCCCACCATGGGCAATCTGCACGATGGCCATCTTGCCCTGGTGCGCGAAGCGCGCCAGCGCGGCGATGCGGTGATTGTCAGCATTTTTGTCAACCGCCTGCAGTTTGGTCAGGGCGAGGATTTCGACAGCTATCCGCGCACCTTTGACGCCGACCGCGCCAAGCTGGAAACCGCCGGCGTGGACGCGCTGTTCATCCCCGACGAGCGCGAGCTCTACCCGCGCATCCGTCAGGATTTCAACGTCGAGCCGCCGCACCTGCAAAACGAATTGTGTGGCGCATTCCGTCCGGGCCACTTCCGTGGCGTGGCCACGGTGGTGACCAAGCTGTTCAATATTGTCCAGCCAGACGCCGCCTGTTTTGGCAAGAAAGACTTCCAGCAGCTGGCCATCATCCGCGCCATGGTCAGCGACCTGAACATGCCAATTGACATCGTGCCGGTAGACACAGGCCGCGCCGACGACGGCCTGGCGCTGTCCTCGCGCAATGGCTATCTGAGCGAGGCCGAGCGCGCCGAAGCACCACGGCTGTACCGCAACCTGTGCCAGATCCGCGATGCGCTGACCGCCGGCAACAACCAGTACGCCGATCTGGAAGCCGCCGCCTGCGCTGACCTGACCACGCACGGCTGGCAGGTGGACTACATTGAAATCCGCGCCGCCAACACCCTGGATATCGCCCATGCCGGCGAACACCAGCTGGTGGTGCTGGCCGCTGCCCGTCTGGGCAAAACCCGCCTGATCGACAATATCGAAGTGCAGCGCTAACGCTGCCGCATCCGCAGAGGACACCCAACCATGCAACGCATGATGCTCAAATCCAAGATTCACCGCGTGACCACCACCCAGTGCGAACTGCACTACGAAGGCTCTTGCGCCATCGACGACGACCTGCTCGACGCCGCTGACATCAAGGAGTACGAACAGATCGACATCTGGAACGTGACCAACGGCGAACGCTTCACCACCTACGCCATTCGCGGCGAACGCGGTAGCGGCATCATCTCGGTCAACGGCTCAGCCGCCCGCCGCGCCGCCGTGGGCGACATCCTGATCATCGCCACCTTTGCCGCAATGACCGACGACGAAAGCCGCAGCTACGCGCCCAAGCTGGTGTATGCCGATGAACACAACCGCATCAAGGGGATTGGCGGGTCGATTCCGGTGCAGGCGGCAGAATAAGCCAAACCCCACCCAGCGCCAGACCCTCATGGCCCGATCACGCACCAGCGTGATCGGGCCATGTGCATGATCAAGCTCCTGGATTGCTAGTAGCCAGTCACCATGATCTGAATCGACTGACAGGCGATTAGAGCGCTTTCGGGATGAGTTTCACCTCAGGTGTCGTTCCCGCGAAGGCGGGAACCCAGACCGCGCCACAGCGGGCGCGGTGGGCATGGCGCAGGTAGCGCTGATGAGCGCGCTCACCCCGCTGTACGCTGTGGACACGCCTGGATTCCCGCCTGCGCGGGAATGACGCGGTGGGGCGCGGCGAGTGGTTCGTCGTGGAACGTGAGCCATCGTGTTTCAACGTGACTGGCTACTAGGTAATTCCATTTCTATTTATAAATTGAATTAATTATCCATTCCCAGCCGGTGAGGCTCTGCATCTTTCCCGGCTGGTTTTCCAACTGAGCAAGGCCCTGTTCCAAGTGGGCTTCCAAGGCCTCCAGGCTATCGAAGGCTCGGTTGTGGAAGTACTTCTCGCGCAACTCATCCCACACGTGTTCCTGCGGGTTGAGTTCCGGCGCATAGGGCGGAAGGAGGATCAACCTCAAGTTGTCCGCCAGCTGAAACGGACTCTTGTGCCAACCGGCTCCATCCAGCACCATCACGATGTTTTCGTCGGGGTAGCGCCGGGCAACCTCATCCAGAAACAGCTGCATGCACTTGCCGTTCACCTGCGGCAGGATCAATGAGTCGAAACGCCCATCTGCCGGACTGATCGCACCGTAGGCATAGACATATTGCTGTGTCACCATGGCTTTCACCACGGGCCGATGCGGCTTTTTCTGCCAGCAGTGGCGAACGTCGCTGATGCGGCCAAATCGAGCCTCGTCCTGGAACATCAATCGCAGCGGACGCGCTACGGCAAATCGGGTTCTTTCTTCTGCCAAGCGCCCCTGCAGTTTTTTTTCCAGTCTTCCTGGGCATCGGGGTCGCTTTTCGGATGAATCTTGTCCGGAGCCACTTTCCGCCAGCCATGGCGCGCCAGCATCGCATAAATGGTGGAGAGCGCCAGCGGTTTGCCCAGCTTGGCCTCGATGACCGGCTTGAGCGGCGGAACGATCACCACTCCGCCGGTAGCCGCCTCGGTGAGTGCCTCATCCAGAATCTTGGCCTCTTGCTCCAGGCTGGCCTTGGCCCGGTTGCGCAGTTCGCGCTTGCTGCGCTTGGGCCTGGCTTCGCCAGCCTGCTCCCGGCAGAAATTCGTCCGCAACGTACAGGTTGCCCCGACCGAACGACCAATGATTTGAGCCGTTTGCTCGATGCTGAGGTTGAACAGCAGTGGCAGCGCAACCGCCTGAGCGGTGCGCAACTCTTCTACTGTCTTTGCCTTTTTCAGCAAATCTTGAGCCTGTGCCAGATGTTCCATCCCGCCCGGAAGCCGTGCCATGTTCATCTCCATCGATAGGGTGGAGATATTATTTCATTTTATATCTGTAATTGGAATAAGGATTTGTTTTAACAGAAATGAAACCGAGATACCCGGCATAAACTGGCTCGCATGAACCGTTGTGTTTCAACGTGACTGACTGGCGCAGCCTGCCTTTACGCTGTGTGTGCTACGCCTGTCCGTCGTGACGGCTTGCCACCACCCGGCGCAGCGCGTCCAGTTGTGCCAGCATTTGGTCGCGCAGCGTGTACAGCCGGGGAATGCCGGCGCGCACGCGGCCCATTTCTCCTGCCAGGTGCGCTTGCTGCAGCTGACTGGCCAGCTCATGCACTTCGCGATGGCAGGCGTCGATGACGCGAAACGCGGGCAGATGGCCGTACCGGTCTTCACCTGCGCCATGGTACCAACGGCCAAACCGGCAATGATGAATGTCCAGCGGTGGCGCACACTGGCCGGGGTGTTCCTGCTCCAGGCATGGCACCAGCTCGGCAATCCAGTGCTGGTGGTCAATGCTGGCACCCAGCAGCGGAAAATCATCGCGTGACCAGGGATGGCGGGCTGCCGCCTGCCAGATGGCCGGCGGCACAAAGCCGGCCACCCAGGCCGGAATGGCATCGGCGGGCATGGGGCGGGCAATGCCATAGCCCTGGCCAAGGTCGCAGCCGAGCTGGATCAGCAGTGCGCCGTGCTCCAGGGTTTCCACGCCTTCGGCAATCACACTGCGGCGAAACGCCTGAGCCAGGCCAATCACCCCTTCGATAATGGCCAGGTCTTCCGGATCCTTGAGCATGTCGCGGACAAAGCTCTGGTCAATTTTCAGGACACTGGCGGGCAGGCGCTTCAGGTAGGTCAGCGAGGAATAGCCGGTGCCAAAGTCATCCAGGGCAAAGCTCACTCCCTGCCCCCGGCAGCGCTCGATCAGCGCCGACACATAGGCGATATCATCCAGTGCGGCGGTTTCCAGCACTTCCAGCTCCAGCTGGTTGGCTGGTACATTGGGGTAATGGTCCAGCAAGGCACTTAGCCGCTCGCTGAAACCGGGGTGTTGCAGGTGGCGGGCGGCAATATTGACGCTGACCGGCAGCGCCAGGCCGTGCTGCTGCCAGGCGTCCATCTGTCGCAAGGCTTCGGCCATCACCCACTCACCCAGCGCCACAGAAAACTCGCTGTCTTCAATGACGGGCAGGAACTCGCTGGGCGGCAGCAGGCCGCGTTCGGGGTGTTGCCAGCGAATCAGGGCTTCTGCGCCAATCACCGTGCCGTAGCGCATATTCACCTTGGGCTGGTAATACAGGCGGAATTCGCCGGCAGACAGCGCCTGCTCAATTCGGGCCATGGCTTCGCGGTGAGCGTGCGCCTGGCGGTCGTGTTCCGGGTCAAACAAATGGTAGCGATGACGGCCAGCCTGCTTGGCCAGGTACATGGCCTGGTCGGCGTGGCGCAATAGGGTATCGGCGTCGGCACCGTCCACCGGATACAGGGTGACGCCAATACTGGCCGACAATGTGGCCACGCGGTCGTTGCCCAGCGGATAGGGCTGGGCAATGGTTTGCAGCACCCGGTCCAGCGCCAGCTGGCATTTGCCAATATCGTCCAGGCCAGACAGCAGCAGGACAAATTCATCGCCGCCCAGTCGGGCCACGGTGTCGCCACTGCGCAGCACCTGTTTGAGCCGGGCAGCCACTTCGATCAGCAGCATGTCGCCGGCTTCATGGCCAAAGGTGTCGTTGACCGGCTTGAAACCGTCCAGATCCAGATAACACACCGCCAGCAGCTTGCTGGTACGTCGCGCCTGGGTCAGCGCCAGCATCAGCCGGTCGGCCAGCAGCACGCGGTTGGGCAGCTGGGTCAGCGCGTCGTAATGGGCCATGCGCTCCAGTTTTTGCTGGTGTTCCTTGAGCACGGTGATGTCGGAAAACACCGCCACATAATGGCTGACGCCACCGTCTGGCGGCTGCACACTGGAAATGGTCAGCAGTTCGGGGTACACCTCGCCATTCTTGCGCCGGTTCCATACCTCGCCGCGCCAGTAGCCGTCGGTATACAACGCCGCCCACATTTCGCTGTAAAACGACGGACTGTGGTAGCCCGAACGCAGCAGATTGGGCGAGCGCCCCAGCACATCTTCGCGGCTATACCCGGTGATTTCGCTGAAGGTGCGATTGACATCGACAATCCGCGCGCTGGCGTCGGTAATCATGATGCCTTCGTGGGCATGCTCAAACACGCTGGCGGTAAAGCGCAGGCGTTCTTCGGCCTGCTTGCGTTCGCTGATGTCATGTATGATGGAAAACAGCAACTGCCGGCCTTCCAGCCGGATCGGGCCGGAATACACTTCTACCTGACGGTGGCTGCCGTCGGCCAGCCGGTGAACAAACTCAAAGCTGGTTTGCCCCTGCTGCTGTGCCCGCGTCATGGCGGCGTGAATCACCTCTGGCGCAGCGGTATTGATCTGATTGACCGGCATCCCCACCAGCAGATCGTGCGGATAGCCATAAAACTGTGAGGCGGCCGGGTTGGCGTCCACCACCCGCTTGCTAACCGGATCAACCAGTAGCTTGACCGCATTATTGGTTTCAAACATCGCCTGGTAAAAGGCACCGCCTTCTTCCAGCTTGCGCATTGCCGCCTTGCGCTCGCTGATATCGGCCACATAGCCATACCACAGCACGCTACCGTCTTCCAGCTGTTCAGGCATGGCATGCGCTTCGCGCCAGACCGGCTGGCCGGGCTGCAATTCCACCCGGAACTCATCGCGCCACGGCGCTTGCTGGCGGGCAGCCTGGGCCAGGCCGTGGTACAGGCGCTGACGGTCATCCGGATGCACGCGCAGGCACAGCGCCCTGGCATCGTCGCGCACCTGGTCCGGGCTCAGGCCAAATACCTCGCGAATGGCTTCGCTGGCGTAGGGCAGACTGAGATGGTCCAGCCGGGTGTGCAACTGGCAGATCATGCCCGGCACCTGTTGCGACAGCTTGCGCAGCAGCTGGTCACGCTCGCGCAGCCGCTCCTGGGCCACCACCTGGGCGCTGATATCGGTTTGCACGCCAATAAAATGGCTCAGCTTGCCCTGGGCGTCGTGTACTGGCGCGATGCTCAGTTCATTCCAGAACAGCGAACCATCCTTGCGATAGTTGCGCAACACCGTCTGGCAGGATTGTCCGGACTGCATGGCTTCTCGCACGATGGCCAGGCCAGGCTGGTGGCGATCGGCCCTGTTGAGCAGCCGGCAGTTCATGCCCAGCACTTCCTGGCTGCGATAGCCTGTGGTTTTCTCAAAAGCGTGATTGACGTACAGAATCGGCTGGTCGGGCTGGCGGGCATCGGTGATGATGATGCCGTTACGGGCCGAATGCAGCGCACGTTCCAGCAGGCGCAGCCAGTAGTCGGTGTCTTTGTGGCGGCTGATATCTGTCAGCGTGCCAATCACCCGCAGCGGCTCACCCTGGAGCGTGGTGCTGACCACCCGGCTGCGCAAGCCATACCAGCGCCATTCACCGCTGCCGGTGCGCAAGCGCAGTTCGCTGCCGTGTGCGCCTTCTGCCTGACTGCGCCCGAGCAACAGCGCGGCAAATTCAGCGCGGTCTTCCGGGTGAACCCGCGCCTCCCAACCGGTCAGCCGATGGCCCAGCTGGGTGGGGCTCAGCCCCAACAGCGCGCACCAGCGCGCCGAGTAATGCATTTGTCCGGATGGAATATGCCAGTCCCACACCCCGGTGTCTGCGCCTTCCAGAGCAAACTGCCAGCGCCGCTCATTGGCCGACAGTTCGGCCACCAGCGCACTGAGCAGCAGCGCCAGCACCATCAGCGTGGTCATATAGCCCCACAACAGCGCCAGGCCCTCATGCACCGAACTGCGGTAAAACGGCCCCTGGCCTTGCACGGTGCCCCAGGCCGTTAACGCCGACAGCAGCAGCACACTCAGCGATGCCAGCCCCAGCCCGCCCCGCACGGCCAGCCAGGACAACAACAGGAAGGGCACAAACACCAGCGGCATCAGCAATTGATGGGTGGCCGAATGCAGCATCAGGCCACCCACCAGCACCATAACCAGCAGGCAGCCCAGCGCCTCCAGCTGACGGCCAGGCGACAGTTCGCGCCAGCGGCGCAGGGAAAAGGTCAGGAGCGGGATGCCCAGCAAGAGCGCACCCACGGCATCGCCCACCCACCAGATCAGGAAAATCCGCAACAGCTGGCTGCCGTGCATGATGCCGCCCAGCCACAGACTGAGCACGCCAATGCTGGCGGATACCAGCATGCCCGAGCCAATCGCCAGCAGGTAGTGGTTCATGTCGCGGCGGCTGTCAAAGTGCAGGCTGGCCCCGCTGTGGCGCAATAGCCAGACGGTGATCAGCGGGGCCAGGGTGTTGCCGCAGGCAATCACCAGCGACATTGGCAGCGCACCATCGGCTGCCAGGTTAATTGCCAGCGACCCCAGCCAGATGCCTGGCCAGCGCGACAGGCCGCCGCGCCACAAAACCGCCACGGCCAGCCCGGTGGGCGGCCAGATCAGCGAAACAAACGCCCCCAGATAAGGCACGGTCAGCCCCAGCTGGCCGCTGGCAAAATACGCCAGCGCCACGGCCAGAACCATCATCCACTGCTTGAACACCCCATTCATGCCCATGCCCGCCCACAATGCCGGGTTGGGCTCATCAGGGAACCTTGCATGTTGCAATACCCGGAAACCAGATCAATCGATAAGCCTACCATTGTCTGCGAATGGCGTGTAGCCAGGAAAGCGGGGGGATTAAACAGAAGTGGCATTTTTCTTGCCCGGTAGCGTCACACGCCGTGCCGGCCAGCGTTTCTTTCAGGGACAGGGCAAACGCAAAAAAGCCCTGAATCAGCATTCAGGGCTTGAGTCTGGAGGCGGAGGCCGGAATCGAACCGGCGTGGACGGCTTTGCAGGCCGCTGCATAACCACTTTGCTACCCCGCCGTAGGCGAACCAGCGAGCTGCGCATAATCCTGACAGGATGGATGACGGCAGCTTGCCGATATGAAATGGAGCGGGAAACGAGGCTCGAACTCGCGACCTCAACCTTGGCAAGGTTGCGCTCTACCAACTGAGCTATTCCCGCGTTTGCGGCGACTGGTACAAACACCTTCTGGCGGGGTGGAGCGGGAAACGAGGCTCGAACTCGCGACCTCAACCTTGGCAAGGTTGCGCTCTACCAACTGAGCTATTCCCGCATGGCCAGAACTTGTTTGCTGTTAATCTGTAACGAAAGAATGGAGCGGGAAACGAGGCTCGAACTCGCGACCTCAACCTTGGCAAGGTTGCGCTCTACCAACTGAGCTATTCCCGCGCTGTGTCTTTCGTTGCAGTTAATCGCTGCAAGAGACTGCGCATTATAAGCAAGTTTTTTTTGCTGTCAACACCTCACAACGATTTTTTTTCGGCACGTAACTGCTGCCCGGCCATCTGCAGATAATAAGCCATTGACCATAAAGTCAAAATTGCTGCGATCACCATTAAAAAATTTCCAAGCATCGGCGTATCAATTCCCGGCACGATGGGTTGCCAGTACAACAGCAGCAAAATCGCCACCATCTGTGCGGCGGTTTTCAGCTTGCCAATATAGGCCACCGCCACGCTGCGCCGCTCGCCCACCTGCGCCATCCACTCGCGCAGCGCCGAAATGGTGATCTCGCGGCCAATGATCACCATCGCCAGCCAGGCCTGGGTGCGGTCCAGCTCCACCAGCAGAATCAGCGCAGCGGCCACAATCAGCTTGTCGGCGACTGGGTCGAGAAACGCGCCAAACGCCGAGGTTTGCTCCCACTTGCGCGCCAGAAAGCCATCCAGCCAGTCGGTCACCGCCGCCAGGGCAAAGATCAGCGCGCCCAGACTATTGCGCCCGGCCAGCGGCAGCCAGCTGTCAGGCAGATAGAACAGCACCACAAACACCGGAATCAGGGCTACCCGCAACCAGGTCAGGAAAATCGGAAAATTGAACGGCATGGGTCTTGGCTGGCACGTTTCTGCCGGCAGGGCAGAAGGCGCTGCGGATCGGCAATCGGTTGGTCGGGCAGGGCCAGGGCCCTGCGGGATGAATTGATACAGACATGGTGCTGGTGGACTGCCCCGGCCCGTTTTGCGCGTTGCCAACAAACACCCAGCGTAGCGTTCCTGGTCAGGCGTGCTGCCGCAGGCAAGACACAGCCGTACGGCAAGGCCGCGCCACCACACCAGGTGGGGGTTGTGCGCGGCACTGACACTTAATGCAGAGCCCGGTGCAGAGCCTCGGCCAGGGTATGGCTGATGCCCTCTACCTGGGCCAGTTCATCCACACTGGCCGCCATCACCCCCTTCAGCCCGCCAAAGCGGGTCAGCAGGCGCTGGCGACGCTTGGCCCCGATACCAGGGATATCCTCCAGCCGCGAGGTGGTGCGCGCCTTGGCCCGTCGGGCACGGTGGCCGGTAATGGCAAAGCGGTGCGCCTCGTCGCGCAGGGTCTGGATCAGGTGCAGCGCCGGATGATCTTTCGGCAATTGTAACGTTTTTTGTTCGCGTGGGAGAATCAGCGTTTCCAGCCCCGGCTTGCGCCCCTCGCCCTTGGCCACGCCAATGATGGGCAGCGACGACAAACCCAGCTCGTCCAGCACCGCCATCGCCACGCCCACCTGGCCCTTGCCGCCATCAATCAGCAAGGCATCAGGCAACTGGCCTTCGCCGTCGGCCAGCTTGCTGTAGCGGCGGGTCAGCGCGTCGCGCATCGCCGCGTAATCATCACCGGGGGTAATGCCGCTGATGTTATAGCGCCGGTACTGGCTGGACTGCATGCCGCCATGGTCGTACACCACGCACGACGCCACCGTCGCCTCGCCCAGGGTATGGCTGATGTCAAAGCACTCCATCCGCTCCACCCCCGGCAGCGCCAGTGCCTCGGCCAGCGCCGCCAGCCGGTGGCTTTGCGTGGCTTTGGACAATACACGCTGGTCGATGGCCAGCCGGGCGTTTTTTTCCGACATCTCCAGCCACACCCGCCGCTCGCCCACGGTGTGATGCACCACCGCCAGGCGGTGTTCGGCCTGCGCCTGCAGCACCGTCACCAGTGCCTCGCTGACCGGCTGGTTGACCAGCATCAGCGGCGGCATGGGCGCGCCCACATAATGCTGGGCCAGAAACGCCTCCAGCACATCGCCGGCGTCCATCTCGATGGCGCGGTCCGGAAAATGGCTTTTATCGCCCAGATGACGCCCGCCGCGAATCATCACCAGATTGACACACGCCAGCCCTTCGGCCACCACGGCGGCAATCACATCACAATCCAGCTGGGTGGCGTTGCTGCTGACAAACTGGCGCTCCTGCACCCGCGCCAGCGCCTGAATCTGGTCGCGCAACGTGGCCGCCAGCTCGAATGCCAGCGCCTCGGCTGCCGCCTGCATCTGCGCCGACAGGTCGTCGATCAGCTCGGATTGCTTGCCCAGCAAAAACGCCGCCGCATGGCGCACATCGGCCTGATAACTGTCGGCATCAATCAGGCCCACGCACGGTGCCGAACAGCGCTTGATCTGATGCAGCAGGCACGGGCGCGAGCGGTTGGTAAATACGCTGTCCTCGCAGGTGCGCAGGCGGAACACCCGCTGCAACACCTGAATCGACTCACGCACCGCGTAGCCATTTGGGTAAGGGCCAAAATACTGGTGATGACGGTCCAGCGCCCCCCGGTAATACGCCAGCTGTGGCCAGGCATGGCCGGACAGCATCAGATAGGGATAGGACTTGTCGTCGCGAAACAGGATGTTGTACTTGGGGGCCAGCGCCTTGATCAGGTTGTTTTCCAGAATCAGCGCCTCGGCCTCGGAGCGCACCACGGTGGTTTCAATCGCGGCAATCTGGCGCACCATCAACTGAATGCGCGGGCTGAGGTCGGTTTTCTGGAAATACGAACTGACCCGTTTTTTCAGGTCGATGGCCTTGCCGACGTACAGCACCTGGACGTCGGCGTCGAGCATGCGGTACACGCCAGGCAGGGCGGGCAGGCTGTCCAGAACAGGTTTCGGGTCGAACATGGCAGAGCAGGCATCCGGCAGGCAGGATGCGCATTGTGCCATGGAGGCGCGGGGCCAGCTAAGACGCGCTCACAAAATGCGCCTGCGGCCAAGGCCAAATCGCCCTGGCCGCAGGCCGTTTTACGCTTTTTTGCCCAATCCCATAAAGTGTCGGTATAATAGACCTTTGCCGCAAAGGAATTCCCATGCGCATCGTCCAGAAAGCTTACACCTTCGACGACGTTCTGCTCGTCCCCGCCCACTCTGCCATTCTGCCGCGTGATGTCACCCTGGCCACTCAGCTGACCCGCAATATCCGGCTGAACCTGCCCCTGGTGTCTGCCGCGATGGATACCGTGACAGAAAGCCGCCTGGCCATTGCGCTGGCCCAGGAAGGCGGACTTGGCATCATCCATAAAAACATGTCTCCGGCCAAGCAGGCCGACGAAGTGGCGCGGGTCAAGCGTCACGAATCCGGCATTGTCAAAGACCCCATCACCATCAAGCCGGAAATGACCGTCGGTGAGGTCATCCGTCTGGTGCGCGAGAAAAAAGTCTCCGGCCTGCCGGTCATCGAGCACGGCAAGGTGGTGGGCATTGTCACCAACCGCGACCTGCGCTTTGAATCCCGCCTGGACGCTCCGGTGCGCAGCATCATGACCCCGCGCGAGCGTCTGGTCACCGTCAAGGAAGGCGCGGCGCTGGAAGAAGCCCGCGAACTGATGCACGCCCACCGTCTGGAACGCGTGCTGGTCATCAACGACGACTTCGAGCTCAAGGGCCTGATGACGGTCAAAGACATCGTCAAGACCAGCGAAAAACCCTTTGCCAACAAAGACGACCAAGGCCGCCTGCGCGCGGGCGCGGCGGTTGGCGTGGGTGAAGGCACCGAAGAACGCGTGGCCCGTCTGGTGGACGCCGGTGTGGATGTCATCGTGGTGGACACCGCCCACGGCCACAGCCAGGGCGTGCTGGACCGTGTGCGCTGGGTGAAGCAAAACTACCCGCAAGTGGACGTGATCGGCGGCAACATCGCCACCGCCGCCGCCGCGCGCGCCCTGGTGGACGCCGGCGCTGACGGCGTGAAAGTGGGCATCGGCCCCGGCTCGATCTGCACCACCCGCATCGTCGCCGGTGTGGGCGTGCCGCAGCTGACTGCTGTACATAATGTCACTGAAGCGCTGAAGGGCACTGGCGTGCCGATGATCGCCGACGGCGGCATCCGCTTCTCCGGCGACATCGCCAAGGCCATTGCCGCTGGCGCCAACTGCGTAATGCTGGGCGGCCTGCTGGCCGGCACCGAAGAAGCGCCGGGCGAAATCGAACTGTATCAGGGCCGTTCGTTCAAGAGCTACCGTGGCATGGGTTCATTGGGTGCCATGCAGCAAGGCTCCAGCGACCGCTACTTCCAGGACAACGAAGCCAACGCCGACAAGCTGGTGCCGGAAGGCATCGAAGGCCGTGTGCCGTACAAGGGTTCGGTGATTGCCGTTATCCATCAACTGATGGGCGGCCTGCGCTCGTCGATGGGCTACTGCGGCTGCGCCAGCATCGACGCCATGCGCACCCAGTCCGAGTTTGTGGAAATCACCTCGGCAGGCATGCGTGAATCGCATGTGCACGATGTGCAGATCACCAAGGAAGCACCGAACTACCACGTGGACTGAACAACCCCGTGGGCATGCAGGTGTTGCCCGGATAGACAAGAACCCCGTTGCCAGGATTGGCGGCGGGGTTTTGTCCATTTAGCGATGGCCAGGAAGAAACACTGGAAAAGCCAAAGCCATGGCGCGCCAAACTTTGGCTTAGTTCAAGCGAGCTCTTTGCATGCTGCGCACCAGCTCCTGCTCTGGTGTGTCATCAGAAGGCACTGCCAGCATGTGACGATAGCGCCGGGGAAAATTCTCATGATCAATAATCAAAGACTCTCCTGCCCACTGGCTGGCCAGCTCATGCACAGCGACCCGCAGATTTTACCGAAACACCAAAAAACTAGAAATAAAATTTATAAAAACAAGTCAAGATAATTTAAATACTTCTCAGTTGCTAAATTTTCAAATGCCAAAATTAATGCTACTCTGCTGTCCAATTGAATTTGGTAGCCAAACTCATCATTTGACGGTCACCCTGAATAACTTCTTTTAGCTGTTGATGAATATTTTCACTAAATTTCTTATCCACAATAATTTTTTGATAAAAATCTTCGGTGGTATTAATATTGTGCTCTTGTAAAACATTTTCCCAGTGCATGTTAAAAATTTTTGTGTAGTCTGCCCGTTCTTGATCTTTTCCATCATATAAGAAACTTTTGTTTAACGTAAGATGGCTATCTCCAAAACCATTGAACAATTTTGGCAACTCACCTCCCGTCATGGGCAGCACGGAAGCCAACCATGGTGGAATTTGATACATCTCCACAGGCAGTTCGCCTTGCACAGCAGAAGATGTAGCGCCCTTGGCTGCCTCTTGCGCCAACATCGCCTGCCCTTGGTCAGAGATGCTGGCGGCACTGGCTGGGTTGCGGGTGGAAGCTGGCGTGGAGGGCAGCGTGACGGCAGGTTTGCTATTGTTGGCACGCAATATCTGACCAATGCTGGCCAGCGAGGAAGTAATATTTAGCATAATCCATTCCATTTGAGAGTAAAGAAACAGCCATTACCATAAGCAGATGATGCGTGAATGCTAAGCACAGGGTTCTGTGCTTGGGTCAGGAAGCGCCGAACTACCACGTACAACCCTCCTGGCGTTGTTTCCCGACCTTGCCGTACGTCTCGTACTGCCTGCGGTCGTGCGCCTAGCCAGAATCGCTGCGCTGAGTTTTGTTCGTCGCTCTACCCCCCGTGGGCATGCAGGTGTTGCCCGGATAGACAAGAACCCCGTTGCCAGGATTGGCGGCGGGGTTTTGCTTTTGGCAAACACGATTTTATGGATAAATCAGCGCATCCTTAGCATGACTTACAGCGACCAATCCACCGCATTCAGCCGCTCCGCCAGGCGTGTATCGCCACGCAGCCACTGACGCAAGCGCGCCAGCCAGGGCGCACGGCGGGCAGACTCACTGGCCGCTGGCTTGATGCTGGGCACGGCGCGTTCAGTACGCGCTATTTGGGTAAGACTGGTTCGGGCAGTGGCAAGGTTGGGCATGATCAAATCCTGTCTGTCAGAAAAAGCCCGTCAGCGTGCATCTGGGCAGATGCTTGGCGCGGCGTGGCGATGAACCCAGCTTAGGGACTGACGATCAGGTTTGACCAGCGCAAAACTACCTAACGCTAGCATGATGATGGCAAATTCCGTATTCATACGGAGATAAAACTGTGGCAATTTAGCGACAGAGGCATGAATATTGGCCTACACGCCGTGTGCAGTACACCTTGACCAATCTGGACGGACCCCTGCTACACGATGGGGTGGGGTAGCACGCAACCGTACAATGACCGTTAGGGTAGGCGTCTGCCACGCACACCATGTCGGCATGCCGGCGTGGTGTTTTATTTTGTCCATGACAAAACATTGACAACCATAGCAACCGCTTCTATGTTGAAACGATTGCCTGATCATTTGGCGCGCGCCTCGCGCATGCGCTTGGAGAACCTGTCATGTTGCGTCCCCTTTTTTGTCTTAGCGCGCTGCTGCTGGCCTTCAGTACCGGCCTGGCCCATGCTGCCGACTGCCCACCGCTGCTCAAGCACCGCTTCACCACGCTGCAAGGCCAGCCGCTGGATTTGTGTGCGCACCAGAACAAGGTGATTCTGGTGGTCAACACCGCCAGCAAATGCGGCTATACCCGCCAGTTTGAGCCGCTGGAGGCGCTGTCGCGGCGCTGGCGCGATCAAGGCTTGCTGGTGATCGGCTTTCCCAGCAATGATTTCAACCAGGAGCTGGCCAGCAATCAGGAGGTGGCCGAGTTCTGCAAGCTCACTTACTTTGTCGATTTCCCGATGATCGAAAAAGCCCGGGTCAGCAGCGCGCAGGCCATGCCGTTTTACCGTCAGCTGGCCGCGGCCACCGGCCAGCCGCCGCGCTGGAACTTTCATAAATATGTGATTGCGCCGGGCGGCAAGCAGGTGTGGGCGTTTCCGTCCGAAGTCGAGCCGGATTCGCCGCAACTGCTGAAGGCAATTCAGCCGTATTTGCGTGAGTCCAGCGGCTTGTAATGGCAGCCATTTGGGACGCGCTGATTTATTCAGAAAAATCGTGTTTGCCAAAAGCAAAACCCAGCAAAATCAAAACACTGGATTCCCGCCTTCGCGGGAATGACAATTTTTTCAGCGTATCCTTTGCTGACTTGATCGGCTTGGTTTGCCGACTTGAATACATGCGCAAACCTTTAAATCCCCACTCATGCCAACTGACCCGGTGCGCGGCAAGCCTCGGCCTCCAGGCCGGGGAAGGATAGCGCGGTGCCGTAGGCGTTCTTTCGGCGGTCAGTGTTGGGTCTGCATGTATTGGCAGATGATCTTGATGGGCGCACTGCTGCAGAACACCAGCCGGACGTGTCCGTGCTGCGGCCATGTGTCGGCGGACAATCGCCAGACGCAAGCCTGATGTTTTGTGGCGGTTTGCCGGTGTGGGCTGAACTGGCTATATAAAATACGACATAACGTTGTCGTGAAACAGACAAGCCAGGCTTGCCCAGGGGGTTGCGCCTGCCGCAGCGGTGGGACAGGGCTGCCGCAAGGTCCCCCTCTCTCAACTCAACGCCGCGACAACGCCCCAGCCCCTGCCTGGCCATCGCCATGGCCACCAACAGCAATCATCCTGATTGATTTTGCTACTTTGCGACATAAACAGTCAGGATAAAGCCATTTTCCCTGAGTAAAATTGCCAAGCGCGCTGGTTCTGCGATGATGTCAATGATTGACTGAGTTGTTTTAATTGACTGACTGTTTCTGGAGCTGGTTATGCGTATTGCCCACCGTTATCCTGTGTTGATGCTGTCCCTGCTGGCCCTGGCCGGCTGTGGCCAATCTGCCGACAAGCCGGCTGCTGCTGCGGCTGCGCCTGGCACCACGGTGATCAAACTCGGCCATGCCTCACCGATGACTGGCCCGATTGCCCATATTGGCAAGGACACCGAATACGGCGCGCAAATTGCCGTGGACGAGCTCAACAGCGAAGGCGTCCAGCTGGACGGCAAGCCGGTGACGTTCCAGCTGGTGTCGGAAGACGACCAGGGCGACCCGAAAATGGCCACCCAGATTGCCCAGCGCATGGTAGACGCCAAAATTGCCGGCATGATTGGCCATTTGAATTCCGGCACCACCATTCCGGCCTCGAAAATCTACGCCGACGCCAATATTGGCCAGATCACCCCATCGGCCACCAATCCGGCATTTACCCAGCAGGGCTTTAAAACCACTTTCCGCCTGATTGCCGATGACGTGCAGCAAGGCAAGGCGCTGGCGGATTTTGCCGTGAATACGCTGAAGGCCAAGAAAATCGCCATCATTGACGACCGCTCGGCCTACGGCCAGGGGCTGGCCGATGAATTTGACAAGGCCGCCAAGGCGCTGGGTGTTGAAATTGTTAAACGCGAATTCACTTCGACCAGCGCCACCGACTTCATGGCCATCCTCACCGGCATCAAGGGTGCGCAGCCGGATCTGATCTTCTTTGGTGGGGTGGACGCCCAGGCGGCACCAATGGTCAAGCAGATGCACAAGCTGGGCGTGAAGGCCCCGCTGCTCAGCGGTGACGGCACGCAAACCGGCAACTTCATCAAGCTGGCCGCCGACGCCGCCGAAGGCCAGTACGCCTCGGCTGCCGGCGCACCGAAAGAGCAACTGCCTGGCTACGCCAGCTTTGCCGAAAAGCTGAAAAAGAAATACAACGCCGAGGTGGTGATTTATTCGCCGTACAGCTACGACGCAGTGAAGGTGATGGCCGCCGCCATGCAGAAAGCCGGCTCAGCCGACCCGGCCAAGTATCTGCCGGTGCTGGCCGCCACCCAGTATCAGGGGGCCACCGGGCTGATCCGCTTTGATGCCCAGGGCAATCGCCAGCATTCGGCAGTGACGATTTACCAGGTTCGCCAGGGCCGCTGGGAAGTGATTGGCGTGGTGGGTGGTGAAAATTCTGCACAGGCGGATGCACCAGCAGCGGGCAAAGACAGCGGAAAAAAACCCGACTGACCCCAGCGTGATGCTCCCGAACGCGGCACCCGGACAGGGGCCGCGTTTTTTTGTGCACTGCAATGGAACATATTAAGCCACTGCTGTATCCTCGACAGATTCAAACGCTTGTCAAATCGGCGTTGACAGCGCGAAATCGCATCATGAATAATCAGCCGGCCTTCCAAAATTTCACAGGGGAAAGTTTCATGAAGTATGCGCGTTTGAGCCTTATTGCTACCGCCGTCCTGGCACTGGCCGCTTGCGGCAAGGGCGAACAAAAACCGGCTGAACAGGCCGCTGCCCCGGCGGCACCCGCCGCTGCCAGCGAACTGGTGGTCAAGCTGGGTCAAGTGTCCCCGCTGACCGGCCCGATCGCCCACCTGGGTAAAGACAGCGAATCCGGCGTGAAGCTGGCGGTTGACGAACTGAATGCCGAAGGCGTGACCCTCGGCGGCCAGAAGGTCAAGTTCGAACTGGTGTCCGAAGATGACCAGGCTGACCCGAAAATCGCCACCCAGGTTGCCCAGCGCCTGGTGGACGCCAAGGTGGCCGCCGTCATTGGCCACCTGAACTCCGGCACCACCATCCCGGCTTCCAAGGTGTACGCCGATGCCGGCATCGTGCAAATCTCGCCGTCGGCCACCAACCCGGCCTACACCACCCAGGGCTTCAAGAGCGCTTTCCGTGTGATCCCGAACGATGTGCAACAGGGCAAGGCCATTGGCGACTTCATCGCCGATACGCTGAAGGCCAAGAAAATTGCCATCATTGACGACCGCACCGCTTACGGCCAGGGTCTGGCTGACGAAGTGGAAAAAGCCGCCAAGGCCAAGGGCGTCACCATCGCCAAGCACGAATTCACCACCAACACCGCCACCGACTTCATGGCCATCCTGACCTCGATCAAGGGTGCCAAGCCGGACGTGATCTTCTTTGGTGGCATGGACGCACAAGCCGGCCCGATGGCCAAGCAGATCAAGAAGCTGGGCATCACTGCCAAGCTGATCGGTGGCGACGGCTTCCAGACCCCGGAATTCATCAAGCTGGCCGCTGACGCGGCTGAAGGCCAGTTTGCTTCCAATACCGGCGTGCCGAAGGAACAACTGCCGGGCTTTGCCACCTTCAACGAAAAGTTCAAGGCCAAGTACGGCGAAGTGCAGCTGTACTCCCCGTACGCCTACGACGCCACCAAGCTGGTGGTAGCAGCGATGAAGAAGGCCGATTCGGCTGACCCGAAGAAGTACCTGGCAGCCCTGGCTGGCATCGAGTACGACGGCGTGGTGGGCAAGATCAAGTTTGATGACAAGGGTGACGTGCTCGACGGCGCGATTACCGTTTACCAGGTCAAGGGCGGCAAGTGGGAAGTCATGGGCACCGTGGGTGGCGCAGCTGCCGCTGCAGCCCCGGCGGCAGCACCGGCAGCCGAAGAGAAAAAGCAGTAATCTCTTCAGCCCCGCTGACAAGCCGGCTGGCTTGACGACAAAAACGGCATCGGCAACGATGCCGTTTTTTATTTTATTTTTTGTGGATCCCCCTGATGAGCCTCCCTCTCCTGGATTGCATTGAAGTGGTCACCGGCATTGGCACACCCCGCCACGCGGTGATCTGGCTACATGGCCTGGGCGCTGACGGCAGCGACTTTGCCCCGATCGTGCCTGAACTGGAGCTGCCCGACGATTTGCCGGTGCGCTTTGTGTTTCCGCACGCGCAGACCATGCCGGTGACCTGCAATAACGGCTATGTGATGCGCGCCTGGTACGACATTCTGTATATTGATTCGATCGACCGCAAAGTGGACCTGAACGGCATTCGTGACTCACGCGCGCAAATCGACGCGCTGATTGCCCGCGAAATCAGCCGTGGCGTACCAGCTGAGCACATTGTGCTGGCCGGGTTTTCCCAGGGCGGTGCCATGGCCTACACCACCGGGCTGACCCAGCCGGACACCCTGGCCGGCATCATCGCCCTGTCTACTTATATTCCCAGCCTGGACTACCTGAGCGAACACCGCCATCCGGCCAACCAGCACACCCCGGTGTTTGCCGGCCATGGCGAATTTGACAATATCGTGCCGGTGGCGCTGGGCCAGCGCGCAGTGGATACGCTCAAGGCCCACGGCCAGCCGGTAAGCTGGCACACCTACCCGATGATGCACGCGGTGTGCATCGAAGAAATCCAGGCCATTGGCCAGTGGCTGCGCAGCGTGCTGAAATAAGCCACAGCGGCCAGGTCGCTCCGATGCGGATTGCCGCCCTGATGGCCCGGTTTACCTATCTTTACCCAGCTTTACCCTCTGTGCTGCTGACGACAGTGGCGGAAGTTTTTACCATGACAAGCATCTGATTCAACGGTTTTTACCAGAGGAGAAGCTTGATGGGACATGGACATGGCAACGGTCGCGGACCGGGTAATGACGGGCTGGCTGGCGGTGGCAAGGGCGTGGGCGCAACCGTGACCTCGGTCACCCTGACCAGCGGTGCGGACAGTGTGGGCACCACCGGCAACGACCTGATTCTGGCCACGGCGGCCACACTGAACAGCGGCGACAGCCTGGTGGGTGACACCGGCATGGACACCCTCAGCCTGAGCGGCAGCGGCACCTTCAACCTGAACAGCCTGACGGCGTTTTCCGGCATTGAACGCATCCAGGGCGACAGCAGCGACCAGGTGTTTCAGCTCAAGGACGGGGCAGACCTTAGCCTGAGCACCGGCAGTGGTCACAACACCATCACCACCGGTGCCAGCGGCACCCAAAGCCTGCAACTGGGCAGCGGCAGCAATACCGTCACGGCAGGGGCCGGCACCACGCTGGTGACCACCCACGGCGGCACCGATGTGATTACCGGCGGCAGCGGTGCCCTGAATGTGCGCGCTGAATCCGGCATCACCAGCATTATTGCCGGCAGTGGCGGCAGCCATATCGACCTGGGCTGGGGCAAGGTGACCCTGACAGCCGGTACCGGCGTGGACGTGATCGACCTTGGTCATGGCAGCGGTAGCGCCACGGTCACCAGCTTCACCCAGGGCAGCGACCTGCTGCAAGTACACGATGGCCATGTGTCCAGCTATGCCGAACTGCTGACCGTGGCCACCGTCACCAGCGCCGACGGCAACACCACCATCAGCCTGAGCGGTGGCCCCAGCGTGACCCTGGTGGGCGTCAGCTCGGTCAGCGCCAGCGATTTTGATTTTACCCACGGGGGATGAAGCAGGGGGCGTCCTACTAGTAGCCAGTCACCATGATCTGAATCGACTGACAGGCGATTAGACCGCTTTCGGCATGAGTTTCACCTCAGGTGTCGTTCCCGCGAAGGCGGGAACGACAAGTCGGGTGAGGTTCATGCCGAAAGTGGTCGAGTCGCCGTCCCGTTGAAATACCCGCGTGCAGGCGAGTGCGCTGACCTTGGGTATCTGTGCCAATGATCGGTTCATATCTGGGTGACTGGCTACTACGCTGATAGGCGTGAAGTTTGAGTGATGTTGATGAGTTTGGCGGCGCCCCCAGGCGCCGCTTTTTTTTGCGCCGGCGGTGCAGATGCTTACCGGCCCGGCAGCCATGGATAGCAAGCTGCATATATCACTTTCGTTTTCAGTATAAAACTGCAAATCAGATAACCAGTAAAAATCTGGCCCTATCTGATAAATCACAGCAAGCTACTGATCTAAAACATAAATCTATCCTGACCGCCTTTTTTGACCCATGGCACGCTTTGTGTCTGTGTTACATCACCCGTAACACACCAACAAGCGGCCCTTATGACTGACTCTCCCCATATCGTCATCCTTGGCATTGGCAATCTGCTGTGGGCTGATGAAGGCTTTGGCGTGCGCGCCGCCGAAGCGCTGTACGCCGGCTGGGCGTTGCCCGACCATGTGGAAGTGGTGGATGGCGGCACCCAGGGCCTGGCACTGTTGCCCATTGTCCAGTCGGCCAGCCATTTGCTGATTCTGGATGCCATCGACGCCGGCCTGACGCCTGGCGAGCTGGCCGTATTTGAAGACGACGCCGTGCCGGCCTACCTGACCGCCAAAAAAATGAGCCTGCACCAGACCGGGTTTTCCGAAGTGCTGGCGCTGGCCGAACTGTCCGGCCAGGGGCCGGCGCAGCTGGCGCTGGTGGGGGTGCAGCCGGTGCAACTGGAAGACTACGGCGGCAGCCTAACCGACGCGGTGCGTGCCCAGCTGCCCGCTGCACTGACCCATGCCTGCCGGATTCTGGCCCGCTGGGGGGTGACGCTGACCCCGCGCAGCCAGCCGGCGCAAGGGGGCCTGCACGACGCCAGCCTGGCGCTGTCTGCCTACGAACAAGGCCGGCCCAGCGCCGCAGACGCCTGTCGGGTGGGCGATGCGCGGGTGCTGGCCCAGCGGGAGGATTAAGCCATGTGTGTGGGCATTCCCCTGCAGATTGTGACGCTGAACTCGCCGTTCACCGCGTTGTGCCGTGGCGCGCAAGGCGAGGAAACCATTGACTTGTCGCTGGTGGGGCCACAGCCGCCTGGCACCTGGCTGATGACCTTTCTGGGTGCCGCCCGTGAAGTGATCGACGCCAACACCGCCGCGCAAATCCAGCAGGCGCTGGACGCGGTGGCCGCCGCACTGGGCGGGGCCACCGACCTGGACGCGCATTTTGCTGACCTAATCAACCGCGAACCGCAACTGCCCGACTTTTTGCAACCCCCTGCCTGATGGAGCTCCCCCGCGTGACTGCCCCGCTTTCCGCTGCCCTGACCCCCCTGCTGGCCCGCCTGACCGCGCGTGGCTGGCCGCTGCTGCGCCTGGCCGAACTGGACGGATTTTCCCGCCAGCACGGTGCCATTGTGGCGTTTTGCAGCGATGACCCCACCCGCCTGCCAGAAGTGGCCGATGCGGCGGTGATTTTGCCCGAACTGCTCAAGGATGGTGGCTTTGCCCTTACCCCCTGTCTGCTGCACCCGGCGGACAACGCTGCGCTGCAGGCGCAGTACGGGGTGATGAAATACCCGGCGTTTCTGTTTTTGCGCGACGGCGGCTATCTGGGCACGCTGGCCGGTTTGCGTGGCTGGGGCGAATATCAGCAGGACATTCAGGCTGTGCTGGCCCGACCGGTCAGCCGCCCACCGGCCATCGGCATCAAGGTGGCCAGCCCGACCTCGCCAGGAGCGTGCGCATGAAACCGTTTCCCCTTCCCGTGGTGGCCTTTGTCGGGGCCGGTTCGCAACCTGAAGACCCCGATCTGGCCTATATGCCGCTGCCAGTACAGATGGACAGCTTCACCATGCCGGCGCTGCCCAGCTCGGAAGACATTCGCCATCTGAACACCGCACTGGCGGTGGTGGGCGAGCTGGCCGAACTGGCCACCCGCTGGACCCCGGCTGCCGGCAGCCTCAGCCGCTCGCTGGCCGGCCTGCCGGCAGCCGACCTGACCCTGATCAACCAGGTACTGGGCGAAGGCGAAGTCAGCGCCAGGGCATTGCTGGCCGACGGCGGTGAAGTGCGTATCCAGGAATCGGTGTTTGCCGGGGTGTGGCGGGTGTGTACGTTCAACGCTGCCGGCGAGCAAACCGGCGATGCGGTGGAAATTGCCCCGGTGCCCAGCGTGCTGATTGAGCGCGCCCAGGCCAGCAGCCGCTGGCTGGACAGCCTGCCGGCCCTGCCGCCCACCCTGATGAATGCGGCGCCAATTGGCGCGGAACTGCTGGCCCGCCAGCGCCAGGCGCTGGACCACCCGCATGTGATCAACTTTACCCTGCTGCCCGTTACCCCCGACGACATGGCCTGGATCGAAGGGCTGATTGGCGAAGGCCAGGTGGGCATTTTTTCGCGTGGCTACGGCAAATGCCGGGTGCTGGCCACCGCGCTGGTGCATGTGTGGCGGGTGCAGTATTTCAACACCATGAACACCCTGCTGCTGGACACGCTGGAAATCACCCGCATCCCCGACGTGACCCTGGCCGACGGCGAGGACATTGCCGATTCTGCCGAACGCCTGGCCCAGGCGCATGGCTGGCTGCTGGGAGAATTTGACCATGTTTGAAGGCAGCTATCTGGGCGATGCCCAGCGGCTGACGGCGGACACCCGGCTGGAATGCAAGATCTGCTGGTATGTCTACGACCCGGCCCAGGGCGATGATGTCTGGCAGATTCCGCCTGGCACCCCGTTTGTCGAGCTGCCCGCGCACTGGAAATGCCCGGTGTGTGATGGCGCGCGCGACCAGTTCATGGTGCTGGAATGAACCCGTCGGCCACCCTGTGTGCGGTGTTCCAGCGCATCCAGACCGAGCGCATGGCCGACGTGCCGTTACTCAATCCGGCCATTCAAGTAGAGGCGGTGGGCTTTCGCTTGTGGCAGGATAGCTGGCTGGGCGTGCTGATCACCCCCTGGTGCATGAATTTGCTGGCACTGGCGGAAACTGTCCCGTTCGCGCCGCTGGCGCTGGATGGCAGCCACAGCATTGCCCTGCCCGATGGCCCGGTAAACTTTGCCGGGGCCTTCGAGCCGGCGCTCGGCCATTACCGCCAAGCTTCGCTGTTTTCGCCGATGTGGCAATTTGCCAGTCAGGCAGCGGCGCGGGCCACGGCTGAGGAAGTGATGAACCTGCTGTTTCCGGCCACGCCCGCGCCTGATTTGTCGCGGCGTCGGCTGTTTGGATTGCGCGCATGACCCCTGCTGACCTTGCCGGCCATCTGAGCCTGACCGTGCTTCACGATGGCCACACCCTGACCCACTGCCACAGCCGGTTTGACCGCCCGGCGCTGGCCGCCCGCCTGTGTGCCGGCCTGAGCCCGGCTGACGCCGCCCAGCGCCTGCCGCCGCTGTTTACCGTGTGCCGTCATGCACATGGCCTGGCCGCCAGCCTGGCGGTGGCCGCCCTGAATGGCCCAGCCCAGGCCGACCCCGCCTCCCTGGCTGCGGTGGAAGCCGAAGCCCGCCAGGACATGCTGCGCCGGGTGGCGCTGGACTGGCCCGCCGCCTGCGGCGACAGCCCGGACGCGGATTTTCTGGCGGCGCTGCGCACCCGGCCAGACGCGGTGGCCGACGCGCTGGCTGAATTTGTGCTGGGCGAACCCTGCGCCGACTGGCTGGCACGCGGCTACCACGGCTGGCTGGCCTGGGCACGTCAACGTCACACCCAGTACGCCTGGCGGCTGGCCGAGCTGATGGCCGAATCCTGCGGCGGCATGCCCTTGCTGGGGTTTCCGACCGAACGCGAACTGGCCGCGCTGGGCCGTGACCTGCTCGACGACGATGCCTTTGCCCTGGCCCCTACCTGGGTGGGCAGCCCGGCAGAAACCGGCCCGCTGGCGCGCCAGGCCAACTGGGTGGCCGGCCTGTTTGCCGCCGAATACTGGCCAGCAGCACGCATGCTGGCGCGGCTGGTTGAACTGGTGCGTCTGAGTCAGGGCAGCGCGGGTTATCAGGCGCGCGCGGTGGCGCTGGATGGGCAACGCGCGGTGGCGGCGGTGGACACCGCGCGCGGGCTGTTGCTGCACGCGGTGGCGCTGGACGCTGCCGGCCAGGTGGCCGACTGGCGCATCCTGCCGCCCACTGCCTGGAATTTTCATCCCGAAGGGGCGTGGGCGGCGGCGCTGGACCGCGCCTTGCCCGAGCAGGCCGGGTACGCCGCCGAGCGCGCCGCGCTGTGGCTGGACCCGTGCGTGGCCTGGACCATTACCGTAAAGGACAGCCGTTCCCATGCATGAAATGTCACTGGCCGAAAGCATTGTCAGTCTGGTGGAAAGCCACGCCGAAGCGGAAGGCTTCAGCCGGGTAAAGGCCATCTGGCTGGAAATTGGCGAACTGGCCGGCGTAGAGGTCGAGGCGCTGACTTTTAGCCTGGAGGTGGTGATGCGCGATACGCTGATGGCCGGCGCGCAGGTGCATATCCGCCGCCTGCCTGCCGAAGGCTGGTGTCTGGCCTGTTCGCAGGCGGTGGAGGTGCGGGATCGGGTGAGTGGGTGTCCGTTGTGCGGCAGTCATCAGTTGCAGGTGAGTGGTGGGGAGGCGTTGCGGGTGGCGGAGCTGGAGGTGGAGTGAGGGGGTAGGTTGGCGGTGGGTTGGCTGCGCTGCGCGCAGAGGGGCTGGGGCTGGATTGAGACGGGGATGCGCCCCGTGCGCGCCCTACTTTCTTTGCTTCGCCAAAGAAAGTAGGCAAAGAAAGGCGACCCCGGGACGCGCGCCTGTCCGCCGCCTGCGGCGTCGGCGGTGCCCTGTGCTTCTCGCCAGCCCGGGCCGTCCCGGAAACTCGCGTCAGCTGCGCTGCCGCTCAAACAACCAGGCCGGACTGCCCCCGGGCTGGCTGCGATGCTCGGCGCGCTTTAGGGGGAGGTAAACCGGTTAGACGCGACGGTTTGGGCATTGAATATTGTCTGTTTTGAATTTTGGCATTGATGTTTTGCGTCATGTCGAACGTGCTTTTTTCATGCCCCTCACCGCCGCTGAAAACAACCGTCATTCCCGCGCAGGCGGGAATGACGGTTTTTGATTTTGTTTGGTTTTTGTAAGTAAAAATAGTTAAAAAAATAACAACACTTGCCCGGCAGGCTGGGCAAGCAGGATGCGCGTTGTGGTCGGCGCGGATAGCAACAGGCGGCCCGGAGCAGGGCCGACAAGGAGAGTCTTATGTGTACGGTATGCGGCTGCGGCCCGGATCAGGTCCATATCGACGGGCAGGTGCCCGGTCATTTCAATTATCGCGCGCTGGGTCGCAAACCAGCAGCGGCACTGTCGCCGACACGCGCGGATGACGGCGCGCTGGATTACGGCAGCGGCCCGGCGCGTGCGCATGCGCCCGGCCTGAGCCAGGCGCGCATGGTCAGGATCGAGCAGGACATCCTGTCGAAAAACGACCAGTACGCCCAGCATAACCGCGACTGGCTGGAAGAACACGGTGTGCTGGCGCTGAACCTGGTATCCAGCCCCGGTTCGGGCAAGACCACCCTGCTGGCCGCCACCGTGGCGCGCCTGCTGCCTGACATGCCGGTGGCGGTGATTGAAGGCGACCAGCAAACCAGCCACGACGCCGAACGCATTCGCGCCGCTGGCGCACCGGCGGTGCAGATCAACACCGGCAAGGGCTGCCATCTGGATGGCCATATGGTCGGCGAAGCGTTGCAACGCCTGGCACCCGCCGAGCACAGCGTGCTGTTTATTGAAAACGTGGGCAATCTGGTGTGCCCGGCGGCGTTCGACCTGGGCGAAGCGGCCAAGGTGGCGATTTTGTCGGTGACCGAGGGCGAGGACAAACCGCTGAAATACCCGGACATGTTTGCCGCCGCCCGGCTGATGATCCTCAACAAGATTGACCTGCTGCCCCATCTGGACTTCGACGTGGCCGCCTGCATGGCCTACGCCCGTCGGGTCAACCCGACCATTGAAGTGCTGCAATTGTCGGCGCGCACCGGCGAAGGCATGGACGCCTGGCTGGCCTGGCTGGCGGCGCGGCGCAACGAGGTGATGGCCGCCCAGCACAGCACGGTGGCCGACCTGAAAGCCCGGATTGCCGCACTGGAAGCCCAACTGGCCGAGCAGGGGCTGTAATGCCCTGGCCGCTGCCCTGCCCGGCGCTGCCCGATGCTGGCCCGGCACGCCTTGACGTGCGGCTGTGCGGCGGCGTGCAGGGCGTGGGCCTGCGCCCGGCCATCTGGCGGCTGAGCCAGCGCTGGCCACTGGCCGGCTGGGTGCGCAACGACAGCGACGGCGTCAGCATCGTGCTGGAAGGTCAGGCTGCCGATCTGTACGCCTGGCTGGCGGCGCTGCCTGCTGCGCTGCCGCCGCTGGCACAGGTGGACCATGCCGAACTGAGCGTGCAGCCGTGTCAGGGCGAAACGGGCTTTGCCGTGATCGACAGCCAGCCCGGCACCGGCGGTAGCGCACGCCTGCCGCCGGATCTGGCCCCGTGCCCAGCCTGCCTGGCCGAGCTGTTTGACCCCAATAACCGCCGCTGGCGGCATCCGTTCATCAACTGCACCGACTGCGGCCCGCGCTTTACCGTCAGCCGCCGGCTGCCGTATGACCGCGCCCACACCAGCCTGGCCGGCTTTGCCTTGTGCCCTGACTGCGCCGGCGAATACCGTCAGCCGGCTGACCGGCGCTTTCATGCCGAGCCGATTGCCTGCCCACACTGCGGCCCCCGGCTGAGCCTGTGCGACCTGAACGGCAGCCCGGTGGCTGGCGATGCGCTGTCGCATACCGTGGCGCTGCTGCGTGCCGGGCAGATTGTCGCCATCAAGGGCGTGGGCGGGTTTCATCTGGTGTGCGACGCCGACCAGCCGCAGGCGGTGGCCATGCTGCGCGCACGCAAGCGTCGGCCCGCCAAGCCGCTGGCGGTGCTGGCGCTGAACGCCGAATCGCTGGCCGACGTGGCCGAGCTGTCGCCACTGGCAGTACGCTGGCTGAACCACTCCAGCCGGCCCGTGGTGCTCAGCCCGGCGCGTGCCGAACTGGACGCTATCTGGCCGGGCATTGCCCCCGGTGTGGGCCGGGTGGGCGCGCTGCTGCCGATGTCGCCCTTGCATTACCTGCTGTTTCACGAAGCCGCTGGCCGCCCAACCGGGGTGGACTGGCTAAGCCAGCCACACCCGCTGCGGCTGGTGTTCACCAGCGCCAACCTTAACGGCGCACCGCTGATTACCGACAACGCCCAGGCGCTGCGTGAGCTGGCCGGGCTGGCGGATTTTATTCTGCTGCACGACCGCGAAATTGTCGCTCGCTGCGACGACAGCGTGCTGGCGGTGCGCGGTGAGCGCCAGGTATGGGTGCGCCGCGCCCGGGGCCGCACGCCGGCACCGCTGGCCGCGCCTTCCGGCATGGATGTGCTGGCCTTGGGCGCGCAGCTGAAAGCCACCCTTACTGTGGCTAGCGGCAGCGCCTGGCACACCTCGCAGCACCTGGGCGACCTGGATCACCCGGACAGCTGGGACGTGCTGGAAGACGCCATGCGCCACTGGCTGACGCTGACCAGCGCGCAGCCCACCCGCATCGCCCACGACCTGCACCCGGATGCGCTGTCCTCACGGCTGGCCGCCGAGCTGGCGCTGCGCTTTGACGCCGAGCTGATTCCGGTACAGCACCACCACGCCCACCTGGCTGCCGTGCTGGCCGAACACCACTGGCCGGGGGACGCCCCAGTATTGGGCCTGGCGCTGGATGGCTTTGGCCTGGGCGACGATGGCGGTGCCTGGGGCGGCGAGCTGCTGCGCGTGCGCGGTGCCGACTGCGTGCGGCTGGGCCGGCTGCGTCCGCTGGCCTTGCCCGGCGGCGACATCGCCGCCCGCCAACCCTGGCGCATGGCCGCCAGCGTCCTGGCGGCGCTGGGCCACGATGAAGCCGACATCACCGCCCGGCTATCCGCCCAGCCCGGCGCGGCGGCGGTGGCCGCCATGCTGGCGCGCGGCGTCAACTGCCCGCCCACCAGCAGCCTGGGCCGCGCCTTCGACGCGGTGGCCGCGCTGGCCAGTGTCTGTACCGAACAAAGCTACGAAAGCGAAGCCGCGCAAAAACTGGAAGCCCACGCCCAAGGCCCCTGGCCCACGCCCGACCCGGCGCTGTGGCGGCTGGCCGATGATTTGTCTGAACTGGATCTGCGCCCGCTGCTGGCGCGCATCAGCGCGCTGGCCGACGCCGACGCCATCGCCACGCTGTGGCACGCCAACCTGGCGGCGGCGCTGGCCACCTGGGCACACGCCGCCAGCCAGCGCGAAGGCGTGCGCCACATCGTGCTGGCGGGTGGTGTCTGCCTCAACCTCACTTTGCTGGATGCGCTATGCGCCCGGCTGAACGAGGTCGGCCTTACCCCGCTGCTGGCCATCGACCTGCCGCCCAGCGACGGCGGCATCAGCCTGGGGCAGGCGTGGGTGGCGCGACACATTGGCCGATGACCGCGCGTGCGCCAGCGGTGTACATCCTGGCCAGCCAGCGCAACGGCACGCTGTACGTTGGGGTGACTTCTGACCTGGTGCAGCGCATCTGGCAACACCGGCAAGGTGAGACGGACGGATTTACCCGTCAATACGCCATCAAACAGCTGGTGTACTACGAACAACACGCCAGCATGGCCGACGCCATCCTGCGCGAGAAGCAACTGAAAAAATGGAACCGGGCGTGGAAACTGCGCCTGATTGAACAACACAACCCCAGTTGGCGGGATTTGTGGGATGAGATTATTGGCAATGGCCCTGGGTGACAGCGTGCGTCCGGTGGCTCGCTGTGGATGCTTCTGGATTCCCGCCTGCGCGGGAATGACGGGGTGGAAGTGCAACGGACGGTGGATGAAGGCAACTGAAATGTGAATGGTTGCAACGGTGCCACATCCCACACCGGCAGCACTCCACCCGCTCGTCGTTCCCGCGCAGGCGGGAACCCAGACCGCGCCACAGCGTGCGCCGTGGGCGTTGAGCGTTGCGGGGCAGTCGAACACGCACCTGCTGCACGCTGTGGATGCCCCTGGATTCCCGCCTGCGCGGGAATGACGGAGTGGAAGTGCAACGGACGGTGGATGAAGGCAACTGAAATGTGAATGGTTGCAACGGTGCCACATCCCACACCGGCAGCACCCCACCCGCTCGTCGTTCCCGCGCAGGCGGGAACCCAGACCGCGCCACAGCGTGCGCCGTGGGCGTTGAGCGTTGCGGGGCAATCGTGAGAACACGCACCTGCTGCACGTTGTGGATGCCCCTGGATTCCCGCCTGCGCGGGAATGACGGGGTGGAAGTGCAACGGACGGTGGATGAAGGCAACTGAAATGTGAATGGTTGCAACGGTGCCACATCCCACACCGGCAGCACTCCACCCGCTCGTCGTTCCCGCGCAGGCGGGAACCCAGGCCGTGCCACGCAGTGCAAACGTAGTGTGTTCACCTGCGGTGTGCCGTGATGGAAATGACCGACCGCACGTTGTGGATGCTTCTGGATTCCCGCCTGCGCGGGAATGACGGGGTGGGGTGCGATGGATGGATTTTTCACCCTGGCGATTTCTGCCAGGGCATTTTGCAAGGAGTCACAACCATGTGTCTGGCCATGCCAGTTCAAGTGACCGAGCTGTTGCCCGGTCAGCGCGCGCGCGTCAGCGTGGATGGCGTCAGCCGTGAGGTGTCGGTGGCGCTGGTGGACGATCTGGCGGTGGGGGATTTTGTCATCCTGCACGTCGGCTACGCCATCGGCAAGCTGGACGAGGACGAGGCGCGGCGCACGCTGGCCTTGATTGCCGAGGCGGTGGGCAAACTCGCGGAGGGGGCGGCATGAAATACGTGGACGAATTTCGCGATGGTCACGCCGCGCGCGCGCTGGCGGCGGAAATTGCCGCCGTGGTCCAGCCCGACCGCCAGTATCGGCTGATGGAATTTTGCGGCGGCCACACCCACGCCATTGCCCGCTATGGGCTGAGCGCCCTGCTGCCGGACAATGTCGAGCTGATCCACGGCCCCGGCTGTCCGGTGTGCGTGCTGCCGATTGGCCGGTTGGACGGGGCGATTGCCCTGGCGCTGGAGCACGGCGTGACCTTGTGCACTTACGGCGACACCCTGCGCGTGCCCGGTTCCGGGCGCATGAGCCTGTACAAGGCGCGTGCCGCTGGCGGCGATGTGCGCATGGTCTATTCGGTGGACGACGCGCTGGCCCTGGCGCGCGCCGAGCCGCAGCGTCAGGTGGTGTTTTTTGCCATCGGTTTTGAAACCACCACGCCGCCCACCGCGCTGGCGCTGCTGACCGCGCGCGCCGAGGGGCTGAGCAATTTCAGCGTATACGCCAACCATGTGCTGACCCCGGCGGCGATGCGCCATTTGCTGGCCAGCGGCGACGGCGTGGCGCTGGATGGTTTTATCGGGCCGTCGCACGTCAGCACGGTGATTGGCTCGGACGTCTACGCCGACATTGCCCGCGATTCGGGCAAGCCGGTGGTGATCACCGGCTTTGAGCCGCTGGACGTGCTGATTGGCGTGCGCATGCTGATTGAGCAGATCAACCAGGGCCGCGCCGAGGTGGAAAACCAGTTCATCCGCGCGGTGACTGCCGCTGGCAACCGCAAGGCGCGCCAGGTGGTGGACGAGGTGTTTGCCCTGCGCCCGGCGTTTGACTGGCGCGGGCTGGGCGAGGTGGCAGCCAGCGCGCTGGCCATCCGCCCGGAATGGTCGGCCTGGGACGCCGAGGTGAAATTTGGCCTCACCACTCACAGCGTGGCTGATAACAAAGCCTGTGAATGCGGTGCCATTTTGCAAGGGCGCAAAAAACCGCAGGACTGCAAGGTGTTTGCCACGGTGTGTACCCCGGACAATCCGCTGGGGGCCTGTATGGTGTCCAGCGAAGGGGCCTGCGCCGCCCATTACAGTTATGGCCGTTTTGTCAGCAAGGAGCCGGCATGAGCATCAAACCAGGCTACACCCGACCGCTGGACCTGAAACATGGCCGGGTGGACATGACCCACGGCAGCGGTGGCCGGGCGATGGCGCAGCTGATTCACGAGCTGTTTGCCGCCGAATTTGGCAATGAATGGCTGGCGCAGGGCAACGATCAGGCGATTGTGCCGCCGCCGGGCGGTCGGCTGGCGGTGGCCACCGACGGCCATGTGGTGTCGCCGCTGTTTTTTCCCGGCGGCGACATTGGCAGCCTGGCGGTGCACGGCACGGTCAACGACCTGGCCATGGGCGGTGCCACGCCCTTATACCTGACCGTGGGTTTTATTCTGGAAGAAGGCCTGCCGCTGGCTGATCTGGCGCGCATTGTCCGTTCGCTGGCGCACGCCGCACGTGAGGCCGGCGTGGCGGTGATCACCGGCGACACCAAGGTGGTGGAGCAGGGCAAGGGCGATGGCGTGTTCATCACCACCACCGGCATTGGTGTGGTGCCCGACGGGGTGAATCTGTCTGGCCATCTGGCGCAGCCGGGCGACGCGGTGCTGGTGTCCGGCATGCTGGGCGACCACGGCGTGGCGATTCTCAGCCAGCGCGAGGGCCTGGCGTTTGCCGCCGATGTGGTCAGCGACAGCGCCGCGCTGCATACCCTGGCCGCCCAACTGGTAGCCGCCTGCCCGTCGCTGCGGCTGATGCGCGACCCCACCCGGGGCGGCCTGGCCACCACGCTGAACGAAATTGCCGTGCAATCCGGCGTCGGCATCCGCCTGGACGAAGCGGCAATTCCGGTGCGCCCGGTGGTGCGCGCCGCCTGCGAGTTTCTGGGACTGGATCCGCTGTACTGTGCCAACGAAGGCAAGCTCACCGCCATCTGCGCCGCCGCCGACGCCCCGGCGCTGCTGGCCGCCATGCGTGCCCACCCGCTGGGTCAGGACGCGGCCATCATCGGCGAGGTGATCGCCGACCCGCGCTGCTTTGTCCGCGCCCGCACCCCGTTTGGCGGCGAGCGGCTGGTGGACTGGCTGAACGGGGAGATGTTGCCGAGGATTTGTTGAGGCACGGTGGGCTGATCTGTTGTGCGGCAAACCTCTTCGTGTTCAACCAGGCGCTGACCTTACAGAAAGCCAACCACGAAGCGGGCGGTACACGAAGCGGGCGGTAATAGTGTCGTGGTCTAACTAACGATCATGGAGAGTAGCGCCACCCCAGAAGATGAAAGAGACTATCGGGTGGAAGTTGGCGGGTCGAGGTCGTATTAGTACTTTGCGGCTTGACCCAGCCTCTAACGTGACCTGCCAGACTGACTCGCACCCCGGATTGCTTCCATCGAGAGCGCACGCTAAACAGGCCGTTGGCGACTTGTCGCCTTCAGGCTCATTCAGTCCTGGTGCCCGCCTCCTTCCATCCTCAAGTGTAAATCGATAGGAAGCGCCATGGAACTGTCAGCACTGTACAAATGCGTCATCGGACTCGACGTCCATCAGGCGCAAATCACCGCCTGCGCATTGATTCAGCAACCCGATGGCAGCACGCGCATCGAGCAGCGGCAGTTTGGCGGCTTTGCCCGCGACCGCCGGGAACTCGCGGATTGGGCCGCTTCCTTGCACCCGGATGAAGTCGTGATGGAGAGCACCGGCATCTACTGGAAGAGCCCGTATGCCGCGCTGGAGGCAGTCGGCATCCGCGCCAAGGTGGTGAATGCCCGCCACGTCAAGCATGTCCCTGGCCGCAAGACCGATGTGGGCGATGCCCATTGGCTGGCGATGCTGGCGCGGGCCGGTTTGTTGCGCGCCTCGTTTGTCCCGCCTGCAGCATTGCGCGAATTGCGCCTGATTGCCCGTCAGCGACAGAAACTGGTTGGCCAACTGGCCTCTGAGAAGAACCGGCTGCACAAAGTGCTGACCGACAGTGGAATTCGCCTTGGCGTAGTGGTCAGCGATCTGCATGGGCAATCTGCCCGCGCCATGGTCAAGGCGATCATCGCCGGGCAAGCCCCACAGCAGGTGATCAACCTGGCCAGCCGCCGACTGAAGGCCAGCCGTGAGGAGATCTTCGATGCCCTACAAGGCGATCTGACCGCCAGTCACCGCTTCGTGCTCGACGAACTGATGCAGCATATTGAGGAGATCGAAGCCAGGATCGACCGCTTCGACGTCCGATTGCTGGCTGGGCTTGAATCCGAGCGGGGCACGCTGGCGCTGCTGCAAACGATCCCTGGCGTTGACCTGATCGGCGCGGCGATGCTGTTGGTGGAAATTGGCTCGGACATGGGCGCCTTCGGCAGCGCAGATCGTTTGGCTTCGTGGGTTGGCGTTTGCCCGGGCAACAACGAGTCGGCGGGCAAGCGCAAGTCAGGCCACACCCGCAAGGGCAACCCATATGTGCGCCGCCTGCTGTGCGAGTTTGCGCATGCCGCCAGTCGCACCACATCGGTGTTCAAGTCGAAGTTCCAGGCTCTTGTGGTCAGGCGTGGCTACAAACGCGCCATTATTGCAATTGGTCACAAAATTCTGCGCACGCTGTTCTTCATGCTCAAGCGGCGCGAGCATTACCGGGATTGCGCGACGGATTACGAGGCGCTCTCTGTTCAGCGCAATGCCCCACGCTGGATCAAGGCGCTGACTAAATTTGGCTTTATCACGCCAGCCAGCGCCTGATTCTGCATGGGCGTTTTTTTACATGGCCTTCGGGCCAGGGTGACGCTCGTCCTGGTGGTGGGCTCTTTCACGCTAAACCCAAAAACAGGATTGCTGCGCAATCCGCGCTATCCTTCCCCGCCCTGAAGGACGGGGATTGCCGCGCACTGGATCAAAACGCCTCTGGGCCAGGCTTGGCAAGCCGGCCTTCTGGCCGGATGCGCTTTGCTGAAATACCCCAATCCCTCAGGCGTGCTCAACCCAACTTACTGACAATATCCTTCGCTTCCCAATGCGGGAAGTAGCGGCGCACCAGCGCGTTGAGTTCCACCTCAAAGGCGCGCAGGCGGGCCAGTTCGTCAGCGTCGCTGCGTTGGCCGGCGTCAGCCAGGGCAGCAATCACCATGCCGGCTGCCGAGGTGGCGTTGCTGATGCGGTCGATGACAATGAAACCACCAGTCCCCCGGCAGTCGGTGTAGGCGTCAAACGCCGCCGGGGCGTTCAGGGTGACGTGTACCCGGCCAATTTCATTCAGCTTCAACTCGCTGGCAGCGCTGGCTTCCAGGCTGTTGACGTCGATGCGCGCTTCGATGGCGCTGATGCGGCCAGTCACTTTCTTGCCGCCCAGCTTGAACAGGTATTCCTTGCCCAGCAGCAGCGGGGTTTCGTCCATCCACACCAGATGCGCGCTCAGGTTTTGCGCCACTTGCGGTGCTGCTTCGCTGGCGTTGACCAGCATGTCGCCGCGCGAGATGTCGATTTCGTCTTCCAGGGTCAGGGTGATGGCCTGGCCGGCGTGGGCATAGTCCAGCTCGCCATCGGCGGTGACAATCGCCTTCACCTTGCTGCTCTTGCCGCCGGGCAGGGCGCGCACGGTGTCGCCAGGGCGGATGTGGCCGGCGGCGATGGTGCCGCAAAAGCCACGGAAATCCAGGTTCGGGCGGTTGACGTACTGCACCGGCAGGCGGAACGCCGCCAGCGGGGCGTCGCTTTCCAGCTGAATGCTTTCCAGCAAGGCCATCAGCGTTGGGCCGTCGTACCACGGCGCGCGCTCGCTGGCGCTGACCACATTGTCGCCGCGCAGGGCGGAAATCGGCACAAAGCGGATATCGGGAATGTTCAAGCCTTCAGCAAAGGCCAGGTAATCGCGGCGGATGTCGTCAAACACCTGCTGGCTGAAGTCCACCAGATCCATCTTGTTCACCGCCACAATCACATGGCGCACGCCCAGCAGCGACACAATAAAGCTGTGGCGGCGGGTTTGCGTCTGCACGCCACGGCGGGCGTCGATCAAAATCACCGCCAGGTCGCAGGTGGAGGCACCGGTGGCCATATTGCGGGTGTACTGCTCGTGCCCTGGGCAGTCGGCAATGATGAACTTGCGCTGCTCGGTGCTGAAATAGCGGTAAGCCACGTCGATGGTGATGCCCTGTTCGCGCTCAGCCTGCAGGCCATCCACCAGCAAGGCCAGGTCGATGTCCTGGTCGGTGGTGTTGTACTTTTGCGAGTCTTTGGCAATCGCGGCCAGATGGTCTTCAAAAATCAGCTTGGAATCATGCAGCAGGCGGCCAATCAGGGTGGATTTGCCGTCATCGACGTTGCCGCAGGTGATAAAGCGCAGCAGGTCTTTGTTTTCGTGTTGTTTCAAATAGCCAAGAATGTCGCTGGCAATCAGTTCGGACTGGTGTGACATGGTCGGGTTCTCTACTGTGTGGCCGTCGCCCGCGTGGGGCGGCGGCGGCAATCCGGAAAATGGCGTGGCGTCAGGCGCGCCGGGCTTTTAGAAATAGCCTTCCATTTTTTTCTTCTCCATCGACCCCGACTGATCATGGTCAATGGCGCGGCCCTGGCGCTCGCTGGTGCGGGTAAGCAGCATTTCCTGGATGATTTCCGGCAGGGTGGCGGCGGTGGATTCTACCGCGCCCGTCAGCGGGTAACAGCCCAGGGTGCGGAAACGCACCGAACGGGTTTGTGGCACTTCGCCTTCCTTCAGCGGCAGGCGATCGTCGTCCACCATCACCAGCAGGCCGTCACGATCGACCACCGGGCGCGGTGCCGAGAAGTACAGCGGCACAATTTCAATGTTTTCCAGATAGATGTACTGCCAGATATCCAGTTCGGTCCAGTTCGACAGCGGGAACACCCGGATCGACTCGCCCTTGTTCACCTGGCTGTTGTACACATTCCACCATTCCGGACGCTGGTTTTTCGGGTCCCAGCGGTGGTTTTTGTCGCGGAACGAGTACACCCGCTCTTTGGCGCGGGATTTTTCTTCATCACGGCGCGCGCCGCCAAACGCGGCATCAAAGCCATAATGATCCAGCGCCTGCTTGAGCGCGTCGGTCTTCATGATGTCGGTGTACTTGGCGCTGCCGTGGCTGAACGGGCTGACTTCACCGTTGGCCCCCACCGGGTTGGTGTGGGTGAGCAGTTTCAGGCCGTTCTTGCTCACCACCTGGTCGCGGAAGGCAATCATGTCGCGAAACTTCCAGGTGGTGTCCACATGCAGCAGCGGAAACGGCGGCTTGCCAGGGTAAAACGCCTTCAGCGCCAGATGCAGCATGACGGCAGAATCCTTGCCAATGGAATACAGCATCACCGGATTGTCAAATTCGGCGGCCACTTCACGGATGATGTGGATGGATTCGGCCTCAAGTTGCTTCAGGTGCGTCAGCCGGGAGTCAGGAATATCAATCGCCATGGTGGGTATGCGGCTTTCCATGCAAGGTTCGGTCATCCGTGCTGCGGCACAGCGCAGCACGCGCTCGGAGAATGGGTCGGGGTTTCGGGCAGTGCAGTATTGTGCCCGGCAGGTTGGCACTTTACCGCAAGCCGGGGCAAGCGCATAAACCAATTCGCCATATCCATATGACCAATCTGGCGTGAAAAGCCCGGCCAACCGGGTTAATCGGGCATAAAGCCGGCCTTGCGCCGTTCAGCTCAGCAGCACATACAACACCGGCGGCAGCACCAGCAGGCTCATCAGATTGCCAATCAGCACCAGCGACGCCACCCGGCTGGGCTCCTGCCGGTACTGTTCCGCCACCAGAAAATTCAGCACCGCCGGCGGCAGCGCGGCAAACAGCCACAGCCAGGCCTGCTGGTTGGCCGGCAGCGGCAACACCGGCTGCATCAGCGCCACCATCAATAGCCCGCTGGCCGGACACACCAGCCCGCCCAGCACGCCCAGCTTCCATTCCGCCCACGACACCCCGGCAATGCGCACCCCCAGCGAAAACAACAGCAAGGGCACCGACACATCACCCAGCATTTTCAGCCCCAGCGCCAGCGCATCGGGCAAGGCCCAGCCAGACAGGCTGACCAGCAGCCCGGCAGCGGTGGCCAGCATCACCGGCTGACGAAACAACCGGCCAATCGGCGCGTGGCGGTCCATCAGCCACAGACCGAGCGAAAAATGCAGAATCATTTCCACCAGAAACAGAATCACCGCACCTGGCAGCGCCACCGCGCCAAACGCCAGCACAATCAGCGGCAGGCCCATATTGCCCGAGTTATTGAACATCATTGGCGGCACAAAGGTCAGCGGGGCAATGCCCAGCAGCCGCGCCAGCGGCCAGGCCAGCAACCCGGAGCCCAGCACCACCCCCGCCGCACCCAGCGCCAGCCAGCCATACTGCGCCAGCTGCACATCCTTGCCGGCCAGGGCGACAAACACCAGCGCCGGCACAAACAAATCCATATTGATGCGGTTCACCGTCACCATATCCGGCGCATGCCGACGGCCATACAGATAGCCGATGAGCACGATGGACAACACCGGCAGCAGAATCGAGACAATCCGCAATAGCATGGGGGGCTCTCCAGACGAAGATTGAGGTCGGATGGTCAGACCAAACGGCCTGGCTGATTAAAAACCGGGAGAAATTTTCTCCCGGTGGAATGGATGTTGAGCGTCGGGTTAGGCACGATTTTCTGGAGCCAACGAGGTAGCCCACAGCGAGGCCCAGAATGCAAAAATGCATGAATTTAGATGATCTAGCTCTGGAAATGAAATCTGCCCAACCTTTTCTCTATCTCGGTACTCGACCTCTTGAAATTCAGCATTAAAAGTGCCGTGAGATATTGCATTTCGAATACGCCGAACTTGGTTGTGCATGAAAAGATCAAGAAATGCTTGAAGATGGGCATCTGGTTTTGGAATTGATTTCAGAACCTTCAAGATATCATCGGGGCGCATAAAAACCAAAGACACCCACGAACGGAAAACTATTGATGAAGAAGTAAGGCTCTCCGCCCGTAACAAACGATTAACAAATGGATCGCCTATACTTGGGCATGGAGGCAGGATCTTTTGTGCTAATTCGTCGTTGTCTCGAAGTAGCATCAAGGTGCTTGCAAGGCTCCACAAAGTGACTCCTTGCCTGAGGCGCTTCTCGAATGGTGCAAGCTGCGAGCAATATGGCAGTAAAGACTTCAGCAGTCCATGTGAATCATGCTCGTGGCGTTTCACCTCTGCAATTGCAGCGTCTAAGGATGGTTCAATCAATCGTCTCATGCGAGATGGTTCCGTATGCCTAACGTGGAGGTCACCGGACGCTGCGCGGCTTTATCGCACAGCGTCCGGTGTATCGAGCGTGCTCATCGGTAAAGTACTCATCGACAAAATTCTCACCTGATATGGGAAGATTAAGTTTATCTGCCAAGTAAGCTGAAGCCGCAGCTGCGCTTGCGGTTGCAAATGTAATGGCCTTCGCGCGTAGCTCTGGGATTGAGGCAAACTTTGCTTGCCGCAAACCCTTAGCGTCAAACGCCCCCCAACTCGCCGCCTGGAGCACTGCAACTAGGAGTTGGAATGCTTGTTCCTCAGAAGCAAGTGCCGACAACTCCGCGCTAATGTCTTCGATTGCATTCGCAAAGGCATTTGCGGTTCCAAAGTCGCTGGACCCTGCTTTGCCCAAGATGGTGCTGAAGTAGCTCGCAAAGGTAGTTGGGCGGTTGATAAGCGCTCTTACTAATTTTTGCGAGTAGGGCCGCTTGTCAAACAGCTTTTCTAATTCGGATTTGAAGTTGGTGAGTAGTTCAGCTTCATCAAGATGCACGACAATTGAAGTAAGTGCTGAAGTTGGATGGAGTAATTTCGATTCGGTCAGTGCTGGCGTTATGTCATCAATTTGTTTCGATAGTACTTGCCGAATTCGGGCGAGACAGGCCGGAGTTAGACCAATAATCAGCTTTCCATTGGCCGAAAGGAGCTGAACGACTATTGGCGAGTATTGCGGATCATCCGACTTAGCAGTAAGAACTCTTGTCCGTAATTCCTTGCTAACCAAATCTTGGTCCAATAGCGCAAGACCGATCAAGAAGTAGCTAGAGTTTTTAGCCAATGTGGGGTCGGTAGAAGTTATCGCCACTACAAGTTTTGCTATTAGCTGCGGAATTGCTTCGTCATGAAGGGGCGATATCTCCTCCTCAACAATCGCCTTCATCTCTTCGAATACAATTGTCGGGAAGAAGTTGACGTTACTGAGGCGCACCACGATCTCGCCTACAAGCTGAGTTGTGGACAGAATCGGACGGGACAAGAAACGGGTGATTGTCTCGTAGAAGATAAATCTTGCTTCCTCCGGTGAAGGCTTGTGGCCGGATGGATGTGCTGATTTGTTCCGTAATTTCCGCAATGTGGTTAAAAAGTCTACATCAAGGCCTGAGATCAAATTATTGGAGCCGAGTTGATCCATTAGATAGCTCTCGAATACGTCCTGGTTGCCTTTCCTCTTTGTGGCGTCCATGTGGATTGTTTTCGCTGCAGCGTTCACTTTACCAAGTTCGCCAAGTTTGGCGAGCAAGTCATCAAATAAGGCGATGTAACTCAGGACAACGCAACCCCGGTAGGCGCTGGCCATGTAGCAATTCATCGCCTCGCGCATGTAGTCTCGAATCTGCGTAGCAGAAATTGTCGCCAATAGTTCTTCCATGTCAGACAAATGTGCCACTTCTAGCCTCCCGAATTCTTTGTGAAAGATGCATAACGCCCAAGGCAAGCGTACGCCAGTAAGGGTCATGAAAATGCCAAAAGCATTGATTTTGTTGGTGTCTGCTTGACCGCCCAGTTAGGCAACTGTTTTTCTAGACCTGAGCGAGAACAGCATAAACGAACTGTTCTGTGTTGGAGATCCAGCTATTTAGTGTGGCTGGCGAGATTGATGCAACTCTATGGTTTCCTCGACCAGGACGTTGATTTTGATTTGTGTCTGCGCGATGAACAATCTGATGACGGCGCGACATAGCCTGCTCAAGTGTTGCCATGTACTGCTTAATGAGGTCAACATCCAGGCCAATTGATTCAAGTAACTGAATGACTTCTTTTGGATTGTTGTAATTGGATCGCTCCAAGCTCGCATCTGTTGACTCCTTTATGACTTCGTCGATTGTTTTGCCTCGATGGGAGGCAAGTTCCCCGAGATTGAATTTTGTTGCTGTGCCGCCAACAAGAGCGATTTTTTCTAGCACTGCCACGTTTGCTTGAGGTAGCTTCCAATAAGCCAAGCTCCGTAGCACATCCTCAAGAGTCGCGTGCAATAAGACTGTTGCGGCGCGTAACACATCCGTTGCTTGATGCCCCCTTCGGCCACTGCCTTTGCATGACAAATGATTTGTATAAATGGACACAAGGTTTCGCACGCGCTTAAGGTTGAGCTGGAATCGTTCTTCGATGATTGGCCGCATGAATACTCTTTACGTGTGTTGCCTAACGCGCGAGTTAAAGTTAACCGGAGCGGTGGGGCATGACGGTGTTTGGGGCAGAATGAAATGGGGCCCCAAACGGCGGCATGCCCCATCGCTTCCGGTTGAACGAATGGTTAGGCTTCAGCGCAGTAGGAGTGAAGTTCACCCCTTGCGAGGCGGAAGCGGTTTCCTCTCCACCTGCTTCCAATTGCCTTTGGCGTCAACCTTAAGCGTGTAGCGGAAGCGAAGCGTAGGCCATTGATTCGAATCGTTCGGCCCGAAGTCAGCCGCATCAACGACGATCGTATCGCGTGTATTGCCGACGAGCCTCTCGACAAAGCGCGTATTCAGTGCTACCGAAATGGCCGGGCTTGAGCGCAGCGGATCAACGTAGAAAGACCCGCCGCTGCCGACTTTGACAATCGCGAAGTTGGTTCCAACGGTTCCACTGCCGCCGTTGCATCCAATATCTCCAACCCACGTAACCAAGAATTCCGCTTCGCTTGCGTCGTCTGGGGTTCGTATCGGCTTGAGTGCGAGGATATCTTTGGCTGTCGCGGGAGCGTCAACACAAGAAATACCGTTCGCATAATTAGTCGCTGCCTTCAAGACGCCTCGGTTAATCTCCTGTACGGAAACTCCTGCAAGCTGTGCGAATGTAGGTGTACTAGCAGCAATCGCCGCAACTAAAGTGACACGCTTGATAATATTCATTGGATCTCCCTGGGGTTTTCGATATTGCTAGGCGTACATCGTAGAATTTCTGAAGCCTAACTTGTAATAGACGACAACTGTCGTCTTAATTGGCTTAGATGACTTTCGTATAAGCCAATAATATACAGCAACCTACCGTTTTGCCAAGATAGATCACTTTTGATGAAATTGTTGGACAAATCAGCAAACAACAACTTAAGGATGCGCTGATTTATTCAGAAAAATCGTGTTTGCCAAAATCAAAACCTAGCAAAATCAACAACCTGGATTCCCGCCTTCGCGGGAATGACGATTTTTTCAGCGTATCCCTAACAAACCCACGCCACCACACAAGGCATTGCACCATATCGGGCTGAAAAATCAGTGTAGGTTTAAGTCGAATGAATATATTCACGCCAGCGCCTTGGTCAGCGCTGGGAATACACGCACCTCCGCATCCCCAGCGCCACAACCATTATTACTCCGCATCCAACCCCTGCTGCACCAGCTCAGCCGCACGAATCACCGCGCGCGCCTTGTTGCGGGTTTCCTGCCATTCGGCTTCGGTTTGCGAGTCGGCCACAATCCCGGCACCTGCCTGCACGTACAAGGTGTGATCCTTGATCACCGCCGTGCGGATGGCGATGGCCAGGTCCATATCGCCGTTAAAACCCAGATAGCCCACCGCGCCGCCATACACGCCGCGCTTGCTGGGCTCCAGCTCGTCGATGATCTCCATTGCCCGCACTTTGGCCGCGCCAGACAGCGTGCCTGCCGGAAAGGTGGCGCGCAGTACGTCCAGATTGCTCATGCCCTGGCGCAGCCGGCCTTCCACACTGGAGACAATATGCATCACATGCGAGTAGCGCTCGATGATCATGTTTTCGGTAATCTTCACCGAGCCAACGTCGGCCACCCGACCCACATCGTTACGGCCCAGGTCCATCAGCATCACATGTTCGGCAATTTCCTTCGGGTCGGCCAGCAGGTCTTCGGCCAGCGCTTCATCTTCCAGGCGGGTCTGGCCGCGTGGGCGGGTGCCGGCAATCGGGCGCACGGTGACGGTCTGGTTTTCCTGGCGCACCAGGATTTCTGGCGATGAGCCGACCACATGGAAGTCGTCGAAATGATAGAAAAACATATACGGCGACGGGTTCAGGCTGCGCAGTGCGCGGTACAGCGACAGCGGCGGTTCGCTAAACGGCATTTGCATGCGCTGGCTCAGCACCACCTGCATGATATCGCCGTCAACAATGTAGTCCTTGGCGCGCAGCACCGCGTTTTTGAACGGCTGCTCGCCAAATTCCGACACGGCTTCGCTGCGTGGCACCGGCCCCTGCAGCGGCAACGGCGCGGGCTGGCGCAGCAGGGTGCGCAGCTGGGCCAGCCGGGTTTGCGCCTTGGCGTAGGCATTGGGCACTGCCGGGTCGGCGTACACAATCAGATACAGCTTGCCGGACAGATTGTCCACCACCGCCAGCTCTTCGGATTGCATCAGCAGGATGTCCGGGGTGCCGATCGGGTCGGGCTTGGCCGGGCGGGCGGCGAGTTTTTTCTCGATCAGCTTGATGGTTTCGTAACCAAAATAGCCGACCAGGCCGCCGGCAAAACGCGGCAAGCCTTCGTGCGGCGGCGTGGAAAAGCGCGCCTGAAAGGCCTCGATAAAGCCCAGCGGGTCGCCTTCGTGGGTTTCCACCACGCGGTCGCCGTGCTCCACCTGCACGCGCAGGCCATTGACGCGCAAGCGGGTGGCGGCGGGCAGGCCGATAAAGGAATAACGGCCAAAGCGCTCGCCGCCGACCACCGATTCCAGCAGATAGGAATACGGCTGGTTGGCCAGCTTCAGGTAGACCGACAGCGGGGTGTCCAGGTCGGCAAACAGGGAAAGAATCACGGGAATGCGGTTAAAACCTTGACGCGCCAGCGCGTCGAATTCGGCTTGGGTCAGCATGACAGGGCTCCGAACAACAACAGTTAAAATCAGACGGGATGGGAGTCGGACGGGCAACGCCATCGCAGGGTGTTCGGATACGCAGTCATGACAGCAGGCAATCCACAGGGGTAAAAAAGACAATGGCAGGATTCTTGCCCATTTTGCCGCCGGGCACAAGCGGCGGCAGGGGCGCAGGCCTCAATCAAAACAGCAATGGCATGGGCGGCCAGCGCAGAGGCAAGACGGCAGCCAGATCAAGCGCCAGCGCTGTCACCCCCCAAAGCGGGGCGACGCTGAGGCGACAAGCCGGTTTTGCCACGCTATACTCTGGCCCGCAGCAGCCTGTGCCGACACTTGGCCAGGCTGCTGCTGCGTCTTCGGGGCGGGGTGTAATTCCCCACCGGCGGTATGGCCTTCGGGCCGAGCCCGCGAGCGCTTTCGCCGCCTTGGCGAAAGGTCAGCAGATCTGGTGCGATGCCAGAGCCGACGGTGATAGTCCGGATGAAAGAAGATGATGCCTCCCGGCCTGCTCAAGGCAGCCGGGAGGGTTGGCGTGCGCGCTCGTTGCCCGCCGACGGGCCAGCCATGGCCCGCTTTTCTGCCCGGTGACGTGTTTCTCATGAACCATTTTTGAGGACCGTTCCCATGAATTCTCCTGTTGAATTACTCTCCCTGCGCATGGATGCCGCCCTGGCGGCGTTGCGGCGTGGCCTGCCGGTGGTGGTCAGTGATGACGACGACCGCGAAAACGAAGCCGATCTGATTCTGGCCGCCGATGCGCTTAGCGTGGCAGAAATGGCCCGGCTGATCCGCGATTGCAGCGGCATTGTCTGCCTGTGCCTGACCCCGGAACATGCCGAACGGCTGGCCCTGCCACCGATGGTGGCAGACAACCGCAGCCGCTATGGCACGGCGTTTACCGTCAGCATTGAAGCGGCAGAAGGGGTAAGCACGGGCGTGTCGGCGCAGGATCGGGTCACCACCATCCGCGCCGCCATTGCACCCGACGCCCGGCCCGAGCATCTGGCCCGCCCGGGTCATGTCTACCCGCTGGTGGCCCGCCCCGGCGGGGTGCGCGAGCGGCGCGGCCACACCGAGGCAGCCGTGGCGCTGGCGCAACTGGCTGGGTTCAGTCCTGCCGGGGTATTGTGCGAGCTGATGAACCCGGATGGCAGCATGATGCGTGGTGCCGAGCTGGATGCCTACGCTGAACAGCACCACCTGCCCCGGCTGACGGTGGATGAGCTGGTACGCTGGCTGGATCGTTAGGGATACGCTGAAAAAATTGTCATTCCCGCGAAGGCGGGAATCCAGGTTTTTGATTTTACTGGGTTTTGTTTTTGGCAAAAACGGTTTGTCTGAATAAATCAGCGCATCCTTAGGGATGGATTACGCCACATTTTGCCCGCACGTTCCTGCCCGGCTGGTCGGCATCGCCCGCCGCAGACTTCGACATCGCCCGCACCTTCAGGTCTTCGAGGCAGACAATCGCGTGGTTTTGGCTGATTGCGTTGGTCGCCTGGTGCAGGAAGTCTTTGCGGATGTTGCCGATGCGGCGAAGCGGCGCGTGTTGGGCTGTTGCTCGCCGTTCGGCATGCGTTCATTATTGAGGGTGTTTCTCAACGACAGGACGCCTGCGGCGTCCGCGCCTTATATCTATCACCTATCTGTCACCGCCCTGAAGAACGGTGATATAAGGCGCGTCGGATAATTGTGGTTTACCCCATTCCCGCCGGCTGCCCATTCCCCCTGTCTGCCGGGCCAAGACCGGGTGGCGGGCGGCCACAGGCGGGGGCATGACGGGATCAGCGCCGGCATGGCCCTCTTGCAGTCGGCTGACCCAAGGTAGCGCCATCATGTTGGCTTGCAGCACTGAACTCTGGCGGGAAACCCTGCACCATCACCTCAAGGGGCTGCTGGTCAATCTGGTGGCGATTGTTGCTGCTGCGCTGATTCTGCAAACCAATGCGCCGCCCTGGTTCAAAACCTGGGCGATGGCGTCGCTGGCGCTGACCACCGCGCGCTTTGTGTTTTATCTGCACTGCAAGCAGGTGCAGCGCCGTCAGCCCGGTACCCCGCCGCCGCGCGGTCAGGTGCGGCTGCACCATCTGGCCGTGCTGCTGGCCGGGGCCAGCTGGGGCGCGCTGGGCTGGTGGGGCATGCCGTTTTTTGTGGGCGCGCAGCAGTTTGCCATTCTGGTGATTCTGTCGGCGCTGGCCGGTGGTGCCACCGGCACGCTGGCACCGATGCGGGTGACTGGCAAGCTGTATGTGCTGCTGCTGATTGTGCCGGCCTGCGTGCAGATTCTTGCCCACGGCGGCGCAGCATCGCTGATGCTCACCGTGCTGGGCGGAATGTTTGCCTGGGTGATGGTCAGCAGCCACCACCATAACCACCTGCTGCTGGTGCGTTCCATTGCACTGGCGCGGGACAAGGAAGCGCTGGTGCAGGCGCTGTCGGCCAAAACCGAACAGGTGCTGAAAACCAACAGCCATCTGGAGGAACGGGTGGCCGAGCGCACCCGCGAACTGCACCAGATTGCCCACCACGACCTGCTCACCGGCCTGCTCAACCGGCGCGGCATCCTGTTTGCCGAAGCCTCCGTGCAAGCGCATCAGGCGGCCAGCCTGGCCACGCTGTTTATCGACCTCGACCGCTTCAAGCAGATCAACGATGGCCTGAGCCACGACTGGGGCGACCTGGTCTTGCAGGAGGTGGGCCAACGCCTGCAGCAGGTGGCGCAGACGCTGGCCAGCCAGTGTCACGCCCGGCTGCATCTGGTCAGCCGCTGGGGCGGCGACGAATTCATTTTATGTCTGGTATGCGATGCGCCTTCGGCGCTGGCCATGCAGCAGGTGGCCCGCGCCGTGCAGGCGCGGCTGGCCGAGCCCTGTGTGATTGGCGGCCATCATCTGCATCTGGGGGCCAGCATCGGCGTGGCCCTGCACCCGATTGACCCGGCCCTGACCCTGAAAACCGCCATCAGTTGCGCCGACCTGGCTACCTCGGAAGCCAAGCGGCTGGGGCGTGGGCGGGTGGAGGGCTACCGCGACGAACTGGCCACCCGGCAGCAGCGCAAACTGGCGCTCAGTGTGGCGCTGAACACCGCCCACCAGGACGGTTCGCTGCACCTGCTGTTTCAGCCGATTGTCTGCGCCCACAGCGGCGTGCCGGTGGCCTACGAAGCCTTGCTGCGCTGGCATTGCGCTGGCCTGGGCCCAGTGTCGCCGGAAGAATTCATCCTGCTGGCGGAAGAAACCGACCATATTGTCGCCCTGGGCCACTGGGTGCTGCACCAGGCCTGTCAGACTGCCGCCGGCTGGCCCGGCCCGACGCCAGCCAAGGTTGCCGTCAACACCTCGATCAGGCAGTTGGTCAGGGCGGATTTTTGCGCCGAAGTCAGCGCTGCGCTGGCGCAATCCGGCTTGCCGGCAGTGCGGCTGGTGATCGAAGTGACCGAGAGTGTGCTCGACGCGCAACACCTGCAGCAGGCGCTGACCAGCCTGCACGCCCTGCATCAGCTGGGCGTGGAGATTCACATTGACGACTTTGGCACCGGCTATTCGTCGCTGTCGCGCCTGCGCGAATTTCCGGTGCATGCCATCAAGATCGACAAGAGCTTTGCCCTGTCCGGCGATGTGCATTCCCTGGCAGTGATTGAAGGCGCGGTGCTGATTGCCCATCGCTTTGGCCTGCGGGTGATTGCCGAAGGCATCGAGTCTGCCGCACAGGCCAGCGCGCTGGCTCTGCTGGGGGTGGACGAACTGCAGGGCTACTGGTTTGGCCGCCCATCGGCACAGGGGCCGGGCGCAGCAGCAGGGCGCTGATCGGTTTTTTGTGGTGATTGCGTAAGCCCTGAACACCCCACATCCCGATAAAAACAGCAACCCCGCCCAATGCGATGCATTGGGCGGGGTTGCTGTTTTGCCAAAGCGGCCTTGCTGAATCACGCCGCATCACGCCGCGCTTTTTTACAGCTTTTTTATACGCCCCACCCCAATCTTGATCCCGTCTTTACACCGCCCTGCCTAAAGTGACAGCGTGTTTCCGACCGGGAGTTTTCCATGAATGATCTGCTGTGCCTGACCAGCCTGCTGGCGCTGTATGCCGCCACGCACGGCCTGGTGTGGGCGTATGCCGCGCTGCGGCGCAAGGGGGCGCGATGACGCTACTGACCTGGATGGCTGCAGGGCTGGCGCTGGGCCTGGCGGCCTGGCTGGTGTATGCCTTGCTGAATGCGGAGGAAATCGGATGATGACCGCATTTTTCTGGTTGCTGGCGCTGTTCATGCTGTTGCTGAGCCTGAGCGTGCGCCCGATGGGGGCGTGGCTGGCCCCGCTGGCCACCGAGCAGTTGCCGGCGCGCTGGCAGACGCTGGACGCCGCACTGTTGCGGCTGGCCGGGATTCGCCCCCGGCCAATGAACTGGCGTGACTATGCGCTGGCGCTGCTGGTGTTCAGCCTGCTGGGCGCGGTGCTGCTGTATGCGCTGCAACGGCTGCAAGGCAGCTTGCCATTCAACCCGCAGGGGCTGGGTGCGGTGGAAGCCGGCTCGGCGTTCAATACCGCCATCAGTTTTGTCAGCAATACCAACTGGCAAGGTTATGCCGGCGAAACCACCATGAGCTATCTGACCCAGATGCTCGGGCTGGCGGTGCAAAACTTTTTGTCGGCAGCCAGCGGCATTGCCGTGGCGTTTGCGCTGATGCGCGGCTTTGCCCGGCGGGAAAGCGCCGATCTGGGCAATTTCTGGGTGGATGTGCTGCGCATCAGCGTGTACGTGCTGCTGCCTTTATCCTTGCTGCTGGCGCTGGTGCTGGTCAGCCTGGGCGTGGTGCAAACCCTGGACCCGGCGCTGACCGTGCATCCGCTGGCCGGCGGCACCCAAACCCTGGCGCTGGGGCCGGTGGCGTCGCAGGAGGCGATCAAGCTGCTGGGCACCAATGGCGGTGGTTTTTTCAACGCCAATTCAGCGCACCCGTTTGAAAACCCCGGCGAGCTGAGCAATCTGCTGCAGATGCTGGCGATCTTCTTGATTCCGGCGGGGCTGTGTCATGCGTTTGGCCGGGTGGTGGGCGACCGTCGCCAGGGCTGGGCGCTGTATCTGGCCATGAGCGTGCTGTTTGTGCTGGCCGCCTGCGCGGTGGCGCTGTTCGAGGCACAGGGCAACCCACGGCTGACCGCGCTGGGCGCAGATGGCTTGATGGGCAATCTGGAAGGCAAGGACCTGCGCTTTGGCATGGCCGGCAGCAGCCTGTTTGCCGCGGTGACCACGGCGGCCAGCTGCGGGGCGGTGAACGCCATGCACGATTCGTTTACCCCGCTGGGCGGCATGGTGCCCATGTGGTTGATGCAGTTGGGTGAAGTGGTGTTTGGTGGGGTGGGGTCTGGCTTGTACGGCATGCTGGTGTTTGCGCTGCTGGCGGTGTTTGTCGCCGGGCTGATGGTGGGGCGCACGCCGGAATATCTGGGCAAGAAAATCGAGGCCTTCGAGATGAAGATGGTGGCGCTGGTGATTCTGGTCACGCCGATGCTGGTGTTGCTGGGCGCGGCGCTGGCGGTGGTCAGCCCCGCTGGCCTGGCCGGGCTGGCCAATGGCGGCGCGCACGGGTTTTCGGAAATCCTCTATGCGCTGTCGTCGGCAGCCAACAACAATGGCAGCGCCTTTGCCGGGCTGTCGGCCAACACCCCGTTTTATAACGGTTTGCTGGGTGGGGTGATGTGGCTGGGGCGTTTTGCCGTGATCGTGCCGGTACTGGCGCTGGCCGGCTCGCTGGCAGCCAAGAAAACCCTGCCGCCTTCGCTGGGCAGCATGCCCACCCACGGCGGGCTGTTCATTGGCCTGCTGATTGGCAGTGTATTGCTGGTGGGCGCACTCACCTACCTGCCCGCGCTGGCCCTGGGGCCCGTGGTTGAACATCTGACCCTGTGGCAATGACCAGGGCAAGGAGAACGCATATGTCCGAGAAAAAACTCACCCTGCCGCTGCTCGACCCGCAGCTATTGCGCCCGGCGCTGTGGGAGGCCGGCAAGAAACTGTCGCTGCGCGCCCAACTGCGCAATCCGGTGATGGCCGTGGTCTATCTGGGCAGCCTGCTGTGCAGCGCCTTGTGGGTGCAGGCGCTGCTGGGCCACGGCGACAGCCCGGCCTGGCTGACCGGCAGCATTGCCGTGTGGCTGTGGTTCACCGTGCTGTTTGCCAACTTTGCCGAAGCGCTGGCCGAAGGGCGCAGCAAGGCGCAGGCCGCCAGCCTGAAGGGCCTGAAAAAAGCGGCGTGGGCCAAAAAGCTGGCGGCACCCCAGCGCTATGGGGCTGCCTTCAGCACGGTGGAATCGTCCGACCTGCGCAAGGGCGATGTGGTGCTGGTGCAGGCTGGCGAGACCATTCCCTGCGATGGCGAGGTGATTGAAGGCATCGCCTCGGTGGATGAATCCGCCATTACCGGCGAGTCCGCGCCCGTGATACGCGAATCGGGCGGCGACTTCAGCTCGGTGACCGGCGGCACCCGCGTGCTGTCCGACTGGATGGTGGTGCGCGCTACCGTCAACCCTGGCGAAACCTTCATCGACCGGATGATTGCCATGGTGGAAGGGGCCAAGCGCGGCAAAACCCCCAATGAAGTGGCGCTGACCATCCTGCTGCTGGCGCTGACCCTGATCTTTTTGCTGGTTACCGTCACCTTGCTGCCGTTTTCACTGTACAGCGTCAACGCCGCCGGCAGCGGCGACGTGGTGTCGCTGCCGGTGTTGCTGGCGCTGCTGGTCTGCCTGATTCCCACCACCATTGGCGGCTTGCTGTCGGCGATTGGCGTGGCCGGGATGAGCCGGTTGATGGCGGCCAATGTGATTGCCACCTCAGGCCGGGCAGTGGAAGCCGCAGGCGATGTGGACGTGCTGCTGCTGGACAAGACCGGTACCATCACCTTTGGCAACCGGCAGGCGTCGGCGCTGCTGCCGGCCGCCGGCGTCAGCCAGCAACAACTGGCCGAAGCCGCCTGGCTGGCGTCGCTGGCCGACGATACGCCAGAAGGCAAAAGCCTGGTGGCGCTGGCGGCGCAACTGACCCGCGCTGCCGACAGCGGCATGCTCGCCGCACTGCAACGCGGTGACACCCCCGCCGACAGCAGCTTTGTGCCGTTTACCGCGCAGTCGCGCATGTCCGGGGTGAATGTGGCAGGCCGGCAGATCCGCAAGGGCGCGGCAGATGCCATCCGCCGTCAGGTGGAAATGGCCGGCGGCCAGTTCAGCCCGGCGCTGCAGCAGCAGGTGGACAGCGTGGCCAGCCGGGGCAGCACCCCGCTGGTGGTGGCCGAAGGCGCGCAGGCGCTGGGCGTGATCGAGCTGAAAGACGTGGTCAAGCCAGGCATTCGCGAACGCTTTGCCCAGCTGCGCCAGATGGGCATCCGCACGGTGATGATTACCGGCGACAACCGGCTGACGGCAGCGGCAATTGCTGCCGAGGCCGGCGTGGATGATTTTCTGGCCGAAGCCACCCCGGAAGCCAAGCTGGCGATGATCCGCGACTACCAGAAACGCGGCCAGCTGGTGGCGATGACCGGCGACGGCACCAACGACGCTCCGGCGCTGGCGCAGGCCGACGTGGCGGTGGCAATGAATAGCGGCACCCAGGCCGCCCGCGAAGCCGCCAATATGGTCGATCTGGATTCCAGCCCGACCAAGCTGATCGAAGTGGTGGAAATCGGCAAGCAGATGCTGATGACCCGTGGCGCGCTGACCACCTTCAGCCTGGCCAACGATGTGGCCAAATACTTTGCCATCATCCCGGCGGCGTTTGCCGCCACCTATCCGCAGCTGAACCTGCTCAATGTCATGGGCCTGAGCAGCCCGGCGTCGGCCTTGCTGTCGGCGGTGATGTTCAATGCGCTGATCATCATCGCGCTGATTCCGCTGGCGCTGAAGGGCGTGCGCTACCGGGCGCTGGGCGCAGCAGCCCTGCTGCGGCGCAATCTGCTGGTATATGGCGTGGGCGGGCTGCTGCTGCCGTTTGTCGGCATCAAGGCCATCGACCTGCTGCTCACCCTGCTGGGCTGGGTGTAGCCTGGCGCAGCCAGGCTGCATGCTGCACTGCATTGACTTTCACAAGGAAACCATCATGTCCCCTACACCATTTCTGGCTGTGTGTTCTCCCGCCCTGCGCGTGCTGGCGCTGCTTAGCCTTGTGCTCGGGCTGGCTTATCCGCTGCTGGTCACTGCCCTGGCGCAAAGCCTGTTTCCCCACCAGGCCAATGGCAGCCTGGTGCAGACCAATGGCCGGGTGATCGGCTCCAGCCTGATTGGCCAGTCGTTTACCCAGCCGCATTGGTTCTGGGGGCGTCCATCCGCCACGGCGGAACAGCCGTATCAGGCCATGGCCTCCGGGGGCAGCAACTGGGGCCCCAGCCATCCGGAACTGGCTCAGGCCGTGACGGCGCGCATCGCGGCACTGCGGGCGGCGGGGCCGGTGCCTGCCGGCCCGGTGCCGCTGGATCTGCTGACCGCATCGGCCAGCGGGCTGGACCCGCATATCAGCCTGGCCGCCGCTTTGTATCAGGTGCCCAGGGTGGCACAAGCGCGCGGGCTGGATCCGGTTCATCTGGCCGGACAGGTGCGCCAGCTGGCCGAAACCGCCTGGTTTGACGACGGCAACCCCAGCTTGCGCCGGGTAAATGTGCTGGCACTTAACCAGATGCTGGGGCAGCCATGAGTGTGAGTGATGCGCCGCGCCCGGACCCAGACGCCCTGCTGGCCGCGCTGCCGCGCCGGCGTGGGCGGCTCAAGCTGTTTTTTGGTGCCGCCCCCGGCGTGGGCAAAACCTACGCCATGCTGGCCGAAGCGCAGGCCAAGCACGCCCAGGGGCTGGATGTGCTGATTGGCTGGGTGGACACCCATGGCCGCGCCGACACCGAGGCCATGCTGGCCGGCCTGGCAACCCTGCCGCGCAAGGCGCTGGCACATCGCGGCAAAACCCTGGCCGAATTTGACCTGGACGCGGTGCTGGCCCGCCAGCCGGCGCTGGTGGTGGTGGACGAGCTGCCGCACAGCAATGTCTCCGGCAGCCGCCACCCCAAACGCTGGCAGGACGTGGAAGAGCTGCTGGCTGCCGGCATTGACGTGTACAGCGCAATGAATGTGCAGCATCTGGACAGCCTGAACGATGTGGTCAGCCGGGTAACGGGCGTGGCGGTCAGCGAAACCGTGCCGGATGCGGTATTTGACCATGCCGACGAAGTGCAGCTGGTGGACCTGCCGCCAGACGACCTGCTGCAGCGGCTGGCTGCCGGCAAGGTGTACCTGCCCGAGGTGGCCGAGCGTGCCGCCGGGCATTTTTTTCGCAAGGGCAATCTGATTGCCCTGCGCGAACTGGCGCTGCGCCGGCTGGCCGACCGGGTGGACGGCCAGATGCGCGCCCAGCGCGCGGTGCAAAGCCGCCCACCGGTGTGGGACACCTCGTTTGGTCTGTTGCTACATTTACCCGCCGATGGCTGCGACGACGCCATTCGCCAATGCCTGCGCCTGAGCCGGGCGCTGGCCGCCCCCTGGCATATGGTATGGGTGGACGACGGTCATGGCGACACCCGGACGCGGGCCCAGGCGCTGGCGGCGTTGTCGCGTGCGGCGGAGCAAGGTGCCACCACGCTGGTGCTGTCCGGCCCCAGCGCCGCTTCGCTGCTGGCTGACTACGCCCGGCGGCATAATCTGTCACTGCTGGCGCTGGGCGCTGGCCAGGCCCGGCTGGCGCAGGCGATGGCCCGGCAGGCACCGGAGCTGAACGTGCTGTGGCTGGCGCAGGCTGCGCCGCGCCGGCGGCGCTGGCTGCCCACGGCTGCCCTGCCGCCGCTGGGCTGGCAGGGCAGCCTGGCCGCCGCTCTGCTGTGCGCGGCCATCACCCTGCTGGCGCTGCCCCTGCGCGGGGTGCTCGACCCGACCAATCTGGTGATGTTTTACCTGCTGGGCGTGCTGTGGGTGGCGGTGCGCCATGGCCGTGGCCCGGCAGCGCTTAGCGCGGTGCTGTCGGTGGCGTTGTTCGATTTTTTCTTTGTCCAGCCGCATTTGTCGTTTGCGGTGTCCGACGTCGAATACCTGATTACCTTTGCCGTGATGCTGATTGTCGGCCTGGTGGCCGGGCAGTTGGTGGCCAGCCAGCAACACAGCGCCGCCCGCGCCCGCCAGCGCGAGGCGCACACCCGCACCCTGTACGAAATGGCCAGGGCGCTGGGCTCGGCGCTGCTGGCCGAGCAGGTCAGCGACATCACCACGCGGTTTTTGCACAGCAGCCTGGACGCCCGCGTCAGCCTGTGGCTGCCCGACGCCGACGATGGCCCGCTGCAGCCGCATGCCACGCTCAATCCGGAAGGCGATCCGGCGATTGTGCGCTGGAGCTACGACCACACCGAAGCCGCCGGTCAGGCCACCCACACCCTGCCCACCGCGCCGTGCCTGTATCTGCCGCTGAAAGCGCCCATGCGCACCCGTGGCGTGCTGGTGATTGCCCTGCCCGACCCGGCCCAGCTGGCCGACCCGGACAACCGCCGGCTGTGCGAGGCGGTGGCCGCGCTGGCGGCGCAAACCCTGGAGCGGCTGCACTATATCGACGTGGCCCAGCACACCCTGGTGGCGATGGAGTCCGAACGCCTGCGTCATTCCTTGCTGGCGGCGCTGTCGCACGACCTGCGCACCCCGCTGACCGCCTTGTCCGGTAACGCAGAAACCCTGTGCAATAGCTTGCGCCGCGCCCAGCGCCCGGAAGCCGAGCAGGCCGGCCTGCTGCTGGACGACAGCCGGCGCATGGCCCGGCTGGTGACCAATCTGCTGGAAATGGCCCGACTGCAAGCCGGCGGCGTTACCCTGCGCCAGGACTGGCTGCCCGCCGACGAGCTGATCGGCAGCGCCCTGGCCGCGCTGGGCAGCAGCCTGGATGCCCACCCGGTGGAGATCGACGTGGCCGCCGATTGCCCGCTGCTGTACGGCGACCCGCTGCTGCTGGAGCGCCTGCTGGTCAATCTGGTGGATAATGCCAGCAAATACAGCCCATCCGGCAGCCCGATCTGCCTGTCTGTCGCCCGTGAGGACAACTGGATTGTGCTGCGGGTGGCCGACCACGGCCCCGGCCTGCCCGGCGGCGACCCGGCCCGGTTGTTTGAGGCGTTCAGTCGCGGCGAGCGTGAATCCAGCATCAGCGGCGTGGGGCTGGGCCTGGCCATTTGCCGCACCATTGCCGAGGTTCACCATGGCCGCCTGGCTGCCGCCAACCGGCCACAGGGCGGCGCGTGCTTTACCTTGTGGCTGCCGCTGACCGATGCCCCAGTGCTGGATTTTGACCCGGAGAACTGCCCCGATGACCCCTGCCACCCTGCTGCTGATTGAAGACGACGCCGCCATCCGCCGCTTTGTCCGGCTGGCGCTGGAAGAACAGGGCCACCGCGTGCATGAGGCCGACACCCTGGCGCGCGGCCTGGTGGAGGCCGGCGCGCGCCAGCCCGACCTGCTGATTCTGGATTTGGGCCTGCCCGATGGCGATGGTGTTGATCTGTTGCGCGATGTGCGCGGCTGGAGCGACGTGCCGGTGCTGGTGCTGTCGGCGCGGGTGGATGAAAGCGATAAAATCCTGGCGCTGGATGCGGGTGCTGATGATTACCTGACCAAGCCGTTTGGCGTGGGCGAGCTGCAGGCGCGGGTACGCGCCCTGCTGCGCCGCCGCCCTGGCGACGCCAGCCCGGCCAGCAGCGTGGTCACCCTGGGCGACCAGGTCAGCGTGGACCTGCGCACCCGCCAGGTCACCCGCAACGGCGAGCCGGTTCACCTCACCCAGCTGGAATACCGCCTGCTGGGCGCGCTGATTGCCGAACGCGGCAAGGTGCTGACCCACCGCCACCTACTCAAGGCGGTATGGGGGCCCAATGCGGTGGAGCACAGCCACTATCTGCGCATTTACATGGCCCACCTGCGCCAGAAACTGGAAGCCACCCCCGCCCGCCCGGCGTTTTTGCTCACTGCAACCGGGGTGGGCTACCGGCTGGCGGCGGGGTAGAGGGCGCGGATGAATTCAGCAAAAACAATTTTGCTGAATTCATCCGCGCGTCCCAAGAGCAAGGGCTGACCCTGCTCAGGCCTGATACGGGTTTTCCAGCCCCTGCATCAGGCCCACCATGAAGGCGCGTACCTGGTGCTCGTCGCAGCCCATCAGGATGGCGTCTTCCAGCGCATCCTGGGCCATCTGGCGCAGCTCTTCCAGATTTTCGTGCATGACCTTGATCTTTTCGACACAGGCCACCGGCTGGCCGTCCGGGTCACACCAGACGGGAAAGGTCATCGTGCTCATCGCTTTTTCTTGTGAGAAGGTTTCACTGCCGCCTTGCCCTTGCTGCTGCTGGCGGCGCGATACTTGCTGTTGGCCTTGCTGCTGGCTTTATCGCGGCTTTTGCCTTTCAGCGTCTTGCCCGATTCAGCCTTGCCGGCTTTCAGCGTGTATTGGCTGCCCTTGGCGTTTTTCCCGGCCTTGGCCGCTTGCTTTTCGGCCTTGGCAATCGTCAGCTTTTCTGCCTTGCACTTGGCGGTGCGGGCGTTGCGGCTGCTCTTGCACGCAGCAGACAGCACCGGCACCTTCACCACCGGCTCACGGTCGCGGCCCAGCGTGGCGTGCACGCGGTTGCCACTGGTCAATGCCGCCACGCCACCGCCCAGCAGGGCGGCTGCACCAGCGTCGGCCAGTGTGCCCGATCCGGCTTCATCCGGCTGGGGCTTGCGTGGCAGGCTTTCGGCGCGTTTGATGTCGTCGCTGATGCCACGCGGCACCACACCGCCAGCGCCCTTGGCCATGCGCCGGGCACCATTGAAGCGGCCACTCCAGTAGCTGGCGCTCAGGCTGGCGATTTCAATGTTCTTGCCGGTGCGCGGGGCGTGGATAAAGCGGCCATTGCCCAGATACAACCCGTTGTGTGAGTAATTGAAGCCACGGGTGTTGAAAAACAGCACATCGCCGGGCTTGAGCTCATCGCGGCTGACCGGATGGCCCACCTGGGCCTGCTCGGCGGCGCTGCGCGGCAGATTTACCCCGGCAGACTGAAAAATATAGCGAATGAAGCCACTGCAATCAAAGCCGTTGACCGGGGTGTTGCCGCCAAAGCGGTAAGCAATCCCCATCAGGCTGACAGCTTGCAGAATCAGATCCCCCACGGCCCCTTCACCCGGCGCTGATACATGCGGGGCGTCGGCAGCCGCAGGCGTCCGACCGGATTTTCCGGTAGGTTCAGCCTCGGTGTCGGGTGCCGCATACGCGACTGGCATGAGAAGGGCACACAGCAGGGCTAGCGTGCGGACGGTCAATTTCATAGACTGCACTCTAATCGAAGGATGTCTGCGCTGTAAAGCCGCGTTGTCCATGCTGTTGCCGGTCTATCGCCTGTATTGGGCGGGAATGTTTTCATGTTGAAAGAAACCTTGGTCGCCATGCGCGACCTGCCGCGCCTGCGCGAAATCAGCGCCATTTTGATCCGCCACGGCCTGGGCGAGTTTGCCCAGCGGCTGAAACTGCCCAAGGCCATGGAGCGCGCCACCGAATGGCTGCGCGTGCCCTTGCCCGATCCGGAAGAATTTATCGAAACCCCGGTGCGGGTGCGCCGGGCCTTTGAGGAGCTTGGCCCTACCTTTATCAAGTTCGGGCAGATTTTATCCACCCGGGTGGACGTGTTTCCGCCTGACTGGATTGCCGAATTTGAAAAACTGCAAACCGATGTCCCGCCGCTGCCAGAAGCGGTGCTGCTGCCGTGGCTGGCCAAGCAGCTCAATGGCGACCCGCACACGGTGTTTGCCGAGTTTGACTACACCCCGATTGGCAGCGCCTCGATTGCCCAGGTACACCGCGCCCGCCTGCACGATGGCACGCCGGTGGCGGTCAAGTTGCGCCGGCCTGGCATTGCCGAAACCATCGAGGCCGACTTGCGTATCCTGTCGCACCTGGCCTACTTGGTGGAGCTGGAATTTCCCGACGTTCGGCGCTATCAGCCGGGGGAAATGATCAATCAGTTTGCCAAATCGCTGCGCCGCGAGCTCGATCTGGCTGCCGAAGCGCGCAATATGGAGCGCTTTGCCCAGCATTTTGCCCACGACCCGGTGATTGTGGTGCCCAAGGTGTACTGGGAGCTGACCCACGCCCGGCTGAATGTGCAGGACTTTATCGAAGGCATTCCGGCCAGCCGGCTGGACCTGGCTGACGCTGCCGGGCTGGACCGCACCCTGCTGGCCTCGCGCGGGGCCGATGCGGTGCTGAAAATGATTCTGCTCGACGGGTTTTTTCACGCCGACCCCCACCCTGGCAATGTATTTTTCCTGCCCGACAACCGCATTGTGTTTATCGACTTTGGCATGGTGGGCCGCCTGTCGGCCAGCCGGCGCGACGAGCTGGTGGACTTGCTGGCGGCGTTGTCACGGCGCAATGAGCGCGGCATTCTGGAGGTGCTGCTGGAATGGACCGGCAGCGAGGCGGTGGATGAAGCCATTCTGCAGGCCGATATCGGCGAGTTTTTGTTTCAGTACGATCAGGTGCAGCTGAAAGACCTGAACCTGTCGCAACTGATCAACGACGTGATGGCGCTGATGCGCGACCACTCGATCATGCTGCCATCGGACTTGTCGATGCTGTTCAAGGCGCTGATCACCCTGGAAGGCTTTGCCCGGCAGATCAACCCGTCGTTCCAGATGGTGGAGCACCTGACGCCGTTTGTGCGCAAGATCATCATCGACCGCTATACCCCGGCCACCCTGCTGGAAAAAGGCGGGCGCACGCTGATGGACCTGCTGGGCATGGTGGGCGGCCTGCCCAAGGACTTGTCGCGGTTTGCCAAGGAAGTGCGCCGGGGCAAGTTTCGCATTGACATCGACGTCAAGCGGCTGGACCACTTTGGCCAGCAACTGGACAAAAGCGCCAACCGTCTGACCCTGGGCATTGTCACCGGCTGCCTGATTATTGGCTCGTCGATTGTGATGACGGTGAAAGCCGGGCCGATGCTGTTTGGCCTGCCCATGCTCGGGTTTCTGGGGTTTGTGGTGGCGTTTCTCAACAGCCTGTGGCTGATGGCGTCGATCTGGCGTTCGGGCAAGGATCTGTAAACCCGCCTGGGCAACGCCCATTCAGCGCGAGGACGGCGTGTCGGTGTCAGAGGGGGGCGCTTCGGTCGATTCCGGTGGCGTGAACGCCCGGCAGGCGCGCTGTAAAAAATCCAGCTGCTGGCGGTAGGCCCGGCAGCCGGGGCAGTAGCTCAGGTGCAGGCGCAAGCCCAGGTTCTCGCCCAGCTTCAGCGGGCGGTCCTGACGCAGCGACATCAGCCAGGCGGCGTGTTTGCAGTTCATGCCGCCTCCTCGCCAAACCAGCGGGTTTGCAGGCACAGGCGCAACCCCTGGCGCGCCCGGTGCAGGATCACCCAGCAGTGATTCGGGGTGATTTCCAGATGGGTGCAGATTTCCGGGGTATCCAGGTCAAGAAACTCGCGCATCATGAACACCCTGGCAGTGGCCTCGGGCAGATGGGTCAGGCAGGCTTCAAATACGGTCCAGAACTGGCGCTGCTGCAAGGAAGCGTCCGGGTCGCTCCATACCGGCGGACGGTCGTCGGCATTCCAGTGGCCACTGGCGTCAAACTGGGCGTCAAAATCGTTGTCGTCGTCAGTGTCCAGCGGGGTCAGGTACACCCGACGGCGCTGGCGGCGGATTTCGTCAATCAGCTTGTGCTTGAGAATGCCAAACACCCAGGTGCGCACCGCCGCCCGGCCAGCAAACCGCTCCGGTGCCCGGCTGGCGGCCAGCAGCGCTTCCTGCACGGCATCTTCGGCGCTGTCGGTGTCCTGGTTCAGATACAGCTGGGCAAAACGCAGCAGGTCACGGCGCAAGCCCGCCAGAAAACCGGCATCCTGCAACAGACTGGCGGCTTCCTGGCCACCGACAGAAACACTCATGCTGGATTCCTGATCAAATTGATGTCTCCAAGCGCGCTGCGCTCAGGGTTTGGGCGATGCCCCCGCTGCCGCAGGCTGCGCCGCCCCGGCATTGTCCAGTGCGGCGGGGGGCGATGGCAAGGCCGGCAGATCCAGCGTATGGTGCACGCGCACCCGGCCCAGCCCGGCAATCTGGTGGGTCAGCGCATGCAGCTGATACGCCAGCGCTTCACGCTCGGCCTGATTCTGACAGGCGTGTGGATCCAGCACGGCTTCCAGCTCGATTTCACCATGCAGATAATGCAGCTTGAGCGACACCTGGGCGCGCACGGTGTCGTCCAGCACCTCGCTCAGCGCCTGTTCAATCCGCTGGCGATGCGGCAGTGCCAGCATCTGCGCCGAATGGCCGCTGTCGTCTTCCGGGTCGATGTGTACCAGCACATCCAGCACCCGGTGCGCCTGCAGCACATGTTGCCGGGCAATGGCCGCAATATAATGCCCTTCCGACACGCTGATATAGCCGTCCACCAGCAAATGGGCGTCCACCATGGCCAGGTCGCCCATGCGCCGGGTGCGCAGATCGTGTACCCCGCGCACACCGGGGGTGGCCTTTAGCGTGGCGCGGATGGCGTCCAGTTCGTCTTCGCTCAGGCCACGGTCCATCAGGTCAGACAGCGCCGACCAGCTGAATTTCCAGCCCATATGGCCAATCATGAAACCCACCAGCGCCGCCGCCAGCGGATCGAGCCAGCTAAAGCCGAGCAGATTGCCCGCCACGCCGATGCCCACCACCAGCGACGACGCTGCATCAGAACGGGCGTGCCAGGCATTGGCCACCAGCATGCTGGATTTCACTGCCTCGGCCACCCGCAGCATATAGCGAAACAGCAGCTCCTTGCAGACCAGCGCCAGCCCGGCCACCCACAGCGCAATGCTGTGTACCGCCGGAATCTGGCTGGGGTCCTGGATTTTATGCCCGGCAGACCACAGCATGCCGGCACCCACGCTCAGCAGCAGCATGCCAATCACCAGCGATGCGGCGGTTTCAAACCGGCCATGGCCATACGGATGGTTGGCGTCGGCTTCGGCGGCGCTGTGGCGGTTGGCAAACAGTACGACAAAATCCGACACCAGATCCGACAAGGAATGAATCCCGTCGGCCACCAGCGCCTGGGAATTGGCCCAGAAGCCCACCACCACCTGCACCGACGACAGCAGCACATTGACCGCCACGCTGACCCAGGTGCTGCGTTGCGCGGCAGCCTGGCGCAGGGCGGAGGGAGCTTCTTCGCGCGGATCAAACGAATGGGAATGCGTCACAATATAATTTCCATGTAAATCAAATGGTTGGCCATTGTGACACAGCTTAATGAATTTTCGCTTATGAAGCGCCAGCAGGAAGACGTGCGCGCCAGCTCAATAAAACACCGCTAGCCACACCGTGTCCTGCTCTGGGTCGGTCCAGTCCACCCGGTGTTTTTCATGCGCGGCAATATGCAGATAATCCCCCGCCTGCAAGGACACCATGCGCTGGGCAAATTCCAGCCGCGCCGCGCCCTGAATCAGCAACACCCACTCGGCCTGATCCTGGTCGTACCAGAAATCCGGTGCGGAATGCTGCCCTCTGGACACAATCCGCTCGATGCGCAGGGCAGCATGCTGGAGCAGGGTATCGACTATTTCATCCGGCATGGCGGTGGGCAACGGGGACAGCAGATTGGCGGCAGACATAACATCCTGTTCATCGAAAGGCGCGCCTGAGCGCATACTCAGGCCTGAATTGGCAATCCCCGCTATTGTGCCCAACCCGCACCAGGGTTTCCAGGGCCGTCTTCCGCGCCGGCATGCGCCGGAGCCACCCCGGCAGACCGGGCTTCTGCTGCTGCTTTCACACACACTTTCCCGTGCATTCCCCCAAAGCGGGCCTTCTGTGCCACGTTTGCCCGGCAAAACGTAGCCAGTGGCCGCAACATGCATTACCATGACATTCTTAGCAGGATAATAAACCCAAATGTCATTTTTATAGGCATGTGTCACATCCTGCCATGCCCTTGCCCAGGGTGCTGGGAGGCTGCCTCCGGCACACCTGACTATCGTGGTTCTCATCTATCTGTTCAATGAGGAAAAGGCCCAATCCGTCATGAGCCATTACCAACGTATTGCCTGCTTGTGCACCGAAGCGGTGGACACGCTGTATGCCTTGGGCGCCGAAGAGCATATTGCCGGAATCTCCGGCTTTACCGTCCATCCACCGCGCGCACGCCAGGAAAAGCCCAAAATCAGCGGGTTTTCATCGGGCAAGCTGGAGCGCATCCTGGCGGTGGAGCCCGACCTGGTGGTGGGCTATTCTGGCCTGCAGGCCGAGCTGTGCCGGGATCTGTCCAAAGCCGGGGTGGAAGTGCTGCTGTTCAATCAGCGCACCTTGTCTGGCATCCTGCGCATGGTGCGGGTGCTGGCCGCGCTGGTGGAGCGGGAAAAACAGGGCAATCTGCTGGAAATCACCCTGCACACCCGGCTGGACATGGCGCGCACCCAGGCCAAGCTGTGGGATCTGGTCGGCTGGCGGCGGCCCGTGGTGTACTTTGAAGAATGGAACGAGCCGCTCACCACCGGCATTGGCTGGGTGTCCGAGCTGATCCAGCTGGCTGGCGGGGTAGACGCCTTTGCCGAACTCAGCCAGGGAGCCAGCGCGCGCGAGCGCAAGATTGCCGACCCCGACGACGTGGTACGCCGCCAGCCCGACATTATTGTCGGCTCCTGGTGCGGCCGGGCGTTCAAGGCCGACGAAGTGCTGGCCCGGCCCGGCTGGGCGGAGATTCCCGCCGTGCGCCAGGCTGAGCATGGCATGGTGTGTGAAATTCCCTCCAGCGACATTCTCGCCCCAGGTCCGGCGGCAATTCAGCATGGTTTGAGTCAGCTGCAACAGCTGATTGGTCGCTGGCATGCCCACCACCACGGTACACTGGCGGAATGACGCCAACAGACTTTCCTTTTTCGATGTTGATGGTGCAGGGTTGCACCTCGGATGCCGGCAAAAGCACCCTGGTGGCCGGCTTGTGCCGGCTACTGGCGCGCGATGGCGTGGCGGTGGCACCGTTCAAGCCACAAAACATGGCGCTTAACAGCGCCGTCACCGTCGATGGCGGTGAAATTGGCCGCGCCCAGGCGCTACAGGCACAGGCCGCCGGGCTGGCCGCGCACAGCGACTTCAACCCGGTGCTGCTCAAACCCAGCAGCGACACTGGCGCACAGGTGATCATCCATGGCCGCGTACGCGCCGACATGTCTGCCCGCGACTACCACCACTATAAAACCACGGCCATGCAGGCGGTGCTGGAATCGTTTGCCCGCCTGCGCCAGCAGTACGCCTGTGTGGTGGTGGAAGGGGCCGGCAGCCCGGCGGAAATCAATCTGCGCGCGCGTGACATTGCCAATATGGGCTTTGCCGAAGCCGTGGACTGCCCGGTGATTCTGGTGGCGGATATCGACCGTGGCGGGGTGTTTGCCCACCTCACCGGCACGCTCGATTGCCTGTCGGCCAGCGAGCGCGCGCGCGTGGTGGGCTTTGTCATCAACCGTTTTCGCGGCGACATCCGCCTGCTGCAAGGCGGGCTGGACTGGCTGGAAGCCAAAACCGGCAAGCCGGTGCTGGCAGTGCTGCCGTATCTGCACGGCCTGATGCTGGACGCCGAAGACGCCATCCAGGCCGAGCAGCGCGGCGAAGGGCTGAACGTGGTGGTGCCAGTGCTGCCGCGCATCAGCAATCACACCGACTTTGACGCCTTGCGCGCCCATCCCGAGGTGAATCTGCAGTTTGTTGGCCCGGATGCGCCCAAGCCGGCGGCGGATCTGGTGATCCTGCCCGGCAGCAAGCACACCCGCGCCGATCTGGCATTTTTGCAGGCGCAAGGTTGGCCGGACTATCTGCGCCGCCATTTGCGCTATGGCGGCAAGCTGATCGGCATTTGCGGCGGTTACCAGATGCTGGGCCAGCAGATTGCCGACCCCGACGGCCACGAAGGCCAGGCTGGCAGCAGTGCCGGGCTGGGCCTGCTGGCAGTGAACACCACACTGGCCGCCAGCAAGCAGCTGCGCCAGGTCAGTGGCCAGTGCAGCTTTGCCAATGCGCCAGTCAGCGGCTATGAAATTCACCTGGGCCACACCGATGGTGCCGATTGCCAGCGCCCGGCATTTGTGCTGGACGATGGCCGCACTGACGGGGCCATCAGCGCCGACGGCCAGATTCTGGGCAGCTATCTGCATGGCCTGTTCGACCATCCCCAGGCCAGCCAGGCCTTGCTGGCCTGGGCCGGGCTGCATAGCCAGCAGCAGGTGGATCTCAACGCCCTGCGCGAAACCAGCCTGAACCGGCTGGCCGACGCCTGCCTGCCGCTGTATCAGCGTTTGCAGCAGATTGACTGCCGCACGCGCTGAGCGGTGTGGCACGCCATGCTCGAAGTGACGCCCGGCAAACCGGGTGTCACCCCCAACACATGACCCGGTGCGCGGCAAGCCCCGCCGTTCAGGGCGGGGAAGGATAGCGCGGACGGCGTAGCCGTCCTTGCCGTCGATGGGGATGGGCTGTATAAAAACCAGTATGCAACGCCTTCAAGCCTACAAATACGAACTGATGCCGACCGGCCAACAGCAGCGCGACATGCGCCGCTTTGCTGGCTCGTGCCGTTTCGTGTTCAACAAGGCGCTGGCGTTGCAGAAGGCGCGCTACGAGCGTGCAGAGAAGAAACTGGGCTATGCGGGCCTGTGCAAGCTGCTCACCGAGTGGCGCAACAGCGCGGAGACAGCATGGCTGGCGGATGCGCCGGTTCATCCGCTGCAACAAACGCTCAAGGACCTGGAGCGCGCTTACGCCAACTTCTTCGCCAGGCGGGCCGACTTCCCGCGTTTCAAGAAAAAGGGCCAGTCCGACAGCTTCCGTTATCCAGACCCGAAACAGATCAAGCTCGACCAGGCCAATGCCCGAATCTTCCTGCCCAAGCTCGGCTGGCTGCGCTACCGCAACAGCCGGGAAGTGTTGGGTGCGGTGAAGAACGTCACCGTGAGCCAGTCTTGCGGCAAATGGTTCGTGTCGATCCAGACCGAACGCGAGGTCGAGCAGCCAATTCCAAAGGGCGGTACAGTCGGCATCGACATGGGTATTGCACGGTTCGCCACGCTCTCGGATGGCACGTTCCATGCCCCGCTCAACAGCTTCAAGCGACACGAAGCCCGCTTGCGCAAAGCGCAGCAGGCCATGAGCCGCAAGACCAAATTCAGCAGCAACTGGAAAAAGGCGAAAGCCCGCGTCCAGCGCATCCATTCCCGCATCGGCAACGCCCGCCGCGATTATCTGCACAAAGCCACAACCACGATCAGCCAAAACCACGCGATGGTGTGTATCGAGGACTTGCAGGTGCGGAATATGTCCAGGTCGGCGGCAGGTACAACCGGGCAGCCGGGCAAGAACGTTCGAGCCAAGTCCGGCCTGAACAAAGCCATCCTCGATCAAGGATGGGCCGAGTTCCGCCGCCAACTGGACTACAAGCTGGCGTGGAACGGCGGGCATCTCATTGCCGTGCCGCCACGCAACACGTCGCGGACGTGCCCTGCCTGCGGCCATGTGTCGGCGGACAACCGGCGCACACAGGAACGGTTCGAGTGTGTGGAATGCGGTTTTAAGGAAAACGCCGATCTGGTCGGCGCGATCAACGTGCTTCGCCACGGCGAAGCGCTACTGAGTAGCGAAGGGCAGGACGATGCCCGGATCGCCTGTGAAGTGAGCGGTGCAGTCATGCCGCCAGCAGCAGGAACCCGCCGAAGCGACTCATGCCGGCTTGATGCCGGGATGAGCGCCGTAGGAATCCCCCGACTTTAGGCGGGGGAGGATGTCAACCAGTCTGGGCAGAGGGCATCATCCATCCCTCCACAGAGGCCGATGCTCCTGCCACCGTCCTCATGGCATTACGGCGCTGGCGGCCAAGGTTGCAAGCGGGTGTTTTTCAGCGGCTTGAGCAGATACTTGGCCAGCAGCCGGTAAGTGTCCAGCTCAAACACTGGCTCAGCCGGGTTCAGCGGCTGGCCATCCCGCCAGCTGCCCAAAAAGCGCCAGTGGTCAAACACATGCTGTTCCACGCTGCCGCTGACCTCATCCTGCTCGACCACGGCCACGGCCCCATCAAACGGCCATGGCTTGAGCTGCAACCGTTGCAAGGCATGCAGCAGCCGTTCATTATGCTGGCTGGCCGATTCCTGGCCCACGCACGCCCCCCGGCAGCGGCCCAGTTGCCGGGCAAAGCAGGGCTGGCCTTTTTTGCCGCTGACCCGGTCGATGCCCAGCACACCATGGCACAGCCGGTAGGCGTCGGCCACGTCGGTCAGGGTTTTCTTGGCTTCGCGCACCGAACGGAACACCCCAAAAATATCCCGCACCTGCCCCAGATCCATCTCCTGCCCCTGCACCAGCCGGGGCAATAAAAAACCGTCTTCTCTGGGCCACAGCTGCCAGGCGCACAAGGCGCGCTCGCGCCGGCCCCGCACATTGTGCACCGGCTGCAGCGCCTTGATCTGCTGCGACTCCATCAACAGCGCGCCAAACTCACCCACGGTTTCAATCCAGTCGATCCGCGCCACCTGCTGGCTGATGCGCATTTCCTTGTTTTGCCGGGTGTCCGCGCCAAAATGCGCCCACACCCGGCTGCGCAGATTGATGCTCTTGCCCACATACAGCGGCACGCCCTGTTCGTCCCAGAAGCGGTACACCCCTGGCGTATCCGGCAAGTCTTCCAGCAGGCTGGCGTCCAGATGTGGCGGCAGCGCCGGCGGCTGGCCAAACAGCTGCCTGGCGGCCTGGTTCAGCGCGGCTTCGCCCAGTTCGGTGCGCGCCGCCGACAAAAACCGCCACACCGCCTCGGCGTCGTCCAGCGCACGGTGGCGGCTGGCGCAGCCCAGCTGAAAACGGTCGATCAGGCTGTCCAGGCTGTGTTTGTGGTGCTGCGGGTAGAGCAGCCGCGACAGCTTGACCGTACACAGCTGCGGGGCCTGCCAGTTCATATTCAGCCGGCGAAAGGCGTTTTTCAGCAGGCCGTAGTCAAAACGGGCGTTATGCGCCACAAACAGCCGGCCCTGCAGCAGTTCGAGCACCGTAGCGGCCAGTGCCTCAAATGGCGGCGCATCGGCCACCATGGCGTTGCTGATGCCGGTCATCTGCTCGATAAATGGGGGAATCGGCTGGCCAGGGTTGACCAGCGCCCGCCATGGCCGCACCTGCTCGCCGTCTACCAGCAAAATGCCAATTTCGGTGATGCGGTCGCGGGTGATGTGGCCGCCAGTGGTTTCCAGGTCAACAATGGCAAGAGGACGATCAAACACAGGCAGGCTTTCGCAATGGGCAGTCGGATTGAAACAAGCGGGCGAGTGCAGTTGGCGTGACATGTTCCGGGGCGGATATCGTGCGCTCGTCAGCCAAAAAACGCCAGACTATACTCCGCCCCTGCCACGCCTCCAAGCTGGCGGCCAGGTGAACCCGCCACCAGCGCCGCCGCCCGCTGGCGGGTCCGGAGGGCGGGAATCCCGGGCTGTCCCGAATAAAGTCAGGCCATGCCTGTTCCACAATCACCCCGGCCTGATTACAATCCGCCCAGCCCACCGCCAGGCCGCGCCCACGCGGCCCAGCGGATTTTTGTTTCCGGATTGCCAAAGCCCCTGATGACCCTTGCCAGCCTGCCCGCCGCCTTTGCCGACCGCCTGACCCGCATCCTGCCTGCCGACCAGCTGCCTGGCGTGCTGGCCAGCTTTGCTGCGGTCAAGGACGTGGCATTTCGCATCAACACCCTGAAAGCCGACCCAGACCGCGTGCTGACCGCCCTGCGCGCCGCCGGCCTGGATCCCCGGCCAGTCAGCTGGTCGCCGCTGGCCTGGGTGCTGCCCGCCGCCGACAAACGCGCGCTGACCGAAACCCCCGCGTTTTACGCCGGGGAAATCTATATCCAGAACCTGGCCAGCCAGCTGGCCCCCTGGGTGCTGGACCCACAGCCCGGCGAAATGGTGCTCGACCTGGCCGCCGCCCCCGGCGGCAAAACCTGCCAGATGGCAGCGATGATGGCCAATCAGGGGCAGATTTCTGCCGTGGAGCCGGTGCGCGACCGCTATTTCCGGCTGAAAAACAATCTGGAACAACAAGGCGTCAGCATCGCCCGCACCTACCAGAAAGATGGCCGCGCCGTGGGCGCGCTGGTGCCGGAGCGCTTTGACCGGGTATTGCTCGACGCGCCATGCTCCAGCGAGGCGCGCTTTGACCTGAACGACGCCAGCTCGATGGCCCACTGGAGCCCGGCCAAGGTGCGCGAAGTGGCGCACAAGCAAAAACGCCTGCTGCTGTCGGCCATCCATGCGCTGAAACCGGGCGGCGTGCTGGTGTATTCCACCTGCTCGTTTGCCCCGGAAGAAAACGAATGCATCCTGCACGCCACCCTGCGCAGCCTGGGCGACGCGGTGCAGCTGGAAGCGGTCAGCCTGCCGGTGGCGCACCAGCCGGGCCTGACCGAATGGGACGGCAAAGCGCTCAATCCCGCCGTGGCGCACAGCGTGCGCGTGCTGCCAGATGCGCTGATTGACGGGTTTTTTCTGGCCAGGCTGGTCAAGCGGCAGTCCACCCGCTAAGCAGCGTGGTAAGCGCCGCAACAGCCATCGCACCGGCCCCTGACGGCTCAGGCGGTTTTTCTGCCAATAAACTGCACCACCGAGGCCAGCCCGGTGTGATAACTGCCTTCACAGACATCGCGGCTCAGCTCGCGCAGCAGCACCGGCTCAAAACCGGGAAACCCCTGGCGAACCTTGTCCAGCGACATCAGCATATCCGCATCTTTCGGCCCGCCGGTGTTGCGCGGCAGCTGATCCAGCGAATACGCCTCCAGCAGCACCAGCCCACCCGGCTGCAAGCTTTGCGCCAAGAGCGGATACAAGCGCGCACGCAGCGCACCGGGCAAATGGGCAAAAATCGACACCACCGCGCCATACCTGCCAGCGGCTGGAACAAATTCCGCCAGATCGGCCACCTCGGTGCCAATGTTCACCCCACGCGCAGCCGCCAGCGCCTGCGCCTTGGCCAGCCCCACCGCCGAGCTGTCCACCCCATGCACCGACAAGCCCAGCCCGGCCAGAAACACCGCATTGCGCCCCTCGCCTTCGGCCAGCGACAACACCGGGCCAGTGAGCAAATGGGCATGTTCGGCCAGAAAGGCATTGGGTTCGGTGCCGTAGATATATTCGTCCACGGCGTAGCGGTCGTTCCAGTTCATCTTGAGGGGCCTTGGGGGGGGTGAGGGTGGCTGTTTCGCTGCTAGCTGAACTACGCCACCTGGCTGGCCGCCAGCGCTGGCGTGGCCGGTGGGTGTTGGCACATTTGTGATTCAAAGGAGATAATATTACGTCCCTATGACAGCACACGCTGCCATAGGGACTATTCAGATGGATCAACTGTACACGTTCAGCGCTTGACGGAGGTCAGATAGCAATGATGTCAAAGTCACTAGTCGTTAATGAAGGCCGGCCCGTCAATACTGCAAGTGAATAAATCCCCTGCCCAGCATTGCCATTGCTGTCAAAAGACAATTCACCCGTTGCGCTATTGTATAAAAAAACAGAACTAGTTAAACTTGCCATTGGGTTATTGCTGACAACCAAGCGGCTACTGCTCAAGCTGCCAAGCGGCAAATTGGTGAAGTTGGCTGCCACAATCTGAATCTTGTCAGTTCCATGTACAAAATCAGTGATCGTATCTTTTCCGTCATCTGTGCGCACAAAACGAAAGACATCGCTTCCCCCTCCACCTTCTAGTATATCCATTCCACTTCCGCCGATCAGCGTATCGCTGTGACTACCGCCAGATAAAGTATCATTACCCGACTCACCATCCAGAAAATCGCTGGAGCTTTCCCCTGAAATCCAATCGATAATTTTATCAACCGTAGAATTGGTGTCACCAATTAATCGATCATTTCCAGCACCACCAAATAACCGATCAGCATCTCCATCGCCATTAATGGTGTCATTTCCTGTCCCTCCCAGCATCAGCTCGCTATCTTTTCCACCTGTCAGCGCATCATCACCCATCCCACCATAAAATACGCCGTAATCGTGCAATGATGGATCGCCCAAGCGATCGTTTTCCTGGCCAGACTTAAATGTATTCGTCCCGCTTTGCCTACCATCTACAATAAAGTCTGAGCCAGATCGTTTGGCACCAAGCAAAACCTCTGTGCCATCTGGCTCAGCCAGAATGCGTGAAAAACTTGTATTATCAATACTATCTACAATCTGACGATAATAATCCATAGCATGGTTTGCCGAAAGATGAAGACCTGTGGTTTGATTGCCTTCAAAATGAAGATTTCTTCCATCATGCCATCCCACATCAGGCACCACGTCGCCATTAATCTCAATCTGTAGCAGCCTGGCTTTATCTCCATAGTGTTGCCACTGGAGACCATCTATAAATCCTGGAGCGGCAAATGTGACTGCAACATATTGACTGCCAGTATGGGTGGCAAGGTATTTAGCCGCCATTGCCCCGCCCAGGCTATGGCCAGTTATAAATACATTTTTGATCGTGCTGCTATTGGCAGAAATTAGATTTTCTAGAGAATTGATTAGTGGCATTAGCAATGAGTAATGATCGGACATAGCTGCCCACTGATCTTCATCAGGATGGCTATTTAAGCTTTTATCGTTTGTGCCTCTAAATGCAATAACCAATGAATCTGCGCATGCTGCCACTAATGCCGCCGAATTGCCATTGGTGTAGTACCCACCAGTCATTTTGTTTTCTATGCTTTTTCCATTTATCTCGGATGCTGCTTTAATTTCTGTGGATATTTCCATCGGCAACCAGCCTTGACGAATAATCTCAGCATAAGCTTGATCAGCATAAGGGCTTGGTTCATTGATTTCATTAGACTCCCAGCTTTGCAGGCAATATGCCGCCTTGGCAAAATCTGCCATTACACGAATTTTCCCGGCATCCAGTACGCCAGTCTCTGAACCGTCACTGCCGCGAAAATAGCCACATCGCATGACCCTACCGTCATTTATAAGCCCGGTGACGGCGTGGTTTCTTCCGGTTCGGCTTACGTGGCGGCGCTGGCTTGCCAGGCCGTCGTTTGCTGATCTGCCCAGCAATTCCAGCAAACAAGGCCGGCCCAATCCTGTCGATTGATGCCGGGTCTTCCAGCAACTGCGGCAGATACAAACGCACCAGATGTGTGGCATGAGTCAGGTTTGGCACCAGCGTGGCCGCATCCAGCTCCTGTTCCGCCAACACATCCTGCGCGGCAATGATGGTCAGATTGTGCAACAGGATTGAGGCGTGGAACTCCTGACGAATCGCCTGTGGCGTCTCTCCGCCAAACTGCTCCAGTTGCAAGCGACATTTGAGATGCCGGAACGCCTCTTCGATGCGCCAGCGTTGCTGATACAGCGCTGCAAAGTCTACTGCGGGCCAGCGTGACGCATCCAGCAGCGACGTGGCCAGAATTTCAATCTGGCCTGTTTTGAGCGGAACACGCACCAGGCGCACCGAGAATGCATCCATCGGCAGCTGGTGCTGGACAAAATCCTGGCGCTGCCCGTGGCCAGGCTGCATCCTGATGACAGCACAAGCCTGACCAGACGCCACAAAAGCCTGAACCTGTGGCGAAAAACTCTGTGGCAGACGAATGCAGAAATGTTGCTGGCGCGCCAGCAACAAGGCAAACAGCCAATAAGCCGGATACCCGCGATCCAACACCAACAAATCGTCAGGGCGCAGATGCTCAAACTGTTCGGCCAACATGCTGCGTTCGTCACGGGTGTCGGCAGCCAGACTGGCGTGCAGAATCAGACCTGAACTGGTTTCACACAAGGCGCTGGCGCGGGCAAGACTGTAGATGCCGCCCTGCGAGTGGTAGCAGTTGAATCCATCTGGGCCGCTGCTGATGGTGTCAGGGTGTGTGGTGGGCAGATAAAGCGTGGTGCCATCGCAGGCAACCACACGCAAGCCGTGCCAATCTGGTGCGGGATGGAGGTCTGCCAGAACCGCCTGGTTAAGTTCGACAAAGGCTTGCCAACGCAACTTCTTGCGCGCCATGCGGAAAGCATCGTCATGAGCGCGACGGCCCAAGGGCAAGGAAATCCGGGAGAAGAACTGATCAAGCTCGACTTGCAGCGAGCGCATCAGATTGACGAGCAAGACGCCGACGACACGCTCGAAGGTGAAAACGGCGCGGCGGGTAAAGTCGCGAGCAGCCTGGCGATGTCGGGCAATGAAGTCCACGGACGTGATGAGGGTGTGAATTTTATGGATTGAACTGGAGTATTGAGAGGGGCGGTTTTTTTGTCATTTTTACATACTGATCAATTGGTTGTGCGCGCTATTCTACCGTAAGGGAAGGTTGCACGGTGTATGATTTTTAGCTAATTTCGCGGCAGTGCTCTGAACCGTCACCGTTGAGCCGGCCTTCCACCTTGAAAATAGCTTCTGCTGACAGTAGATTAGCTGGGGTGCCTGTTCCAGTCGCGGTAGAGCCTGAGGTGCCAGTGGTTGTCGTGCCGCTTGTGCTGACAATAGCCTCTCCCAGCGTCATGCCAGCTGCGCTGAGCTTGGCATTGGCAGTGGCGTCAGAAAAAGTGATTTTTGTGCCATCCATATCATCCTGAATGGGTATTTTACTTAAAATTGTCGAGCCGGAGCGTACTTGCAGAATATTGCCGGTTTGTTGAAAAGTATAGCTGCTGCGTGCGCCAGTAAAAATGACTTGCTCGATATTTTGGTCAAATACCAGGCCACTGATATTACTGGCGACATTCACGGCTTCATTGCCAGTGGAACCATACACAGAAACATTATTATTACTGACATTGAACGCATCCTGCGCGTCCAGATACACTTTTGCCATGGTGAGTCCTCATCATCAAAAAAATAAGCGCAGCACACAATTTTTTGGGCTGTTTTGCCACCCATATTGTCTGTAGCCGCATGTTTAACCAGGTGCGCCACACTGAAGTTTTGTTGGCTATGCCAAGCATGACAGTGGCGCTTCTTGCGCGAAAATTTGTGCAATATGCAATATATCAGCAAAAACTATATTATGCCATAAATTTTTTGTGGCAAAAAAACGCCTGCCCGAGTTTTCCCAGGCAGGCGTTTTTTCACACAGCATGAATGCTCGCGCTACTACACTTCCGTCTTACATAGCAGCTTCATACGCGATTGGCAATAAACCCCTTAATCTGCGCCACATCCGCATCCATCACCTCAAAGCGCTGCGGCAGCGCTTCGATATTTTCCAACCCCGCCGGGCGCGGTGGATCGCGGTCCAGGGCTTCGCGGATGGTGGCTTCGAACTTGGCCGGCAGGGCGGTTTCCAGGCAGATCAGCGGCACGCCGGCTTCGCGCTGTTCCAGGCCCACTTTCAGGCCGTCGGCGGTGTGGGTGTCGATGATCACGCCGTATTGCTCGAAGGTGTGGCGGATGGTGGCCAGGCGGTCGGCGTGGGTGCTCTTGCCGGAGGCAAAGCCGTATTCGGCGCTGACCTTGGCGAACAGCGGGCTGGCGGAGAGGTCAAACTCGCCGGTGGTGTCCACCGCGTGCCACAGCGCGCGCACTTGCTCGGCGTCGCGGCCCACCAGATCGAAAATAAAGCGCTCGAAGTTGGACGCCTTGGAGATGTCCATCGACGGGCTGGAGGTTTGCCAGGTGTTGGCCGCGCCGCGCACGGTGTAGCGGCCAGTGCGGAAAAACTCGTCGAGCACGTCGTTTTCGTTGGTGGCGACAATCAGCTTGCGGATCGGCAGGCCCATCATGCGGGCGATGTGGCCGGCGCAGACATTGCCAAAGTTGCCGGACGGCACGCTGAAGCTGACTTGCTGGTCATTGCTTTGCGTGGCGGCAAAGTAGCCCTTGAAGTAGTACACCACCTGCGCCACCACACGCGCCCAGTTGATGGAATTCACCGTGCCGATTTTGTACTTGGCCTTGAAGGCGTGGTCGTTGGACACGGCCTTGACGATGTCCTGACAGTCGTCAAACACGCCGCGCACCGCCAGGTTGAAGATGTTCGGGTCTTGCAGGCTGAACATCTGCGCGGTCTGGAACGGGCTCATTTTTTCATGCGGGGAGAGCATGAACACGCGCACGCCCTGCTTGCCGCGCATGGCGTATTCGGCAGCGGAGCCGGTGTCGCCGGAGGTGGCACCGAGGATGTTCAGGGTTTCGCCCTGCTTGGCCAGCGTGTACTCGAACAGATTGCCCAACAATTGCATGGCCATGTCTTTGAAGGCCAGGGTCGGGCCGTTGGACAGTTCCTGAATATACAGGCCGTCTTCCAGACGCTTGAGCGGGGTGATCTCATCCGTGCCGTAGGTGGCGCGGGTGTAGGTCTTGTCGATGATGGCTTTCAGGTCACTGGCCGGAATATCATCGGCAAAGCGGCGGATCAGGTCAAAGGCCAGTTCCGGGTAGCTCATGCCGCGCATGGCGTCCAGTTCGGCGCGGCTCAGTTGCGGGTAGCTTTCGCACATGGCCAGGCCGCCGTCGGGGGCCAGGCCGGCCAGCAGGATGTCGGAAAAAGAAGCGGGGGCCATGCCGCCGCGAGTGCTGATGTAGTTCATGTTCGGTCGCTTTGCGGGGTTGCGCAGATAAAAAACGGCAACCCCGGCACCGCCGGGGCGGGCGGGCCGGGGCCGGGCGGGCAATCAGCCGTTGAGGGCTTCCATGCGCAGCTTGGTGACGCTGCCGGTGACGCTGTCCAGCGCCTCGATCTGGGCGATGGCGGCATTGACATGCTTTTCCACCACACGGTGGGTGAGCAGCACGATTTCGGCTTCGGCACCGCGTTCGCTGCCCTTCTGGATCAGCGCTTCAATCGAGATGCCTTCGCTGGCCAGGATGTGGGTGAGTTCGGCCAGCACGCCAGCGCGGTCGATCACGTTCACGCGCAGGTAGTAGGAGCTTTCCACTTCGCCAATCGGCAAAATCGGCAGGTCGGCCAGGCGGTCGGGCTGGAAGGCCAGATGCGGCACGCGGTGTTCCGGATCGGCGGTGGCCAGGCGGGTGACATCGATAATGTCGGCCACCACGGCAGAGGCGGTGGGCAGGCTGCCGGCACCGGCACCGTAGTACATGGTGGCACCCACGGCGTCGCCTTTGACCATCACCGCGTTCATCACGCCGTCCACATTGGCGATCAGGCGCTTTTCCGGAATCAGCGTCGGGTGGACGCGCAGCTCGACACCCTTGTCGGTGCGGCGGGTGATGCCCAAGAGCTTGATGCGGTAGCCCAGTTCTTCGGCATAGCGGATGTCGCAGGCCGACAGCTTGCTGATGCCTTCCAGGTAGGCCTTGTCGAACTGCATCGGAATGCCATAGGCCAGCGCGGCCATGATGGTCAGCTTGTGCGCGGCGTCGTGGCCTTCGATGTCGAAAGTGGGGTCGGCTTCGGCGTAACCCAGACGCTGGGCTTCGGCCAGCACGTCGGCAAAGGCGGCACCCTTGTCGCGCATTTCGGTGAGGATGAAGTTGGAGGTGCCATTGATGATGCCGGCAATCCATTCGATGTGGTTGGCCGACAGGCCTTCGCGCAGCGCCTTGATGATGGGGATGCCACCGGCCACGGCGGCTTCAAACGCCACGGTGACGCCTTTTTCCTGGGCGCGGGCAAAAATTTCGTTGCCGTGTTCGGCCAGCAGTTTTTTGTTGGCGGTGACCACATGCTTGCCGCTGTCGATGGCGGCCAGCACCAGTTCTTTGGCGATGCCGGTGCCGCCAATCAGTTCGACCACAATGTCGATGTCCGGGTGGCGGGCCACGGCAAAGCCGTCGGCGACCACGTCCACGCCTTCGCCCACAATGGCGCGGGCGGCGTCCAGGTCCAGGTTGGCGGCCATTTTCAGCACAATGTCACGCCCGGCGCGACGGCTGATTTCAGCCGCGTTGCGCTTTAATACGGTGGCGGTGCCGCCACCCACAGTCCCCACGCCCAGCAGGCCTACATTGATTGGTTTCATGGTTGCTTGATTCCAAGAGTTGGTTGGTTGACAGCAGGCCGGCGCGTCATGCGGCGCGCCGGCCAAGTTCAGGCTTTGCGCGGATTATGCCGTACCGTGGCGGCGGCGATAAGTCTCCAGGAAGCGGGCCACCCGGTTGATGGCTTCGCGCAGGTCGTCTTCGTGCGGCAAAAACACCAGGCGGAAGTGGTCCGGGTGCGGCCAGTTAAAGCCGCTGCCCTGCACCAGCAGCACTTTTTCTTCCTGCAGCAGTTCGCTGATGAACTCTTGATCGTCGGCAATCGGGTATACCGCCGGATCCAGGCGCGGAAACATGTACAGCGTGGCCTTGGGCTTGACGCAGCTGACGCCGGGAATGGCGTTGATCAGCTGGTGGGCCAGGTCGCGCTGGCGACGCATGCGCCCGCCTTCGGCCACCAGGTCGTCGATGCTCTGGTAGCCGCCCAGCGCGGTCTGGATCGCCCACTGGCCGGGCACATTGGCGCACAGCCGCATCGACGCCAGCATGTCCAGCCCTTCGATGTAATCCTTGGCCGGGCGCTTGTCGCCGGACACTACCATCCAGCCGGCGCGGTAGCCGCAGGAACGGTAGTTTTTCGACAGGCCATTGAAGGTGAGCGTCAGCACGTCTTCCGACAGCGAGGCAATCGAGGTGTGGGTGGCACCGTCGTACAGCACCTTGTCGTACACCTCGTCGGCACAGACAATCAGCCCGTGCTGGCGTGCCAGCTCGACAATGGCTTTCAGCGTGCTGTCCGGATACAGCGCGCCGGTGGGGTTGTTCGGGTTGATGATGACAATCGCCCGGGTGTTCGGGGTGATCTTGGCGCGCATGTCGTCCAGGTCGGGCAGCCACTCATTGGCTTCGTCACACAGGTAATGCACCGGCGTGCCGCCAGACAGGCTGACGGCGGCAGTCCACAGCGGGTAGTCCGGTGCCGGCACCAGCACTTCGTCGCCGGCGTCGAGCAGGGCGTTCATCGCCATCACAATCAGCTCGGACACGCCGTTGCCAACGTAAATGTCTTCCAGCGTCACACCCTTGATTTTCTTTTCCTGGGTGTAGTGCATGATCGCCTTGCGTGCGGCAAAAATCCCCTTGGAATCGGAATAGCCTGCCGAGTTGGGCAGGTTGCGGATCATGTCCTGCTGGATTTCTTCCGGCGCATCAAAGCCAAACGCCGCCAGATTGCCGATATTCAGCTTGATGATCTTCTGGCCGTCTTCTTCCATTTGCTTGGCGCGAGCCAGCACCGGGCCACGGATGTCGTAGCAGACGTTGTCGAGCTTTTTCGATTTGCGAATAGGTTGCATTTTAGGAAAATCCGGCTGAGGGTCTGGGCGGGGGGCCGCCAACACACGCGCCCGCGGGCTACGCTGGCCGCGCGGGGCTTTCGGTGCATTGGCGCGGCGGGCAGTCACGATCACGCTCCTGGCTACACGTTGCTTACGTGTGGGTATAAAGGAACTTATAATCGTAACCTAAAACTGTTGTGCAACGCACGAATCCGCGCACCATCCTTGTCACACGCCCGGGCCACCGCCCTGTTGTGGTGCGCATTGCCTGAACTTAAGGACGCCCCCGCCGATGAAACTGCATCTGACCACCGCCGCCAACCAGAATATCGTCACCGGCTACGGCGACGACCATATCGAAGTGAATAAAATCCGTTACAGTCACGGCATTCTGCTCATGGCCGACCAGTTGGCACCGTGGGGCGAAGCGGGGCTGGATGGGCTGGGCGAGGCCGATTTTGCCGCGCTGCTGGCCTACCAGCCCGAGGTGGTGGTGTTTGGCAGCGGCGCGCGCATGCGCTTTGTCCATCCGCGCCTGACCGCCGCGCTGATCAATGCCGGTATTGGCGTGGAAACCATGGACACCGGTGCTGCCTGCCGCACCTACAATATCCTGATGGGGGAAAACCGCCGGGTGCTGGCGGCCATGGTGCTGTAAGGCCCAGGCGGGTTCTTCTCCTGCACGGGGTAGGCTAACGCGCCCGCTGCGGCCATCTGGCCGGGCTGAACGGTCTTTCCCCGCCCGCCAGCGCCAAGTATTGCGCCGCTTGCCCTTTCGCCCCCCGGTAAACGCCAGTAAAATGACGTGTTATTTTTTTGCCGTGTCCGGAAATATGCTTACCTTTCAGGAAATTGTCCTTCGCTTGCAGAACTACTGGAATGCGCAAGGCTGCGCATTGCTGCAACCTTACGATATGGAAATGGGCGCAGGCACCTTCCATACCGCCACTTTTCTGCGCGCCCTGGGTCCGGAGCCGTGGCGCGCCGCCTATGTGCAGCCGTCGCGTCGCCCGAAAGATGGCCGTTACGGGGAAAACCCCAACCGCCTGCAGCACTATTACCAGTATCAGGTGGTGTTGAAACCTAGCCCGCCGGACATTCAGGACCTGTACCTGGGCAGCCTGCGCGAGCTGGGCATCGACACCACGGTGCACGATATCCGCTTTGTCGAAGATGACTGGGAAAGCCCGACGCTGGGTGCCTGGGGCCTGGGCTGGGAAGTCTGGCTGAACGGCATGGAAGTCACCCAGTTCACCTACTTCCAGCAAGTGGGCGGCCTGGATTGCAAGCCGGTGCTGGGCGAGATCACCTATGGCCTGGAACGGCTGGCCATGTATCTGCAGGGCGTGGAAAACGTCTACGACCTGGTGTGGAACGTGCTGCCGGATGGCCAGATCGTCACCTACGGCGATGTGTTCCACCAGAACGAAGTGGAGCAATCCACTTATAACTTCGAGCACAGCAACACCGAGCTGCTGTTCCGCCTGTTCAATGACTTTGAAGGCGAGGCCAAGCGCCTGCACGAAGTGGGGCTGGCGCTGCCGATGTATGAAATGGTGGTCAAGTGCTCGCACACCTTCAACCTGCTCGACGCCCGTGGTGCCATTTCGGTGACTGAGCGTGCCGCCTATATTGGTCGGGTGCGCGCACTGGCCCGGCTGGTGGCGCAGGCTTACTACGATTCACGCGAAGCACTGGGTTTCCCGATGCTGAAAAAGGACTGACGCTCATGCGCCGACTTGCCCTGCTGTCATTGTCCCTGCTGGCCACCGCGCCCGCCTTCGCCGCCCCGGACTGGGTGGTGTACCAGCGTGGCTCGTTGACCACGCTGGCAGTGGACCACAATTCGGTGCGGACGGAAAAAAACAATCTGCTGCGCTTTGAGCACGAAGAACGCTACTCCCAGCAGCAACGTGACCCGCAGCTGAAAATTTCCTTCCACACCCGACGCATGCTGGTCATCGGCGACTGCCTGCAGCGCCGCTACGCCTTTGCCTCGATTGATTTGTTTGACCAGGCCGGCAAGTCGGTCTACCACTCGCTGTTCCCGCTGCAGGATTTCCAGTGGAAATTCCAGCCTGCGCCGGACGGCTCGATGGGCGCGGGCATGCTGGATGTGGTCTGCAAGCTCGCACCCGCGCAACCCTAACGAATGCCTGACCTGACGCCATGAAACACACCCTGCTTGTCGAACTGTTTACTGAAGAACTCCCGCCCAAGGCGCTGCCGCGCCTGGCGGCCAGCTTTGCCGGCGCGATTGTTGCCAGCCTGATCGAGAAAAAACTGGTGGCAGCTGACGCCCAGCCCACCATTTTTGCCAGCCCGCGCCGCCTGGGCGTGAGCATCCCCGCCGTGCTGGCGGTGGCCGCCGACGAAGAAGCCGTTGAAAAAATCATGCCGGTGGCGGTGGCGCTGGGCGCCGATGGCCAGCCCAGCCCGGCGCTGCGCAAAAAGCTGGAAGCGCGCGGCATTGCCCTGGACGCCGTTGCCCAGTTTGAACGCCGGCTGGACGGCAAGAGCGAAACCTTTTTCTACCGCTACCAGGCCGCCGGGGCCAAGCTGGCCGACGTGCTGGCCGGCATGGTGCAGGATGCCCTGAAAAAGCTGCCGATTCCCAAGGTGATGCGCTGGGGCGATTCCGATGTGACCTTTGTCCGTCCGGTGCACAAGCTGGTGATGCTGCACGGTGCCGACGTGGTGGCCGGCGAAGTGCTGGGCCTCACCGCAGGCCGCGAAACCGGCGGTCATCGCTTTTTGTCTGCTGGCGCGGTGACGCTGACCGACGCCGACAGCTACGCCAGCACGCTGCACAGCGTGGGCAAGGTAGTAGCCAGCTTTGACGCCCGCCGCGACGCCATCCGCGCCGGCCTGGCCAGCCGCGCCGCCGCGCTGAACGCCACCCTGGCCAGCGACGACGCCCTGCTGGACGAAGTGACCGCGCTGGTGGAATGGCCGGTGGTGCTGGAAGCCGGCTTTGCCGAGACCTTCCTGAACGTGCCGCAGGAATGCCTGATCCTGACCATGCAGCAAAACCAGAAGTATTTCCCGCTGCTGGATGCACAAGGCAAGCTGATGAACCGCTTCCTGCTGGTGTCCAACCTGGAAAACGCCGACCCGTCGCACATCATCCACGGCAACGAGCGCGTGCTGCGCGCCCGCCTGTCCGACGCCAAGTTTTTCTTTGAGCAAGACCAGAAGCAAAAGCTGGAAAGCCGCGTGCCGCGCCTGGGCAATGTGGTGTACCACAACCAGATTGGCACCCAGCTGGAGCGCGTCGAGCGGCTGGAAAGCCTGGCCGGCCAGATTGCCGCACTGATTGGTGCCAATGTGGACGACGCCCGCCGCGCCGCTCGCCTGGCCAAGGCTGACCTGGTCAGCGATATGGTGGGCGAGTTCCCCGAGCTGCAAGGCATCATGGGCATGTACTACGCCCATCTGGATGGCGAAAACGACACCGTCGCCGCCGCCATCGAAGGCCACTACCACCCGCGCTTTGCCGGCGACAGCCTGCCGGTGGGCGACGTGGCCAAGGCGGTGGCGCTGGCCGACAAGCTGGAAACCGTGGTCGGCATCTACGGCATCGGCCTGATTCCGACCGGCGACAAAGACCCGTTCGGCCTGCGCCGTCACGCGCTGGGCATTCTGCGCATGGCGCTGGAGCTGCCGCTGGACATCACCGAGCTGCTGGCGCTGACCGCTGCGGCTTTCCCGGCGGGCAAGCTGTCCGCCAGCGTGGCCAGCGATGTGTTTGGCTTTATGCTCGACCGGCTGAAAAACCTGCTGCTGGCCGACGCCCGCGCCGATGAAATCGACGCCGTGCTGGCGCTGGCCCCCACCCGGCTGGACCGCCTGCGCGCCACCCTGGCCGCCGTGGCCGCCTTCCGTGCCCTGCCAGAAGCCGCCACCCTGGCCGCCGCCAACAAGCGGGTGAAGAACATCCTGAAAAAGGTGGAAGGCGAAGTCAGCGACACGCTCAACCCGGCACTGCTGGCCGAAGCCGCCGAGCAGGCGCTGGCGGCGGCGATTGTCACCGTGCGCAGCGAAGTGGACAGCGCTTACGCCGCCCACGACCTGACCGGCGCGCTCACCCGTCTGGCCGCGCTGAAAGCGCCGGTGGATGCGTTCTTTGATGGCGTGATGGTGATGGCCGACGACTTGGCCGTGCGGCAAAACCGCCTGGCCCTGCTGGCGCAGCTGGCTGGGTTGTTCAACCGGGTGGCGGATATTTCCCTGCTGCTGGAATAAACCCTGTACCACCCCCTCTGCGGCCCGCCATGACCGGCGGGCCGCCTGCTGTCTGCGCGCTGGCCTTGCCAGCGCCCCGGCAGCGCTGACACAATGAAGTGCAGCCGGGCCACAGCCGGGCCGGCGCTTTCTGACTTGGATTGCCTACATGAAACTCGTCATCCTCGACCGCGACGGCGTCATCAACCAGGACCGCGACGACTTCGTCAAGAACAGCCTGGAATGGGTGGCCCTGCCACGCAGCCTGGAAGCCATCGCCCTGCTGTCGCAAGCCGGCTGGCATGTGGTGGTGGCCACCAATCAGTCCGGCCTGGGTCGGGGCTTGTTTGACATGCATGCGCTCAATGCCATGCATGAAAAGATGCACCGCCTGGCACACAAGGCCGGCGGGCGGATTGACGCGGTGTTTTTCTGTCCGCACAAGCCAGACAGCCAGTGCGCCTGTCGCAAGCCGCTGCCGGGCATGGTGCTGGACATTGCCGAACGCTTTGGCGTGCGCCCGGAAAGCCTGCCGCTGATTGGCGACAGCCTGCGCGACCTGCAGGCCGTGGCGGCAGTGGGCGGCCAGCCTATCCTGGTGCGCACCGGCAAGGGCGACGCTACCCTGGCCAAAGGCGACCTGCCGCCGCGCACCCAGGTGTTTGATGATTTGTTTATTGCCGCCGAGTACCTGATTGGCCAGGGCGACGATTAAACTGTTCCTGAACGTTGTGACTCGAGACAAACCCTTTATGTTGCTGTTGCGTAATCTGCTGTACTGGGTGGGCTTTTTGCTGCTCACCCCGCCGTATTCGCTGCTGGCGATTGCCATGCTGCCGTTTCCCCGAGTGTTTCGGCATCGGGTGGTCACCACCTGGACCCACCTGATGCTGGCCTGGCTGCGGCTGACCTGCGGGCTGGGGTTTCGGGTGCGCGGGGCCGAGCATATTCCCAGTACGCCGTCGATCATTGCCTGCCAGCATCAGTCTGGCTGGGAAACCATGGCGCTGCAGCTGATTTTTCCGCGTCAGGTGTGGGTGGCCAAAAAAGAACTGATGTGGGTGCCGTTTTTTGGCTGGGGGCTGGCCGCGGTCAGCGCGATCATGATCGACCGCAAAAGCCGCCAGGCCGCCCAGCAGCTGGTGGCCCTGGGCAAAGACCGGATGAAGGATGGCTTCTGGATTGTGATTTTTCCGGAAGGCACCCGCATGCCACCCGGTCAGCTGGGCAAGTTCAAGCAGGGCGGTGCCCGGCTGGCACTGTCGCTGGATGCGCCCACCGTGCCGGTGGCGCTGAATTCCGGCACGCTGTGGCCGCGCAATGCATTTTTGAAGTACCCCGGTACGATTGACGTCATCATCGGCCCGGCCATCCTGCCCGCCGGCCACACCGCCGAAAGCCTGACCCAGGCCGTGGAACAGTGGATCAGCGCCCAGCAGGCTCAGTTGCCTGGCAACGGCACGCCTTCGCCTGCCTGACCTGACCGCATGGCTACCCCCACCGTCACCCACAGCCAGCTCAACACCGCGCGCGGCCCGCTGCCATTTATCCTGGTGCGCAGCAACCGCAAAAGCCTGGGGCTGCAGGTCAGCCCGAACGGGGTAGAAGTGCGCGCGCCCCTGGCAATGAGCCAGGTGCAAATCCTGGCCATTCTGGCCACCCGCCACGACTGGCTGTGGCGACACCTCGACCGGCTGGCCGCGCACGCCCCCAGCCAGGCGCAGGCCGCGCTGGAGCAGGTCTGGCTGCTGGGCAAGCCCTTGCCGGTCTCGCGTGAACAAGCCGACCGGCCCAGCGTGGTGCTGGAGCCCGATCGGGTGCGGGTATGCGGCGCGCGCGACGATGCGCACGCCAGACAGCTGCTGGAACAGCGCTACCGCAGCATGGCCGAACGGCTGTTTGCCGAACGACTGGCCCTGTTTGCCCCGCGCTGGCAGCTTGCCCCCAGCACGCTGAAACTGTCATCGGCCAAGGGGCGCTGGGGCAGTTGCACCCAGGCCAGGGTGATCCGCCTGTCCTGGCGGCTACTATTTGCCCCGCTGACGGTGATTGACTATGTCATTGCCCACGAGCTGGCGCATTGCCTGGAAATGAACCATTCGGCGGCGTTCTGGGTCGAAGTAAGCCGTTTATACCCGGATTGGGCCGCCCAGCGCGCCTGGCTGAAACAGCACGGACAATACGCGCCACAGTGGTGAACTGGCCTTTTCAGGTCAATTTGCTTGCCTGATCCAGCCTTGTCAAGATCAGGCTGACCGCCCCGGTCAGATCATGACGCCTGCGCTGGCCTGCCCGCCCTTTCCCCCACCCCCGCGACGGGCTTGCCCCGACTCGACGCCTGCGCTGGCGTGAGTCAGACTGTGCCGGCCCCAAGCTTGCTGGAGATGATTTCATGCGTTTATTGCACACCATGTTGCGCGTTGGCGATCTGGATGCCTCGCTGCGTTTTTACACCGAAGTGCTGGGTATGCGCCTGCTGCGCCGCACCGACTACCCAGAAGGCCGTTTCACCCTGGCGTTTGTTGGTTACGGCGACGAGGCCGACCACACGGTGATTGAGCTCACCCATAACTGGGACACCGCCCGCTATGAACTGGGTAATGGCTACGGCCATATTGCCGTGGAAGTGGCCGATGCCGCCGCTGCCTGTGACCAGGTGCGCGCGCTGGGTGGCAAGGTGACCCGCGAAGCCGGCCCGATGAAGCATGGCAGTACCATCATTGCCTTTGTCGAAGACCCGGATGGCTACAAGATCGAGTTCATCCAGCGCGGCAGCCATTAAGGACGCGCTGATTTATTCAGAAAAATCGTTTTGCCAAAATCAACACCCTGGATTCCCGCCTTCGCGGGAATGACGATTTTTTCAGCGTTTCCTTAAGAGCCACTCACAAAACCCTCCTGGCGTTGTTCGCAGCCTTGCCGTACTTCTTTGTACTGTCTGCGACCGTAACGACTCTGACGGACACTGCGCCGCGTCGATGTGGCTTTCATTCTTGCCGGATGGCCGGTGCGCCCTCTGGCCTGCCTTTAAGAGGAGTTTGCATGTCTGTTGCACGCACGTTGTTCCGACTGACCCTGCTGGCCGGCGCGCTCAGCCCTGGCCTGGCGCACGCGGCTGGCCTGGATGGCAGCCAGCTTTCCCTGCTGTGGGCGCTGCCTTTTGCCGGGCTATTGCTGTCGATTGCGCTGTTTCCGATCGTGGCTCCGGAAGTCTGGCACCATCATTTTGGCAAAATCTCGCTGGGCTGGGCGCTGGCGTTTTTGCTGCCCTGCGCGCTGTGGCTGGATCCGGCCACGGCGGGTGGGGTGGTGGTACACGCCATGGTGGACGAATACCTGCCATTTATTGTGCTGCTGTTTGCCTTGTACACCATTTCTGGCGGCATTCTGATTACCGGCAACCTGCACGGCTCACCCGTGCTGAACACTGGCCTGCTGGCGCTGGGCGCGGCCTGCGCCAGCCTGATGGGCACCACCGGCGCCGCCATGCTGCTGATTCGCCCGCTGCTGCGTGCCAACGACAACCGCCGCCATAATGTGCATGTGGTGGTGTTTTTTATTTTCCTGGTGGGCAATATCGGCGGCGGCCTCACCCCGATTGGTGACCCGCCGTTGTTTCTGGGTTTTTTGAAAGGCGTCAGCTTTGCCTGGACGTTCAGCAATATGCTGCTGCCGGTGCTGACGGCCTGCCTGATTCTGCTGGTGGTGTTTTATCTGCTCGACAGCCATTACTACCGTAAGGAAGGTGTGCTGCCGCGCGACCCCACCCCGGACAACGCGCGTCTGGGTATTCAGGGCGTGTTCAATTTTGCCCTGCTGGCCGGCGTGGTGGGCGCCGTGCTGATGTCCGGCATGTGGCAGCCAGGGCTGGACCTGAATGTGCTCGGGGTCAAGGTAGGCATTCAGAATCTGCTGCGCGACGGCATTTTGCTGACGCTGGCGGGGGCCTCGCTGGCGCTGACGCCCACCACCCTGCGCGACGCCAATGAATTCAATTGGGGGCCAATTGCCGAAGTGGGCAAGCTGTTTGCCGCCATCTTCATCACCATGGCCCCGGCGATTGCCATTTTGCGCGCCGGCCCGCAAGGCGATCTGGCCGCGCTGGTGGCGCTGGTGTCCAGCGCTGACGGCAGCCCGATCAACCCGATGTATTTCTGGCTGACCGGTTCGCTGTCCAGCTTCCTGGACAATGCACCGACCTACCTGGTGTTCTTCAACCTGGCCAGCGGCGATGCCACGCAGATGATGACCGAGTACAGCGCCACCCTGCTGGCCATTTCTGCCGGGGCGGTGTTCATGGGAGCAAACAGCTATATTGGCAATGCGCCCAATTTCATGATCAAGGCCATTGCCGAACAGCGCGGCGTGCCAATGCCAGGGTTTTTTGGCTATATGGGGTGGGCTTGGGTGTTTCTGTTCCCGCTGTTTGTGCTGCTCACCCTGGTGTTTTTCCGTTAAACCGCGCCGCGCGCTGGCCACAGGCTGGCGCTGGCACTGCGCAAGGAGCCCCCGATGTCACCTTGGCGACTGCTTGGCCTGATTTTGCTGGCGCTGCCGGCGTGGGCAGGCAACTGGAATGTCCACACCCAGCCGCGTCAGGGCGTGGTGGTGTGGGTGGAGGCCCCGGTGGCCGAGCGCCCAAGCGGTGCTGGCAAGCACGCTGGAGCCCAGGCCGGCGCGCATTGGGGGCTCAGCAATCCGGCCCACCCGGCGCGGTGTACGGCGGTGCAGCAGGCATGCTGGCTGGTGAGAGGATCGAGCAGGAACTGGCTGCCGAGCGCTGGCGCAATCGCAGCTGGACGGTGCATGTCCAGCTGGATGGTGGCAGCGTGCAGCAGTTTGCCTTTGCCAGCCCGCCGCCGTGGCGGCGCGGGGTCAGGGTACAGATTGTTGGCGGTCGTCTGCGGCCAATGCCTGGCGCACGCACCGACGCAGGACGCTAAAAGCACTCACCATAGCGGCCTGGCGGTGGGGAGAGGTGCCTTGCCGGACTTCTTGCGCTGCCGCGCCCACACGTCTGGCCAGGGCCGCTTGACTGCATCAGGCCGGGGCCTGCGGGCGGCGCAGGGTCAGGCGGATATCGTCGCCCACCCGGCTGATGTCATGCCAGCGCCAGCGCTGTGCCTGCTCCAGGCCGGGCAGGGGTGGCATACTGAACAGGCCGCGGCTGTCGTGGCCCAGGGTCACCGGGGCCAGGTAGAGTACCAGCTCATCCACCAGCCCGGCGTGCAGCAGCGCGCCATTCAGGCTCATGCCGGCTTCCACCAGCACTTCATTGATGCCTTCACTGCCCAGTTGCTGCAAGAGCGCGGCCAGGTCTACCTTGGCCGGGTTATTGGTGGCGGGCAGCACCTGTACCCGCACGCCTTGTGCCTGCAGCCGCGCCTGATGCGCCGGGTGAGGCAGCGCGCAAGCCAGCAGGGTGGCCCCGCCATCGCTGAAAATTTCCCGGTCGGCAGAATCGGCACACATCACCCCTTCCACCACCACCCGCAGCGGCTGGCGCTCCACGGCAAAATCGCGCACGGTCAGCCGTGGGTTATCGGCGGCCACCGTGCCAGAGCCGGTCAGGATGGCACAGCTGCGCGCACGCAGCGCCTGTACATCGGCGCGGGCGGCCGGGCCGGTAATCCACTGGCTGCGCCCATCGCTGAGCGCGGTTTTGCCGTCCAGGCTGGCTCCCAGCTTGACCGTCACCCAGGGCCGACCTGCCACCATGCGCAGGATGAAACCCTTGTTCAGTTCGGCGGCTTCGCTGGCCAATAGGCCGTGTTCGGCCTGAATGCCGGCATCGGCCAGTCGTTGCAGGCCGCGTCCGGCCACCAGTGGATTGGGGTCGGTCATCGCCGCCACCACCCGCCTGACCCCGGCGGCAATCAGCGCATCGGCGCATGGCGGGGTGCGGCCATGGTGGCTGCACGGCTCCAGGGTGACGTAGGCGGTGGCACCGGCGGCGCGCTCGCCAGCGGCGGCCAGCGCGTACACTTCGGCGTGTGGTTCGCCCGCGCGCTGATGCCAGCCGCTGCCAACCAGCTGGCCGTCACGCACCAGCAGGCAGCCGACGCGCGGGTTAGGGGAGGTGGTGCGCAGGCCTTGCGCGGCCAGGCGCAGCGCCTGGCTCATCCACTGGTGGTCTTCGGTGCTGAATGCGGTCATGGCTGATGGGGGGAATGGGAAATTTCGCGAATGGCGTCGGAAAACTCCGACACGTCCTGGAAGCTGCGGTACACCGAGGCAAAGCGCACATAAGCCACCTTGTCTAGCTTGGCCAGTTCGTTCATCACCATTTCGCCGATTTCGCGCGAGCTGATTTCCCGCTCGCCCAGCGCCAGCAGCTTGTGGCCAATCCGCTCGATGGCGGCGTCCACCAGCGTGGTGGACACCGGGCGCTTGTGCAGGGCGCGCATAAAGCTGGTGTGAACCTTGCTGGCGTCGTATTCGGCGCGGTGGCCGTTCTGCTTGACCACCTGGGGCATGCGCACTTCGGCGGTTTCAAAGGTGGTGAAGCGCTTTTCGCAGTGCAGGCAACGGCGGCGGCGGCGGATGCTGGCACCGTCCTCGCTGACGCGGGAATCGATCACCTGGGTGTCAGCGTGGCCGCAAAATGGGCATTTCATGAGGCGGGTTCCACTGAATTGATGGGGCGTATCTTATCCGAAACGCCCCGCTGGCCGCCATGACAGCGGCGGTGTAATCGGTGGGCCAGCCGGCAAAACCCGCCAGCTGGCCACTGGGAAAATGCGGAAAAAAATGGTCACTCCCGCAAAGACTGGAATGCAGGTTTTTGATTTTGCTGGGCTTGGCTTTCTGCCAACACGCTGGCCCGGCATCAATCAGCCCTCTGCGCATCTCTTAGGGAAACGCTGAAAAAATCGTCATTCCCGCGAAGGCGGGAATCCAGGGTGTTGATGTGGCTGGATGTTGCTTTTGGCAAACACGATTTTTCTGAATCAATCAGCGCCGCCTCAGTGCGGGTGGCGGCGGCTGTCGATGCGGCGCTTGAGTTCCACGTAGTCGAACAGGTCGCTGAGCATGAAATGGCGGTTTTCCGGGTTGCGCATATGGGTGACGGTGCGCGGGTCGCCGGCCAGGTAGTTTTTGGCGGTGCGCACAAAGCCATCGGGCAGGTGCTGGTTAAAGCTGGATGGCTGACTGAGCAGATGACAGACCTGCTCGAACAGCAGGCGAAAACGTTCGTCGTCCGGACCCATGTAGATGTCGGACAAATTGCCGTAGCGGGTAAACAGCGCGGTGTAGTCGGAGATGTCGGGGGTGGGCATGGCGGGGCGCTCAAAAGTGACGGGGACGGCGCGTGTTATAACAGTTTTGTCACGATTTTGCAGCGCAAAAACAGCAAACGCCGCATAGAGCGGCGTTTGCTGCGTTGCTTTGAAGTGGTGGAGGTAAGCGGGATCGAACCGCTGACCTCTTGCATGCCATGCAAGCGCTCTCCCAGCTGAGCTATACCCCCACTGTCGGGTGCGCGTTTCCGGGCTAGGGAAACGGGGTGCTGATGAAACAACACCAGAATACTGGCGTCCCCACGGGGATTCGAACCCCGGTTATCGCCGTGAAAGGGCGGTGTCCTAGGCCTCTAGACGATGGGGACTACGGCCTGGTTGACTAAAAACGCCGCAAGCAGCGGCGCTTTTGATCGAAACTGAATGGTGGAGGTAAGCGGGATCGAACCGCTGACCTCTTGCATGCCATGCAAGCGCTCTCCCAGCTGAGCTATACCCCCACAGAACAGAGAACAACCGAATTGCGCTGCTGGCTGGTAGCAGTGCTGTCGTTCAATGTGGGGCGCATTATGCAGGAGCTCTTTTCAGCTGTAAAGGCTTTTTTGTAAAAATTTTTAAAAATGGCGCTCGGGGTATAATTTGACTGTCTCGTTCCAGCAAGGATGGCCCATGTCGGTCGGTCACTATGAAAATTTCCCGGTAGGCTCGGTTTTGCTGCCGGCACGGTTACGGCCAGCGGTACACGCTATTTACCGCTTTGCCCGCAGCGCCGACGACCTGGCCGATGAAGGTGACGCCAGCCCGGCCCAGCGGCTGGCGGCGCTGGCGGGCTACCGTGCCCGGCTGGATGCCATTGCCCAGGGAGAACACTGTGCGGGCGACCCGGTGTTTGCGCCGCTGGCCCAGGCGATTACCCGCCACCAGCTGCCGCTGGCCCCATTTTACGATCTGCTCAGCGCCTTCAGCCAGGACGTGACCACCACCCGCTACGCCACATTTGCCGAGCTGGTCAGCTATTGCCGGCTGTCGGCCAACCCGGTGGGCCGGCTGATGCTGCACTTGTTTGATGAGCACGACCCGCGCAGCCTGGCTATGTCCGACGGCATTTGCACTGCGCTGCAACTGACCAATTTCTTGCAGGATATCGCCCTGGACTGGCAAAAAGGCCGGGTGTACCTGCCGCAGGACGCGCTGGCCAAATACCGGGTCAGCGAAGCGCAGATTGCCGCTGGCGACACCAGCGGGCTGTGGTCGGTGATGATGCAGCAGCAGATTGGCCGGGCGCGCAGCATGCTGGCGGCGGGCGCGCCGCTGGGCAAACGCCTGCCGGGGCGCTTTGGCCTGGAATTGCGGCTGATTGTGCTGGGCGGGGAAACCATTTTGCGCAAGCTGCATCGCAGCGGCGGCGATGTCTTTCAGCAGCGCCCGGTGCTGACCGCCCGCGACTGGCTGTATATGGGCTATCGCGCGCTGTTGGGCCGCTGACCCATTGCGCCATGCTGCGCCAGAACATGCCAAATACATCAGCTTGCCGTGACGTGTCTGTCAGGCAGGCTGCAGACTGATTCTTTATCCGAGGAAGCCCCACGGTGACGCCCGACCAATATTGTGAAGACAAGGCCGCCAAAAGCGGTTCCAGCTTCTACTACAGCTTTCGCTTCTTGCCGGAAGACCGCCGCCGCGCGGTGACGGCGCTGTACGCCTTTTGCCGTGAAGTGGACGATGTGGTGGACGAATGCCAGGACGAACGGGTGGCGCGGGTCAAGCTGGCCTGGTGGCGCAGCGAAGTGGCGCGGCTGTACGCCGGCGCACCCGAACACCCGGTGGGCCAGGCCTTGCTGCCGCATGTGCGTGCGCTGGATTTGCCGCAAGGCCAGTTGCTGGAAATCATCGACGGCATGGAAATGGACCTCGACCAGGCGCGCTACGCCAGCTTCCGCGACTTGCAGCTGTACTGTTACCGGGTAGCCGGCGTGGTGGGCCAGCTGTGCGCGCAGATTTTTGGCTACCAGGACCGGCAGACGCTGAAATACGCGCATGATCTGGGGATTGCCTTTCAGCTGACCAACATCATCCGCGATGTAGGTGAAGACGCCCGGCGCGGGCGGATTTATCTGCCGGTAGAAGACTTGCAGCGCTTCAATGTGCCGGCGGAGGATATTCTCAACTACCGGGAAACCCCGGCGTTTCAGGCGCTGATGCTGTTTCAGATCGAACGCGCCGAACAGTTTTACACGCAGGCGCTGGCACTGCTGCCGGCAGTAGACCGCAAGCCACAACGCCCCGGCCTGATGATGGCAGCGATTTACCGCGCCACGCTGGAAGAAATCCGCCGCGATGGTGCCGAAAAGGTGCTGAATCAGCGGTTGTCGCTGACCCCCATCCGCAAACTGTGGCTGGCCTGGAAAACCTCGGTGTTTGGATGAGCCGGCCAACGCGGCCACGGGTGGCGGTGGTTGGCGCGGGCTGGGCCGGGCTGGCGGCTGCCGTCACCCTGGCGGACTGGGCAGATCTCACGGTGTTCGAGGCTGGCAGGGTGGCGGGCGGTCGCGCCCGACGGCTGGCGGCCCCGGCCAGTGAAGGCGTGTTCGACAATGGCCAGCATTTGCTGCTGGGCGCTTATCAGCACTGCCTGCAACTGATGCGCCAGGTGGGGGCCAACCCGGACACCCTGCTGTGGCGCGTGCCGCAGCGGCTGGAAATGGCCGACGAGTTTTGCCTGACGCTGCCGCGTCTGCCCGCGCCGCTTAACCAACTGGCCGGCTGGCTGGGCTTGCGCGGACTGAGCTGGGCAGAACGCTGGGCCTGGCTGCGCGCCCTCTTGCACTTGCGCCGCCAAGGCTTTACTGTGCCCGCCACGCAGACCGTGGCCGACTGGTTGGCTGAACAGCGCCAGTCGGCGCGGCTGGTGCGTTGCTTTTGGGAGCCGCTGGTGCTGGCGGCGCTGAATACCCCGCTGGCGCAAGCGTCGATGCAGGTGCTGGCCACGGTGCTGCGCGATGGCGTGGCCGGCCCGGCGGCGCACAGCGAGATGCTGATGCCCAAAGTGGACCTGTCGGCGCTGTTTCCCGAACCGGCGCTGCACTGGCTGCGCGCACAAGGACATGCCACCCGTTTGGCGAACAGGGTAAAATCCCTGCTGCCCGATGCCGACGGGGTGACGGTGGATGCCGAGCGCTTTGACGCCGTGGTGCTGGCCACCGCGCCACAGCACCTGGCCGCGCTGCTGCCCGCTGCCGCACAAGACTGGCTGGCCCCGGTCAATAAACTGGGCTATCAGCCGATATACACGGTGTATTTGCGCGCGCAACGGCCAGCCGCGCTGCCGCAGGCGTGGCTGGGGCTGGCTGGCGAGCCGTGGGGGCAATGGGTATTCGACCGGCAGCGTTGTGTTGGGCAGGCTGGCTGGCTGGCGGTGGTGATCAGCGGGCCCGGCCCGCATCAGGCACTGAGCCCCGACACCTTGCTGCAGCACACTGCCGCCATGCTGAACCGGCGTTTTCCCGATTTGCGCGCCCAGGCCGAAGGCCGGGTGGTTGCCGAGCGGCGCGCCACCTTCAGTTGCGATGCCGGCATGCAACGGATTCACCCCCGCAGCCCCTGGCCACGCCTGGTGCTGGCGGGCGATCATGTGGCGGGGCCGTATCCGGCCACGCTGGAAGGCGCGGTGCGCAGTGGCGCACACGCGGCGCATATTCTTGAGAAAGTACTGAATTGCTGATGCACGCAACACAAGACACTCCGCTGCCGTCCGACCTGCTGGCCGGGCGGACCATTCTGGTGACCGGCGCTTCGCAGGGCCTGGGCCGTGCCGTGGCGCTGGCCGCCGCCGCCCACGGTGCCACCGTGGTGCTGCTGGCGCGCAATATCAAGCGCCTGGAAGCGGTGTACGATGACATCCTGGCTGCAGGCGGCCCGGAGCCAGCGGCCATCCCGCTGGACCTGCTGACCGCCAGCGACGATGATTTCAACGCCGTGGCGGTGAAGATTCATCAGGAACTGGGCCAGCTGGACGGGATTGTGCATTGTGCCTCGCACTTTTATGCGCTGTCGCCGCTGGAAAACCAGGGCATCGACGAATGGATGAACCAGTTCCGAATCAATACCGTTGCCCCGGCTGCGCTCACCCGCGCCTGCCTGCCGCTGCTCAAGGCGTCGGCTGATGCCTCGGTGCTGGCCGTGGGCGAAACCCATGGCCTGCACCCCGGCCCGTTCTGGGGCGGCTTTGCCGTGTCGCACGCCGGCCTGCCGCACTGGGTGCGCATGGCGGCCAGCGAATGGGACAATCAGCCCAATCTGCGCATCAATCTGCTGATTCCTGGCCCGGTGCAATCGCCGCAACGCGTGCGCACCCACCCCGGCGAAGCCAAAACCGCGCTGCCGCCCGCCGACAGCCTGATGCCGGCCTTTCTGTACTGGCTGGGGCCGCAAAGCCAGGGCCAGAGTGGCCAGATCATCGAACTTAACCCGCAAAGGTAAACCGTATGCGAGTCTTACTGCCCTTGACGTGTGCCATTTTGCTTGGCGGCTGCAACTGGGTCGGCAATGTCAGCGGTCTGAACCGCGAAGCCAACGAAGCCATCGGTGCCGGTTGCCGGCAAACCGGGCGCTCGCTGGAAGAGTGCTTCAACCGCCACCCTGAGGCCGACCGGGCCCAGGTGTACGCTGGCTGGCGTGGCATGAACGAGTACATGACCAAGAACAACCTGACCACCATGACGCCGCCGCCTGACCCGAAACCGCTGGCTGAACAAAAAACCAACGGCAAGGATAAGGACAGCGCCTCCAAGGCCAGGGCAGAGCGCTTTGCCGAAGTCGACCCGGACGCCGGCAAACCGGATCCGGAAGTGGAAGCCGTGCTGCGCAATCTGCGCTCCAGCAAGCCGGCTAGCATTTCCCAGGCTCAGGAAGGCGAGCTGGGCCGGGTGTTGTCGATCATCAACGACCCGTCCCTGTCGCCACCGCCCGCCCCCGGCAGCAAGCAGTAAGCCGGCCCTGAACGGTCAGGCCCACAGCAGCCAGCCCCACCTTATGTCGGGCTGGCTGCTGGTGTTTCACGCGCTGGCAGTGCGGTTGGACATTCCCTGATCCCCCTGTGGGCTGCTAGACTGCGCAGTTGTCCGATGTTCTTGACTGAAAATCCCCATGCGCATTTCTCAACGTGAAATTCGAGCCGTGTTTTCCCTGTTTGGCAATGGCAGCCTGAAAACCAAGCTGATGGCCCTGCTGGTGCTGGTCAGCGCGGTGGCCGGGCTGTTCTTTACTGGCACCGTTGGCGGCCATGGCCTGATTGAAGGCCGGGTAGTGGGGGTGGCGGATGGCGACACCATTACCGTGCTGGCGCTGGGCAATAGCCCGGAAAAAGTCCGTTTTGCCTTTATCGATGCCCCGGAAAAGGCCCAGCCGCATGGTCAGGCGGCCAAAGTGGCGCTGTCGGCGCGCCTGTTTGGCCGTGAGGTTAAGGTAGAGGTGATCGAAAAAGACCGCTATGGCCGCAATGTGGGGCGGGTGTGGGTGGACAATGTCGATGTCAACCTGGCCCAGGTAGAAGACGGCTACGCCTGGCACTACGCCCAGTACGCCAAGAAAAACCAGTCCGCCAGTGATTTCCAGGCCTACCAGCAGGCTGAACACACGGCCCGGCAAAACCATCTTGGCCTGTGGCAGGATGCCAGTCCCACGGCACCGTGGGACTATCGCCAGTCCAAACGCGAAACCGCAGGCAATTAGGCCCCGCATCAGGGAGTTCCATGAACGCGATGCTTAACGGCCCACAAACTGCCACGCCCTGAGCAGTTTGTGGTCATGGGATCGGCGCAGCGATTGGCATCGCTGCGGCAACCCAGGAAAACGTACACTCAATGCCGTGTGTCGCCAAATACGTCGTCCAGCGCGTCACCACCCGGTCGATGCGCTGCTTGATGGGGAGTGAGCGACGGCATCAGCCAGGTTGCGAATGGCGCGTTTGGCCGCTGCGCTGTCTGGCGTGTGTTCAAAACAAAAGATGGCCGCCACCACGCGCTGCATGTCTTCCAGCTCGGCAGCGGGGAATGCCCCTTCGTCCAGCAGCCAGAATTTCAGCCGGGGCTGAAAGGCTTTGAGCACCTGCGGATGGACGCGGATCAGATCGTAGCGTTCGCTGCTTTGCCGCCAGCGGGCGTCGCCGTTGTACAGCACGATGGGCAGCACCGGCGGCAGCCCTTCGGTGGTATTGACTGCCTTGCTGCGCAGCAGATGATCGTACAGCGCAGCCACATATTGCAGCATGCGCGCCGGCATGGTGTCGTCCGGGGTGGATTGGAATTCCAGCAGCAGATACAAGTAAATCCGCCGTCCCTGCAACTCCACAGACCAGACAAGATCATCCGCGCGCGGCTTCATCGCCGGAGTGACGTAGTTGCCGTTTTCCAGCCGCAGGGTGGTGTAGTCGAGCAGCGCTGAGACGCCCGGCGGGGCAAAGGCTTCCAGCAGTTCCTGCACCAGTTCGGCGCGGGAAAACAGGTGTTTATAACCGCTGTCGTGAAGGTGTGCCATCGCCCAAGTGTCGCGTGACGGATGGGTGGGCTCAAGATGCTACGTCAGGGTGGTAGCGGGTTGAGGCGCTTGCCTTGGGCCTCGCATCTGCCGGGCTTAGCGCCCGGTCATGTCATGGTATACCGCCGCCAGCCCGGCGGCCTTGTACGCCCGGGCCACCTGGCGCGCGCGCGCCAGCGAAGACGGGTCTTCGCCAACAATCTCCAGCAAACGCTCAAAGCGGGCATAGCCCTCGGGCACCCCCAGCGACAGATTCAGCAGCACCGGCGCTGGCACCGCACCAGCAGGCAGCTGGGTGCTGAGCAACACCGGCGTTTCTGCTGCGTGCGGGTGGTCGAGCGTGCAATGCGGAATGAAGCTGGTGGGCTGCCAGGTCCAGAGCAACTCATCCAGCCTGGCCAGACTGGCGCTGTCCGGCAGCAGCACCAGCAGGCGCTGCCCCTTGCCCATCACCGTGCTGGCCAGCTTGCAGGCAAAGCCCAGCGGGTCACGCACATGGTGATAAAAATCAATCTGCTGCGTCATCGTCGTGCCCGGCTTCCGGGGTGTCACGGCGTGGACGGCCACGGCGTACCACATTGCCGGCGGCAGTGTCGGCGCGATCCAGCAGGAACTGGGTCAGCAGCGGCACCGGACGGCCAGTGGCCCCTTTTTCCTTGCCGCTTTTCCATGCCACCCCAGCAATGTCCAGATGCGCCCAGTCGTAGGCCTTGGTGAAGCGCGACAAAAAGCACGCGGCGGTGATGCTGCCACCGGGGCGACCGCCCACATTGGCCACATCGGCAAAGTTGCTTTTCAGCACCTCGTGGTATTCCTCCCACATCGGCATCGGCCAGACGCGGTCGGCGGCTTCGTCAGCAGCGGCCTGCAGCTCGCGGCTCAGGCTGTCCTGATTGCTGAACAGCGCGCTGGCCTGATGGCCCAGGGCGATGATGCAGGCCCCGGTCAGCGTGGCCACATCCACCACGGCGGCAGGGTCAAAGCGTTCGCAGTAGGTCAGCGCATCGCACAGCACCAGCCGGCCTTCGGCGTCGGTATTGAGAATTTCGATGGTCTGGCCAGACAGGCTGGTGACAATGTCGCCCGGTTTGGACGCGCCGCCGGACGGCATGTTTTCGGCAGCGGCCACCACGGCAATCACATTAAGCGGCAGCTTCATCTCGGCAATCGCCTGGAAGGTGCCCAGCACGCTGGCGGCACCGCACATATCGTACTTCATTTCGTCCATGCCTTCGCCGGGCTTGAGCGAAATGCCACCGGAATCAAACGTAATGCCCTTGCCGACCAGCACCACCGGTTTTTGCCCGGCGTCGCCACCCAGATGCTTGAGCACAATCAGCTTGGGCGGCTGAATGCTGCCCTTGCCCACTGACAGCAGCGAGCCCATGCCCAGCTCGGCCATGTCGGCCTGCTCCAGCACGGTCAGTTCGCTGCCAAAGCGTTCGGCCAGTGCCCGGGCGGTGTCGGCCAGGTAGGTTGGCGTGCAGACATTGCCCGGCAGATTGCCCAGGTCACGCGCCAGTTTCATGCCATTGGCAATGGCCAGGCCACGCACCAGGCCGGCTTCGCCCTCGGCCAGATCGCTGCGCCGGCTGACCGACAGGGTGAGCTTGCGCAGCTCGCGCAGGTTCTCATCCGGCTTGCTCTTGAACTGGTCAAAGCGGTATTGCGCATCCAGCGACAGGCTGGCGGCAGTTTCGATCATCCATTCCACATCGCGTTTTTTCACCGTCAGCTCGGTCAGGTAGCTGACCGCTTCCAGCGCGGCGGTCTTGCTCAGCGCGGTCAGCGAGGCGCGAATGGCTTCACGGTATTCTTTTTCGCGGAACTCGCGCTCTTTGCCCAGGCCAACCAGCATCACCCGGTCACACAGGGTGTGCGGTACCGAATGCAGCACCAGCGTGCTGCCCAGCTTGCCTTCCAGGTCGCCACGGCGCAGCACATCGCTGATGAAGCCATTGGAAATCCGGTCGAGCAGGTCAGCGGCAAACGACAATTTGCGCGCTTCGTACACCCCGACAATCACACACGCGACCCGCTGCTTCTCTGGGCTGCCACTTTTTATGCTAAATTCCATGATTCGCTCCCATATTCTGGCATGGTGAAGTTTCGGCTGATCCGGGCTTTAGGCCTGCATGAGCAGGCCCTGATCCACGCGGTCCGGGGTCGGCGCCGGGCGGGCGCCCAGCGGCAAGCATGACAAAACCGGGGCTAAGCCCGGCTTTTTTGCAATCACCGCCGTTTTTTCGTTGTTTTCAATTATCGGCTTGTCCCTGATAAAAAGTCAAAGAAGGCGTTTTTCGCATGATTTTTCAACGCAGCCTGATTCGTGAGCTGACCCAGGTGGCCATGGCGGTGTTTACCGTGCTGCTGGCCATTGTGCTCACCACTCAGGTGCTCAAACTGTTTGGCCGGGCGGCGGCGGGTCAGCTGGCGTCTGACGCCATTCTGGCCATGGTGGGCTTTGCCACCCTGGCGTCGTTTGGCGTGGTATTGTCGCTGACCTTGTTCATCTCAATCATGATTGTGCTGACCCGGCTGTACCGCGACAGTGAAATGTCGGTATGGCTGACCGCCGGGCTGTCCCCCGCAGCATGGATCCGTCCGGTGCTCACCTTTGCCGTGCCGCTGGTGCTGCTGGTGGCCATTGTCAGCCTGTTTCTGGCCCCCTGGGCCAAGGGCAAGGGCAACCAGTACGCCAACCTGCTCAAGCAACGCGAGGAAATCTCGGCGCTGGCACCAGGGGTGTTCAAGGAAACCCAGGGTGGCAAGCGGGTGTACTTCATCGAAAACTACTCGGGTGAAGCCGGGTCGGCGTCGAATATCTTTGTCCAGCTGATTGATGGCAACGGCAAGCTGTCGGCGGTGTTTGCCCGTTCGGGCCGGCTGTATACCGACGAGCAGCACGGCGAGCGCTTTTTGCTGCTGGAGCATGGCCGCCGTTACGAAGGCGAAGCCGGCCAGCAGGATTTTCGCATTGTGGAATTTGAACGCTACCGGGTACGGATCGACCAGGCGCTGAAACCGCTGACCGAAAGCAGCAGCAAGATACGCCAGACCCAGGCCTTGCTGGCCAGCCAGGATAGCGCCGACCGGGGCGAACTGGCCTGGCGGCTGTCGATGCCGGTCAGCGCGCTGATTCTGGCCTTGCTGGCTATTCCCTTGTCGTATTACAACCCGCGAGCCGGGCAAACCTTCAACCTGTTGCTGGCGCTGTTTATCTACATGTTTTATTACAACACCATGGGCGTGGTCGAATCCGCCATTTCGCGTGACAAACTCAGCTGGCTGTCTGGCATGCTGCCTTTGCATCTGGCGCTGTTTGCGCTGTTTGTCGGGCTGATGGCCTGGCGCAGTGGCGTACTGCGCCGCTGGAGGAGCCGCACATGAGCCTGATGACCCGTTATCTGATTCGCCGGATTAGCCTGACCACGCTGTTTACCCTGATGGCGCTGGTGGCGCTGTTTTCGTTTTTTGACATCATCAACGAAGCCTCCGACCTGGGCAAAGGCCATTACACCCTGGGCATCATGCTGGTGCATGTGCTGCTGCAAGCGCCAGGCCATGTGTATGAACTGCTGCCGCTGGCGGTGCTGATTGGCACGCTGGTGGCGATGAGCCTGCTGGCCTCGGCGTCGGAATACACGGTGATGCGCGCCTCGGGGGTGTCATTGTGGCGCGTGGGCAGCATTCTGCTGCAGGTGGGGCTGGGCTTTGCCCTGGTGACCCTGCTGATGGGCGAGTTCATCGCGCCCAAGGCCGAACAGGAAGCCGAGCGGCTGAAAATCCGCGCCACCCGGTCAGTGGTGGCGCAGCAGTTCAATTCCGGCTCGTGGATGAAAGACGACCGCAATTTCATCAATGTGCGGGAAATCCTGCCGGATAATTCGCTGATGGGCGTGCGCATTTACCAGTATGACGCCAATCTGCGCCTGATTCACACCCGCTACGCCGAACGCGGCCATTATCTGGGCGAGGGTGCCTGGCAGCTGGACAAGGTACAGGACTCCAAAATCACCCCCACCCGCATCGTGCGTACCGAGCAGGCGTCGGTGGTGTGGAAGTCGGTGATTCGCCCGGAAATCCTGTCGGTGTTGCTGGTGGTGCCCGAGCAGATGTCTGGCTTGAACCTGATGGCGTATATCGAGCACCTGAAAAAGAACAGCCAGAAAACCTCACGCTACGAAATTGCCTTGTGGGGCAAAATCTTTTACCCGCTGGCCTGTCTGTCGATGGCGCTGATGGCGCTGGCGTTCACCCCGGTCAACCGCCGGCAGGGCAATCTGGGCATGCAGCTGTTTATTGGCATCCTGATTGGCCTGACCTTTCACTTTTTCAATCGCCTGCTCGGCCATCTCGGCCTGCTGTATAACTGGTGGCCAGCGGCAGTGGCCATTCTGCCCACGCTGACTTTCCTGGCGGCAGGCGCTGTCCTGACCACCTGGCGCGAGCGGCGCTGATGCGTCGGGCCACTCCCCCCTTTCTGCACCGGAACCCTGTCGGATGAACACGCCCCTTTCTGCCGAACACCTTGCCCGCTGGCGCAGCAAGCTGCAGCATGGCCGGGAAAAACTGGCCGAACACTTTTCCCGCCAGCGCGACCCGCACTGGGTCATGAAACGCACCACCGATATTGTTGATGGCATTATCCGCGAGGTCTGGCGTGAACTGGGCCTGGGCGACCAGGCGGCGGCAATTGCCGTGGGGGGCTATGGCCGCGCCCAGCAGTTTCCGCATTCCGACATCGACCTGCTGGTGCTGCTGCCGGAAAATCCCGACGAGGCACTCTCCGCCAGAGTTGAACAACTGATTGGCGCGCTGTGGGACGCCGGGCTGGAGGTGGGCCACAGCGTGCGCACGCTGAACGAATGCATGGCCGAGGCCGCCGGCGACATCACCATCGAAACCACCCTGCTGGAAAACCGCTGGCTGATTGGCAACACGGCGCTGCACACCCAGCTGAACCAGCAGCTGGAAGCACATATCGACCCGGTGGCGTTTTTCGAGGCCAAGCAGTTCGAGCAGCAGCAGCGGCACAACAAATACTTTGGCGTGGCCAATAATCTGGAGCCCAACGTCAAGGAAAGCCCCGGTGGCCTGCGCGATTTGCAAACCATTTTGTGGATCAGCAAGGCCAGCGGGCTGGGCGACAGCTGGGGGGCGCTGGTGGAAGGCGGCATTCTTACCGCCCAGGAAGCACGGCTGATTCGCCACAGCGAAAAACAGCTGCAATGCCTACGCATCGACCTGCATCTGACCGCCAAACGCCGTGAAGACCGGCTGATTTTTGATTTTCAGCAGCAGGTGGCACTGCGCTGGGGCCTGCACGACAGCCCCACCCGCCGCGCCTCCGAGCAGCTGATGCAGCTGTACTACCGCGCCGCCCGGCTGGTCAGCCAGCTCAACGGCATTTTGCTGCCCAATCTCAAAGCCCGGCTGTACTCACAGGTGCGTCAGGTTAGCCATGTGCTCAACGAACGTTTTCGCACGCTCAACGGCATGCTTGCCGTGCGCCGTCCGGATGTGTTTGAAAAAACCCCATCGGCGATTCTGGAAGGCTTTCTGCTGTTGCAGCGCCATCCCGAGCTGACCGGCTTCACCCCGAAAACCCTGCGCGCGCTGTGGCACGCCCGAGGGCGCATCAACGAAGCATTCCGGCGTGACCCGGCCAACCGCGCACTGTTTGTGCAGATGTTCCGCGAACCAGCCGGGCTGACCCGTGGCCTGCGCCGGATGAATCTGTACGGTGTGCTGGGCCGCTATCTGCCGGCCTGGGGACGGATTGTCGGCCAGATGCAGCACGATCTGTTTCATGTCTACACCGTGGACGAACACATCCTGATGGTGGTGCGCAATCTGCGCCGCTTTGCCTCACCGGCATTCAACCACGAATACCCGTTTTGCAGCCGCCTGATCAATGACTTTGACCGCCCGGAAGCGTTGTATCTGGCCGGCCTGTTTCACGACATCGCCAAGGGGCGAGGCGGCGACCACTCAACCCTGGGCATGGCCGACGCCAGGGCATTTTGCGTCAGCCATGGCCTGGCAGAAGAAGACGGCGCGCTGGTGGAATGGCTGGTTGGCCAGCATCTGAGCATGTCGGCCATCGCGCAAAAAGAAGATATCTACGACCCGGAAACCGTGCAGCGCTTTGCCGAGCGGGTGGGCGACCCACGCCGGCTGACCGCGCTTTACCTGCTGACCGTGGCTGATATTCGCGGCACCAGCCCCAAGGTGTGGAACGCCTGGAAAGGCAAGCTGCTGGAAGACCTGTACACCTCCACCCTGCGCGTGCTGGCGCGTGGTGGCCATGTGGACATGGAGTCCGAACTGGAAGAACGCCGCGATGAAGCGCGCTGCCTGCTGCGGCTGTCACTGGTGCCGGATGGTGTGGAAGAAAAACTGTGGAAGCAGCTGGATACGGTGTATTTCCTGCGCCACGAAGCGCGGGAAATCGCCTGGCACGCCCGCGTGCTCAACCGCTTTGTTGATACTGACACGCCGATTGTCAAGGCACGGATTTCCAGCAGCAAGGAAGGCATCAAGGTGCTGGTCTACACCCCCGACCAACCCGACCTGTTTGCCCGCATCTGCGGCTTTTTTGGCCGCACCCATTACAGCATTGCCGACGCCAAGGTGTACACCACCCGGCATGGCTACGCGCTGGATACCTTCCATGTGTTTGTGCCCGAGCATTTTGACGGCGATTACCGCGACCTGATCAACTACGTGGAATTCGAACTGGCCGCCCTGCTTGCCCGCCAGGCACCGCTGGCACCGCCGAACGGTGGACGCATCAACCGCCATCTGAAATATTTTCCGATTGAGCCGCAGGTCAGCATTCGCCCGGACGATCGCGGCAATTACCATGTGCTGTCGATTGTCACCGGCGACCGCCCCGGCCTGCTGGCGCGGATTGCCTGGGTGCTGTCGCGCCATCAGGTGCGGGTGCAGTCGGCCAAGATCATGACCCTGGGCTCGCGGGTGGAAGACTCCTTCCTGCTGGAAGGCGGCGCGCTCAACGACCCGAAAACCGCCCTGCAAATGGAAGGCGAGCTGCTCGACGTGCTGCAGCTGCAAGGCTGATGGAAACCCGAGCATGAAAGACACCGTCACCCTGCACCGCGCCGGCCAGACCATTAAGCTGGAATGCCAGTGGCTGTTTGCCGAGCGCAGCCAGGCCCCCTTGCTGGTGTTTCTGCACGAAGGTCTGGGTTCATTTCCATGTGGCGCGACTATCCGCAGCGGCTGTGCGCGGCTACCGGCTGCCGGGGTCTGGTGTATTCGCGCCATGGCTACGGTCAGTCCACCCCGCGTCAGCCAGATACCTGCTGGGCACCGGACTATCTGCATCAGGAAAGCTGGGACGTGCTGCCGGCCTTGCTCGACGCCCTGGGGGTGGATGCGCCATGCTGGCTGTTTGGTCATAGCGATGGCGGTTCAATCGCCCTGCTGTTTGCCGCCCGTTTTCCCCAGCGCACCCAGGGAATCATCGTGCTGGCACCGCATATTTTTGTGGAAGAAGTCACTATCGCCGGCATCCGCGCTGCGCGTGAAGGCTACCAGCAAGGCGGTCTGCGCGAACGACTGGCACGCCACCACGCCGACCCGGATTCGCCATTCTGGGGCTGGAACCACGCCTGGCTGAACCCGGCGTTTCGTGACTGGAATCTGGAGCAGGACATTGCCGGAATGGCGTGCCCGCTGCTGGCGATTCAGGGTGAAGATGATGAGTACGCCAGCATGGCGCAAATCGACGGCATCCAGCGCATCGTGCCGCACACCCAGCTGTTAAAGCTGGCCCACTGTGGCCACAGCCCGCACCGCGACCAGCCGGAGGCGGTGACTGCTGCCGTTCAGGCGTTTCTGGCGGCACATTCTCCCGCCTGACTGCTGAGGGCGGCATGGTGTCCCGCGCAAGCCAGACAGCAAAAAGCCATGCACGCGCATGGCTTTGATTCAAACTTTTGCAGGCTACCTCAACCGGCATCTTCCGGTGGGTGCCCACTGATCCCACGCCAACGGCTGCGGCAATCGATCAACGCCCGTACGGACGCGGTGCCGGACGCGGGCCAGGTGCGCGCTCGTCCTTGTGGCGGAAGCTGACGCGTGCCTTGGTCAGGTCATATGGCGACATTTCCACCGTTACCCGGTCACCTGCCAGAATGCGGATGCGGTGCTTGCGCATTTTGCCTGAGGCATAGGCGATCACTTCGGCACCGTTTTCCAGCTTGACCAGAAAGGTCGATCCCGGCAGCAGTTCGGTTACCAGGCCTTCAAATTCAATCGGTTCTTCTTTTGCCATGATGGCGCTCCATGACCGGCCACGCCGACCAAGCGCGCGTGCGTCAAGACAATCCGGCGACAGGGCCTGATCGGTAGTCCGTCAACGACGGCAGATCGAAACACAGACCGCTTCGGGGATACAGTGGAAAGACACAGGCCCGTCATTGACCAGAGCCTGGCTGACGGGCAATAGGGCAGAGCATGGGCAGCAGCGCTGCATGAAACCAGCTTGCCGTTCGGCGCATCAGGCGCTGAACCGGCAGGCATGCCCTGCGAGACGGGAGGGTGCTGCTTGCCTGACCCATGGCTGGGCCAAGTATAACTGGTTGCGGGAACAGGACTCGAACCTGTGACCTTCGGGTTATGAGCCCGACGAGCTGCCAACTGCTCCATCCCGCGACTGAACGACACGGCGATACGGAAAATTTTCCATACCGCCTAAATTAGGTGGTGCAGGGATGATTACAGTACTCCCCGCCTGATACTTCATCAATGGTGGTCGTGCGATGATTTGCAAGATCCGGACGTATCCAACAGCTAACGAACAGCCAATATAACAGCAAGTTTGCTTAATGTCGAGCTTTTATTTTTATATGGTTATAAAGCATCAACCCGACCAGGTGGTGCGCCCCGCCAGCAGGGGCACACCACCTGGCTGAATGCCTTACTGCCCGTGCAGCGATGCGCTCAGACGCGCATCCGGGTCTTCGTCGTCCTGACGGGTATTGGGCGGGTCCACCGGGCAAAAGCCGTTGATCTCACCACTGCCATGTTGCAGATACAGCGTCAGCGCACTGACCAGCGCACAGAGCGCCCAGGACGCAAAAAAGAACACGCTGTAACCGGCCAGTGGGCTGATAAACAGCGCGCTGCCATTCAGGGTGAGCTCCATCGGATCAAAAATGGAAAAAAACGTGACCGTCATCACCAAGGCGATGATAAAGGCGGGCCATAGAATCAGGATAGGTTTGTGTTGCATCGCGAAACTCCTGTTTGCGGCAGACACGAAAAAACAGCAGGCCAAGCTTGCCGGGCAGCACCCAACACTTGCGGAGTGTGACCCGACCACGGTGCCTGCTCTCCCCGGTGCGCGCCAGTCATCCCGGCATACGCTCCGGCTTTCAGCTTAGCAGGTGGCAGGCGGCTGTGCCGGCATGAATGTCTGAATAAATGAAATTCCGCGACCCAGTACGAGACAATCGTCTTGAATCACCATGGCCCGAACGGGCTGCGCCCGCCACGCGCCAGCCAGCCCACCCCGGCAGCCAGCAAGGCGGGCAACAGCATCTGGCTGAACAAAGCCAGCACGCTGGGCGTTCGCCGTGCGCTTCTCAGCCGGTAAAACTGCAGCAACAGGGTGGCCAGCCAGAATACCAGGGTCATGGCAGCAGGGCGGTACCAGTAAGCGTAGCGGATATCGTCACTGAACAGGCCGCCAGCCAGCACGCCCAGATGACCGAGCATCATTGCCAGGCTATCGCTGGCCAGACGGTCATGCGGCGGAAGGTCCAGTGGAAACGGGCGACACAACAGCCAGCCGGTGGCGGCCACGCCTTGCCACAGATAGGGATAAAAACACGGCAGCCACAAGGCGCTGACCGCCAGTTGCGGACGCAGCAGCTTGAAACCAATGGCTAACAGTGCCCAGCCGGCCAGCCACATCACCCAGGCAAGGCCATCGCCACTGCGCTGCACCCGCCACAGGCCGCGCGCGGCAAAGGCAGGCAGCAACAGCAGGCTGATCCACAGCGGGGCGTCGGCCATGGCGAAGGTCAGTGCATCGACAGGGTGCGCATCAGCGCGGCGCTGAGCAGTTCACCCAGATTGGCCAGGTAGTCGGTTTCCATGTCGGTGGTGAAACGATAGCTGTCCAGGCTGGCCAGCACCAGCAGGCCAAAGGCTTCGCCGCTGTCGCGGCGCAGAGCCACCTGGCCAAATGACTGCATCACCGGGTCACGCGAGAACCAGTCGATGATGTGGTCCGGGGCAAACGGGCCAGCGTAGGGCTGGGTGAGGTTGCGGGCAATAATGGGCAGGCGCACATCATTGGCGTGCCAGTCAGTCAGGCTGTCGTGGTCGGTTCCGCTGCCCCACAGCCGCAGGCCGGCATGGGTGATGTCGAAGTCGCGCTCCAGGCTGCTGAGCGTGGTTTGTACCGCATCCCGCGCATCCAGGGTGCGCACCAGGCGAATCGACAAGGCATGCAGACGGGTGATGATCTGGTCATTGCGTTCGCCAAAGCGGATCAGCTGGGTCATTTTGGCACCCAACTGACGGTTTTTATCGCGCAGGGCCAGCACTTGCCGCTCCACCAGCGGCACCGCATAGTCGGATTGCGGGTGCGGCACCCGCACGCTGGCCAGTAATTCGCTATGCTGGTCAAAAAACTCCGGGTGGGCTTCCAGGTAGGCGGCCACTTCGCTGGCGGTCATCGACATCAAACAGGACTCCGTCGGGGCAGTGCGGGGCGTCAACGGCCCGCTTGCGGGCACTGTTGTCACCGTCAAAAGGGTTAGAGGGACACCGTGCCGTGAAACACTGTCACCGTGGGGCCGGTCATGCGCACCGGCTGGCCTGGACCAGCCCATTCAATCCGCAAGTCGCCGCCACGGGTGTGGACGGTCACCGCCGATGCCAGCAGCCCCCGGCGAATGCCGGCGACTACCGCTGCACAGGCTCCGGTGCCACAGGCCAGGGTTTCACCCGCGCCGCGCTCGTAAACGCGCAGGGCAATTTCATCTGGTGACAGGATTTGCATGAAACCGGCATTCACCCGCTGGGGAAAGCGTGGGTGTGATTCAATTTGCGGGCCCTGGCTGGCCACCGGTGCGGTGGCGATGTCTTCCACCACCTGCACCGCGTGCGGGTTGCCCATCGACACCACGGTGATGGCCAGCTCGCTGCCATCGGCCAGGGTAAGCGGATGAATCACCGTCTCGGCGTCGGCTTCAAACGGGATGTCCACCGGAAAAAAGCGCGGCGCGCCCATATCGACGGTGACCATGCCGTCGTCGCCCAGCACCGGGGTAATGATGCCCTTGGCGGTTTCCACCCGGATGGCGCGTTTGTCGGTCAGCCCCTGCTCAACCACAAAGCGGGCAAAACAGCGCGCGCCATTGCCGCATTGCTCCACTTCGCCGCCATCGCTGTTGAAGATCCGGTAGCGAAAATCGGTGTCTGGCAGCGCTGGGGCTTCCACCAGCAGCAGCTGATCAAAGCCGATGCCCGTGTGGCGGTCGCCCAGTTGGCGGATTTGTGCCGGGCTCAGGCGCACGCGCTGGCGCACACCATCAATCACCATAAAATCGTTGCCCAGGCCGTGCATTTTGCTGAACTGTAAGGTCATGGAGTCTGTATTTCTCTGCCGTCAGGTTTTTTTATAAGGGCACGTGCATCAACATGGTTGCGCGGCGGCCAAGCCGGGCAACTCCGATGCAAACTGCCTGCACTGCGGCTGTGCAGGCAAAATCATAAACCATATTGTCATCTTCCGGCAGTCTGTTGCCGCCGGGTGAGATGGATAAAGCGATAGGTCCAGCCGCTGCTGGCCTGCACATGGCTGTCGGTGGACAGGGTGTGCCATGCGCCAGCGTCGATAGGTGGAAAATACGCATCGCCGTCGATATCTGCGTCAATTTCAGTCATAAACAACTCATCTGCCAGCAGCAGCGCCTGGGCGTACAACTGGGCTCCGCCAATCACAAACACCCGCGCTGGTGCAGGGTCGCTCTGTCGGCACAAGGCCAGCGCGTCTTCCAGCGACGCCGCGCGTTCAGCGCCCTCGGCCTGCCAGGCCGGATTGCGGCTGAGCACAATATTGCGCCGCCCCGGCAAAGGCCGGCCAATTGACGCCCAGGTATGCCTGCCCATGATGATCGGCGCGCCCAGCGTGGTGCGCTTGAAGTGCTGCAAGTCTTCCGGCAGATGCCAGGGCAGCGCATTGTTTTTGCCAATCACCCGGTTGCGGGCCATGGCGACAATCAAGGCCAGCGCACTCATACCGCCACCTCCGCCCGGATGGCCGGATGCGGATCGTAGCTTTCCAGGGTGAAGTCGTCAAAGCGGAAGGCAAACAGGTCGGTTACCGCCGGGTTGAGGCGCATCACCGGCAAGGCGCGCGGCTCGCGGCTTAATTGCAGCGCGGCCTGTTCCAGGTGGTTGCTGTACAGATGCGCGTCACCCAGGGTATGAATGAACTCGCCCGGCTGCAGGCCGCACACCTGCGCCACCATCAGGGTCAGCAGTGCATAGCTGGCAATATTGAACGGCACGCCAAGAAAGATATCGGCGCTGCGCTGGTAAAGCTGACAGGATAATTTGCCATCGGCCACATAAAACTGGAACAGCGCATGGCACGGTGGCAAGGCCATTTGCTCAACCAGCGCCGGATTCCACGCCGAGACAATCATCCGCCGCGAGTCGGGGGTGTCGCGCAACTGGCGCAGCACCTGGCTGATCTGGTCGATATGCCGGCCATCCGGCGCGGGCCAACTGCGCCACTGGTAGCCATACACCGGGCCCAGGTCGCCATTGGCATCCGCCCATTCATCCCAGATGGATACGCCATGGTCTTTCAGGTAGCGGATATTGGTGTCGCCGGCCAGAAACCACAGCAGCTCGTGAATGATGGATTTGACGTGGGCTTTTTTGGTGGTGACCAAGGGAAAACCGGCGGCCAGATCAAAGCGCATCTGGTAACCAAACACCGAGCGCGTGCCGGTGCCGGTACGATCGGTTTTGACGTGGCCATGCGCCAGCACATGGCGCATGAGATCAAGATAAACCTGCATGAAAAACCCCAAACCCTCTCATGATGAACTGATGGACACAAAAGTCCGGTAAAATCGCCAGGTTGACACCCTTGACCGCCTGCGCGCCATGTCCGAAGAAAGCGACCTCGAAAAAACCGAAGAGCCCTCAGAGCAGAAACTCCAGCGGGCGCGCGAAGATGGTCAGTTACCCCGATCCAAGGAGCTGGCCACGTTTGCCGTGACCATGACCGGGGTGGCGCTGCTGATTGTGCTGGGCGATCAGCTCATGGACTCGCTCAACAACATTATCCGCCGGGAGTTCATCTTCGACCAGAAAACCCTGCTGCAGGAAGGCTTGATCAACGAGCATTTCCGCCAGGATATGGTGGATATGATCATCATGCTGATGCCTATTCTGGGTGCGTTGATGGTCGCATCAATTGGCCCTACCCTGCTGCTGGGCGGCTGGAATTTTACCCTGAATCCGATTGGCTTCAAGTTCAACAAGCTGAACCCTGGTCCAGGGATCAAGCGGATGTTTTCCGTCTCGGCGGTGATGGAAGGCGGCAAGGCGGTACTGAAAAGTGCGCTGATTGGTGGCATATCCACCTGGGTGATCTGGCTGGAAATGGGCCAGATTATCCAGCTGATTACCCTGCCGCTGGACGAAAGCATTGCGCGCATGATGGAACTGACCGTGCACACCACGCTGATTGTGGTCAGTTCGCTGCTGCTGCTGGTGCTGATTGACGTGCCATTCCAGTGGTGGAATTTCCGCAAGGGTCTGCGCATGACCAAAGAGGAAATGAAACAGGAGAACAAAACCTCGGAAGGCAGCCCCGAAGTGAAGGGCCGGATTCGCCAGTTGCAACGCGAAGCCGCGCGCAAGCGGATGATGTCGGAAGTGCCCAACGCCGACGTGATTGTCACCAACCCGACGCATTATGCGGTAGCCATCAAGTACGAAGAAGGCATGCGCGCGCCCAAAGTACTGGCCAAGGGCAAGCTGAAAACCGCCGAAAACATCATTGCGCTGGGGAAGGAGCACAAGGTTGCCATCATGCGCGCGCCGCCCTTTGCCCGTGCTTTGTACCATAATGCCGAAATTGGCCAGGAAATTCCGCATCAGCTGTACACCGCTGCCGCGCAAGTTCTCGCCTATGTTTTCCAGTTACGCCATTATAATGCCCACGGCGGCATCACCCCGGTCTATCCGGACACACTGCCCGTACCCCCTGAGCTTGACCCGGCCAGCAAGAGCCAGCAAGATACTTCGCCAACCCCGAAATCGTGAATGATGCTGGATGGATAAATTCTCCCTGTTCCTGAAACGCTACAACTACACCTCGCTGGCAGGCCCGATCCTCATCATCATGATTCTGGGGATGATGGTCCTGCCGCTGCCGGCGGTGTTATTGGACATTTTCTTTACCTTCAACATTGCCGTATCGATCATCGTGCTGATGGTCGGGCTGAATACCCGGCAACCACTGGAGTTCTCGGCGTTTCCTGCCGTGCTGCTGGTCACCACCCTGCTGCGGCTGTCGCTGAACGTGGCGTCCAGCCGGACCATTCTGCTGCACGGGCATAACGGCCCGGATGCCGCCGGCAAGGTAATTGAAGCGTTCTCGCACTTTCTGGTCGGCAGCAATTACGCTGTCGGTATTGTGGTGTTCATCATCCTGACCATCATCAATTTTGTGGTGATCACCAAGGGTGCCGGGCGGATCGCCGAAGTGAGTGCCCGCTTTACCCTGGATGCCATGCCCGGCAAGCAGATGGCGATTGACGCCGACCTGAACGCTGGCCTGATTGGTGAAGAAGACGCCAAAAAACGTCGGGCGCAGATTGCCGACGAAGCCAACTTCTTTGGCTCAATGGACGGTGCCTCCAAGTTTGTCCGTGGTGACGCGATTGCCGGCATCATGATCATGCTGATCAACATTGTTGGCGGGCTGACCGTTGGCCTGGTGCAGCATGACCTGCCGCTGGGCAAGGCGCTGGAAACCTATACGCTGCTGACCATCGGCGATGGCCTGGTGGCGCAGATTCCTGGCCTGATCATCTCCACTGCCGCCGGTATTGTGGTGTCGCGCGTGGGCACCGACAAAGACCTGTCCGAGCAGATGCTGGGGCAGATGTTTGCCAACTCGCAGGTGCTGTACATCACCGCCGGCGTGATTGGCCTGATCGGGATCATCCCGAACATGCCGCACTTTGCCTTCTTGCTGATTGCCGCTTCGCTGGCCGGCCTGGCCTGGGCGCTGGAGCGCAGCAAGCAGAAACAGGCCGAAATGGCCTTTGACGAACCCGATCTGGCCGATGCCCAGCAACTGACCGAAACACCACTGGCCGAAGTCAGCTGGAAGGACGTGCAGGCTGTCGATCCGGTCGGGCTGGAAGTGGGCTACCGGCTGATTCCGCTGGTCGACCGCGCCCAGGATGGCGAGCTTTTGCGCCGGGTGCGCGGCATCCGCAAGAAAATTGCCCAGGAGCTGGGTTTCCTGGTGCCATCGGTGCATATCCGTGACAACCTGGAAATCCGCCCGAACGAATACCGCATTCTGCTCAAGGGCGTGGAAGTGGGCCAGGGTGAAGCGTTTGTCGGCCAGTATCTGGCCATCAATCCGGGCCGGGTGCTGGGCACTGTACAGGGCACGCCCACCACTGACCCGGCGTTTGGTCTGCCAGCACTGTGGATTGAATCCGGTCTGCGCGATGAGGCCCAATCGCTGGGCTACACCGTGGTGGACGCCAGCACCGTGGTGGCCACGCATATTTCCAATATCCTGTCCAATCACTCTGCCGAACTGCTGGGTCGCGAAGAAACCCAGCAACTGGTTGACCATGTGGCCAAGGATGCACCGAAGCTGGTGGAAGACCTGATCCCGAAAGTGGTGCCGATTGGCATTCTGCAAAAAGTGCTGCAGAACATGCTGACCGAAGGCTTGCACATTCGCGATATTCGCACCATCATCGAAACACTGGCCGAACACACGCCGATTACCCAGGATATCGACGACCTGACCTCGGCGGTGCGGGTGGCGCTGGGGCGTACCATTGTGTACCAGCTGTATGGCAGCGCGGATGAATTGCCGGTGATGACGCTGGACCCGAACCTGGAACAAATCCTGGTGAACGCCGTACAATCCAAGGGCGGCGGCCTGGAACCGGGGCTGGCCGAAAGCTTGCTGGCCAATACCTCGCGTGAAGCTGAACGCGTTGAGCAGCAAGGGCAAGCGCCAGTGCTGTTGACACCGGCAGCCTTGCGTCCGCTGCTGGCCAAATTCCTGCGCCGGGCCATGCCGCAACTGGCCGTGCTGGCGCATAATGAAATTCCGGACAACAAAACCATCCGCATCATTTCTGTGGTGGGTGGTCGAGAGTAAGCGCATATGGTTGTGAAGAAGTTTTTTGGGGCCACCACTCGCGATGCCCTCAAACAGGTCCGTAACGAACTGGGAGAGGACGCCCTGATCCTGTCCAACCGCCCGGTAGGCGGCGGGGTAGAGATCATGGCGGTGGCTGACGCGGATGTCAGTGCGCTGGCATCCAGCATGAAACCCGGCAGCACCGCCACACCGGCGGTGCAGGCCAGCACGTCTGCAGCGCCCAAACCGGCCGCAGGTGGCAAGGCCTCGCCAATGTCCAACGCCGTGGCGCGCACTTACGCCATGCCGGTGGAGCCGCTGGATGAGCCTACGCCATCCCGCCCGGCCACCACGGAAACCTTCAGCAGCCAGGCCACCCGCCAGGTTGCCGCCGATCCGACCCCGCGCAGCTCGTCGCCACCCTCAATCAGCATTCCGATGTCGGCGCTGACCTCCACCTCGCCGCCGCCGCCACCGCCCGCACCATCGCCGCAGTCGGTATACGCTCGTTATGAAGCGCCCGAACAGCCCAGCCGTGAACTCGCCCCGTCTGCCGACAGCCTGCCCGATCTGGGCGACAACCCGGCACTGAGCGATCAAGCCATGGAAAAAATCGACTCGCTGTCGGGTGAAATGCGCGAAATGCGCACCATGCTGCAAAGCCAGCTGGCCAGCCTGGCCTGGGCCAATATGGAAGAGCACCATCCGCGCCAGGCCGAGCTGTTCCGCCAGATGCTGGCGCTGGGCCTGTCGCCAGCGCTGTGCCGCCAGCTGGTGGCCAAGCTGCCAGACAATCTGGGTGACGAAGCCGCGCTGAAATGGGCCAAGCTGGCCTTGGTGCATAACCTGAAAACCGTAGAAGAATCCGATGAAATCATCGCACGGGGCGGGGTATACGCACTGGTAGGTCCCACCGGAATCGGCAAGACCACCACGGTGGCCAAGCTGGCCGCCCGCGCCACCCTGCGCCACGGCACTGAACGCATCGCCCTGATCACCACCGACAGCTACCGGATTGGCGCACAGGATCAACTGCGCCTGTACGGCAAGATTCTCGGCGTGTCGGTGTTCTCGGTGCAAAACGAAGCCGACCTGCACGTGACCCTGGCCGACCTGGCCGACAAGCATCTGGTGCTGATCGACTCCACCGGCATGGGCCAGCGCGATGCGCGGGTGGACGCACAAACCCAGATGTACGCACACAACGCCGCCAATGGCGGGCGCTCGATTGCCCGGATTCTGGTGCTGGCGGCCAATGCTGACGGTGCCACGCTGGAAGATGTGGTCAACCGCTACCTGCCTGGCGGCGGGCTGGTGGGCTGCGTGATGTCGAAAATTGACGAAGCCCCCACCCTGGGCGGTGCCATCGACACGGTGATTCGCCATCGCCTGCCGCTGCTGTACGTCACCAACGGCCAGCGCGTGCCAGAAGACCTTCACCTGGCCAAATCCAATTACCTGATTGACCGCGCCTTCAAGATGGCGCGCGAAGCCAGCCCATACAGCCTGAAAAGTGATGAATATCAGCTGTTGACCTCTGCCTTTGTTGGCACGCTGTAGGAACGGGACCGCCATGGAAGACCAGGCAGCCAGCCTGCGCCGACTGACCCCGTCCGCCCAAGTAGGGCGCAGCTTCGCCTTTCTGGGCGTGAGCGGCTGTGGCACCACCACGGTGGTGGCAGAAATGGCCGCCGGCCTGGTGGCGGCACAGCGGCGCGTGCTGATTCTGGATGCCCATCCGGGCAATCCACTGGCGCAACGCTTTGTTGACGACCCTGGCGTCACGCTGGACATGGTGGTCAACAGCCAGGGTTCGCTCGACGACGCTGTCACGCCCCTGCCGTTTGGCAGCTCGGTGATGAATGTCTACACCCGGCCCAACACCCTCACCCATTTGTCCGACACGGTGGAGCGCCGTCTGGTTTCGGAGTATGAAGCGCTGACCCGCGACGTGGAACTGGTGCTGATCGACACGCCTTCAGTGGGCACCGATCCGGCGCTGGCGGCGCTGGCGGATAACCTGGTGCTGGTGCTGACCCCGGATATCCAGACGCTGATGCAAGCCTACGCCATGATCAAGCGGCTGGCGCTGGAGTTTGCCCGCCGCCGCTTTGACGTGCTGGTCAATCGCGCCCGTGATGTCAACGAAGCACAGGCCATTTTCCAGCGCCTGTCGCAAGTCACCAGCGAATTTCTTGGCGTATCGTTGCGCTGGGTGGGTTTTGTGCCGGAAGATCCAATGATGCGCCGCGCCGCGCTATTGCGTACCACCACCCTGCATGGTTTCCCCGACAGCGAAGCCAGCACCGCCTGTTCCCAGCTGGCTGCGGTGTTGCCGCGCTGGTGTTCGGTTGAACATGGCAATGCCCGCCAACTTTTTGAACGCTATCTGGCTGCCTCCCGCCATCTGGCCGAGGAAGCCACCCCGCTATGATCAACCCTATGCCTGACCTCGTATTTCGCAGAGATTCCGCATGAACCGGCGAGTGACCTATCCCAGCCATACCGCCGCTGCATCGGGTGCTCCCGATATTGAACGCCATACCTCGCTGGTTAAAAAAATCGCCTACCTGTTGATGAGCCGGCTGCCCGCATCGGTAGAGCTGGACGATCTGGTGCAGGTGGGCCTGATTGGCCTTTTGGAAGCGTCCCGCCAGTTTGACGCCAGCCAGGGCGTGCTGTTTGAAACCTTTGCCAGCCAGCGGGTGCGGGGTGCCATGCTGGATGAACTGCGTCGTGCCGACTGGCTGCCGCGTCAGGCACGCAAGCAAGCCAAGCAAATCGAAGAAGCCATCGGCAAACTGGAGCAAAGCCTGGCCCGACCGCCACGTGAACCCGAAATTGCCGAAGCGCTAGGGCTGTCGCTGGACGATTACCAGGGCACCCTGTTCGACTGCAAGGGCCACCAGCTGGTCTATTACGAAGACTTTGCCACCGACGAAGACCACGGCGGCGGCAGTGTGGTGGAAAGCATTGCCGATCCACGTCAGGTTGACCCAGTAGAAATTCTCAACGACAGCAGTTTTCGCCAGGGACTGGTTGAAGCGATCAAAACCCTGCCGGAACGCGACCAGCTGATGATGAGCCTGTACTACGAGCAGGAGCTCAACCTGAAAGAAATTGGCGAAGTGCTCGGCGTGACCGAATCCCGGGTATGTCAGCTGCACAGCCAGGTGGTGGTGCGTCTGCGCGCCAAAATGCGCGAGTGGATCTAGCCCGCGTTCCGATTGTCCCCGTTTGAATACTGAACTCCCGATGCCGCGACACTTAGCCTTCTCCACCCCACCCCTGCCCTGCCGTATTTGCCCGGAGGGCCGGACATGGATCTGACCAGCGTACTGGGCCTGATTGTTGGCGTGGCGGCCATCCTGCTGGGGCAGGCGCTGGAAGGCGGCCATATTGGCTCGCTGTTTCAGCCCACTGCACTGCTGATTGTACTGGGCGGCACCCTGGGGGCCGTGATGCTGCAATGCACGCCTGCGCAATTCATGCTTGGCATGCGTCGCCTGCCACGGGTGTTCCTGCCGCCCCGACCCAATTTGCACCAGCAGCTCAGCGACCTGGTGAGCTGGAGCCAGATTGCCCGGAAAAACGGCATTCTTTCCATGGAAGAATTTGCCCAGGCCAATGTCGATCACCCGTTTTTGCAAAAAGGCCTGCAACTGCTGGCTGATGGGGTAGACCCGGTGTCACTGCGCGCGGCGCTGGAACTGGACGTCCATACGCTGGAGCAGCGTGAACGGCTGGCGGCCCGAGTCTGGGAAGCCGCAGGCGGCTATGCGCCCACCCTGGGGATTCTCGGTGCGGTGCTGGGTCTGATTCATGTGATGGAAAACCTCAGCGACCCATCCAAACTGGGCGGTGGCATCGCCGTGGCCTTTGTGGCCACTGTCTACGGCGTGGGCCTGGCCAATGTGCTGTTTCTGCCAGTGGCACACAAGCTGAAAACCCAGCTGGCCACACAGCTTGACCTGATGGAAATGCAGATTGAAGGCCTGGTGTCGATCGGTAGCGGGGAAAACCCGCGCCTGCTGGAAAACCGCCTGCAGGGCTTTCTGGATCCAGACCTGCCCGCACCGCCCAAACTGACCCCCAGCCAGGCCGGCAACCCGCCGGGCAGCCCGCCATCTGCCGGATAACCAGGCTCCCTTGTGCTGGTCATCAGGATGCCCGAGCAACGCAGCAGCCTGATGATTTTGCCCAACAGGATCTACGCCGTATCGCGTGCGTGGCGATTCAATCCGGCCAGAATGGCTTTCATGGCAGCGGCAACAATATTGCCATCCACGCCTACCCCGAATACGATATCGTTATTGTTGACGCGCAGTTCCACGTAACAGACGGCCTCGGCATTGGCACCTGCGCCAATGGCATGCTCGTGGTAATCCACCACGGAAACCGGCAGCGACAGGCCAGCAATAAAGGCATCAATCGGGCCATTGCCTGCCCCCGTCAGCACATATTCCTCACCGTGACGGGAGATGGTGGCAGACAGTTTCACCTCTTGTGCGCCACGTCCCCCCTGGTCTGCCAGGCTGTGGGCAAGATAGGCATAAGGCGTATCGTGGTTCAGGTATTCCTGCCGGAACAGTTGGTGAATGGCATCCGCCGTCACCTCACCGCCCTGAAGGTCAGTATGGTGCTGGATGACCCGGCTGAACTCGATCTGCAAGCGTCGGGGCAAGTCAAATCCATATTCCTGCTGCAGCAGATAGCTGACGCCGCCCTTCCCTGACTGGCTATTCACCCGGATCACGGCATCATAACTGCGTTTGACATCGGCAGGATCAATCGGCAGATAGGGAACGTCCCAGTACGCCTCCGGCTTTTGCTGGGCAAAGCCTTTTTTGATGGCATCCTGGTGCGATCCGGAAAATGCCGTGTATACCAGGTCTCCGGCATACGGATGGCGTGGGTGTACCGGCAGTTGATTGCAGTATTCCACCACTTCTCGAACATGGTCGATGTCGGAGAAATCCAGGCCCGGGTCAACGCCTTGCGAATAAAGGTTCATGGCCAGCGTCACCAGATCCACGTTGCCCGTACGTTCGCCATTGCCAAACAGGCAGCCCTCGACCCGATCCGCACCGGCCATCACGGCCAGTTCTGCTGCTGCCACGGCGGTACCTCGGTCGTTATGCGGATGGACGCTCAGAATGATGCTGTCTCGGCGGGCAAGGTGGCGATGCATCCATTCAATCTGGTCGGCATACGTGTTGGGGGTAGACATTTCCACCGTGGCCGGCAAATTGATGATCATTTTTTGTTGCGGCGTCGGTTGCCACATGGCGCTGACGGCATCACAGACTTCCAGAGCAAACGCCGGCTCACTTGCCGAGAATGTTTCCGGGGAATACTCGAACACCCATTCGGTATCCGATATGCTGGCAGTGACCTCCTTGATCAGCTGGGCGCCGCGTACGGCAATCGCCTTGACGCCTTCCCGATCGGTGTCGAACACAATACGGCGGAAGCTGGGAGCAATCGGGTTGTAAAGGTGCACAATGGCGCGGCGTGCGCCACGCAAGGATTCGATGGTGCGGCGGATGAGGTCTTCGCGTGATTGCGTCAGCACTTCGATCGTCACATCATCCGGAATCAGATGGTTTTCGATCAAATGGCGGACAAAATCGAAATCTGTTTGCGAGGCGGACGGAAAGGCCACTTCGATTTCCTTGAAACCCGCCGCAACCAGCAGCTGGAACATACGCAGTTTGCGTTCACCTGACATCGGTTCGATCAAGGCCTGGTTGCCATCACGCAGATCGGTGCTCATCCAGATGGGTGGCTGGCGGATCACCTGATTGGGCCAGGTGCGGTCAGGCAGGGAAATCGGCTGAAATGCGCGATATTTACTGGCAGGGTTCTTCAGCATGGTGTGCTCCTTTATCTATCCAAAAGTCAGGCGATTGCCTGGGGGGTGAATCGGTCATATCCCCTGGCTGCTTGCCGGGTGGGGTGATGTGGTGTTGTCCTGGGGCTCTGCTGCGGCCTGACGGGCTTGTGCCAAGCGGTTGGCTGCCGCCAGATAGGCCTTGATGCTGGATGCCAGAATGTCGGTATCGGCCCCCAGTCCACTGTGGCGATATCCATCTGCCTCCAGCCGAACCAGCACTTCGCCCTGGCTGTCGGTGCCTTCGGTCAGGGCATTGACCGAGTACAGCACCAGTCTGGCACCGGTCTGAATCACGTTTTCAATGGCACGAAACGCAGCGTCGACTACACCGGAGCCGCTGGCTTGTGTGGTGACTTCCTGCCCATGGCTCCAGATCCGCAGGCGTGCCTGCGGAGGTTCGCCGGTTTCAGACACGATGTATTGCGAAATCAGCCGGTAAGGCTCTTGTGCCGGAGTCAGGTCTACCAGCAAGGCATGCAAATCTTCATCAAATACATCCCGTTTGCGGGACTCCAGATCACGGAAGTGGGCAAATGCCTGATTCAGCATCGCTTCGCTGTCGAATTCAATGCCCAGGCTGTGTAGCTTGGCACGAAATGCCTTACGCCCAGAGATGGGGCCAATGGCATGGCGGTGTGGCGATGAATCATGGATGGCCATATGCCGGTTGGCCCCAGTGAGTGACGCAATCAGGCTGTTGGTGGCGGGTAAAGCATCCATGCGCAAATCACTACGCACCCGATAAAGGGAGGTGTGTGCTTCCAGTGTGGCCTGCAGCGGATTGATCGACGCGGCATGTTCTCCGACAAAGGTGGTTTCAACCTGATTTGCCCCTGCGCGTATTGCCGCCAGGGTATTGGCGGTTCCCAGTCCATATCCGTCATGGCAGCAAGCCCCCCAGCAGACTTCGGAATGGGCAGGCAGTGCCTGCCGTGCCATGCGGATGACGCGTGCCCATTGTTCGGGTATCCAATGCTGGCCAGCATCGTGCAGGGTAAGCGTGGTGACGCCCAGTGAAATCACCCGGCATAAACCGTCCTGTTGCTCATCACTCCAGCCTTCTTGTGCCGGAATGAGCAATTCGGTCTGCAGGCCAAGATGGCAAACCAGCTGGATGCAGCGCCGTAAGGTGATTCCCCCCGGGCCATGCAGGGCTTCGACTGGCACATGCAGACGGATCACACCGTGCTTGCGCCCGGAAAACAGCTCGGCGGCACGAAGAACCGCGTGTTCATCCAGTTCGCTGACCACACAGGGCAGGGCATGTTCAAGCACGGCAGAGAGCGTGGCCAGGGTTTTCCCGATCTGTGCATGCCCGCTGCTCTGGCCTATTTCAATCCGATCGACTCCGAGTTTTTCCAGTTGCCGCACCAGGGTCTGTTGGTTGCGTTCGCCAAGTGCCGGGGCCAGGCCAAGATGCGCTGGACGCAGGCTGGCATCAAGCACGCGCAATGTAGCTGTATGGCTATTTTGGTCTTGATCCTGGTTGGCAAAGTAATCGCTGAGTTCAAACGACTTGCCTGCCAGCGAAGCCAGCCTGGCGATGCGTTTTATTTGACTGAACGGCATGCTGCCTCTCTTTCGCCATTTGTAGATGGCAGCACGCGAGATGGGCTGATCGGGGAAGTGCTGTTCCAGCAGGCGCGCCAGAGGTGCTACGCCGCCAAAATCGGAGATCAGCTTGTCAATGTTGATGTCCAAATTCCTCCCAAAATCTTAGCGTGATTTTTTTGATGTCAGATAAAGTAGAAAACTGGTGTGGCTTTTCAGTTTTTAGACAATTAGATAGAAATACTATGGGATTTTTTATGGATGGTCAATGGTTCTTAGAGAACCGTAGGACAATTTTGGCGTGATTTTGGACAAAGTGTCCATTATTTTTTATGTGGTAGCGTGAGAGCCATGTTCCAGTGGTGAGTTTTTGATGTTTTCGACAAGAGCCTGGGCTTTTTTACATTAGACAATAGCCATATTCGATGGTTTTTTTCCGTGATGCCACGCTGAGAAAATGGGGCATGCATCAAAATCTGTCATTATGTCTAATTTGGCCACGTAGTGAGGAGTGCCGCATCGGTGCGGGTATGGATGGCAGTTTTGAGAGTGCCGACGTAGAACGCCGAACGGTGAAACAAAGATACTCCGTTGGCGCAGTTCGTTGCTGGCTTGGACTTGGCCGTGGCAGCGCTGGCGCTTAATCTGGCAGCCGTTTTGCCTCTGCGCTGGCTGTCCATGTCACATGCTGTTGTAAAAAATGCGGCCAGAGGTTGCTGCCGACCTGTTTTTGAATCAATCAGTGCGCTCTAAAATAGCGTCGCAACCAATGCCAGCCAGCACCGTCACGCCAACGAGCAGGTCGGTCAGCGTGTCTTCAATCACCACGCACATAGCGCTGTGCCAGCCAAGTCAGCGCCGCACCCGCTACGCCACATCCCAGCCAGGGCCAGCCGACCAGTCCGGCCAGCAGCAGACCATCCAGCAGTGAAATACCCGCCAGCATGGCGGGAATCACCGGAAAGGCAAACCGGCGCGCCGACTGGTTTTCATGGCGGGCCACCAGGCTAATCAGCACCACATAGCCAAACTGTGCGCCGCCGGCCAGCAGCACCCAGGTGTTCAACTGCCCGCTTAACGCCAGCGCGGTTACCACAAACACCAGCAGGCGGCAGGCGGCCATCACCAGCACGCTGAAGGGGTTGCCTTTGTGGTGCAGGTCGTAAAACACGATGGTGCCCACCAGCAACAATCCGGCGGCCAGGGCCAGCGGATGCGGGCTCAGCCCGAGCAGGCCCAGGCCCAGGCCAAACAGCGCGCAGGTCAGCCCGATGGCGCGGCGCAGTGAAATGCGCCCGGAGGGCAAGGGCCGCCGGGCTTGTGTCAGCCGGTCAATCTCACGGTCGCAGACGTCGTTAAAGCACATGCCGGCCATGTAAAAGCACGACATGGCCAGTGCCAGTGGCAGATAGCTGCCAATGCTCAGCCCCGCGCCGCTGAGCACGGCGGCGGCCAGCACATTGGTCCAGACCGTGGGCAGGTTGCTGATCCGGCACAGCTCCAGATAGGTTTTCAAGGGGGTCATGGTTTATTCCGCAAAAATATGCCGCAGCAGCAGGTCGTGGACTTCGGTGGCGGCGATGTGATCGCTGGTCAGCAACGCGGGTTCGGTGGTCATCAGCAAGGGGCCGTCGTCAGGTGAATCGGTGATGCGGCCATGCGAGCCTTTCACCAGGCTGGCGTCCAGCGGAATCACGTCCATCAGATAGCGCATGCCCAGCGCTTTCTTGGCCAGGGTGGTGGCCAGCTTCAACCGGGGAAACCGGATGGCCGGGTCGATAAACAGCTCGCACGGGTCGTAGCCGGGTTTGGCGTGGATGTTCACTGTGCGGGCATAGTCGGGTGCGCGGGCATCGTCCTGCCACCAGTAATAGCTGAACCAGCTGTCGGCCTGGGCCACCAGCACCAGTTCGCCGCTGCGTGGATGGTCCAGGCCGGCGGCGCGCTTGCCTTCCTGATCGAGGATCTGTTCTATCCCCGGCTGTTGGGCAAACACCTCCCGCACCCTGGGCAGGTCGCTGGGGTGGCGCACATACACATGGCAAATCTGGTGGTCGGCCACGGCAAATGCCCGGCTGGCGGTGGGGTCGAGATACTCCCGGCCCAGGTCGGTTTTCAGTGTCAGCAGCCCGGCGTCGCGCAACAGGCGGTTGGGGTGGATGGCGCGTTGCACCGGGGTGATGCCGTATTCGGACAGCACCACCACCCGGCAGCCGCGTGGCTGAAAATACGCCAGCAGTTGGCCACACAGCGCGTCAATCTCGGCCAGATCCCTGGCGATATCTCCCTGCGGCCCCAGTTTTTGCAGGCAGTAATCCAGATGCGGCAGGTACACCAGCTGCAGGGTGGGCTGATAGGTGTCTTCGATGGCCATGGCGGCGCGGGCAATCCAGTCGCTGGCCACTATCGAGGTGGCCGGCCCCCAAAACTGGAACAGCGGAAACTGGCCAAATTCCTGATTAAAGCGCTCGCGCAGCCCGGCTGGCGTGCTGTAGCAGTCGGGCAGTTTCAGGCCATCGGCACAGTACAGCGGGCGCGGGGTCAGCGCGTAATCGGCGCTACTGTTCATGGCATACCACCAGAAGGTGTGCGCCACGGTAAACGCCGGGTTGCGCCGCCGGGCGGTGTCCCAGAGCTTGTCGCCCTGAATCAGTGAGTTGGATTGCCGCCAGAACAGCACCTCGCCCAGCTCGCGAAAATACCAGCCATTGCCCACAATGCCATGGTTGCTGGGCAGTTTGCCGGTCAGGTAGGTGGCCTGCACCGAGCAGGTGACTGCCGGGGTCAGCGTGTGGATGGGCACGCTATTGGCCAGCAAGGCGTTCAGATGCGGGGTGTGCGGCCCGCCCAGCAATGCCCGGCTTAAGCCCACCACATTCAGCACGACACTACGTTGCATCACAGTGTTCCTTCAGCCATTGCAGCTCGCGGATGATCGCCTGGGTGAGGGGCTCACCGCGCAGCGCGGCGGGCAGCACGTCCCAGGTGTAGGTTTCTACTTCCAGCAGCAGCTCAGCCGGCAGCAGGGGCAGCAGGGCTTTGATAAATGGCTGGGTGGTAGCCATGCCACCATCCAGCGCCCCCAGAAAAATCGGCAGATGAAAATGGCAGCGCCAGCGCTCGCCAGCCTGGGCGGGATGGCTGGCCAGTGCCTCGGGCAGATCGTCAAAGCGCAACAGCGTGCCCTCTGCGGTCTGGATCACCACCTGATGCAGATAGCGCGCTTCGTCAAAGCGCTGAAGCTGGGCCGGCGTTGGCGCATCCAGATGCAGCGCTGAAGACACCTGCACCTTGGCAATCCGGATGCCGGCTGCCTGCAACTGCGCCAATGAGGTGGCGGGGTTCTCGAACTGAACCGCCTGATGGCAGCAGTCGTAGCACACGCCCAGGTAGGGGCGCAGGGCATCCGGCAGATCCAGCCAGGCAAAAAACTGACAAACCTCATCGGTGGTTTCCAGCAGGCAACCCGGCTCGGGCTCCAGCGCCAGCACGATTTCCTTGCCCAGCGTGTGGTGCAGGGTGTGCAAATGGCGCAGGGTGTCCAGCAGTTGCTGGCGCACGGCGGGCAGTTCACGCTCAGGCAGCGCGTGCTTGAACCCCAGCGGCACGCTGGAAATCGAGCCCATGTGCCCAGCCGGCAGCCAGGTGGCCAGGATGTCCGCCAGGCGCATGCTGTAGCGCGCCCGCTCCGGGCTGCGCCAGTCGGGCAGGTAAACCTGCTCCTTCACCCGAGCGCCATGAAACTCGCCGTAGGGAAAGCCATTCAGGCTGGGCACATAACACCCCTGCGCTGCCAGCCAGTTGGCAAACTGCGCCATATCCGCAGGCGTCAGCTCGTCCGCTGCCTGGCATGACAGGCGCAAGCCAATCGGGAAAGGCCGGTCAGGCGACAGCGCCGCCTTGATGGGCGGAATATGCTGCTGCAAGGCGGCCCACACCGCTGACCAGCTTTCTCCGGCATGGACATTGCTGCAGTAGGTGATCAGGCGTGGTGGAACTTGGGACATTGGCTGAGAAAGGCGTGTGGGTTTTGGGCAAAAATCTGCTCGATGGCAGTTTCCGGGTGGCCACGTCGACGCATTTCATTGGCACATTTCAAAATGGACAGCGGGTCGCTGACGCTCCAGTCGGCGGATGAATTGATGCACAGCCGCTCAGGGCCATAGGTTTCCACGGCGTCAATCGCCCGTTCCGGGCTGCCTTTGGAATTGGGATACAGCGTCAGGCCAAACCAGAAACCCCGGTCCTTGATTTCGCCAATGGTGTGTTCTTCGGCATGGTCAATCAGCACCCGCGCCGGGTCGATGCGCGGTTCGGCGCGAATCATGTCCATGATGATGCGGGTGCCCTTGAGCTTGTCTTCCAGGTGCGGGGTGTGGATCAGAATCAGCTCATTGCGCGCCACGGCGATGTCCAGGTGTTTTTCCAGCGTGGCAATCTCATTGCGGCTGTTGGTGTTCAGCCCGATTTCGCCAATGCCCAGGACATTGGGCCGGTCGAGAAACTCCGGCAGAAAAGCCAGCACCTGTTCCGCCAGCGCCAGGTCTTCGGCTTCCTTGGCGTTCAGGCCCAGCCAGCAATAATGACGCACGCCAAAGCGGGCGGCGCGGGCTGGCTCGGTGACGGTCAGCTGTTCAAAGTAATCGCGAAAGCTGGACGCCGCGCTGCGGTCAAACCCGGCCCAGAATGCCGGCTCGACCACGGTGCGGATGCCGCTGATGGTCAGCTTCATATAGTCATCCGTGGTGCGGGAAACCATATGGATATGCGGATCAATGAAACTCATCACTGTTGTCCTTTCCAGGCACCGTAGGCCCGTTTGCCACGGGCGCTGGCCAGCGGCGTGTCGGTGGGGTCGCTCAGCGCCAGCTGCACCTGCTTGGTGCGCTCGGGGGTGCCGGATTTCAGCACGTCGATAATCTGCATGAAAGCCTGATAGCGGTAATCGGCCCGCGCCTGCTCGGTGCCAGGATAGCGGTCGATCCGGTCAAGAAAGGCGGCAATGTCCAGCAGACGGGAGCGGTTTTCAATGAAATAGACGTCAAGTGCATCCATTGCATTCATGGGGGTGTAGGGGGCGCTCATGGGGCTCCTTTGCGTTGGATGGGATGGGAAAGACAGAGATCACACCGAATGGGCCAGACAGGGTGACAATGCCGGAACAGGCGAGCCAAAGCGGGCGTGCAACTGTGCAATGCACCGCTGCATGGTGTTGACCTCAATGGCGTGGGCTTCCTGTTTATGGCCAATGCCGGCCAGCAGCGGAATGGACAGCGCTCCGCCCAGGTGCTCACGAAAATCTGCCAGCGCAGTGTCAACATCCAGTGCCTGCAAGGCCGGGTGATCCAGCGCAAACCCCAGCGCAGTCAGCAAGGCAATCACCCGTTCGGCGTCTTTGTCGGGCAGCAGGCCCTGTGCGGCGGAATACAGCGTGTCCAGGGCAATACCGATGGCGACGGCCTCGCCGTGGCTGAGCTGGCTGTGGGACAATTCTTCCAGCTTGTGCGCTGCCCAGTGGCCAAAATCCAGCGGGCGCGATGAGCCCTGTTCAAAGGGGTCGCCCGCTTCGGCGATATGTGCCAGATGCAGTCTGGCGCAGTGCTCGATCATCATTTGCATGGCATCAGGGGCAAAGCGGGCCAGGGCGTCACGCTGGGCGTCGAGTGCGGCAAAAAACCGGGCGTCGCGAATCAGCGCCACCTTGACCGCCTCGGCCATGCCGGCGCGCAGGCTGCGCGCCGGCAGGGTAGCGAGAAAATCACGGTCATTGATCACGGCAAACGGCGGGGCAAAACTGCCCAGAAAGTTTTTCTTGCCAAACGCATTGACCCCGTTCTTGACGCCAATCCCGGCATCGTTCTGCGCCAGCACCGTGCTGGGCAGACGAATCAGCCGCACCCCGCGATGGGCGGTGGCGGCGGCGTAGCCCACCGCATCCAGCACCGCCCCGCCGCCGATGGCAAGAATGTAGGCATGCCGGTCAATCTGGTGGCGTTCCACCAGCGCATGAATCTGCGCCACTTCCTGCGGATCGTGCTTGCAGATTTCGCCGCCGCGCACCACAAAAGGCGGTGCCACCAGCGTCATCAGGGGCTGGTGCGCCTGGGCATAGCGATGAATGGCGTCAGGCAGGTCGGGGTGCAGACGCGCTACTTCGCTGTCTAGCACCAGCAAGATCTTGTTGTGCGGATGGCCGCCCTGGCAGAGCACATCCGCCAGAACCGGGTTGTCAATCGCAAAGACATCTTGGGTGAAAATCACCGGAAAACGATAGCGGACGGTAAATTCCTGCTGGATACAATGCATGTGATGGCCACTCAAGAATGCGCAATAGTGCGGGGTGATTCAAAAAACCGTGTTGGACCAGCGTAAAACCCAGCAAAATCAACTCCATGGATTCCCACCTTGGCGGAGCTAAGGATGCGCTGATTTATTCAGAAAAATCGTGTTTGCCAAAATCAAAACCTAGCAAAATCAACACCCTGGATTCCCGCCTTCGCGGGAATGACGATTTTTTCAGCGTATCCCTAACGGTTTTTTCAGCATGTTCTTGAAACCCCGGCGGGCTGACCTGACTGATTGCACACCATCAGGCCAGGTAGCCGCGCCGTGGATTAAATCCGGCTCAGGCCGGTTTTTTGTTCAACATGAACGGCGGCGCGGCCACATAGCTTGCCGGTTGATCCGGGTAAGCCGGGAACTGCACCACTTTTTGCGCCAGCAGCTTCAGTTCGTACATGATGGCCAGGGCGGATTTGAGTTTTTCCGGCGCGCCATTAAATACCTGATCCAGCGAGGTCAGCAGCCGCTTGTAAGAATTGAAGAAATCCGCTGCGGCGGTATGCACTGCTGTACCGGGCACATAATCGCTGACGGCGGCATTGGGCAGAAAACGGTATACCCCCTCCGGATCCAGCGCGACAGGCGCACCGCTATACGACCAGCCAGACGCCGCCTGGGCATCGGCCACCAGGCGCTTGCCAAAATAAATCTCGCCAAACTTGAAATAATGGGCGAAAGAACCGGCAAAGCCACCGTGCGGATCAATCGGATCGTCGCCAATTTGCGCGCCCTCGCCCTGGGCCAGAATCACCGCCACAATCGCCCGGGCCGTCTCCATATTGCTGACTTTTCCGTCGCCGCATTCCACATGCGGAAACCATGGCCGGATATCCACCTGGTTGTCCAGATTGGGCTGGCCAAACGGGGCCAGGCCTGCGGCTTCCAGCTCTGCCAGCTTGTCCAGAATCGCTTGGTAGAAATCCCCGATCGACTCATAACCCTGGCTTTGCTTTTGCAGCATCAGCGCGCTGACGGTTTGTTCACCCGGCAAAATAGCCTGGGTGTCCGGGTGCTCAATGCCCATGAACACGGTGTACACCTGCTCGGGGGTCATGGCACCCAGCGCAACCGTGAGGCCTTCGTCCACGCACATCGGCAGTGGGGTGGGAAATTCCAGGCTCAAGCCGGTATCCAGAATGGCCGGGGTGCCGCCAATGGCAATCAGCAGATTACAGGCCAGGGTCAGGTGGAGCATTTCTTCATACGCCACCGACTGGACCAGGGCCAGGGCTTCCGGATTGAACCCCGGTTTCACCGAAAATGCGCCGGTCAGGTAAGTGGGAATGGTGGCCAACTCCAGGGTGTAAGCCGCAGTCACCATGGACTGCACTTCAGCCACCGTGGTGGCAGCGCGCAAGCGCCGCATGAATTCGGGTTTGATTGACAGCATGTCAAATCCTTTTGCCTGATAAATGAATGAGATAAGCGGGATCGTTGCCGGTATTGCTTCGCGTGTGCATCAGCGAGGCACAGTGGGCTGACGGTCAAAACCCATCGGGCAACGTGCGGCAAAGCGCTGTTGTGTGTCTTTTGGCGCTGGCGCGCTGGCCATCACATTGGCAAAGTATTGGATCAGCATTTTCCGCTTGCTGTACGACATGTCACGGGTGACCGGCATATAATCCGGGTCATTCACATCCATATTGCTGAACACAAAGTACATGATATGGGCATTGGCATCAGCCACTGCCTGTTTCGAGAAGTCAAACAAGCCCTTGCTCATCACCGGATAGAGATTGGCATACTGGGTGAGAATCGGCTTGACATCTTCCCAACTGGGGGTTTCTGGTGCGGAAAATGTGCTGAACAGCAAGACAGCATAGTTGTCAAGATTTTGCTGCACGGTGGTTTGCTTGCCGGAAAAATTGTAATTCAGGGTATAAATCTGACCATCAATATAACTTCTCGGCGTGTTCATGGTTTTTGGCCCTTGAAAACCAATCTGAACTACACCCTGCGGATTGAGCACGGGATCCGCTTTAACGGCTACCGTGATGGCCGCAGAGGGAGTGTTATTGCTGGTCATGGGGGCCTGAGGCGTGGTTTCTGCTGGCACACTACCAGGCATTTCACTTACGTCTTTGTCATTGAAAATCACCTGTAGCTGCGGGTTGGCCAGTGGGGCGCCGTATTGTGCGGCGTACACCGTCGATTCGAAGTGATTGCCATCGGGATGATTGGGGTCAAGCCGGAAGGCAAATTCCTCGGCACGCACTTCCAGGCCGCCCATCCCTTCGCGGATGACAACACGCGACTGCTCTCCGGAAGGCGTCGGGGCAATCAGCGCCAGCGGATGGTTGGCAATCAAACCGGCGGCTTCTGCAGAGATTTTGAATGCCTGAATCCCGGACAAAATATTCTGCGTGTCCTGGCTGTAGTTCAGCGCGCCCAGCAGCACATAGTCTTGCGGGCCTACCACGGCATCTTGTGCCGTGTCGGGGTTCTTGAGCACCACCAGCTGCCGGCTGCCCAGATCCTGAATGGCATAATTGGCGTCGGTTGACAGGGCATTGCTCAGATCAAGCTGCACGGTGTGGGTCGCCTGGTCCACCACGGCAGAGAAACAGGTGATTCTACACGTCGGACGACTGTCAAAACTGGCAACGCCGTCCGACATGAGGTATGGCATGAAACGCCGACCCAGAACAAACGAACGCGGTTCATGGGCGTACACCGGGCCAATGGCACCGATCAGCTTGCCATAGGTGAAGCCAGAGCCATCCTTGGCATTCTGATAACCATAGGTGGTCAGCCGGATCGACAGCAGGCCTTCCTGGGAAGCCGCTTTCAGTTCCTGCAAAAATGGGCTGTGTATGGCGTCGAGATTCCATTGCACGTTGGTCAGCACCGACTGAAACATGGCCGATGCGGCAGGATCTCCCCGCAAACCTTCGGCGCGGGTAAACCACAAATCCCGGAATGGGTTGGGCTGGTAATCCCCCTGCATGACAATCACGCCATTTGCATTTGTCAGCGTGACGCTCAAGCCATAAATCGACGAAGCCATCTGCCAGTCAGGATCCAGGTCCACCAGCTTGCCCGAGGGCTGGTCGGACGAATTGCCCAGCACACAGCCCAGCGCCAGATCATTGGCCGCCAGGCCATCCGGCCCCAGCAGTGCAGTGATCTTGCAGTCATTCAGGCGGAAGATCCCGGTGCCCACCGGGTTCCACCAGCCATTGTACTGGGTGCCATTCAATCGTTTGATTTGAAAATCCTGGAAGATTTTCTCGAACATATCATTGTCAAAATGGCGAGTGTCATTATTAACCGTCGAGACATCCGCCTGAAACTGGCCAGAAAACGCCAGCCGTGGAAAATTCAAATAGCTCATTGCTTCTCCAGAATTAGTCTGCACAGGGTTGTTGTACTGTTGGAACCGCCTGATTCCGCTTGACCATGCCAATGGCCACACAAGCTACCCAATGGGCAGGACTGGGCAGGCCTGTCGTTCCGACTAGGATGTCATGACTGGAGAAATCTTCACATTACATGACATTACATATATTTATTGCCTTTATATGACGATTGTGATGGCAGTATGAAAACCAGACATTGCGTTATGCCACAGAATGCACTGCATTTACACTATTGGCATAATGACCAGTGTCGGCCTGGCCGCCTGATGCACTCATCACCTGCGCGCAGCAGCAGAGGCAATGCCCCAGGTTCACCACTGGGTGTCGCATCCCGGACGATAATCCAATCAAACGTCTGTCAAACCCAACCCTTACTTCAGAGAATCTTCAACAACAGCCCGCACCAGAACAAGCGGTCTCCTCCCAGTTGAAATCCCACCCCCTCACATCCATATACAAAGCGCAGGAGCCCGCCTCCTGCGCTTTGTTGCGCCTGCACCCCGGCGAACTTTCCGCCGTGCAGGCCGTCTGCCGTAGATCGACAACCCCTGACCGGATTGCCTGCCATGAACTTCAAACGTGTTGCCCTGTTTCTTGCCACCAACCTGGCCATCATGCTGGTGCTCAGCGTGACCGCCAGCCTGCTGGGGGTGAATCGCTATCTCACCTCCGGCGGCCTTAACCTGGGGGCGCTGCTGGGCTTTGCCATGGTGATGGGCTTTGGTGGCTCATTCATTTCGCTGCTGATGTCCAAAACCATGGCCAAATGGTCTACTGGCGCGGAGATCATCGACCAGCCGCGTAACCAGACCGAAGCCTGGCTGGTCAACACCGTGGCCCGCCACGCCCAGCGCGCTGGCATTGCCATGCCGGAAGTGGCCATCTACGAAGGCGAGGCCAATGCCTTTGCCACCGGCCCGTCGCGCAATAATTCCCTGGTGGCGGTATCCACCGGCCTGCTGCACGGCATGAGCCAGCAGGAAGTGGAAGCGGTGATTGCCCATGAAGTGGCGCATGTGGCCAATGGTGACATGGTGACGCTGACGCTGATTCAGGGCGTGGTGAACACCTTTGTGTTTTTCCTGGCGCGGGTGGTGGGCTACGCCATCGACAGCGCCTTGCGCCGCAATGACGAAGAATCGTCCGGCCCCGGCATTGGCTATATGGTGACGGTGTTTGTCTGTGAGATGGTGTTTGGCATTCTGGCCAGCATGATCGTTGCCTACTTCTCGCGTCAGCGCGAATACGCTGCCGATGCGGGTGCCGCCGAGCTGATGGGTTCCACCCAGCCGATGATCGGTGCCCTGCGCCGGCTGGGTGGCGTGGATGGCAATGACCTGCCCAAGGACATGCAGGCAATGGGCATTGCTGGCGGCGCGATGTCGCTGTTTGCCAGCCATCCCAGCCTGGAAGACCGCATCGCCGCCTTGCAGTCGTATTGATGGCAAAGCCGCCGGCGCGTGCATCGCCAGTGGCCACCAGCTAAAAACGGGTGGAATCAGGCGTGTCGCCAGCACTGGCGGCAGGCAGACTCCACCCGTTTTTTATTCCGCCTGGAGCGGAAACACCCATGGCCCGCCGGCCTCGCGGTCGGCGGCGCGCAAATCGGCCTGGCCAGCGGGGCTGAGCAGGTAATCGGCCAGTTGCCGGGCGTGCTGGCGCTGTTCGGCACTGGCCGGATGCGCCGGGCCGGGCTCTATCAGCACGTACACGCGCCGCATGGCCGGGTCGCCGTGCAGCAGCACCTTCAGCCCATGGCTGGGCATTTTGCCCAACGCCACCGGAATATGCCCAACCACCGCATAGGCGTGCTGACGCGCTGCGCTGGCCAGCACGGCCTGCGGCGATTCGGCGTCGTCGTACAGCTGCTGGTCAGGGCCGGGCCGTACCCCGGCGCGGCGGAACAAGGCTTGGGCAATGCTGAAGCTGCCCGGATCGCGAAACGCCAGCAGCGGCGCATTGGCAGCCACAATCCGCGCCATGGCGGCGCGGCCACTGCCCGCACTGGCCACCTGTGCCGGATCATTGGCCGGGCCCACCAGCACATGTTCATTGAACGCCCAGGCGCGTAGCGGGGCGGCCAGGCCGGCGGCCAGCAGGGCAAAGCTTTCGTCGCTGCCATGAATCAGCAGCAGGTCGGCATCACCCCGGCTGAAGGCCGGAATCACCCCTTCCTTGGGCGCAGCAGCCACTGTGTCGATGCTCAGCCCGGTGGCGGCGCTGGCCTTGCTGGCCAATCTGGGCCACACCCCGCTCAGGGTGAGGCCACCCACCACCGCCACCCGCACCGTGGGCGCAGCCTGCGCCCCGGCCATCAGCAGCAGCGCCAGCCACAGCATCCAGCGTGGCTTAAGCATGGTCGCTCACCGCCGGCATGTCGGCAAACGCCCAGCGCACCGGCTGTGCCTTGGTGGTGCGGCGGTTGACCATGCGCAGCGAAAACGGCTCCATCCAGTTCCAGTATTCTTCCCGTGCGGCAGAAGAGAAGTCGGTGTCTTGCATTGCCTGCCACAGCAGGGTGAGCCACACCTCACGCGCGGATTCGTCGATGGTGAACGGAAAATGCCGGGTGCGCATGCAGGTGTTGCCGTGTACCGGGGTGTAGGCTGCGCGCCCCCCGTTGCAGGGCGAGCTCGGTGTAGCTGGCCAGCGCCTGACCGCGTGCCTCCTGGCCAAGCAACTGGCCGGTGTAGCGCAGGGCCGCTGGCCAGTCGGCCAGGGTATCCAGCTGGATAAACACCACCGGCAGGCCAATCTTGGCAAACGCCGCCTCAATCCGGCCTTGGTCAATAAACGGGCTCTTCCACGCCAGCGCAATATCCGGGCGCAGGGTGAGCACGGTTTCCGGGTTCATCTGCTGGCCCATGCCAAAAATGCCACCCACCACCGGCAAAGACTGCAAACGCGGCGGGAAATAGCGTTTTGCCTCAGCCGGCAGCGGAAAACTCAGGCCGATCATCTGCTCTGGCGCTACCGCATGCAGCAGCACATTCAACGGCGGGGCCGAGCCAAACACCCGTTCAATCCGCTCCGGTGCCTGCACCTTGCGGCCCGTCATATCGACAATCTCGCGCGCCTGGGCGCTGCCCATCAGCAGCAGGGCGGCCAGGGTGAAGCAAAAACGGCGATGCATGGCGATTCTCCTTGATCCAGTGTGCAACACTCAGAATGCCAGCTTGACCTTGGCCACCAGCGTGCGTGGCACGCCGGGGTAATAAATTGCCCCATTGCTGCTGGTGTTGATCTCGCTGGTGCTTACCTGGCTGATATAGCGGCGTTGACATCCTCCCCCGCCTAAAGTCGGGGGATTCCTACGGCGCTCATCCCGGCATCGAGCCGGCATGAGTCGCTTCGGCGGGTTCCTGCTGCTGGCGGCATGACTGCACCGCTCACTTCACAGGCTAACCGGGCGTGTCCCGCCCTTAGCACATTGATCGCGCCGACCACATCGGCGTTTTCCTCGAAACCACACGCCACACACTCGAACTTGGCCTGCGTCTGGCGGTTATCCGCCGACACATGGCCGCAACACGGACAGGTGCGGCTGGTGTTCTGCGCCGGCACGGCGATGAGATGCCCGCCGTTCCACGCCAGCTTGTAGTCCAGTTGGCGACGGAATTCGAACCAGCCTTGATCGAGGATGGACTTGTTCAGGCCGGATTTGGCCCGAACCTGCTTCCCCGGCTTTTCGGGGCTGCCTGCTGCCGACTTGGACATGTTTCTCACCTGCAAGTCCTCGATACACACCATCGCGTGGTTTTGGCTGATCGTGGTGGAGCACTTGTGCAGGTAGTCGCGGCGGGCGTTGCCGATGCGGGAATGGATGCGCTGGACGCGGGCTTTGGCCTTCTTCCAGTTGCTGCTGAACTTCTGTTTGCGGCTCATCGCACGTTGCGCACGGCGCAAGGCGGTTTCATGCCGTTTGAAGCTGTTGAGCGGGGCATGGAACGTGCCGTCCGAGAGCGTGGCGAAACGGGTGATGCCCATGTCGATGCCGACGGCACCACCCTGCGGGATGGGCTGCTCAATCTCGCGTTCGGTCTGGATCGACACGAACCATTTGCCGCAGGACTGGCTCACGGTCACATTTTTCACCGCACCCAATACTTCCCGGCTGTTGCGGTAGCGCAGCCAGCCGAGCTTGGGCAGGAAGATTCGGCTGTTGGCCTGGTCGAGCTTGATCTGTTTCGGGTCTGGATAACGGAAGCTGTCGGACTGGCCCTTCTTCTTGAAACGCGGGAAGTCAGCGCGTCTGGCGAAGAAGTTGGTGTAGGCCCGTTCCAGGTCCTTGAGCGTCTGCTGCAGCGGATGCGTTGGCGCATCGGCCAGCCATGCCGTTTCTGCGCTGTGGCGCCACTCGGTGAGCAGCTTGCACAGGCCCGCATAGCCCAGTTTCTTCTCTCCACGCTCGTAGCGCGCCTTCTGCAACGCCAGCGCCTTGTTGAACACGAAGCGGCACGACCCGGCGAAGCGCCGCATGTCGCGCTGCTGTTCGCTGGTCGGCATCAGTTCGTATTTGTAGGCTTGAAGTCGTTGCATACTGGTATTTTTGCAGTCCACACCCATCGACGGCAAGGACGGCTACGCCGTCCGCGCTATCCTTCCCCGCTCTGAACGGCGGGGCTTGCCGCGCACCGGGTCAATCAGCCATTTCTGCACCTGGTTGTCGGCGCTGCCGGCATACAGGTAGTAGCCTTCTTCCTTGGCGTAAAATGGCTTGACCGTCAGCGTGGTGGTCGCGCTCAGCGGGTATTCCAGCACCGCCAGCAGGGCTTCGTTGCGAAAATCCTGGCGGTTGTAGTCGTAATGCTGGGCCGAATTGCGGTTGTCCGGGTAGTCGTTGCGCCAGTGGTTGGCCAGGTCGGTGGCTTCGCGGTAGGTCAGCGCCTTGTAATTGTGCTGCGACTGCTCGTTGCGGGCGTACAGCAGTTGCAAGGTGGCCGGGCCCAGCCGCTGGCGGATGCCCAGTTCCAGATTGTCACGGTTGGCCGGGGCCTGGCCCAGGCCGCGCCATTTGTCTGCCGAGGTGTCGGACGCCGACAGAAATACCGCCGTGCCGCTGGCCAGTTCGCCACTGTCCAGGCGGACAAACAGGCGCTGGAAGTGTTCCGACCCCACCGCTAGCGAGACTTCCCCGCCGGCCTGGGCCTGTGGCCAGCGCAGCTGGCTGTTCAGCGCGCCATAGGTATTGAACAGGCCGGCCTGGTCGGCGCTGACCGGCCCCTGGGCAAAGCTCAGCCCGGCCAGGTTTTCCTTATCGAACAGAAACAGATAACCCGGCCCTGGCCCCGGCCCGCCCAGCGAGAGGCCTTCCACCGTGCCAGACACGCCATGGGTGCTCACTTCGCCGCGCACGCGCATGCCCTTTTGCCCGCCCTGCATATTGTTCAGGCCGTAGGCGTCCACCGTGCTGACCTTCACTCCGGGCAATTCGGCCACGGCGGTATACGGATTGGTTCCGCCAGGCGAATCAAACACCCCCAGCGCATCGCGCCCCACCCGGTACACCGTGGACGGACTGTTGCGGTCTGGCGTCAGCCAGCCAGTATCCTGCTGCAGCGGGGCGCGAACCTCCACCTCGGACAGCACCGTCGGCTCTAACTGCCCCAGCACCCTGCCAGCAGGGCAGGCAATAGCCGGGGGCGCGGCCAGTTCAATCGCGTATCTGTCATCTGCGCATTCCTTGATCGTGTTCAGCCATAAGTTCTGCGCCTGCCCGACATACGCAATAGTTTTATCTATATAACGCAAGACGTGGGCAGGCCATGACTTGACAGCAAGGACTGGGCCTGGCAGTAAAACTACGTAAATTCATTGGTTTGTGCGGGAGGCAGGCATGGCAGCCACATCGTTATGTTATTTTTAATACAACGATTGTCGCACATCGTGCAAATCGTGCAATCAGACTGGCGCAATACCGGCCTGCGCCAGCCGGGGGTCAGACCAATGCCCGGCCAAGGGCCGGGCATTTGATCGGGGAGTTACCCATTCAGCCAGCACACTGCTGGCTGGCCTGGTGCAAGCCGCATGCGCTTACACCATAAAATCCCAGCCGGTTGGCCCGACATAATGGGTTTTCATTTCCGGCGACTCAACAAACGCCGTCGCCACCTGATCCAGCGATACCGAACCCGACTTCAGCAACTGCACCCACGCCGCCTTGCCGCCTGCATCGGAATTACGCCCCAGCAGTGCCTGGTACAGCACTTCCACGTCGTTCACCGGGTCGCCGGTCAGCGCCCAGCCACGCGCCTGGCCTTCGGCGGTTTTCATCATGTTCAGTGCCATGCTGCCCATGCTGTAGCCCTTGGCTTGCAGATCACCAAAGTAGTCAAAGCCATAAATATCCGCCTGACGTCCGAGTACCTTCTGGTACATCCCGGCCAGCGCATTCAGCGCGGGTGGGTTTTGCACGTTCAGTGCGTTGTCAGCAAACTGCAGGGTTTCGGTATTGATCACCAGCGTGCTCTTGCTTGGGTCGGCTTTGTTGATCACCGTGACGAAGCCATGGTGTTTTTCCACGGTGTAGTCGTCGGCCTTGCCGGTGAATTTGGCGGTGTCGGAGTCCGCGCCGCCGTGCAGGATGTTCTGGCCATTTTCCCCGCTGAGGGTGTCGTTGCCGCCCTGGCCAAACAGTTTGTCGTTGCCACGGGTGTTGGTCAGGACATCGTTGCCCGATCCGGCGTAGACGGTGTCGTCGCCAGCGCCCAGGTCGAGGGTTTGCGCCTTGCTGTCGGCCACCAGCAGTTGGTTGCCGTCGCCGGTGGTCACCGACACGCTGCCCACAATGGCAGCAAAGTTCACGTTCTCCAGACCCACGGTGCTGTTTGTTGGCAAGTTGTTGAAGTCCAGCACCAGGGCGGTGTCGGTGTTGCTGTCTGCGGTCTGGTCACGGAATACCAGTGTGCCACTGGCATCCTGGCTGGAGTCAGCGCGGACCACCACGGTGCGCACCCACAGCGCGGTGCTGCCGGGCAGGGAGTTAAGGAAAGATTGCCCCAGGCTCACCATGGCGGTCTGGTCAGCGGATTGCTCGGTGGTGTGGCTGCGGATGGCGATGAGCAGGTCGGTGTTGCCTGGCTGGGTGCTGTCGCCGCCTTCCACGGTCATGCCGATGCCGGTGGGAATCTCGCCCTTGATCTGGGTGCGCCCATCGCTGACTGCCAGCGGAATGTCGGCGCTGCCACTGGAAGTGTCCTGCTCCTGCCGCTCACGGCTGATCACCGGAATAATCAGCGTATTGACTTGTGAGCCATCGACGCGGGTCATGGTGGTGGACGCCACCGCCACGCCATCGACCAGCGGAATGCTGGGGGTGACCGGCGGTGTGGGCGTGACTGGCGCAGGTGGCTCGGGCACGCTAGGCGTGGGTGGCGTCGGATCCACCGGCACGGTGGGCGTGGTCGGTGTGGTGGGTTCCGTCGGCGTGGTGGGCGTGGTCGGCACCGTGGGCGTCGTCGGTTCCGTTGGCGTGGTCGGCACCGTCGGTGTGGTTGGGGTAGTGGGAGGTGTCGGGTCCGGCGGGGTCGGATCGCCGCCACCACCGCCACCACCGCCACCGCCTCCGCCGCCACCGGCAGCGCTAATCGTGATGGTCTGCGCTTGATCGACGGTCAGGCCGCCGGCGTCAGTGGCGCGGGTCATCACCTGGTAGGTGCCGGTGGTCAGTGCCGTTCCGCCTACTTTGAGTGTGTTACCCACCATCGTGAACTTGCTGTTGTCGGCATCATTGGTGCCATTGCCTGCCACCAGGGTAAAGGTGTGGGTGTCGCCAGCGTCCGGATCCACGGCGGCCAGCGTGCCTACCGAAGCACCGGTGACGGCGGTGCTGCTGGTCAGCCCGGCACTGGTGAAGTTGGCGGCGGTGGGCGCTTCGTTGACGTTGGTGGCATTGATGGTCACCGTTTTGCTGACGGTGTTGCTGGCGGCGTCAGAGGCAATCACGTTGATGTTGTAGCTGGATTTGGTTTCGTAGTCCGCCGAGCCGTTGAGGGTGACCACGCCAGAGCTGCTGCCAATGCTGAAAGCGCTGGCGTCGGTGCCCGACAGCGAATAAGTGACGGTGCCGGTTTCCGGATCAGCGGCGGCAGCAGTGTAGACGGTGGCACCGGTAGCGGCATTTTCGGCCACGGTACCGGTGGCCCCGCTGGTGAAACTGGGTGCTTCGTTGACATCGTTAACATCGATGGTCACCGCCTGGGTGGTGGTATGAGTCGCATCCTTGGCGTTGACGGTGATGCTGTAGCTGTTCTTGACTTCAAAGTCTGCCGGGGTGAGCAGCTTGACCTGGCCGGTGGTGGCGTCAATCGAGAATGCGGCTGCATCGGTGCCGGTCAGCGCGTAGGTGAGGGCATCACTTTCCGCATCGGTGGCGGCGGCGGTGTAGACCACGGTGCTGGTGGCGGCGTTTTCGGCAACGCTACCACTGGCCCCGCTGGTGAGGGTGGGTGCCGCATTGGGTGCGGCAATGGTGATGGTTTGCGCCTGATCGAAAGTCAGCCCAGCGGCATCGGTGGCGCGGGTCATCACCTGGTAAGTCCCATCGCTCAGTGCCGTTCCGCCTACTTTAAGCGTATTACCCACCATCGTGAACTTGCTGTTGTCGGCATCATTGGTGCCATTGCCCGCCACCAGGGTGAAGGTGTGGGTGTCGCCAGCGTCCGGGTCCACGGCAGCCAGCGTGCCGACCGAAGCGCCGGTAATGGCGGTGGTGTTATCCAGCCCGGCGCTGGTGAAGTTGGCGGCGGTGGGGGCTTCGTTCACATCGCTCACACTGATCGTCACCGTTTTGCTGACGGTGTTGCTGGCGGCGTCAGAGGCAATGACGGAGAGGCTGTAGCTGGATTTGGTTTCGTAGTCCGCCGAGGCATTCAGCGTGACCACACCGGTGCTGCTGCCAATGCTGAAAGCGCTGGCGTCGGAGCCCGACAGCGAATAAGTGACGGTGCCGGTTTCTGGATCAGCGGCGGCAGCAGTGTAGACGGTGGCACCGGTAGCGGCATTTTCGGCCACGGTACCGGTGGCACCGCTGGTGAAACTGGGCGCTTCGTCCACATCGGTGACATTAAGGGTCACCGCCTGGGTGGTGGTGTTGCTGGCATCCTTGGCATTGACGGTGATGCTGTAGCTGGACTTGGTTTCAAAGTCTGCCGGGGTGAGCAGCTTGACCTGGCCGGTGCTGGCATCAATCGAGAACGACGCGGCATCGGTGCCGGTCAGCGCGTAGCTGAGGGTGTCGCTTTCCGGGTCGGTGGCGGTAATGGTGTAAACCACGGTGCTGGTGGCGGTGTTTTCCGCCACGCTGGCGCTGGTGCCGCTGGTGAGGGTGGGCGCGACACTGGCGGGCGCGGTGGCAAGCTTGATTTCAGCAAACGTGCTGTTATTGCTGATTTGAAATGCCTGAGACGCGGGCGTATCGGTAAACGTGATGACAAGATCCGTTCCGCCGCCAAATGTGCCGTTCTTGTCGTAATCCACCGTCAGCGTTTTGGCGCTGTTGTCGTATTGCAGGTGGCTTGCGCTCAGCGCTTGCGCCGCGCCGCCGGTCACCCGGATGATATCGGTCATATCAAAGGTGGCGCTGCTAATGGTATCGCCGTTCGGATCGAGGAAGATGTCGATGCCAGCACCGCCGTCGAGCGTGTCGGCACCCAGGCCGCCGATCAGGGTGTCGTTGCCGTCGCCACCTTCCACGCTGTCGTCGCCATCCCCCGCCGTCAGACTGTCGTTACCCGCGCCACCTGACAGGGTGTCGTTGCCTGTACCGCCCAGCAAGGTATCGTTGTCGGCCTCGCCAAACAGGCTGTCATCCTGGTTGCCGCCGTTGAGCGAATCGCTGCCATTGCCCCCATACACGGTGTCATTGCCATCCGCGCCAAGCACACTGTCGTTGCCGTTGTCGCCATACACGATGTCATGGCCGGCTTCTCCTCTCATGGAGTCGTTGCCCTCGCCGCCAACCAGGCTATCATCGCCCGCGCCGCCGTAAAGGCTGTCCCCACCCAGCCCCCCTTGCAGGGTATCGTTGTTGCCGCTGCCGATCAGCATATCCACCAGATCCCCCCCCATGAAGCTGACCGATGACGACTCACCGGTCCAGGCCATGCCTACCCCGTGCGTCGTGGTGGACAGCGCAATGTTGGAGGTGTCAAGCAGGGTGGCTGCCGCGCCGCCGTTTACGGCAGCATTGATGATTTCCCAAGTGCTGCCGTTGAGCTGGACGGTTGCCGTGACGGCACCATTTCCTATTGCGTCGAGTGCGGCAAACCCACCCGAATTGACGCGGACACTGGAGTAACCGCTGGTGAAGTTGCCCACTTTGTATGAAAATTGCATGAACGTCTCCTGAATGAATAACTCGGCACGCCGCGCGGAGACAATCAGCCGTGCTTGTGCAGCGTGAGGTGGATGGGGCTCAGTCAGTGCCTGAGGGGGCAGGCAGGACTCACTGCATGACCATTTGGCGGGACGGTTGTGTGCCGGTCATGAATGCTGCAACAGCGTTATGCTTTTAGATTAATTGATTGGTATTTCTGCATCCAACTCAGCTGAATATTCCAATTTGGTATGTTGAATAACTTTCTTGCCAAGGGGGCTCGTCTTGCGCACAGGAAAACTACGAAATTAATATTTCGTGTTTTCATGAATGAACGCAAGAAATAAAACCGACAATGTTTCTATACCAGTCATTTTGCGCCGATGCAACACACCATCCCTGAGCTGGGACGCAGTAAAGCAAATCGGTCGACAAAAGTCGACCGAAATGGAGAAATGGAAGCTGAGGAATATTTTGCAGCAAAAGGCTATCTGTCACAAGCCTGATAGGGACATTAAAAATGGGCGGCAGTGAGCGACTCGCCGCAGGAAAAGCTTCCTGGCAGCAATGTTTTGAGGAAACACTGAGGATACGCTGAAAAAATCGTCATTCCCGCGAAGACTGAAATGCAGGATATTGATTTTACTGGGGTTTTTTTGGAAAAAAGGGGGTTTCCTGAATAAGTCAGCGTGTCCCTAAAAACAGTTACCCCGGCTCAGGGCCGGGGTTCAGGTACTTGATTTTTTTGATTTTTGTTTTGAAAACGCCAGTTTTTTAAATCAATCAGCGCATGCCCAATACTGGCGTGTGTGGGTCAATGCTGACTGGCGCGATCAAACTCGATCAGCGCGTAGGCCGAGTGATTGTGAATCGATTCAAAGTTTTCGCTTTCCACCACATACCCGTCAATGCGCGGGTCGGCAGTGAGCGCGGCGGCCACGTCACGCACCAGGTCTTCGACAAACTTGGGGTTGTCGTAGGCGCGTTCGGTGACATATTTTTCGTCCGGGCGCTTGAGCAGGCCGTACAGCTCGCAGGAGGCCTGACGTTCGGCAATATCAATCAGTTCTTCAATCCACATATGCGCCTGGGTGCGCACGGTGAGGGTGATATGCGAGCGCTGGTTATGTGCGCCGCGTTCGGAGATTTTTTTCGAGCACGGGCACAGGCTGGTGACGGGCACCAGCACCTTCAGGGTGAAGTAATACTGGCCGTTCTTCAGCTCGCCAATAAAGGTCACATCGTAGTCGAGCAGGCTTTTCACCCCTGACACCGGTGCAGTTTTATTGACAAAGTACGGAAAGCGCATCTCCAGATAGCCCGACTCGGCATCCAGCCGCTCGACCATCTGCCGGGCAATCTGCTCAAACGAACGGGCGGAAATTTCCCGCTCATGGCTGTTGAGAATCTCAACAAACCGCGACATATGCGTGCCCTTGAACTGGTGTGGCAGATACACATACATGTCGAACAGCCCGATGCTGTGCTGCACGCCGCCACTGCGGTCGGCCACCTGCACCGGGTGGCGGATCGACTTGATCCCCACCTTGTTGATGGCGATATTGCGCAGGTCGGCGGAGGACTGCACGTCGGGAATAAGGATAGAGTCAGTCATTGGAAAGAGTCAGTGTCCAGTGGGGAGTACCAGCCCAGTATACCGGCGGCTAATAGTTGAGTAAAGCAGTCGGCTTTTGGTTGGGCAATGACTTCGGAATGACTGTGGTATGTTGACATCATCACGCTCCCGCACCGTCGCTGAGCTACCCGGCCTCCCCATCGCGCCACGACGCCCAGGTGGTGGCCAGCATGATCACCGCCCCGCCCAGCAGCATCTGCCCGCTGGGCACGTCGGCAAACAGCAGCCAGGCAAACAGCATGCCGTACACCGGCTCCAGCGCGGTCACCACCGCCACCCGCTGCGCCGACAGGCGGCGCAGGCTGAGCAGGAACAGCGCATGCGCCAGCGCGGTGAACACCACCCCGAGCAGCGCCAGGCCCAGCCAGTCGTAACGGCTCAGGCCCGGTAGCTCCGGCCAGGCCATCGGCAGCAGCCATAGCGCGGCAGCGGTGTTTTGCCAGCCCGCCGTGCGCAAGGGGTCGTGTCCGGCAGCCTGACGGTTCAGCAGCACCAGCACGGCAAACAACAGTGCCGACAGCGCGCCCCACAGCACCCCCAGCCGCACGGCGCTGCCGCCGGCATCCAGTGGAGTGACCAGCACCAGGCCCAGGCTGACCAGCGCCACCATGCCCAGCGACTGCGCCGACGGCCAGCATCGTTGGCGCAGGCTGTCCAGCACCACCACGCACGCGGGAAATGCGGCAAACCCCAGCAGGCCCGCCGCCACGCCGCCCACCTGAATGGCCTGAAAGAACGTCACCCAGTGCAGCGCCAGACAGCCGCCGGCCTGCGCCGCCCAGCGCCAGTCCAGCGCTGAGGCCGCCGGACGACGCAGCCAGCGCAGACACAGCGCCAGCGCGATGGCGGCAAACAGGGTACGGCCAAACACCATCATCCAGGGCGACACACTGAGCCAGCGGCCAAACAGCCCGGCACCGCCAAACAGCAGCACGGTCAGGTGCAGGCTGGCCAGGGACCAACGCTGACTCATGCCGCAGCCAGCAGGTCTTGACGGCTGAGCAGGAACACAAAGCCATCGCCGCTGGCGGTGGCCAGCCAGGTAAACGGCAGCTGCGGGAAGGCGGCTTCCAGTTCGTCGCGGTTATGGCCGATTTCCACCACCAGCACGCCGTGTTCGCTGAGGAAGGCCGGCGCGCAGCGCAGAATCTCGCGGGTGGCGTCCAGCCCATCCTCGCCCGAACCCAGCGCCAGCTCGGGTTCGTGGCGGTATTCGTCGGGCAGTTCGGCCACCGACGGGGCATTGACGTAGGGCGGGTTGCTGATGATCAGGTCGTATTCCTGCCCGGCCAGCGCAGCAAACAGATCAGACTGAATCAGCGTGATGCGCTCCTGCAGGCCGTAGTCGGCCACATTGATGGCGGCCACTGCCAGCGCATCTGCCGACAGGTCCACGGCATCCACTTCGGCATCCGGGTAGGCGTCGGCCAGCAAAATGGCCAGGCAGCCGGAGCCGGTACACATGTCCAGCGCGCGATGCACCAGCTCGGGGTATTCGATCCACGGTGCCAGCGCCTCGGGCAGCAGTTCGGCAATAAACGAGCGCGGCACAATCACCCGCTCATCAACAAAAAAGCGATAGTCGCCCAGCCAGGCTTCCTGGGTCAGGTAGGCGGCAGGCAGGCGCAGGTTGGCGCGGCGGGCCAGCACGTCGAGCACCTGCTCCACTTCATCGCTGACCAGCCGGGCATCTAGAAACGGCTCCAGCCGGTCCAGCGGCAGTTTCAGGGTGTGCAGAATCAGGTAGGCGGCTTCGTCGTAGGCGTTGTCGCTGCCGTGGCCAAAGCTCAGGCCGGCTTCGGTAAAGCGGCTGACGGCAAAGCGCAGCAGGTCGCGCACGGTGTGCAGCTGGGTAGCGGCTTGGTCAAACATGGGCATCTCACACATCACAAAAAAAGGCGGCCACAGGCGGGCCGCCAGGGCAGTCAGCGCACTTGGGCGCTGGCCGGGTTAAAAGGGCAGTTCGGCGTCGGTTTCGGCAGAAATCACCCGGCGGAAATCATTCTGGATGCGGGTCAGCGCCTCGGTGCTGTCGGCTTCAAAGCGCAGCACGATCACCGGCGTGGTGTTGGAAGCGCGCGCCAGGCCAAAGCCATCCGGGTATTCCACCCGCAGGCCATCGATGGTGATGATTTCGCTGGCACCTTCAAAGCGGGCGTTGGCCTGCAGACGGTCGATCAGCGCGTAATGCTCGCCTTCCTTCATCTTGATGTTCAGTTCCGGGGTGGATACCGAATTAGGCAGCGCATTCAGCACGGCGCTGGGGTCGTCCACCTGGGAGAGAATTTCCAGCAGGCGCGCGCCCGCATACAGGCCATCGTCAAAGCCGTACCAGCGCTCTTTGAAGAACACATGGCCGCTCATCTCGCCGGCCAGCGCTGCGCCGGTTTCTTTCATTTTGGCCTTGATGAAGCTGTGGCCAGTGCGCGCCATGATTGGCTCGCCGCCCAGGTCACGAATCCACGGTGCCAGGTTGCGGGTGGATTTCACGTCGTAGATGATCTTGGCCCCAGGGTTGCGCGACAGTACATCACCGGCAAACAGCATCAGCTGGCGGTCCGGGTAGATGATCTGGCCGTCTTTGGTGACCACACCCAGCCGGTCGCCGTCGCCGTCAAACGCCAGGCCCAGCTCAGCGTCGGTGTGCGCCAGCGCCTGGATCACATCCTGCAGGTTGGCTGGCTGCGATGGGTCGGGATGATGGTTGGGGAAATTGCCGTCCACGTCGCAAAACAGCTCGCGCACCCGGCAGCCCATGCGCCGGTACAGCTTGGGGGCAAAGTCGCCCGGCACACCGTTGCCGCAGTCCACCACAATATTCATTGGCCGGGCCAGTTTCACCTCGCCGACAATGCGCTGCAGATAGGCTTCGGCAATCTCGTGTTCACGGTAACTGCCCGCGCCTTCGCTCAGATTGCCGGTTTCCAGCCGCTGATAAAGCTGCTGAATGGCCTCGCCAGCCAGCGTTTCGCCGGCCAGCATCATTTTCAGGCCATTGTATTCCGGCGGATTATGGCTGCCAGTGACCATCACCCCGGACAGGGTGCCCAGTTCATACGCGGCAAAGTACAGCATGGGCGTGGCCACCCGGCCCACGTCAATCACATCCACCCCGGCCTGGCGCAGGCCGGCGGCCAGCGCATCGGACAACTCCGGCCCGGACAGGCGGCCATCGCGGCCAATGCACACCGCCTTCACCTCACGCGCCCGCGCCTCGCTGCCAATCGCCTGGCCAATCGCCTGGGCGATCTCGGGGGTGAGGGTTTTGCCGACAATCCCACGAATATCGTAGGCCTTGAAAATTTCCTTGGGGAATTTGCTCATGATGGCTTCAGTACCGGCAGCCGACCGACACACTGGCGCGGCTGCATTGCAAGGGGTGGAGGGGAGAACCATTGAAAGACATTTGGAAAGACACTGGGCGGGGATTTTACAGGCAAGGCGTGCAGGCGGGTAGCAGGGTCATCGGAGATGCCCGAAAAGCCAGTGTCTGACAAGCGCAGCCAGCGCAGGTACCATAGCGCGGTGGATCGCCCTGTCCGTCCTTTGCCCCTGAACCCGGCCCTGGCTTACCCTACCCAAAGGAGCTGTATCTTGATCTTGTCTGTTTTTCGCCGGTTGCCGCGCCTGATGACGGCGCTGGCTGTGCTGTGGCTGGCCGCGTGTGCCAGTTGGTGGAGCGCCAGTGGCCCCAGCCTGATTCAGGGTCAGATTACCCTGGCACCGGCATCGGCCATGGTACCTGCTGCCGTGGTGGTGCAGCTGATTGACCGAAGTCAGCCTAACATGCCGGTGATTCTGGCCGAACAAACACTGGTGCGCCCGCGTGGTTTTCCGCTGGCATTCAGCCTGCCGGTGATTGATGCATCACGTTTGCCAGCCACTGGCCAGTACCAGGTGGAAGCACGGCTGTATGATGAGCAGGGCGAACGCGGCCATAGTCCGGCGCTGAACTGGCAACCGGCAGTCAGCACTGCGCCGCTGGCACTGAATATTGTGATATCCCGGCCATAATCCGGCAAAAGCTTGACTTTTCTGCTTGCGGGCTTTACCGACAATGATAACAATAGCCGGCAGGATACACAGCGCAAGGTATGGGTCTGTGTATCAAGATGAATATAAAGGAGCTTTTGTCATGCACACGATGCTTATGTCGTGCATGCGCTGGTGCTGTGGCGTGGTGTTGTGTGTGTACGCCGCACTGAGCATGGCCAGTGATATGCCGTTTCGAATCGGCGTGGCGCCCCATACCAGCGCACGCCTGATTTTGCAGCAATACCAGCCACTGCGCGCCAGCCTGGAGAAGGGCCTGGGCCGGCCAGTGGAAATTGCCACCGCGTCTGATTTTACTGATTTTGCCCGCCGGGGCTTGCGCGGTGAATTCGATATGGTGATCACCACTGGCCATCAGGCGCTGCTGTTGCGCGACGATGCGCGTTATATTCCATTGCTGACCTATCGCGCGCCATTTCAGGCGGTGGTGGTGGGCCTGCCCAGCCTGCCGCAGGGCAATGTGGCCAGCCATGTGCAGGGCAAAACCGTATTGGGGCTGAGCCCGTCTTCGCTGGTCACGCTATGGGGCATTCACTGGCTGGAACAAAATAAAATCCGCCCGCAACGCATGCAGTTCATCAGCGCGGCAGACAGCATGGCCCAGCTGGTGATTCAGCAGGATGCGGTGGTGGGCTTCATGTCGCAGGCCAATTACGAAAAACTCGGTGCCGATATCCGCGCCCAACTGCGCGTGGTGGCCCGCAGCCCGGAAATGGCCGGGCGGATTTATCTGCTGCATTCCCGCCAGCACAGCCGCTTGCCCCAGATGCAGCGGCTGCTGGCCCAGTTTGCCCAAAGCCCGGAAGGGTTGCAGTATTTTCAGGAAAACAAGCTCGACGGTTATCGCGCAATCAAACCCGGCGAACTTGAGGTCATGCGGCCTTATGCGGAGGAAGTCCGCCGCACGCTGACCACTTCATCTGCGCACTAGGATATGGCATGCATCTTGTAAAAACGGTTCGGGGACGGTTGCTGCTGGCAGCCTTGCTGGTTGAAGCGCTGATGCTGGCGCTGCTGATCGGCAACAGCGTGCGACTGCTGTACGACAGCCTGTCGGAACAGGCCCAGCGGCACGCCGAGCAGATGTCCCCGATCCTGAATGCCGCACTGATGGCCCCGCTGGCCCAGCGCGACTACGCCACCGTGCGCGCCATTCTGGACGAAAGCCGTGGCAAGAATGGCATCACCTACCTGGCGGTCAGCGACTCACGCGGGGTAACGGTGGCGCGCAGCGGCTGGCCTGCCGCCACTCCGCTGCCGCAGCCTGACGCAGTGTTCACCCTGAACGACAAAGATGAGGGCGGCGCGCGCTATGATGTGGACATGCCCATTACCCTGTACGGGCAAAAACTCGGCTCGCTGCGTTTTGGCCTGGATCTGAGCCATATTGTCGCCGCCCGCGAATCACTGGTCAGCCAGGGTATCCTGATTGCACTAGGGGAAATCATGCTGTCGGCCGGGCTGCTCACCCTGCTGGGCCTGTACCTGACCCGCCAGTTGTCCGAGCTGACCCACGCCAGTGAAGCGGTGGCCAGAGGCCAGTTGGCCTCGCGGCTGGTGACCGAAGGCGACGATGAAATTGGCCGGCTGGGCCGCGCCTTCAACGCCATGTCGCGGGCCATTCGCGACCGGCTGGATGCGTTGCACGCCAGCGAACAACGGCTGAATCTGGCACTGGATGGCGGTGAGCTGGGGCTGTGGGATACCGATTTCCGCACGGGCAAAATTTCGGTCAACGCCCGTTGCGCTGCCATGCTGGGCGAGACGCCCGGCCAGTTTACCCCGGATGTGGTCAGCTGGCAGATGCGGGCGCATCCGGAAGACGCCCACAGCTTGCGCTATACCGCGATTGAGCATGTCAAAGGCCATAGCGCAATGTTTGAGTGCGAATTCCGCGTGCGTCACGCCGCCGGCCATTGGGTCTGGCTGCTCAGCCGGGGCAAGGTGGTGGAGCGCAACCAGCAGGCCCGTGCGGTGCGCATGATCGGCACCCTGCTTGACATCACCGAGCGCAAGGCCACCGAGGCGCGGCTGCGCCTGCTGGCCAGTGTGTTCCGTTATGCTCAGGAAGGCATCATGATTACCGATGCCGACGGACTGATTCTGGAAGTCAACCGCGCCTACCACGACATCACCGGCTATTCCCGCTCGGCGGTGGTGGGCCAGCCTTCTGACCTGCTGCATGTAGACGGCGGTGCTGACGTGGAAATTCGCGGCAGCATGCGCAAGGCGCTCAGCGACCATGGCCACTGGAGTGGCGAAATCGTCAATCGCCGCGCCACTGGCGAGCTGTTTCACGAGCACCTGAGCCTGACCATGGTGCAGGACAATAACGGCAAGGTGCTGCACTACATTGGTATATTCACCGATATTTCCCAGGTCAAGGCCCAGCAGGAAAAACTCGAACGCCTGGCCCGCTACGACATGCTGACCAGCCTGCCCAACCGCACCCTGCTGGCCGACCGGCTGAATACTGCCATCAGCCTGTCGCGACGCACCGGCGACAAAACCGGCGTGGCGCTGATCGACCTGGACGGCTTCAAGGCCATCAACGACGCCTACGGCCACGAAACCGGCGATCTGGTGCTCAAGGAAGTGGCACTGCGCCTGACCCGGCATATCCGCGAAACGGATACCGCAGCCCGGCTGGGCGGCGACGAATTCGTGCTGGTGCTCACCGGCCTGCAGCCAGGCAATGAAGTGCCCGTGCTGGACAAAATACTCACGGTCCTGGCAGAACCTTATGTGCTGGAACGCTTTGGCGTGGCAGCCAATCTGTCGGCCAGCATTGGCCTGACGATGTACCCGGACGACAGCGCCGACGCCGACGCGCTGCTGCGCCACGCCGACCAGGCCATGTACGCCGCCAAGCAGCAGGGGCGCAACCGCTGGCACGCCTTCGACCCGGACGTTGACCGCCATGTGCGTGCCCGGTTTGAAAGCCGCGAACGGGTGTCGGAAGCGCTGCTCAATCACGAACTGGTGCTGTACTACCAGCCCCAGGTGGAGCTGAGCAGCGGCAAGGTAACTGGCGTGGAAGCACTGCTGCGCTGGCAGCATCCGGTGCGCGGCCTGGTGTCGCCGGGTGAATTCCTGCCGCTGATTGAAGGCAGCGAATTTGAAGTGGCGCTGTCGCGCTGGGTGATCCGCAGCGTGGTGGAACAGCTGCACTGCTGGAACCAGCAAGGCATCAGCCTGCATATCAGCGCCAATGTGCCGGGCCAGCACCTGCAGTCGCCGGAGTTTGTGTCCCAGCTGGAAGGTTTGTTCAAGCTGTATCCGGACGTGCCGCGCGAGCGGCTGGAGCTGGAAATCCTGGAAACCGTGGCGCTGGGCGATATGGACGGTGTGTCGTACAAGATGGACGCCTGCCGGGCGCTGGGGGTGCGTTTTGCCCTGGACGACTTTGGCACCGGCTATGCCTCGCTGGAATACCTGCGCCGGCTGCCTGCCGACGTGATCAAGATCGACCGCACCTTTGTCCGCGACATGCTCGACGATGTCAACGATCTGGCCATTGTCGAAGGCATCATCGCCCTGTCGCGCGCCTTCCACCGCCAGGTGGTGGCCGAAGGGGTGGAATCGTCCGCCCATTACCAGCGCCTGCTGGAACTGGGTTGCGCGGTTGGCCAGGGCTACTGCATCGCCCGTCCGATGCCGGTGGAGGATGTCGTCAGCTGGATGAACAACTGGCGACCTGACCGCATGGACAATCTGCTGCACCGGGAAGAGCTGGAAGCGTGACGTTCTGTCGGGCAACCACGCTCAAGCTCAAGGCCGGGTAGGCCGTCGCCAGGTTTCACCATGGTGCAACAAGCGCAGCGCCGTCTCATCCAGCCCGGCGCGCTGGCGCGCCAGCGGCGCTTCGGTGAATGGCGCGTCCAGCGCGTCATCGGCCAGTTCAAAAGTGCCCCAGCGCACACCAATGGAATGACGCGCCCGCACATCCTGATGAATGCGGGCGGCTTCATCCGGGTTGATCCGTTGCACGGCAAACCTCGCGCTTCAGGGCGGGGAAGGATAGCGCGGACAGCGTAGCCGTCCTTGCTTTTGCCGTTTAGTGCGGCGTCTTCTGCTGTTCGATGTATTGGCGGATGACCTCGATGGGCGCACCGCCGCAGCTTCCAGCAAAATACGATGGCGACCACAATGCGCCGCCCCATAACTTCTTGCGGATGCTCGGGGAGTTCTTCTAGCCAATCATGCGGCTGGACACGCCTTTCAGGCTGTTCACCAGTGCCGATACCGCCACCTTCGGCGGGTAGTTCACCAGCACCAGAGCCTCTTTAGTGAACACATCACGTCGATACCTGGTAACAAAGACCAAGTGAAAATGCATCCTGAAAACACAGTGTCTACCGTGCAGAATATCAATTTCTTCGCTCATAGGCCAAGAGTATACTGGCCGCCATGCAACGACTTCAAGCCTTCAAATACGAACTACAGCCGACCGGCGAACAGCAGCACAATATGCGCCGCTACGCGGGCGCTTGTCGCTTCGTATTCAACAAGGCGCTGGCATTGCAAAAGGACAATCACGAGGCCGGCAACACGTTCATTGGCTATGTGGCAATGGCCAGGAATCTGACCGCGTGGCGCAATGGCACCGAGACACCCTGGCTCAAAGATGCGCCGGTTCACCCGCTGCAACACGCGCTCAAGGATTTGGAAAAAGCCTACAAGAACTTCTTTGCCAAGCGGACAGCATTTCCCCGCTTCAAGAAGAAAGGCCAAGGCGACAGCTTCCGCTACCCCGACCCGAAGCAAATTAAACTCGATCAGGCTAATGGGCGCATCTTCCTGCCCAAGCTTGGCTGGCTGCGCTACCGCAACAGCCGGGAAGCGCTGGGAGAAGTGCGCAATGCGACGGTGAGCCAGTCGGGCGGCAAGTGGTTCGTGTCCATCCAGACGCAACGTGAAGTTGAAGCTGCCACGCCGAGGGGCGGTATGGTCGGCATCGACATGGGCATTGCCCGTTTTGTCACGCTGTCAGATGGTTCATTTCTCGCTCCGCTCAATAGCTTCAAACGGAACGAATCCGCGTTGCGATCTGCGCAGCGGGCAATGAGCCGTAAAACCAGATTCAGCCACAACTGGAAGAAGGCCAAAGCCCGCATCCAGAAGATTCACGCCCGTATCGGCAATACCCGCCGCGACTACCTGCACAAAGCCACGACCACCATCAGCCAAAACCACGCGATTGTGTGCATCGAAGATTTGCAGGTGCGGAATATGTCCAGGTCAGCGGCAGGGACAAGCGAAAGTCCGGGCAGAAATGTTCGCGCCAAATCCGGCCTGAACAAAGCCATTCTCGACCAAGGCTGGGCCGAGTTTCGCCGCCAGCTCGATTACAAGCTGGCCTGGAACGGCGGGCATCTCATTGCCGTGCCACCGCAAAACACAAGCCGTACCTGTCCGAGTTGCGGCCATGTGTCGGCGGAGAACCGACCAACACAAGCCCGATTCGAGTGTATGGAATGCGGTTTCGAGGAAAATGCCGATCTGGTCGGCGCGATCAACGTATTAAGGGCAGGACATGCCCGGTTAGCCTGTGGAGAGTTGGCGCAGTCAGGCCGCTCGGTGAAGCAGGAACCCGCCGAAGTGAGTGAGCTTTTAGCTAACCGCAGTAGGAATCCCCTTCCTTCCCGCGCTTAAGCGCGGCGAGCCATAGGCGAGAGGGAGGGGAGGATGTCAAGATTTGGCCTGGCCGGGGTATCGCCTTTTAGCGGGGATGCCGCTCACATGCTCACCTGGCAGGATAGAGCGCCTGCGCCTGAATATCTGCCAGCGTGGCGCAGCCGCACAGCGCCATGGTCACTTCCAGTTCTTCGCGCAGCGTGCGCAGCGCATGCGCCACGCCCAGCGCCCCTGCGGCAGCCAGGGCGTAGACATAACCACGTCCCAGCAGCACCGCCTGTGCGCCCAGCGCCAGCGCCTTGAACACATCGCCGCCCCGATAGATGCCGCCATCCAGCAGCACCGGAACCGCGCCATTTACCGCCTGCACCACTGCCGGCAAGGCGTCCAGGCTGGCAGGCAGCGTATCCAGCGTGCGCCCGCCGTGGTTGGACACAATCAGCCCGGCCACCCCAGCCGCCACGGCGCGGCGGGCGTCGTCAGGATGCAGAATGCCCTTCAAAATCACTGGCAGTCGGGTACAACTCAATAGCCAGTCCAGATCGGCCCAGCGCAGCCCGTTGGCCGCGCACTGGGCAAATACCCCACCGGCCATGGCCGCACTGACCGGATAGTCGCACAGATTGCTTGCCTCCACCCCGGCAGGCAGGGCAAAACCGGCGCGGTGCTCCTGGTGGCGAATACCGGCCAGCGGCGCATCGACGGTGACCACCAGCGCCTGATACCCGCAGGCTTGGGCGCGCTGGATCAAATCCAGGGTATGCGCCGGGTTGGCTTGTGGGTAAAGCTGAAACCACAGCGGGGTTTCTGCCTGCCCGGCCAGGGCTTCCAGCGATACCGACGCCAGCGTGCTGACCACCATCGGCGTGTCCATGGCCGCCGCCCCCAACACGGTGGCCAGCTCGCCATCCGGATGAAACAGCCGCTGGTAAGCCACAGGCGCAAGCACAATCGGATGGGCCAGCCGCTGGCCAAACAGGGTCAGTCCGGTATGCCCATGGCTGACTTCGGCCAGCACCCGTGGCAGCAGGCGCAGGCGGTCGAAAGCCTGGCGGTTGTCCTGCTCGGTCAGCCCGTCGCCAGCGGCTCCGCTGAGGTAGGCCCAGGCGTTGGCGTCCAGCCGCTCGCGGGCATAGCGCGGGTAGTCGGCCATGCTGGCAATCTCGCGGGGGATATGCTGAAGCCGGGGGGGCGTAGGGCGTGCGGCGTGCAACATGGAAAGAGCGCCTGATTAAAACGATAATGAGTTATTTTATCGTTATTGCCAGCAAAAACACACCCCCGGCCTGATTCAACAGGACCGGGGGTGAGCAGGTTGCTTCAATGGTTCAGCGCGTAGCGCTCAACCCAGGCAAACAAGACCTGACCCGGTGCGCGGCAAGCCCCGCCGTTCAGGGCGGGGAAGGATAGCGCGGACGGCGTAGCCGTCCTTGCCGTCGATGGGGGTGGACTGTATAAAATACCAGTATGCAACGCCTTCAAGCCTACAAATACGAATTGCGGCCAGACGGCCAGCAAGAGCGGCAAATGCGCCGCTTCGCTGGCTCGTGCCGCTTCGTCTTCAACAAGGCGCTGGCGTTGCAGAGGGCACGCTACGAGCGTGGAGAGAAGAAACTGGGCTATGCAGGGCTATGCAAGCTGCTCACCGAGTGGCGCAACAGCGTAGAAACGGCATGGCTGGCCGAGGCGCCGGTTCATCCCTTGCAGCAGACGCTCAAGGACCTGGAACGGGCCTACACCAACTTCTTCGCCAGACGCGCTGATTTTCCGCGCTTCAAGAAGAAGGGCCAGTCCGACAGCTTCCGTTATCCAGACCCGAAACAGATCAAGCTCGATCAGGCCAATGCCCGAATCTTCCTGCCCAAGCTCGGCTGGCTGCGCTACCGCAACAGCCGGGAAGTATTGGGTGTGGTGAAAAATGTGACCGTCAGCCAGTCCTGCGGCAAATGGTCCATGTCGATCCAGACCGAACGAGAGGTCGAACAGCCGATACCCAACGGCGGCGCAGTCGGTATCGACCTGGGCGTGGTGCGCTTCGCCACGCTCTCGGATGGCGCGTTCTACGCGCCGCTCAACAGCTTCAAGTGGCATGAAACGGCACTGCGCAAAGCGCAGCAGGCGATGAGCCGCAAAGTGAAGTTCAGCAGCAACTGGAAGAAGGCCAAAGCCCGCGTCCAGCGCATCCATTCCCGCATCGGCAACGCCCGCCGCGACTACCTGCACAAGTGCTCCACCACGATCAGCCAAAACCACGCGATGGTGTGTATCGAGGACTTGCAGGTGCGGAATATATCCAGGTCGGCGGCAGGTACAACCGGGCAGCCGGGCAAGAACGTTCGAGCCAAGTCCGGCCTGAACAAAGCCATCCTCGATCAAGGATGGGCCGAGTTCCGCCGCCAACTGGACTACAAGCTGGCGTGGAACGGCGGGCATCTCATTGCCGTGCCGCCACGCAACACGTCGCGGACGTGCCCTGCCTGCGGCCATGTGTCGGCGGACAACCGGCGCACACAGGAACGGTTCGAGTGTGTGGAATGCGGTTTTAAGGAAAACGCCGATCTGGTCGGCGCGATCAACGTGCTTCGCCACGGCGAAGCGCTACTGAGTAGCGAAGGGCAGGACGATGCCCGGATCGCCTGTGAAGTGAGCGGTGCAGTCATGCCGCCAGCAGCAGGAACCCGCCGAAGCGACTCATGCCGGCTTGATGCCGGGATGAGCGCCGTAGGAATCCCCCGACTTTAGGCGGGGGAGGATGTCAAAGTGGCTGAGCTTACGCTGCCACAAACTGGAAGTCGGCCAGTTTGAGGCTAACTTCGCCGGTCAGCTTGATGGCTACGTCGGTGCTGACCAAGCCAGCGTCGACGCTCTTATCCAGCACAAAGTAGGTATCGCCTTCCAGGGTGAAATACGCAGCCTTCGGTGCGGTGGCGCTGCTGGCCAGGCTGGCGGCCTGGGTGAGCAGGCTGCTCAGTGTATCGCTGGCGCTGGCAGTGATCTTGGTGACGGTGGTCGGACGGGTGTTGCCGGTGCCGATGTCAAAGCGCAGCAAGTCACTGCCCTGAGTAAAGTCGGTGACGGTCAACAAGCTGGCACCAGAGGTGTGATCACCAGTGAAATACTTGCCAAAGCGGATCAGATCCTTGTCGGCACCGGTGGAGATTTCGGTCACAGCGTCCCAGTTGCCGGCAGCGGTGCCCACATAGAAGGTATCGTTGCCATCGCCGCCGCTGAGGGTGTCGCTACCGCCCAGGCCAGAGAGGATGTCGTTGCCACCCAGGCCATTTAGCGCATTATTGCCAGTATTGCCGATAATGCGGTTGGCCAGATCGTTGGCGCTGCCGTCGATATTGTCCGTGCCGGTCAGGGTGAGGTTTTCCACTTCGCCAGACACCACAACGCCGCCATCGTAAAGCTGGGTGGTGGTCTGCATGTGCAGGGTAACGGTGGAATAGATGGTGTCGTTGCCGCCACCCGCCGCTTCGACGATGTTGTACTGAACGCCGGTGTAGTAGAAGGCATCGTCACCAGCGCCGCCGTCCATGTGATCGTCCTTCAGACCATACATGCGGTCGTTGCCCTCACCGCCGATCAGGTATTCCGAGCCGTTCACATCGCCATACAGGCTGTCGTTGCCAGCGCCGCCATCCAGCGTGCCGCCAGGAGACAGGCCTTCACCGATACCGCCGCGCAGCACATCATTGCCGTCGCCGCCATAAATCATGTCGGTACCGTCGCCACCATCCAGGTAATCGTTGCCTTCGTCGCCATTCAGGGTGTCATTGCCGGCGTAACCATAGATGCTGTCATTGCCCAGCAAGCCGCTGAGCGTATTGGCACCGCTATTGCCCAGAATCTGGTTGTTCAGCTCGTTGCCCGTGCCGTTGAGGTTGTCGGCACCCAGCAATTGCAGGTTTTCGACGTTGTTACCCTGGGCCAGGGTGTAGGTGAACGAGGCGCGCACCTGGTCAGTGCCTTCATCGGCCAGTTCAACCACTTCGTCTTCCTGCACATCGACGTAGTAGATGTCATTGCCGGCATTACCTTCCATGTGGTCAATGCCTGCGCCGCCATCCAGCACGTCGTTGCCATTACCGCCAATCAGGGAGTCAACGCCATCGCCAGCCTTGAGCGTATCGTTGCCGTCACGGCCATCCAGCACATTCTTGCCGCTATTGCCGGTAATCAGGTTGTTCAGTTCATTGCCGCTGCCATTGGTGTCGTCCGTGCCGGTCAGGGTAAGGTTTTCCACTTCGCCAGACACCACGCGACCGCCATCGTAGAGGCTGGTGGTGTTGATCATATCAAAGCTGACGCTGGACTGAATCAGGTCAGTGCCTTCGCCGGCGCTTTCAACAATGTTGTACTGCACCCCGGTGAACAGATAAACGTCATTGCCAGCGCCACCGGACATGTGATCGTCTTTGTAACCATTCAGGCGGTCATTACCATCGCCGCCGATCAGATACTCCGAGCCATTCAGATCACCGTTCAGGGTGTCATTGCCAGCACCACCGTCCAGCACGCCGCCAAAAGGAACCACTTCGCCGGTTCCGCCATTGAGCACGTCATTGCCATCGCCGCCATACAGATAATCCGTGCCTTCGCCGCCGTTCAGATTATCGTTGCCCGCGCCGCCATACAGATAATCATCACCCACACCGCCTTTGAGCACATTATTGGCGGCATTGCCAGTCAGTGTCAGGCCAGATGCTGCTTTAATATAGGCATTTTCGATATTATCTTCCAGGGTGTAGCTGGCATAGGCATATACCGTATCCGTGCCGCTATCAACCAGTTCGACTGCCTTGTCGCCAGCATCATCAATGACATAAATGTCATTGCCAGCGCCACCCACCATGCTGTCAGCGCCAGCCTGGCCATCCAGATAATCATTGCCGTCGCCACCTTCCAGCGTGTCATTGCCGGCACCGCCGTACAGGGTGTCATTACCCAGATTGCCTTGCAGCACATCGTTGCCGATGTTACCGGTGATGCGGTTGTTCAGATCATTGCCAATCACCGTGCTGTCATCGCTGACGACTAGGGTGAACGTGGTTGCAGTCGGAGAGAGAACAAAAGTCGTGCCGGACGAACTGATCATGATTACTTCCTTTTGCATGAAATATTAAAGCGGAGGTGAGGCAAAAAATCACTTATAGGCAATATGGCATGTATTACTGGTCAAGTAATTTATTTGGAGTCTTCAGTAGAGCACACTCACCAAAAACATGCTATTAGTAGAAATGCTTAATTTTTTTCTTGGCCGCACGCAATAGGGAAATGGCTAATATGCGCTGGCATCATCGCTTGTGGCCTCTGAAAAATTGAGTGTGAAAATGATAGCGCTCTGATGGGCTATCTTTTTGTTTGTCTTGATATATTTTGATTGTTAAATCTGTTTGACACCCTGTTGGCAAGGTTCTGACCAGGGGCGCGCTGATTTATTCAGAAAAATCGTTTTTCCAAAAACAAAACCTATTAAAATCAAAATGCTGGATTCCAATTTTTGCTGGAATGACGATTTTTTCAGCATATCCCTGGCAAGCATGGCATGATCAATTTAAATTTATAAGTAATAAAATTATTTTATATGGTTAATTTTTTTGGCGTATCTCTGCACGTATTCAGATCTTGTGTGAGGGGGCTGGGTGACGGTCGGGGCTGCGGCGGGGGTGGATGGGCTAGGTGGGGCTAGTAGCCAGTCACGTTGAAACACGAGGGTGCCTGCGAGCAAGCCGACGTCGGATGTCTTGCTTTATTTATGTCAAACATCTTGATTTGACACAGCGAACCATCCGCCGCACCCCACCGCGTCATTCCCGCGCAGGCGGGAATCCAGGAGCATCCACAGCGCGCTGACTATCCGACAACGCTCAACACCCACCGCGCACGCTGTAGCGCGGTCTGGGTTCCCGCCTGCGCGGGAACGACACGTCAGGTGAAACGCATGCCGAAAGCGGTCTAGCTGCCAGTCATTTGCTTCATATCATCGTGACTGGCTACTAGGTGGGAGCGGGGTCAAGCCAGCATCAGCCCGGCAGGCGGGCAATTTGCGTTACAATTCGTGAATGCTTACCGACGCTGAAAAAGACGCCATCCGTCACCACTACCAGGCCATAGGCAAAAGCCTGCCTGGCTTTCGTCCCCGTAGCGCGCAACGCCAGATGCTGGCGTGCGTGGCGCAGGCCTTTGCCCGCAGCAAGGTCCGCGAGGGCGACGCGCTGCCCGAGCGCGAAGGCGAAAGCATTGTGGTGGTGGAAGGCCCCACTGGGGTAGGCAAAAGTCTGGCCTATCTGCTGGCTGGCTGTGTGATGGCCAAGTCGCGCGGCAAAAAACTGGTGATCAGCTCGGCCACCATCGCCCTGCAGGAGCAACTGGTCAACCGCGACCTGCCGTTTGTGCTGCAGCACAGCGAGCTGGACGCCAGCTTTGCCCTGGCCAAGGGCCGGGGGCGTTATCTGTGTCCTTACCGCTTGTACCAGCACACGGCTGAATCGGCCCAGGCCGAACTGCTCGCCCCCGACCCGTCGATGTTGCTGTGGAACCACAAGCCAGAAAAACGCGAGCTGGAACAACTCAAGCGCATGGCCGATGCGTTTTATTACCGGCGCTGGGACGGCGACCGCGACGCTTTCGACGAAAGCGTGGAAGACCGGCTGTGGAGCCGGGTCACCAACGATCGCCACGGCTGCCTGAAAAGCGCCTGCCCAAACCGCTCGGAATGCCCGTTTTACCTGGCCCGCGACCAGCTGGACACGGTGGACATCGTGGTATCCAACCACGACCTGCTGCTAGCTGATGCGGCGATGGGGGGTGGGGTGATTCTGCCGCCGCCCATTGACACGTTTTATTGCATCGACGAAGCCCACCAACTGGCCAAAAAAGCCATCAACCAGTTTGCCGCCGACCATAATGTGCAGCAGACCCTGTGGTGGCTGGACAAGCTCGACGCCACCGTGGGCCGTTGCGAAGGGCTGATTGGCCGGGCCGAGCTGCTGGTGCCACAGGCGCTGGACGCCGCCACCGGCTGCGCCCAGGCGCTGGGTGAACTGGCGCAGATTCTGACCCCGATTGAACGCCTGCTGCCCAGCAGCCAGGAAGCCGAGCCCACCTGGCTGCTGGACAATGGCGAGCTGCCTGAGGCACTGGCGGGGGTGGCGGCCAATCTGAATGTGTCGGCGGCCACCCTGCTCAAGCAACTGAACGCCGTGCAGGACGCGCTGACTGAAGCCCGCCGTGATAAATCCGACCAGGGCGCGCTGATTGACCAGCTGGCGTCCGAGCTGGGGTTTTTCATCGCCCGTGCCGAACCGTTTGCTGCGGTATGGGCGCTGATGTGCAGCGTGCCGCCCGAAGGCGCGCCGCCGATTGCCAAGTGGATCACCACCCGCAACAACAGCAATAACCGCCGCGACTGGCAGGTCAGCGCCTCGCCGGTATCGGCAGCGGCAGATTTGGCCAATTCGCTGTGGCGGCAGGCCGCCGGCGCGCTGCTGACCTCGGCCACCTTGCGTTCACTGGGTTCGTTTGACCTACTGCTGGCGCAGACCGGGCTGAAATGGCTGGGGCAAACCGAATGCGTGGCGCTGGAATCGCCGTTTGATTTTCAGCGGCAGGGCGAGCTGTACCTGCCGGCCATGCTGGCTTCACCCAAGGACGCCCCGGCGCACACCGCCGAAATTGCCAAACTGCTGCCCACACTGATCGATCCGCAGGCACCGCTGGGCACACTGGTGCTGTTTACCTCACGCAGGCAGATGCAGGAAGTGTTCGACAGCCTGGGCGAGCCGCTGTCGGCGTGCATTCTGGTGCAGGGCAGCCTGCCCAAGTCGGTGCTGCTGGCGCGCCACGCCGAACGGCTGGCCCAGCAGCAGGCCAGCGTGATTTTTGGTCTGGATTCGTTTGCCGAAGGGCTGGACTTGCCCGGCGAAGCCTGTGTGCAGGTGATTCTGGCCAAGCTGCCGTTTGCCATGCCCGACGACCCGGTGGGGCTGACCCTGTCGCAGTGGATCGAATCGCGCGGCGGCAACCCGTTTATTGAAATCACTGTGCCAGAAGCGTCAATCAAGCTGATTCAGGCCGTGGGCCGGCTGATCCGCACTGAATCGGACTATGGCCGGGTGACCATTCTGGACAACCGGCTGCTGCGCCAGGCGTATGGCAAAAAACTGCTGGCCGCGCTGCCGCCGTTTCGCCGCTTGTGATCCGCGTGTCTCATGTGTGGCCTGGCGGACAGTTTTTTCGTGCGAATTGCCGCAGCGTGATTCAAGAACGAAAGAAAAAGGCGTAGAATCGAAAAAAAGCGATAGGCACCGACCGCCCCCGGCGGATGCCTGTCCACACACTCTCCGCGAGACACACCTGGCGTTCTGGCAACATGATCTGTAATCCCTACGAAATCATCATTCAAGGCATCACTTCCGAAGGGCGTACCTTTCGGCCCAGTGATTGGGCGGAGCGCCTGTCGGGCATTCTGGCCAGCTTTGGCTCCGATAAAAAAATGTCTTACCACAGCTATGTCCGGCCCTTGATGCTGGACAATGTCCGCTGCGTGGCCGTGGACAAAAAGCTGGAAAAAATCGACCCCCGCGTGTATCAGTTCCTGCTGTCGTTTGCCAAAGACAACGACCTGCGGGTAATCGACTGCCGCACGCTGATCGATGAAGTCTACCCCAATCAGTTTCTGGGCTGACCCTACGACCCTGGCGCTGTGCCCGCCCGCTGCCCATCGGCGGGCTGGGCGCAGCGGATAGCCACCCGGCTTTCGTTTTCGAATGACAGCTGACTGCCTGTCTCCATCCGGAGCACAGGCTGTTTCTGTTGCCTTACCCTCCCCATCTGCAGTCAGTCCGACCCACGCCACCGTGGGTCGGATATCGTTAAAGCGCGCGCAGCACGCAGGCTTGCTGGGCCAGCCGATGGCCGTATTGGTCACCTGAACCTGGCTGCTGTCTGGCGTGTGCCAGCGGAATAGCCGGCGATTGCATCCTGGCGCTGCAATCAAACGTAATATCCAGAGACCGGGCAGCCAGTTACTCTGGCTGATTCTGGCCGGTTTTGGCTCGAGCCCCATCTGCCGGGGCGGCCTGACACAGACCACGCCCCCCTGCCATCTTCACGGCTCTCTCTTGCAAAAGGAAACGCTCATGCCATCTGTTTCGCCTCATGTCGCTCAGTCTGACCTGTCTGCCGCCCAAGCCCGCCGACTGGACCCGCACACGGGTGCCGACGCCAGCCACGACGTATGGAAACAGATGCAGCGGGGCTTGCCCTATCCGGCACCGGAGGCGGTGTTTGCCACCTTCTGGCACAGTGCATCCGGGCTGAGCAAGGATACGCTGCGCACCCTGATGCTGCATATTCGTGAATACATCCACCAACACTGTGGCAACCGCCACACCTCGGCGGTGGTGGGGGTGGGCTTTGCGCTGTGGCAGGCGTGGGCCACCCAGGACGGCAGCGCCTTGCCCAGCGGCATGCGCCTGAGCCAACCGGCGCTGGATGCCAGCGGTCAGCCATCCACCACCCATTCGGCAGTGTTCGAGCGCGGGGTCAGTACCTTTGCCGACAGCCAGGGCGACTTGTGGTTTCACATCAAATCCGACAGCGCCGAGTATTGCGATCAAGTGTTTGCCGAGATTGCCCGCTGGCTGGAAGCGCATGGGGCGATTGATCCGGCCCGCACCGTGTATCAGCACGGCTCGACCAAATCCACCCAGCCCGACCGACTGGGCGGCAAGGTGCTGGGCTGCCGGTTTTCAGAAAACCTGAACAACCCGTCTGATCCGCTGAGCATCCAGACCCAGGCGCTGGTGGGCGCGGAAGACCCGGCGCATCTGGGCGCGTCGTTTGTGCTGTCCCAGCGCTTTACGATCAACTGGGAAAATATCCTGAACATGAGCCCGGAGCAGATCGAAGATCTGGTTGGGCGCACCACAGACGATATTATTGTGCCCAGTCACGACGATCGCAGCCATATCAAGGCCTCACGCGCGCAGGATGCCCAGGGCAACACCATGGCCTTGCTGCGTCTGGGCCTGCCGTTTGGCCAGTCCAGCGCCACGCTGAATACCGACTTGCGCCGCAAGGGCGCGACACTGCGCGATGAAGCTGGTATTTATTTTGCCGGTTACGCGCGTAGCGTGCAGGTGCTGGAGGCGATTCTCGACCAGCAGATTGGCGACCAGTTTGGCTTTTTGCGCGACCGCCTGCTCAGCCAGGTGCGCGCTGACCTGGGCGGATTTTTTTACATTCCCAGCCAGGCTGACCTGGGCTTGCCGGAAGTGCCGACGCCCAAACGCGCCGACACCGACTGGACGCGCTTTCCCGGCGTGGACTGGAGCCGGCTGGACCGCCATTTCACCCAGCGCTCGACCAATGGCCTGATGTACTACAACCACAAGGATTTTCTCTACGCCATGGCCACCATGCCGGCAGAAGAACAGGCCATCAAGCTGCCGCCCAGCGTGCGCGTGCAGTTGCTGCTGGCCAATACTTTCTTGCGCTGGCAGGACAACTGGTACTTTGACCGCAAACAGCAAGAGCTGGAGCATGTGTCGGTCTGGGTGGAGCGGGTGTTTGGCGCGGACAAATCACGCGAGGTGATGGCCCTGCCGGTGGCCGAGCGCATGGGCTGGGCGATCCGCATGACCGTGGGCCATGCTTGTGTCAGCGAAGCGTATGGTTTCCGTGGCCGGGTGCGCGACGCTGACGGCAACTGGGTGAATGGTGCCGACACCTACCGCATCCAGCCGCAGGAGCTGATTGTTGGCGGCCTGCCCAATATCGGCCTGGGCCAGGGCAAGTATGTGATGGATTACGCCCGCGAGGATGAAGCGCTGCCCAATTTCTTCCTGGGGCTGAGCTACGCCTCGGGCGTGGGCCATGTGGTGCCGGGCTACCAAAAAGCGTTGGAACTGGGCCTGGATGGCCTGAAAGCCCAGGTCAACGCCAAGCTGGCGGCCTGCCAGAGCGCGGAAAAACAGCCGTTTTACCGTGGCGTGCTGGTGGCGCTGGAAGGCATCAGCGAACACTGCCTGGCTTACGCCCGCCTGGCCTGCGTCACCGCCGCCCGTCTGCCGGAAGGTATGGCCGCCGAAAAACACAATCTGCACCAGGTGGCGGCGCGCATGCAAAAGCTGGCCAGCGCCGCGCCCGACACGCTGGTGGAAGCCACCCAACTGATCTTCACCCTGCACGCTGCCCTGCACCTGAGCGGTGAACCCACCGCCATTGGCCGGCTGGATCAACTGCTGCAACCCTATTACGCCGCCGATGTGGCCGCAGGCCGGCTGGATGAAGCCGGCGCGCAGGAAATCATCGACTGCTTCTGGCTGAAAGTGGGCGAAAAAGTCCAGAGCAACCGGCTGTTTGTCGAAGATCATCAGCCGTTTGGCAACCTGGCCATGGGCGGCAGCAGCGGCAACTACCCGCAAGGTGCCGGCAATAACCAGTGGGTGCAGCAAGTCACCATCGGTGGCACCATTGCCGACGACAGCCCCGGTGCCGGCCTGCCGGCCTATAACGATGTCACTCGGCTGTGCCTGCGCGCTGCGCGTCGGCTGCCGCTGAATGCGCCCTGCCTGTCGCTGCGCGTGCGCCCGGACATTCCGCAAGAACTGCTGGAAGAAGCCGCGCTGGCGATTCTCTCCGGCGGCGCGCATCCCATCCTGCTTAACGACGCCGCCATTATCGACGGCCTGCATCGCAGCGGCGACGGCGTGGGCGACGGTGCCCAGGTCAGCCAGCGCGCCGAAGGCCGCTGGCGCAGCGAAGTGGCGCTGAGCGCGGCGCGCGACTATGCCTGCGACGGCTGCTATGAGCCGCAGCTGACCGGCCTGAACTGGTTCACCCTGGGCGGGCTGAATACCCTGGTGGTGCTGGAAGCAGCGATGAACCAGGGCAAATCCTGGGCGACCGCCGGCCCGGTGTGGTTCCGTGGCCAGAAAGTGTCGTTCACCTCGCCGCCGCCGGAAGCCATCACCAGCTATGCGCAACTGGAAGCGCTGTTCTTCCAGCACCTGAAATGGATGTACGCCAAGCAGCTGGACGGCCAGATCGGCGGCTTTGGCCAGCTGCAGAACGTCTGCCCGACCCCGTTGCTGTCCTTGTTCATCGACGATTGCCTGGACAAGGGGCTGGACCTGTACGCCGGCGGCGCACGCTACAATGTGGTGGCGCCGTGCTTTACCGCCATTCCCAATCTGGTGAATGCGCTGTGGGCGATCCAGTCCATGGTGTTTGACCCGGCCACCGCTGTCACCTCGCTGCCGGAGCTCACCCTGGCCTTGATGTGCGATTGGGGCCATGCCATGCAGGAGCCGTTCATCAGCACGCTGGCCGGCCCGACGCGGATTGCCGCCCAGGCCGAGCGCTATCAGGCCCTGCGCCAGGTGGCGCTGTCGCTGCCGCGCTATGGCCGCGACCACGCCGCCATCAATGCCTTTGGCGACGATCTGGCCGCGCGCATTGCCGAAACCATCGTCGATGTGTTCCGCAACCCGGCGGCCAGCACCGCTGACAGCATGGTGCGGCTGGCGCAGACGCTGGGCACGCCGGAGCAGCCGTTTGGCGGCTTCCAGATTCAGCCGGGGGTGGGCACCTTCGAAAACTACGTGGAGTTTGGCGGCATGTCCGGCGCGTCGGCGGATGGTCGCCGCAACGGCGAAACCCTGTCGTCCGACCTCAGTCCGACGCCCAGCCCGGCTGATGCGCCGGTGGCGCATCAGGAAGCCCCGCTCAACGACGTGCTGCGCGGCCAGACCGGCCAGGTGGCGCGGGTGTACAGCGACGGCGCACCCACCGATTTGTGCATCCGCGAGGACTACCCGCCAGAAAAACTGGTCGAAGCGCTGCACCTGTTCGCCCAGGGCGAAGGCAGCAATATCCTGACGCTGACCTGCGCCAACCCGGACACCCTGGCCAACGCCAGCCGCGACCCGGAAAAATTCGACCTGATTCGCGTGCGCATGGGCGGCTGGTCGGAGTTTTTTGTGTCGATGTTCCCGGCGCACCAGGCGCAACACCAGCGCCGCCCGCTGGATGTGGCAACTGAGTAAGGCCGCACCCGCTGGCTTGAAGGTGTTCTACTGACTTGCGCGAGCCCCTGGCAGCCCTCACTGCCAGGGGCTCGCGCTTGCTTGCCCGCACTACACCGTCACCGGCTCCCGTTCCAGCGTCACCGCATAATGTGCCCACACCGCCGCCTGTACTGCGCTGGCCAGCACCTGACGGTCGTGTACCCGGCAGGGCCGAGACGGCGGCCAGCTTGACCTGACCACACGCTGGCGTTGACCCGGTGCGCGGCAAGCCCCGCCGTTCAGGGCGGGGAAGGATAGCGCGGACGGCGTAGCCGTCCTTGCCATCGATGGGTGTGGACTGTAAAAATACCAGTATGCAACGACTTCAAGCCTACAAATACGAATTGCGGCCAGACGGCCAGCAAGAGCGGCAAATGCGCCGCTTCGCTGGCTCGTGCCGCTTCGTCTTCAACAAGGCGCTGGCGTTGCAGCAGGCGCGCTACGAGCGTGCAGAGAAGAAACTGGGCTATGCGGGCCTGTGCAAGCTGCTCACCGAGTGGCGCAACAGCACAGAAACGGCATGGCTGGCCGATGCGCCAACGCATCCGCTGCAACAGACGCTCAAGGACCTGGAGCGCGCTTACGCCAACTTCTTCGCCAAGCGGGCCGACTTCCCGCGTTTCAGGAAGAAGGGCCAGTCCGACAGCTTTCGCTATCCCGACCCGAAACAGATCAGGCTTGACCAGGCCAATGCCCGCATCTTCCTGCCCAAGCTCGGCTGGCTGCGCTACCGCAACAGCCGGGAAGTATTGGGTGCGGTGAAAAATGTGACCGTCAGCCAGTCCTGCGGCAAATGGTTCGTGTCGATCCAGACCGAACGCGAGGTCGAGCAGCCAATTCCAAAGGGCGGTACAGTCGGCATCGACATGGGTATTGCACGGTTCGCCACGCTCTCGGATGGCACGTTCCATGCCCCGCTCAACAGCTTCAAACGGCATGAAACCGCCTTGCGCCGTGCGCAACGTGCGATGAGCCGCAAAGTGAAGTTCAGTAGCAACTGGAAGAAGGCGAAAGCCCGCGTTCAGCGCATCCATTCCCGCATCGGCAATGCCCGCCGCGACTTCCTGCACAAGTGCTCCACCACGATCAGCCAAAACCACGCGATCGTGTGTCTTGAGGACTTGCAGGTGCGGAATATGTCCAGGTCAGCGGCAGGCACACCCGAAACAGCGGGCAAGAACGTTCGGGCCAAGTCCGGCCTGAACAAAGCCATCCTTGATCAAGGCTGGTTCGAATTCCGCCGCCAACTGGACTACAAGCTGGCGTGGAACGGTGGGCATCTCATCACCGTGCCGCCACGCAACACGTCGCGGACGTGCCCTGCCTGCGGCCATGTGTCGGCGGACAACCGCCAGACGCAGGCACGGTTCCAGTGTGTGGAATGCGGTTTCGAGGAAAACGCCGATGTGGTCGGCGCGATCAATGTGCTAAGGGCGGGACAGGCCCGGTTAGCCTGTGAAGTGAGCGGTGCAGTCATGCCGCCAGCAGCAGGAACCCAGCGAAGCGACTCAGGGGCGGTTCAATGCCGCGCCTGAGTGCCGTAGGAATCTCCGGCCTTTAGGCCGGGGAGGATGTCAAATCAAGCTGGGTGATCAGCATATTGCGGCTACCAGCCAGTGGGGTGGGTCAAGGGTGTTTTGTGGATTGTGCAAGGCCCATCGCGTTTTGCATCGTGTGATTGCCCTGCATGCGCAAGCGGGTTTAATAAATTGATCTTGTGCGAAAATTGGCCAATTTATGATTTTTAATTTTATTTTTTTAGGTGTTATTGCGTAACCAATATGGCTTGGCTATTGTAATGCTTTAGTAGAATATACAGATTTTTTGCAAATAAAATAATTGCTGCGCCTATCTTCTTGCTCTGGCTGTACAGCCTCACTTGTAACAGAAAGTTTATCTGCCATGTTTACTACACTCTACTTGCAAAATTTTAAAGCCTGGAAAGATACAGGTGAAATAGTTTTAAAACCAGTCACTATGCTGTTGGGCACTAACTCCTCAGGTAAGTCCACTCTAATTCAGAGTCTACTATTACTGAAGCAAACCGCACAATCTCCTGATCGTACTGTGCACTTGAATCTAGGGGGGATGAGATCAACGACCTCTTCAATTTTGGTGGGTTTGATGATGTGCTGTATCAGGGGGTAGAAGGCCCACGTCAATTTGCAATCGGATTTAACTTCCAACGTAATGGCAGTACACGAATTCAGGCTGGGCAGTTCGATTGCGATTATGGCCAAACCTCGTCAGGCAGCGTAGCGATTCAGGAATTAATATTATGCACAGAAAATCGCTGCTTCCGCGCTATTCGCCGCGATAAAGGGGCATTCTCCATTATGGTGGACAATGAAACACAGCCCCGAGTCAAAGGCCGCAACTACGCGCCAGAACGCTCCATCGCATTTTCAGCAGACGCCATTGCCGCGCTTGATCAGGATGGCCCGCTGCTTGAAGACCTGAGCCTGGCCATTCGCCGTGAGCTGGAGTCCATCAGTTATCTGGGGCCACTGCGGCGCAAACCTGAGCGGGACTACCCCTGGAATCGAACTAAGCCCGGAGATGTGGGTACCGACGGCAGCCGCGCCGTGGATGTTTTGCTTGCCAGCGCCTTGCTCAAGGGCGAAGAACAAAGTTACGTGGTAAATGGTGTGTCAACTTGGTTGGCGCGCATGAAAGTGGCGGACAAGCTGGAAGTGCGCCAGCAAGGGCGTGCTAACCGCTATGAGCTGATCATTCATCGCGATGGTGTGGCGTGCAATCTGCGCGATGTGGGGATTGGCATCTCGCAGGTGTTGCCGGTGCTGGTGGTGGCATATTTTGCTGCACCGGGCAGCACCATTATCCTGGAAGAACCAGAAATCCATCTGCACCCGTTGGCGCAATCGGTGCTGGCCGAGCTGTTTGTCCAGGTGAGTCAAGAGCGCAAGGTGCAATTTATTGTGGAAACCCACTCTGAGCATCTGTTCCGCCGTATGCAAACCTTGATGGCCAGAGAAGAGGTCGGGGCGGATGAAGTTGCCATGTATTTTGTCGAGCGCAAACCCCAGCCAATCGCCGAACGCAAAACCCCTTCACCCGCTACATTACGCAAGTTAGATATGGACGAATTTGGCCGCGTGCAAAACTGGCCAGATGGCTTTTTTGGTGATGCCTTGGGTGAAACCCGCGAGCAGGCCAGTCGGATGTTTGCCCGCCAGAAAGCGGCGCGTGAGCAAGCGGAGCAAGCATGAGAGCGCGCTATGTGGTGGACACCAACGTGCTCATCGCCGCCAGCGCGGCAGACCCGCTGCATCCCAAAGATATTGATGCCACGCCGACTGATCCGGTGCTGCGTGAGCAGGTGTGGTGTTGGCTGGATCAGTTTCAGCAAAGTTCAGCGCATTTGGTGCTGGATGATGCTGAAAGGATTTTTGACGAATACCAGAATAAACTTGGCTTCAATGATTTTGGCCGTCAAGTAGTTCAACACAAATGGAGCACGTGTGCCGTAGACCCTGTGCCTGTGGATTATGACGCTGACGGGCATGGCCTCTTGCCGCCCACTTTAGCGCTGGTGCATGACCCCGCAGACAGAAAAATGGTGGCAGCGGCTTTGGCAGCCCATGTGTTGTATGGCGAAGGGTGTGTGGCGTTTGCGGGCGATACCGATTGGCATGATTGGGAGAATGCTCTGTATCAGCATCAAGTATTGCTGGAGCCAATTATCGAAGCCTGGTCACGTCAAAAACACGCTGAGAAAAAACAACGCCAATCACGACCATTATCCTGAAAACCATGCCCGACTTCTTCCGCTTCCCCCACATCCCTCATCTGACCTGGCTGGGCGCGGGTTCGCCGCGCGATGACAAAGTGCTGTCCGCCGCGCAAGCCCAAGCTTTGCTGGCGGGCGAGGTAGTGGTGGAAGAAAAACTGGATGGTGCCAATCTGGGGTTTTCCTTGGCACTGGACGGCGAGTTGCGCGCGCAAAACCGGGGGCAGTATCTGGCTGACCCGCATGCCGGACAGTTTGCCCGCTTGCCGGCCTGGCTGGCCTTGCATGGCCTGGCACTGCAGGGGGTGCTGATGCCAGATTTGATCCTGTTTGGCGAGTGGTGCGCCGCCCGGCATTCACTGGATTATCCGGCCTTGCCAGACTGGTTTTTGCTGTTTGATGTCTACGACCGCGCCGCTGGCCGTTTTTGGAGTGTGCCGCGACGCAATGCATTGGCCACGACGGCTGGGCTGGTGACCACGCCACAGCGGGCGCATGGCCAGACCACGCTGGCGGCCTTGCGGCAATTGTTGGATCAGCCCAGCCGTTATCGGCCAGGGCCGCTGGAAGGCGTGGTGGTGCGCCAGGAGTCCGCCTTGTGGTGCGAGGCGCGCGCCAAGCTGGTGCGCCCGGACTTCACTCAGGCGATTGACGCACATTGGCAGCGGCGGGCAATTGAATGGAATCGCGTGGATTTTGCCCGTTCAGGGTAACCATCACATTGCAGCAGCCAACGCCATCTTTCGCGAATGTCCAGCATGTATGGCCCAAAAAAGCCAAACGCAAGCGCGTTGCCCCACGCACTACACCGTCACCGGCTCCCGTTCCAGCGTCACCGCATAATGTGCCCACACCGCCGCTTGTATTGCGCTGGCCAGTGCCAGGATATCCGCCCCGGTGGCACCGCCATGGTTGACCAGCACCAGTGCCTGACGGTCGTGTACCCCGGCAGGGCCCAGGCGGCGGCCTTTCCAGCCGGCGCGGTCAATCAGCCAGCCGGCGGCCAGTTTGACCTGGCCATCAGCCTGCGGGTAGTGCGGCAGGTCGGGGTGGTCGGCCAGCAGGCGGGCGGCGTGCTGGGCATCCACCACCGGGTTTTTGAAAAAGCTGCCGGCGTTGCCCAGGGTAGCTGGGTCGGGCAGTTTGGCCTGGCGGATGCGCATCACCGCATTGGACACATCCAGCGGGGTGGGCTGGGCAATGCCGTCCTGCTCCAGCGCCTGGCGGATATCGCCGTACAGGGTCAGCGCGCCGGGCTGGCGGCTCAGGCTCAGGCGCACGCTCAGCACCAGCCAGCGTCCGGCTTGCTGCTTGAACAGGCTGTCGCGGTAGCCAAACTGGCAGTCGTCGCGGCTGAACACATGCATCTTGCCCTCCGGCAGCGACAGCGCGCGCAGTGAATGCAGGCGGTCTTGCACTTCCACGCCGTAAGCGCCGATGTTCTGGATTGGGCTGGCACCCACCGTGCCAGGAATCAGCGACAGGTTTTCCAGGCCATACCAGCCCTGTTCCAGGGTGTGGCGCACGGTGCGGTGCCAGGGCTCGCCGCCGGCCACGTCGATCAGCACGTGATGGCCGTCATCGGCAACCAGCTGAATGCCCTGGGTGGCCAGTTGCAGCACGCTGGCGTTCACCTCGGGCTGGGTGATCAGCAGATTGCTGCCGCCGCCCAGGATCAGCCGGGGGCCGTGGCAGAAGTCGCCATCGGCCAGCAGGGTGGGCAGCTGGGCTTCGTCGCGCAGCACCGCCAGCCGGCGGGCGTGGGCGACAATGCCCAAGGTGTTGAGCGCGGTCAGCGCCACATGCTCATGAAAAAATCCGGTCATCGGTCAGGCTTTCGGTCGGGGGCAGGGCAGGCGGCGACGGCTTTCGTGGCGCAGCAGCGCCAGCAGCAGGATGGCGGCCAGCAGAATGCTCAGGGTCAGCGCCGCCCAGAAACCATACGCGCCCAGCGGGCGCTGCCAGCCGCCGGGCAGCGGGCCTTCGCTCAGGCCCAGCCAGATGCCCAAGCCCAGGCCAATGCCCCAGAACGATACGGTGTGGATTATCATCGGCACGGTGGTCAGCTTGTAGCCGCGCAACGCGCCGGAGGCGATGGTCTGCATGGCGTCGGCCAGCTGGAACACGGCAGCAAACGCCAGCAGGCTGGCGGCCATGGCCACCACGCTGGCGTCGGTGCTGTACATGCCGGCAACGCTGTCGCGCAGGCCGAACACCGTCAGCGATGCCAGCAATGCCACCGCACAACCCAGCCACAGGCCAATCTGGCTGTTGAAGCGGGCGGCGACATAGTTGCCTGCGCCAACGGCGTGGCCCACGCGCACCGACAACGCCGCGCCCAGGCTTTGCGGAATCATGTACAGCAGGCTGGTGAAGTTGATCACCACCTGATGGCTGGCCACGGTTTTGGCACCCAGCTTGGCAATCAGCAGCGCCACCGAGGTAAACGCGCTGACTTCAACAAAATACGACAGGGCAATCGGCACGCCCAGCTTGAGAATGGCGCGCTGCGCCGCGCCGTGCGGCCAGTCCCAGCGCTGCCACACAGCATAGCGCTGGTAGGCGGGCCGCCAGCGTACCCAGCCGGCCAGCGCCAGGGAGCTGAACCAGAACACCAGGCCAGTGGCCCAGCCGCTGCCCGCCCCGCCCAGTGCCGGCAGGCCAAGCTTGCCGTACATCAGGATGTAGTTGAGCGGGATGTTCAGCGCCAGCGCCACCAGGCTGATGACCATGATCGGGCGGGCCTGGCCCACGGCGGATGAATAGGCGTGCAGTGCCCGGTACACCAGCGCCGCCGGCATGCCCAGTGCCGCGCCAATCAAATAGCCTTGCGCGGCCTGGGCCACGGCGGGCTCCAGCTGCATGCCGCGCGCCACCCATTCGCCTGCGGCCAGCATCACCCCGGTGCCCAGCAGGCCGCACGCCAGCGCCGTCCACAGCCCCTGGCGCACCTGGCCGCCCACCTGGGCGTGCTGACCGGCACCTATCTGATGGGCCACCAGCGGGTTGAGCGCGGTGACCACGCCGCTGAGGGTGATATACACGGTGATCATGATGGCCGAGCCAATCGACACCGCTGCCAGCGCGTCGGCCCCCAGCCGGCCCGACATCACCGTATCAACAAAGCCGGTGGCGGTGTACGCCAGCTGGGCAATCATGATTGGCAAGGCCAGCGCCAGCAGGGCGTGGGTTTCGGCCCGCACCGCAGCGCGGCGTGATGGGGAAGAGAAGAACATACGTTTGGATCAGCCTGTGGCCGCCCGGTGAACCCGGACGGACAAAACGCTTGAGTATACCGGGGAGGGGGCCGGCGGGGAAAGCGCCGGGACGGCGCGGAGTGCTTCAGCCGTCAGGCGGTTCAGGCTGCCGGCAAGATTCGTCAGCGGGTGCCCGCCGGATTAGCGGATCTCCCACTCCAGCGTATACCGCGCGCCGCGATCCTGGCCCAGCACCTCAACCAGATAAGGCAGGGCGGTGTTCAGCGTGTCGGGCAGGGTCCAGGGCGGGTTGAGCACAAACATGCCACTGCCGTGCATGCCAAAGCCGTTGTCCGAGGGGCGTTGCACCGACAGGCTGACATGCAGCCAGTCCACCCCGAGCAGCTTGAGTTTTTCCGGCAAATCGCGCGATTCCAGCCGTTGCAGTTGCGGATACCACACCGCGTAGCAGCCGGTGGCAAAGCGTTTGAGCGCTTCTTTCAGGCTGGTCACCACGCGGGCGTAGTCGCGTTTGTCTTCATAGGGGGGGTCGATCAGCACCAGCGCCCGGCGCGGCGGCGGCGGCAGCACGGCCTTGATGCCTTCAAAGCCGTCGGTGTGTTCCACCCGCACCTGACGATGGGCGTCGGCAAAGTTGCCGGCCAGCAGGCCGTGGTCGGTGCTGTGCAGTTCAAACAGGCGCATGCGGTCGCTGGGACGCAGGCAGCGCTGCGCCACCATTGGTGAGCCGGGGTAGGCGCGCAGCGCGCCATCCGGATTGAACTGGCGCACCAGCGCCACGTATTCGGCCAGCGTGGCCGGCAGGTCATCGCGCGTCCACAGGCGGCCAATACCGGTGTCGAACTCGGCGTTCTTGCTGGCGTAGCCACTGTCCAGCGCATACGCGCCGGCACCGGCGTGGGTGTCGATATACCAGTAGGGCTTGTCTTTGTGGCCCAGGTGCGTCAGCAGCAGGATTTGCACCCAGTGCTTGAGGACATCGGCGTGATTGCCGGCATGAAAGGCATGACGATAACTGAGCATGGCGCAACCCCTGGTCTGACCGCCCTGCCCTGGCGGCAGGCCCGGCTGGGGGGAATATGGGACAAACAACCCGAAAAAGCAAAAAGCCCTGACAGAATCAGGGCCTTTTGCTTGTATCTGGCGGAGAGATAGGGATTCGAACCCTAGTGGGACTTGCGTCCCCCACTGATTTCGAGTCAGGGCCGTTTAGCCGCTCCGGCATCTCTCCAAAAGAGATGCGCATTATAGGCGGGGTGATGGGGTTTGGCAAGGGGGTTTTGCCAAATTTTTTACCGGCTCGTGCATGGGGGCTCGTTCTGGTGCCGGCCAACCGTTTAACCATTTGCTGGGAGAGGTCATTGCCCTGGTGGCGAGAATCGCAACATCCATTACAATCACCGCCATGTATACCCCTCATCTTGTATCGCGCTCGGAAATCCTGTCCATCCGTGGCCACGCCTACCATGTGCGCCACTGGGGCCGGGACGATGCGCCCAAACTCTGGATGCTGCACGGCTGGATGGATGCTTCGCCCACCTTCCAGTTTGTGGTGGACGCCTTCAGCCGCGACTGGCATGTGCTGGCCCCGGACTGGCGCGGCTTTGGCCTGAGCGCCTGGAATGCCGGCAGCTATTATTTTCCTGACTACCTGGCCGACCTGGATGCGCTGCTGGCGCACTACTGCCCGCAGGCCCCGGTCCGGCTGGTGGGGCACAGCATGGGCGGCATGGTGGCGATGATGTACGCCGGCATTCGCCCGGAGCGGGTCAGCCGGCTGGTGTCGATTGACGGCTTTGGCCTGCTTGACCTCACCCCGGATCTGGCCCCGCAGCGCTACGCGCAATGGCTGCAGGAATGCGCCCAGCCGCCCGGCTTTGCCCCGGTGGCCGACCCGGAACACTTTGCCAGCCGGCTGATTCGCCGTAACCCGCATCTGACCCTCGACCGGGCGCGCTTTCTCACCGAGCACCTGACTGCGCTGGACGCCAACGGCGTGCGCCGCCATCTGGCCGACCCCCGGCACAAGATGGTCAACCCGGTGCTGTACCGGCTGGAAGAAGCCAAGGCATGCTGGCGGGCCATTCGCTGCCCGGTGCAATGGATTATCGGCGGCGGGGCCAGCGATCACCCGCTGACCGGCAAGATCAAGGCCAGCCTGGCCGAACGCGCCGCCTGTTTTGCCGACCTGGAGCAACTGACGGTGTACGATTCCGGGCATATGGTCCAGCAGGAACAACCGGAACAGGTGGCGCAGGCGATTGAGCGCTTTATGGCCCCCACCCGCTGCGCCGACCCCGTCGCAGCGCACGCCAGAAGTGAGAACTGACATGGCCAAAGCCAAAACCATTTATGTGTGCAGCGAATGCGGCGGCATCAGCCCAAAGTGGCAGGGTCAGTGCCCACACTGCACCAGCTGGAACACCCTGAGCGAAACCGTGCAGGCCCCGCCGGCACCACCGGGCAACAGCCGCTTTCAGGCGCTGGCGGTGACCAGCGAAGTGCAGGTGCTGGCCGAGGTACAGGCCGAGGAAGTGCCGCGCGAGCCATCCGGCATCGACGAACTCGACCGCGTGCTGGGCGGCGGGCTGGTGCATGGCGCGGTGATCCTGATTGGCGGCGATCCTGGCATTGGCAAATCCACCCTGCTGCTGCAAACCCTGGCCAGCGTGGGCGCGCGGCGCAAGGTGCTGTATGTCACCGGTGAAGAATCTGCCCAGCAGGTGGCACTACGCGCCTCGCGGCTGGCGGTGGACGCTGGTCGGGTACGCCTCTTGGCGGAAATCCGTCTGGAGCAGGTGCTGGCCACCTTGCAGGGCGACCGCCCCGATGTGGTGGTGATTGACTCGATCCAGACCGTGTACACCGATATGCTCAACTCGGCACCCGGCTCGGTGGCGCAGGTGCGCGAATGCGCCGCCCAGCTGACCCGGGTGGCCAAGCAGACCGGGGTGACCATGATCCTGGTGGGGCATGTCACCAAGGAAGGCGCGCTGGCCGGGCCGCGCGTGCTGGAGCATATTGTCGATACCGTGCTGTATTTCGAGGGTGACAGCCATTCCAGCTTCCGCATGATCCGCGCCATCAAAAACCGCTTTGGCGCGGTCAACGAACTGGGTGTGTTTGCCATGACCGAGCGCGGGCTGAAAGGCGTGTCCAACCCCTCGGCCATCTTTTTGTCCAGCCACCGTGACGAAGTGCCCGGCTCCAGCGTGCTGGTAACCATGGAAGGCACCCGCCCGCTGCTGGTGGAAATTCAGGCACTGGTGGACGAATCACACGGCCAGCCGCGCCGGCTGTCGGTGGGGCTGGAGCAAAACCGGCTGGCCATGCTGCTGGCGGTGCTGCATCGCCACGCCGGGGTGGCGTGTTTTGATCAGGATGTGTTCATCAACGCGGTGGGCGGCGTGCGCATTGGCGAGCCGGCAGCCGATCTGGCCGTGCTGCTGGCCATTGTGTCGTCGCTGCGCAATCGGCCCTTGCCGGACAAGCTGGTGGTGTTTGGCGAGGTGGGCCTGGCCGGTGAGGTGCGCCCGGTGGCGCACGGCCAGGAGCGGCTGAAAGAAGCCGCCAAGCTGGGTTTCAAGCGGGCGATTGTGCCGCTGGCCAACGCGCCGCGTCAGGCGCTGGACGGCCTGGAGGTGATTACCGTGGAGCGGCTGGAGCAGGCGGTGGAATATTGTCGCTCGGGCGGATAAGCGCGGCGAACACAACGCGCCAGGGAATTATCACCCCCGCTGTGCCAGCCAGCCCCAGCACAGCAACATCGCCCCCAGCGAGCTGGCAAACATCGGCGCGGTGCGCCACATCAGCGCCTTGCCGCCCAGGCTGGCCACCATGCCAAACTTGAACAGGCTGTTGGTCAGCAAGGCCAGCGCCAGCGTGGCGGCCACCTGGCCGGCGCTTAGATGGCCATCGGCAAACTGATTGAACGCCGACAATGAAATCGGATCAACATCCGTTACCCCGGACACCAGCGCCACGCCGTACAGGCCGCTGGAGCCAAACTGGTGCATCAGCGCTGCTGCGGCCAGCGTGACCACCGCATACAGGCCGCCAAACACCAGCGCGGTGCGCATTTCCACCGGATTGTGCGGGGTAAAGCCGTCGTCGTCGCCGTCCTGGCTGCCATTGCCCGAGCCATGGCGCAAATGGCCCAGCCCGGTGGCCAGCAGCCCGCCAGCCAGGGCGCTGCCCAGCAGCGGCAACACCGCCGGCAGCGCCAGCGGGGCCAGCAGCCCGGCCAGAATCGCCAGCCGGACAAACACCACCAGATTGGCCAGCTGAATCACCGTGGCAGACAAATGCAGCGCCTTGGCGTCGTCGCGCACCTGGCGGGCAAAGCTCATGCTGGTGGCGGTGGACGACACCATGCCACCCAGCAGGCCCAGCAATGGGCCGCCCACTTTTTCTCCAAACAGGCGCACCGCCACATAGCCAGTCAGGCTGACCCCGGAAATCAGCACCACCATCAGCCAGATTTCATATGGGTTAATCGCCTGATACGGGCCAAAAGCCCGATTGGGCAGAATGGGCAAAATAATGGCCGACACCGCGCCAAACTGCAGTACGGCCAGGATATCCGGGCGGGTGAGCTTCTGGCTCAGGCCAGACAGCTCTGGTTTCAGGTAAAGCAGCAGGGTGGCGATGATGGCCAGCGCCACCGCCAGCTCCGCCGGGCCGGCCTGCACCAGAAGGCCCAGACAGTAGGCCAGCAGCAGGGCAATTTGTGTGGTGGAATCCGGCGGGCTGGCACAGTGGGCCGGGTGCCAGTATGCCGCCAGTGCCAGCGCCACCACCCCTGCCAGGCCCACCACCGGCAGCAGCGGCCATGCCGCCAGGCTGGCAATATGCCCGCTGAGCGTGCCAAACAGGCAGGCCAGGGCAAAGGTGCGCACCCCGGCGCGTGGGTCCTGCTTGCGTTCGCGCTCTATCCCCAGCAGCAGGCCAATGCCCAGGCTGGTGAGAAACTGCGGCAGCGCGGCATAGCCGGTGCCTTGCAGCTGAAAAACCTGCCCGAGCCAGTCGCCCATCAGGCGTCCGCCTGGACGGCCAGGCGCGCCCGCACGCTGGCTTCCAGCCCGGCGGCGTCCAGCCCGCAGTCGGCCAGCAGCAGCGCCGGGTCGCCGTGCTCGACATAGCTGTCGGGCAGGCCCAGTTGCAGACAGGGGGTGTTGTCCAGGCCGGCGGCGCTCAGTGCTTCCAGCACGGCGCTGCCCGCCCCGCCCTGGATGACGTTTTCTTCTACGGTAACCAGCAGACGATGGCTGGCGGCCAGCTGGCGCACCAGCGCTTCGTCCAGCGGTTTGACAAAGCGCATGTCGGCCACCGTGGCATTCAGCGCCTCGGCAGCGGCCATGGCCGGAGTGACCATGCTGCCAAAGGCCAGAAATGCCACGCCGCCGTCGCCCTGGCGGCGGATATGGCCCTGGCCAACCGGCAGCGCGGTCATCTCGCTCTGGATATGCGCGCCGGGGCCGGTGCCGCGCGGATAGCGCACCGCCGTGGGCGCGTCCAGGGTGAAGGCGGTGTACAGCATTTGCCGGCATTCGTTTTCGTCCGACGGCGCCATCACCACCATATTGGGGATGCAGCGCAGGAAGGACAGATCAAACGCGCCAGCGTGGGTGGGGCCGTCGGCACCGACCAAGCCGGCACGGTCGATGGCGAACACCACCGGCAGGTTTTGCAGCGCTACATCGTGAATCAGCTGATCGTAAGCGCGTTGCAAAAAGGTGGAATAAATCGCCACCACCGGCTTGATGCCTTCACAGGCCAGCCCGGCGGCAAACGTCACGGCGTGCTGCTCGGCAATGCCCACGTCAAAATAGCGGTCGGCATATTCGCCGGCAAAGCGCACCATGCCCGAGCCTTCGCGCATGGCCGGGGTAATGCCCACCAGCCGGCTATCCTGCTTGGCCATGTCGCACAGCCAGTCGCCAAACACCTGGGTGTAGCTGGGCTTCCCGCCGCTCTTGCCGCCGGCCAGGCCGTTTTCCGGGCTGAAGCGCGACACGCCGTGATAAGCAATCGGGTCTTTTTCTGCCAGCTTGTAACCCTGGCCCTTTTTGGTGACCACATGCAGGAACTGCGGGCCCTTGAGCTTGCGCACATTGCCCAGGGTTTCCACCAGGGTGTCCAGGTCGTGGCCGTCGATCGGGCCAAGATAGTTAAAGCCAAATTCTTCAAACAGCGCGCCGGGGGTGATCATGCCCTTGACGTGTTCTTCGGCGCGTTTGACCAGCGCATGCACCGGCGGGGCCATGCCCAGCACCTTGCTGGAGCCTTCTTTGACTGCGGCGTAAAAGCGTCCGGACATCAGCTTGGTCAGGTAGTGGTTGAGCGCGCCGACATTGGGCGAGATCGACATATCGTTGTCGTTGAGGATCACCAGCAGGTCGGTGTCCATCGCGCCGGCGTTGTTCAGCGCCTCGAAGGCCATGCCGGCGGTCATCGCGCCGTCGCCAATCACCGCCACCACCTTGCGCGCCTGGCCCTGGGTGCGGGCGGCGGCAGCCATGCCCAGCGCCGCGCCAATTGAGGTGGACGAATGGCCGACGCCAAAGGTGTCGTATTCGGATTCTTCGCGCTTGGGAAAGCCGGCCAGGCCGTCTTTCATGCGCATGGTGTCCATGCGCGCGCGCCGGCCCGTCAGGATTTTATGCGGGTAGGTCTGGTGGCCCACGTCCCATACCAGCCGGTCGTGCGGGGTGTCGAACACATAGTGCAGCGCCACGGTCAGCTCGATGCAGCCCAGGTTGGAAGCGAAGTGGCCACCGGTCTTGCTGACCGACTCCACCAGAAACTCGCGCAGCTCGCGCGCCAGTTGTGGCAGCTGGCGGCGGTCGAGCCGGCGCAGGTCGGCAGGCAGGTCGATGGTGTCGAGCAGGGGATAGCGTGCGGCAGTGGTCATGCGGTCAAGCCTAATCAAAAAGAACGGACAACAATATAGTCAGCCAGCGCGCGCAGACGTTCCGCAGATGCACCAAACGGCACCAGCGCGGCAAAGGCTTCCTCGCGCAGACCCTGCGCCATGCGCCGGGCTTCAGCCAGACCCAGCAGGCTGACGTAGGTGGGTTTGTCGTGGGCGGCGTCCTTGCCGGCGGTTTTGCCCAGCGTGGCGCTGTCGGCTTCGCAGTCGAGTACGTCGTCCACCACCTGGAAAGCCAGGCCGATGGTGCGGGCAAAGTGGTCGAGCCGGGCCATGGCCTCGTCGCTCAGTGCATCGCCGGCCAGCGCGCCCAGCAGCACGGCGGCGCGGATCAGCGCGCCGGTTTTCAGCGCGTGCATGAATTCCAGCTGCGGCAGCGTCAGCGCCTGGCCCACCGAGGCCAGGTCGATGGCCTGGCCGCCGGCCATACCCAGCGCGCCAGAGGCATGACTGAGCAGGCGCAACATGGCCAGCTGACGGGCCGGAGCCAGGTCGCCGTGGTCGGCGGCCAGCACGGCAAATGCCTGGGTTTGCAGCGCATCGCCGGCCAGCAGCGCAGTCGCTTCGTCAAACGCCACATGGCAGGTGGGCTTGCCACGGCGCAGCACGTCGTCGTCCATGCACGGCAGGTCGTCGTGTACCAGCGAATAGGCGTGGATCATCTCCACCGCCGCCGCCGCCCGGCCCAGCGCCGCTGGCGCGGCATTGACCAGTTCGCCAGCCGCAAACACCAGCAGCGCCCGCACCCGCTTGCCACCGCCCAGGGTGGCGTAGCGCATGGCGGCATTCAGCGCGCGTGGTTCGTGTTCCGGGTTGGGCAGCTGCGCCGCCAGAAGGGTTTCCATTTCTTGCTGGATGGCGCTCATCCAGCCGATAAATTCGCCATCAGACATCAGCCACCTCCAGCGACAACGGTTTCAGTTCGCCGTTTTCCAGCACGCTGAGCTGCTGCTCGGCGTCGGCCAGCCTGGCCTGGCAAAAACGGATCAGTTCGGTGCCCTGCTGGTAGGCGGCCAGCGAGGCATCCAGCGGCAGTTCGCCACTTTCCATCTCGCGGATCAGACTTTCCAGGCGGGAGACAGCTTCTTCAAACGAGGCAGGGGCGACAGGCGCAGTAGGGGCCATGATGAACAGACAGAATGCAAACCCCTGGATTGTAGCCGCTTCGGGCGGGGGGTTCCAGCCGGGCCGCCTGCCGGGGCCTGCGCCCCGCACCGGCACCGGGCCAGAGGAGGGCTGCGCCGGGGGCGTGTTGGCGCGGCAGGCACCACGGGCGGCATCCTGCTGGCAGGCCGCCCGTGGCAACCGGGCTTATGCTTCTTCCGGCACGTTCAGGGCATTGATGCTGTAACCGGCGTCCACATAGGTGATTTCGCCGGTAATGCCCGACGCCAGGTCGGAGAGCAGGAAGGCGGCGGTATTGCCGACTTCTTCAATGGTGACATTGCGCTTGAGCGGCGAATTGTCCGAGGCCATTTTCAGCAGTTTGCCAAAGCCGGAAATACCGGAAGCCGCCAGGGTCTTGATCGGGCCGGCAGAAATGCCGTTGGCGCGGATATTGTCGCGGCCCAGGCTGGCGGCGGTAAAGCGCACGCTGGCTTCCAGGCTGGCCTTGGCCAGGCCCATCACATTGTAATGCGGGATGGCGCGCACCGCGCCCAGGTAGGACAGCGTCAGGCAGGCACCATTGCGGCCACGCATCATCGGGCGGGCGGCTTTGGCCAGCGCCGGGAAGCTGTACGAGCTGATGTCGTGCGCCACCTGGAAGGCTTCGCGGCTGAGCGAATCCAGGAAGTCGCCTTCCAGCGATTCGCGCGGGGCAAAGGCGATGGCATGGACAAAACCATCCAGCCCGTCCCACTGCTGGGCCAACTGCTCGAATACCTGGGTGATGTCGTCATCGTTGGCAACATCGCAGCGCAACACCAGATCACTGCCGAACTCGGCGGCCAGGTCAACCACACGATCCTTGAGCTTGTCGTTCACATAGGTAAAGGCCAGCTGCGCACCTTCACGATGACAGGCTTTGGCAATGCCGTAGGCGATCGAGCGGTTGGAAAGCAGGCCGGTAATCAGGATCTTTTTGTCTTGCAGAAAACCCATCGTCAGTCCTTGGTAAGTCGGAAAACTGGGCGATTATAGCCTAAGCCGGGGCTGCGCTTTACAATGCTGTGCATGCGGATACGACATCTTTCTTTTTTGTGGCAGTTTTGCCTGCTTGCGCTGCTGCTGGCCAGCGGCGCGGCCCAGGCGGCGGCAGCCATGGCGCTGGGCGATGCGCCCCGGTATCCGGCGGGCTTTCAGCACTTTGACTACGTTAATCCAAACGCGCCCAAGGGTGGGCGGCTGGTGCTGCCGGCGCTGGGCGGCTTTGACTCGCTCAACCCGTTCACCCTCAAGGGCGACAAGGAATCCGGCTTGGGCCTGCTGGTGGACACCCTGGCAGAAAAAAGCCTGGATGAGCCATCTTCCATGTATGGCCTGCTGGCCGATGACATGAGCCTGGCGGCGGATGGCCTGTCGGTGCGCTTTCACCTGCACCCGCAGGCGCGCTTCAGCGATGGCTCGCCAGTGCTGGCCGAAGACGTCAAGGCCAGTTTTGACACGCTGACCCGCGACAAGACCGCCCACCCGCGCTACCGCATGTACTGGGGCGACGTCAGGCAGGCAGTGGTGGTGGATGAACGCACGGTGCGCTTTGACTTTCGCCAGCGCAACGCCGAACTGCACATGATTCTGGGCGAGCTGCCGGTGTTTTCCCGCCGCTGGCTGCAAGGCCAGCCGCTGGCCAGCCGCACACTGCAGCCGCCGCTGGCCAGCGGCCCTTACCGGCTGGAGCGCCACGCACTGGGCAAGTTCAGCGTGTACCAGCGCCGCGCCGACTACTGGGCGCGCGAGCTGCCCAGCCGACGCGGGCAGTACAACTTCGACCGGATTGAATTCCGCTATCTGCTGGACGACACCGTGCGGCTGGAAGCCTTCAAGGCTGGCGAGTTTGACGTGTCTGCCGAAAACGTGGCCAAGCTGTGGGCGCGTGGCTATACCGGTCGGGCATTTGCCAGCGGAGCGATCAAAAAGCTGGAAGTGCCGCACGGCAATGGTGCCGGCATGCAGGGCTTTGCCATGAACCTGCGCCGGCCCTTGTTTGCCGACAAGCGCGTGCGTCAGGCGCTGGTACTGGCATTTGACTTCGACTGGGCCAACCGCCAGCTGTTTTACCGCCAGTACACCCGCAGCGACAGCTATTTCAGCAACAGCGACCTGGCCGCCAGCGGCCTGCCCGACGCCGACGAACTGGCGCTGCTCACCCCGCTGAAAGACCGGCTCGACCCGGCGGTGTTCGGCCCGGCCATTGACGCACCAAAAAGCCCGGATGCGCTCAGCCTGCGCGCCAATCTGCGCCAGGCGCAAAAGCTGCTGGCCGACGCCGGCTGGCGCATGCGCGACGGCCAGCTGGTTAACGCTGCCGGCCAGCCGCTGACGTTTGAGTTTCTCACCTACTCGCGCACCTTCGAGCGGGTGGCCGCGCCGTATCAGCGCAATCTGGAAAAACTGGGCGTACACATGACCGTGCGCATGGTAGACCCGGCGATTTTTCAGCAAAAGCTCAACCAGTTTGACTTTGACATGACCATCTCCGGCTTTGGCCAGTCGGCCAGCCCCGGCAATGAACAGCTGGATTACTTTGGCAGCGCCGCCGCCAGCCAGCCTGGCTCCAATAATGTGCTGGGCCTGCGCGATCCGGCGGTGGACGCGCTGCTGCAGCGCTTTCTCACCTTTCACAACCGCCACGAACTGCGCGCCGCCAGCCGGGCGCTGGACCGGGTGCTGCGCGCTGGCTACTACCTGGTGCCCAACTGGCATCTGGCCTATCACCGCATTGCCTACCGCGATATTTTTGGCCGTCCGGACCGTCTGCCGCGCTATTTTGCCGCGCAGGACTGGGTAATGCGCACCTGGTGGGCCTTGCCGGCCCGCGCCAGTGGAGACACCCAATGAATCTGTGGCGCTATCTGGCCAAACGGCTGCTGCTGATGGTGCCCACCGTGCTGGGCATTTTGCTGGTGACCTTTGCGGTCATCCAGTTTGTGCCTGGCGGGCCGGTGGAACAGCTGGCCCAGCAACTGCGCCACAGCGCCGAAGGCGGCGAAGCCGGCAGCGCGCCATCGGGCGGGCTGTACCGGGCGCAGGGTGGGCTGGATCAGGAGCGGCTGGACGAACTCAAGGCGCTGTACGGCTTTGACAAACCCGCCCCGCAACGCTTTGCCGAGATGCTGACGCGCTACGCCCGCTTTGATCTGGGCGAGAGTTTTTACCACCATCAGTCGGTGGGCAGCCTGATTGTGTCCAAGCTGCCGGTGTCGATGAGCCTGGGGCTGTCCACCTTTTTGATTGTTTACCTGTGCTGCATTCCGCTGGGCATTGCCAAGGCGGTGCGCGATGGCTCGGCGTTTGACGTGCTGACCAGCACGGTGATTCTGGTGGGCTACGCCATTCCCGGCTTTGTGCTGGGCATTGCCCTGCTGGTGCTGTTTGGCGGCGGCAGCTTTTTGCAGTGGTTTCCGCTGCGCGGGCTGACCAGCGACGACTGGGCCACGCTGTCGCCACTGGGCAAGGTGATGGACTACCTGTGGCACCTGGTGCTGCCGGTGACAGCGTCGGTAGTGGGCAGTTTTGCCGTGATGACGCTGCTGACCAAAAACACCTTTCTGGAGCAAATCCGCTGCCAGTATGTGCTGACCGCCCGCGCCAAGGGCTTGTCGGAGCGCAAGATTTTATACAAGCATGTGTTCCGCAATGCGATGATTCCGCTGGTCACCGGCTTTCCGGCGGCGTTTGTTGGCGCGTTTTTTACTGGCAGCCTGCTGATTGAAACGCTGTTTTCGCTGGATGGCCTGGGCCTGCTCTCCTACGAAGCGGTGGTCAAGCGCGACTACCCGGTGGTGATGGGCAGCCTGTATGTATTTACCCTGGTGGGGTTGTTCACCCGCCTGTTGTCCGATTTGTGTTATGTCTGGGTAGACCCGCGCGTGCAATTTGACGCCGCGCGGGGCTGACCCGGCGTGAGAAAGCGCCCCGCTGTGCCGACCCCGTTTGAACAACTGCTGGAAAACGCCCGTCATAACGAACAGGTGATGTCCAAAATGCAGTGCCTGGAAATGGCACTGATTGCCACCGCCGACTTTACCGGGCTGCTGCCGCTGCTGCTGACAGAAATGCAGCAGGCGTTTGCGCTGGATGCCGTTCACCTGCACTGGGTAGACCCCACCAGCGAAGTGCGCGGCCTGCTGGCCTCCATCGGGCTGGACGAAGCCGACTACCCCGAGCTGCATTTTATTGCCAGCGCGTTTCCGCTCAGCAACCAGCTTGGCCCCGACCTGAGCACCCGCCTGGCGCTGTTTGTGCCGCACCAGCATGCCGACTGGCTGCCCGGCCATGACCACCTGGGCAGTGTGGCGTTTTTGCCACTGGTGCGTCAGGGGCACCTGATGGGCTGTCTGGTGCTGGGCAGCCACGACCCGGAACGCTTCAGCCCGGCGCTGTCTACCGACTTTCTGGCCCGGCTGGCGGCCATTGCCGGGGTGTGCCTGGAAAACGTGTTCAACCACGAACGGCTGAAACGGCTGGGGCTGACCGACGCGCTGACTGGCGTGCATAACCGTCGTTACTTCGACCAGCGCCTGGACGAGGAAATCACCCGCAGCCACCGCCAGGGCAGCATGCTGGCCGGGCTGTTTCTTGACATCGATTTTTTCAAGCGCATCAACGACACCTGGGGCCACCCCGCCGGCGATGCCGTGCTGCAGGAAGTGGCACGCCGGGTGAAGGAACAATTGCGCATCACCGATACCCTGGCCCGCTACGGCGGCGAGGAATTTGCCGCGCTGCTGGTGCAAGCCGACGCCAGCCAGGCGGTGCGGGTGGCCGAGCGGATTCGCGCTGCCGTGGCCGCCAGCCCGGTATGCCTGGGTGAAGGCATGGATATTCCGGTTACCCTGTCAATTGGCGTAAGCACTTTTCATGGCCTGCGCGCCCAGGAAAACGCCAGCCAGGCCGGTGGCCGCCTGCTGCACGAAGCCGATACCGCGCTGTATCAGGCCAAGGAAGGCGGTCGCAACCGGGTGGTGTGCCAGTGCCTGAACGAAGGCGGCGAGCATGACTGACGCGCGCATCCTCACCCCACGCCAGCGCGCCTGGCAGCGCTTTGCCCGCAACCGGCGCGGCTGGTGGAGCTTGTGGATTTTTCTGGCGCTGTTTGGCCTGAGCCTGTTTGCCGAAGTGCTGAGCAACGACAAACCGGTGATTGCCCAGTATCAGGGCAGCTATTACTTTCCGCTGTGGCACACCTACCCGGAAACCACCTTTGGTGGCGACTTCACCAGCCCCACCGACTATCTGGACCCATTCATCCGCCAGCAGCTCAGCCGCGACGGCAATTGGGCGCTGTACCCGCCCAACCCCTACCGGTTTGACACCATCAACTACTTTGCCCAGGCCGCCAACCCGGCGGCCCCCTCTGCCGACAACTGGCTGGGCACCGACGACCGGGGCCGCGACGTGCTGGCCCGGCTGCTGTATGGCTTTCGCCTGTCGGTGCTGTTTGCCGTCGCCCTCACCGTGGTGGGCACCGTGCTGGGCATTCTGGCCGGCGCGGTACAGGGCTATTTTGGCGGACGCACCGACCTGCTGCTGCAACGGCTGATCGAAATCTGGGGCTCGCTGCCCGAGCTGTATCTGCTGATCATCTTTGCCTCGCTGTTCACCCCCAGCCTGTGGCTGCTGCTGGCGCTGCTGTCGCTGTTTGGCTGGATGGGCCTATCGGACTATGTTCGCGCCGAATTTCTGCGCAACCGGCAAATGGAATACGTGCTGGCCGCCCGCGCGCTGGGCCTGTCTGGCCCGGCCATCATGTGGCGGCACATCCTGCCCAACAGCCTCACCCCGGTGATCACCTTTTTGCCGTTTCGCATCTCCGGTGCCATCCTGGCGCTGACCAGCCTGGACTTTCTCGGCCTGGGCGTCCCCGCCTCCACCCCCAGCCTGGGCGAACTGCTGGCGCAGGGCAAGGACAACCTGGACGCCTGGTGGATTTCGCTCTCCACCTTTGGCGTGCTGGTGGGCACGCTGGTGCTGCTGATTTTTATTGGCGAAGCGTTGCGGGAGGCGGCGGATACGCGCAGGGGGTAATAAAGCCGCTCACCAAACGCAGCGAAGCGGTCCTGGCTAGGCGTGTGACCGCAGACAGTACAGGGAGTACGGCAAGGTCACACAACAACGCTAGTAGCCAGTCACGCTGAAACACAAGAGTTCATGTTCCACGACGAACCACTCGTCGCGCTACACCGCGTCATTCCAGCGCAGGCGGGAACCCAGACCGCGCCACAGCGTGCGCCGTGGGCATAGCGCAGGTAAGCGCTGGTGAGAGCTCACACCGCTGTACGCTGTGGATACTCCTGGATTCCCGCCTGCGCGGGAATGACGCCGGAGGTGAAGCTCATGCCGAAAGCGGTCGAATTGCCAGTCATTCGGTTCAGATCATGGTGACTGGCTACTAGGAGGGTTTTGTTAGCAATTTTAAAAACATAACCAATACGATCTGTTTAACTTGAGCGAGTATAGTACGCATAACTAAAAAAGTTATTATAATAATGCAAGTCATGTTAACCCTTGAGCGTTATCCGTGCTTGACTTTATTTACTAGATTTTCCTAAGAATAAATTGTTATGCCAAATATAGGATTGGAAAATACATAAATGGATGCTGAAGATAATATTACAGAAGAGCCAACCTTGGGATTAGTGCCAAGAAAAATACAGAATGTTTCTGATAAGCAGATTGCAGAAGATATTGAAAATGGCCAAGGCTATAAATTCAAACGATATACTAGACTTTATGGAAAGCGCCATACTATTCGTAACGTATCTTTCGAGCATAGCACATTTGAGTCGTGTTATTTTAATAATTGTGTATTTGATTCATGTAATTTTACTGGGTGTAAATTTATTGGTTGTAACTTCCATCAAACTACTTTTACTGGTTGTAGCTTTAAGTACGCCATTTTCGAAAGATGTCATATAGATGATGACATTCTCGAAAGAGAAGCTCCAAGAGAAGAAAATCTTAGATTGAAGTTTGCTCGATCATTAAGAGTAAATTTTCAGCAAATAGGTGATGCCAAGGCTGTAAATAAAGCTATTTCCTTAGAGCTAGAGGCGACGGCAACATATTTAAAGAAATCTTGGCTATCCAATGAGAGCTACTACCAAAAAAAATTTCCTGGATGGCGCAGAATTTTTCAGTTTTTTAAATGGTTAGAATTTGCCCTTTTGGATGTTATTTGGGGTAATGGGGAAAGCTCACCAAAACTGTTGAGAACAATTGTTTTTATTCATTTTTTAATCACTATCGGGGATACTTTGGCGTTTAAAAACCCATGGAATCTACATGACTATCTAGACAGCCTCCTTAGAGCTTCTGGCATATTTTTTGGCATAATATCACCAAAAGAGTATTCAATAGGAGTCCTGTCTCTAATTGCAGCTATACGACTCATTTGTTTTGCTTTTCTTACGGCAATACTTGTTAAGCGTTTCGGAAGGCGATAACATGCATATTTATATATTTGGTTCTGTATGTCGAGGAGAGGTAGACCTCGGTTCAGATGTTGATTTATTAGCTTGCGTCCCCTGTAGAGAAGGTCAGTTTGACCCAAACGTGTATTCAATTTACACCTATGATAAGCTTAAGAAACTCTGGCAGGACGGAAGTGCTTTTGCTTGGCATCTTCATTTAGAATCAAAATTAGTTTTTTCATCTGACGGAACAAATTTCCTGAAAAGCCTCGGCAGTCCAAATGAATATGTGTCAGGAGATGCTGACTGTCAAAAATTCAATAGATTATTCGAGACATCTTCAAATGAATTAGGGGCTAGTGAGAAAAATTATGTGTTTAACATTTCATGTATGTTTTTAGCGATTAGGAATTTTGCAACTTGCCACTCTTTACAAAAAGGACAGCCGGTTTTTTCTAGAAATTCTCCAATGCTGGTAAATCCACCGCTCGACATTGACCCTTCCATATTCTCAATACTAGTTAGAGCAAGACTATTATCAACGCGTGGATATGGTGAGGTTATCGAAAATTTTGAGGTTGCCAGGGTTTTGAAGGCCACAAAAAATATAGCTGCGTGGATGCATGATTTAAGGAAGCAAAAATGAGTGAATTCAATAACCGCATTGAAGCCCAGCGCAACATATTAAAACTGGTAAATAAACTCCCTTGGCAAGAAGATCTCTGCGGGTTATCCAAGGGGGCTATAGAAAGATGGGTAAAAGTTAACAATATAGATGAAAAAGGAAAGCTCTTTGTTTTAGTAAAAAAATCAGCTGAAAAATTATTTTTTCTTGCAAACAAAAGCCAGGAACAAGTAACGGAAGAGTACTCTATCCTATCTACAGAAATCTCTCTTTTAACAAAAGAAGTGTCTGATATTGTAAATCATATTCGAAAAAATTGAATGCCCTGCATTAGCCATTTTTATTATAAAGAAGAGTTCAACCCAACAAGAAACCCACACCATGGGGACAAAATAACACCAATATAAAATTTATGATTAATCGGCACAGCGCAGAATCCAAAAACGCCACCTGCTCGGTCTCTTTGATGATAGACAAAATCATCATGCTTGCTGAACTCTCTGATAATCACCACTATACTTGTCAAGTCCCGCCTGGTTATAAATGCGCTTCTTGAACAATTCAGGTTTTTTCTTCTGCCATTCTTTCAGCGCCTGAATGGGCGAAAGATGGTTGAGCGCACGCTGCGGAATCTGCTGGTTGTAAGTGTTCACATAGCGCTTAAGCGTTGTCTCCAACTCAGCCGCTGAAGCAAATCGGGTCTGGTTCACCACCTCACTGATTCGGCCATTGAAGCGCTCAACCATCCCGTTTGTCTGCGGGTGGCGCGGCGGGCACAGGCGGTGCTCAATATTCAGCGTCATGCAACGGACATCAAAGGCGTGGCGTCCGGTTGGCTCACGCTTTTTGCTGGTGAAGCGGTCGGTGAACTGACTGCCGTTGTCAGTGAGCAATTTGACGATCTTCATCGGTGCCGCGCGTTCCAGCCGGTTTAAAAAGTCCACGCTGCTTTGCTCACTTTGGTCGGCATAGATATGCATGAACACCCAGCGTGTGGCGCGGTCGATGGCTACAAACAGGTAACGTCGCTCTTTCTCGTCAGGCATCCGCGGCAAGTACTTGATATCCATGTGCAGGAAGCCAGGTTCGTAATCCTTGAAGGTTTTGACCTGTGGCTCAACCTGGCCGGCATCAGCCAGCGCCTGGGCTTGCAGTTGACGCAAATTGGCCACGCCATGGCGGCGCAGACAGCGATCCAGCCCAGAGCGAGAGACGTCTGGATTGATGAATTCGCGCACCACAGCGACCAGGTCATCCAATCCCAGTAGCGTCAGGCTTCGCAAGGCCACGGCAATCGCCTCTTGTGCCGGAGTCAGCGTGGTGCAGAGCTTGTGCGGGCGATGGGATAAATCCTCCGGGCTGTCGCGCTGTTTCCACTTGCGTGCGGTTGCCACGCTGATGTTGTAGCGTTTTGCCAACTCAAGCAACGATGCGGCTGAATTCTTGATCTCCGCTCGCGTACGAGGGGTGGTTCGAGCCTGGGCGTGGACTTCACTCATGTTGATTGCTCCGCTTTCAAGGTCTCAATTAGACCACGCATCATGTCTCTTGCCCAGAAGAGTGGCCTGCTACGAATTGGAATATGATCACACGGGATGCAACATATACTGTCAAGTCTCGCCCAGCTATAAATGCGTTTCTTGAAAAATTCAGGTTTTGTAGTGGCCCAATCTTTAAGGACGCGCTGATTTATTCAGAAAAACCGTTTTTGCCAAAAGCAAAATCCAGTAAAATCAAAGTCCTGGATTCCCGCCTTCGCGGGAATGACGATTTTTTCAGCTTTTTCAGCGTATCCTTAAAAGAAACTGCTGGGAAAACCAGCGTAGCGCAGTTTTGCGAGCCGTAGGCGAGAGGGCGCAGCCCGGCACAACGCCCCGATGGAGTACTTCTTCCTGAATCTGAAGATGGAGCAGGTATGGCGTAGAGACTACACCGACCAGGAAGAAGCCCACCGGCTCACCGAAATGACGATTTGTTCAGCGTATCCCCAGATCCCCCAACCACCCCCATGGCCAGCCCCCCTTGCCTGCCTGCGCACTCGCTTGCTAACATACCCCCATAGGGTATAAGAAAGCCTGCTCACCATGTCCCACCCCATTCTGCATCTGCCGGTTACCGGCATGACCTGCGCGGCCTGCGCCACCCGTCTGGAAAAAGTGCTGAACCGCCTGCCAGGCGTGCGCGCCGAGGTCAACTTTGCCACCAGCAGCGCCCAGCTCACCGCCACTGGCGAGTCTGCGCCGGATGCTCAGGCAGCGGTGGCGGCGGTTCAGCGTGCCGGGTTTGCTGTGCCGCAGGTGGAACACTCACTGAATATCGACGGCATGAGCTGCGCGGCCTGCGCCCAGCGGATTGAAAAAGTGCTCAATCGCCTGCCGGGAGTAGAGGCGCAAGTCAACTTTGCCAGCGCCAGCGCCCAGGTGCGCTACCCGGCTGGCGTGCTGGAGCCTGCCGCCTTGCTGGAGGCGGTCAGCCGAGCGGGTTATCACGCTCAGTGGGCCGCCGATGATGCGCCCAGCCGCGTGCCGGCCAGCGATGGCAGTGGGCGCTGGCTGCTGCTGTCTGCCCTGTTCAGCCTGCCGTTTGCGCTGGAAATGCTGGCCATGCTGGGCGGTCGGCATGGCCTGATTCCGCCGCTGTGGCAGTGGGCCTTGGCCACGCCGGTGCAGTTTCTGGTGGGCTGGCGGTTTTATCGCGGTGCCTGGCACAGCCTGCGCGGTGGCGGGGCCAATATGGACGTGCTGGTGGCGCTGGGCACCAGCATGGCCTACCTGCTTAGCGTGTGGACGGTGCTGACGGCACCGCATCACGGCCATGTGTATTTTGAAGCCAGCGTGTCGGTAATCACCCTGGTGCTGCTGGGCAAATGGCTGGAACAGCGCGCCCGGCGCAAAACGGCAGGTGCCATGGAAGCGCTGCTGCGTCTGGCCCCAGGCACGGCGCGCATCGAACGCGATGGCGCAGTGGTGGACGTGCCGGCGGCGCAGGTGCAGGTGGGCGATGTGGTGTGGGTGCGCGAAGGTGAAAGCGTGCCGGTGGATGGCGTGGTGATTGATGGCCAGGGCAGCGTGGACGAAAGCCTGCTGACCGGCGAAAGCGCGCCGGTCAGCAAAACCGCCGACAGCCCGGTGTACGCCGCCACGCGCAATCTGCAAGGCGTGCTGCGCCTGCGCGCCAGCGGCGTGGGTGGGCACACCCAGCTGGCGGCGATTATCCGCCAGGTGGGGCAGGCGCAAGGCTCGAAAGCGCCCATCCAGCATCTGGCTGATGTGATTTCCGGGTATTTTGTGCCTGGCGTGCTGGCCATTTCCCTGCTGACCTTGCTGCTGGTGGGCGCACTCAGTGGCGACTGGACCCGTGCCATCATGCAGGCGGTGGCCGTGCTGGTGATTGCCTGCCCGTGCGCGCTGGGCCTGGCCACGCCGGCAGCGGTGATGGTGGGCATTGGCCTGGGGGCGCGGCATGGCATGCTGTTTCGCCACGCCACCGCGCTGGAGCACGCGGGCCGGCTGACGGTGCTGGCGGTGGACAAAACCGGCACGCTGACCGAAGGCCGCCCGCAAGTGACTGAGGTGTGCTGTCTGGCCGGCGACGATCAGGTGAGTGTGCTGGGCTGGGCTGCCAGTCTGGAAGCCGGCAGCGAACACCCGCTGGCGGCGGCTATTTTGCGCGCGGCCAGCGCATGTGGTGCCCGCCACCAGCCGGTGAGCGAGTTTGCCGTCAGCGTGGGCCAGGGCGTCAGCGCCCGGCTGGAAGGCCGGCAGTTGCGGCTGGGCGTGCCAGGCTGGGTTGACCCGGCGCTGGCCGGCCACGCGGAAGTCACCCGCCTGGCCAACGCCGGCCAGACCGTGGTGGCGCTGGCCGATGAGAAACAGGTGCTGGCGTTGCTGGCGCTGGCCGATGCCCTGCGCCCTTCTGCCGCACCGGCGATTGCCCGCCTGCATGCGTTGGGCATTGAGGTGCATATGCTGACCGGTGATAACCCGGCCACCGCCGCCCGCGTGGCCGGCCAGCTGGGCATTCGCCACTGGCAGGCCAGCGTGCGTCCGGACGGCAAGGCGCGCGCCATTGCCGAGCTGCAGGCGCGCGGCGAGCGGGTGGGCATGGCCGGCGACGGCATTAACGACGCCCCGGCGCTGGCGCAGGCCGATGTCAGCCTGGCCATGGGCGGCGGCAGCCATGTGGCGATTGAAACTGCCGACATTACCCTGATGCACGGCGATTTGCTGGCCGCCGCCGACGCCATCGAGCTGTCGCGCCGCACCCTGAGCAAAATCCGCCAGAACCTGTTTTTTGCTTTTATTTACAATATTCTGGGCATTCCGCTGGCGGCGCTGGGCGGGCTGAACCCGGTGATTGCCGGCGCGGCAATGGCGATGAGCTCGGTGTCGGTGGTCAGCAATGCCCTGTTGTTGCGCCGCTGGCGGCCCGCGCGGTGAACCCGCCCGACCAGGCCATTGCCCCTGCTTGCATCCAAACACGCCATTTTTTTTCTCTTTATCAACCCCGTATCAGGAGCACACCGCATGCAAACCCTCACCCTCTCGATTGATGGCATGACCTGCATGGGCTGCGTCAGCAATATCACCCGCGTGCTGACCGCCCTGCCCGGCGTCAGCCAGGCCGATGTCAGCAAGGAAACCGCCAGCGCCACCCTCACCTTTGACGAAACCCAGCAAAATGCCGCGTCGTTCAAGCAGGCCATCGAAGACGCCGGGTTTGACGTCCGTGACTGAGTGCTGCCAACCCCCCGACCCCGACGCAGGCGACCCGCGCCGGGTGGTCCAGCCCGACAAAGCCGCCCTGCTTGCCCGGCTGGCACGGATTGAAGGCCAGGTGCGCGGCGTGGCACGCATGGTGGAAGACGACCGCTATTGCGTGGATGTGCTGACCCAGCTGGCCGCCGTGCGCGCTGCGCTCAACGGCGTGGCCATGCAACTGCTCACCCACCACGCCCATGGCTGTGTCCAGCAGGCCATTCGCAGCGGCGAAGGCGACGCGGCGATCAATGAGCTGATGGGGGTGGTAAAAAAACTGGTGTAAGCCGGTTTGCCGCCAACCATGCGCTCACCTCACACTGGCCGACAGCGCGCGCGCCAGCCGCGCCCAGCCCACGGCATCCGCCGGCAGGCCAAAGCGCACGCCGGGGCGATCGCCTTCCAGCAGGCGGGTCCAGATGCGCTGTTCGGCCAGCCGCTGATGCAGCTGGGCGGCAGGGATGGCACCCGCGTCCGGCCAGCCGCTGCGAAACAGCGCCGTGCCGGATTCCGCCAGCCCATGCCTGGTGAGCAGGGCGGCCAGTTGGGCGCTGGCGTGATGCAGGTGCTGGCGGGCCTGGGCGGGCCAGTGGGGGTCGGCCAGCGCCAGGCTGCCAATCTGCTGGGCGGCAGCGCTGACCGTCCAGGGGCCCAGCGCACAGTCCAGCGCGGCCAGCAGCTGCGGATGGCCCAGTACAAAGCCCAGACGCAGGCCGGCCAGACCAAAAAACTTGCCTACCGAACGCAGCACCACCAGGCCCGGCCAGTGGGTGCCGGCGGCGGCCACGCTGAGCTCAGGGGTGGGGTCGATGAAGGCTTCATCCACCACCAGCCAGCCGCCGTGTGCTGCCAGCTGGCGGGCGCAGTGAATCAGCAGTTCAGGCGGGTAGCAGTGGCCGGTCGGGTTGTTTGGCTGGCACACCACCAGCACGTCGTGCTGCGCGGCAGCGGCCAGCAGGGCGTGAGCGTCGGGCGGGCAGGCGCTGAGCTGATGGCCGGCGGCCTGCCAGCCCCAGCGGTGCTCGGCGTAGCTGGGCGACACCAGCGCCACCCGGCCAGGCCGGCGCAGGCGCGGCAAGGTGTGGATGGCGGCCTGGCTGCCGGCTACGGCCAGCAGGTGCGGCGCGCGGTAGTAGGCGCGGGCGGCGTCCAGCAGCGCCGGGCAGGGCGGCGGCAGATGCTGCCACAGGGCTGGGTCGAGCGTGGGCGTGGGGTAGGGCTGCGGGTTGAGCGCGGCGGAGAGATCCAGCCAGTCGTCCGGCGTGCCGCCAAAGCGGGCGATGGCGGTGTGCAGATTGCCGCCGTGCGGCGGGCGCGCTGGCCAGTCGAGCAGGGCGTTCAGCGGCATGCCCACTCCACCCCCAGCGCCAGCCCGCTCAGCACCAGCAGCCATAGCGCACAGCTGCACCATACCAGCCGCCAGGCGCGGCCAATGTCAGCCGGCTGTGCTGCTGGGCCGTCGCCCAGCGGCGGGCGGTATTCGTCCACGCCGTCGTAGCGGGCCAGCCCGCCCAGTTGCACCCCCAGCGCGCCCGCGCCAGCGGCCATCACCGGGCCGGCGTTCGGGCTGGGCCAGGCCGGTGCCTGGCTGCGCCAGCAACGCCAGGCCAGCCGGGTGTGGCCCAGCAGCGCGTAGCTGCCGGCGGTCAGCCGGGCCGGCAGGTAGTTCAGCGCGTCGTCCAGCCGGGCAGCGCAGCGGCCAAACCGGTTGAACCGCGCCGAGCGATAGCCCCACATCGCGTCCAGGGTGTTGGCCAGGCGAAACAGCAGCGCGCCGGGGCCACCGGCCACAGCAAACCAGAACAAGGTGGCAAACACCGCGTCATTGCCGTTTTCCAGCAGGGATTCCACCGCCGCCTTGGCCAGTTCGTCCGGGCTGGCCTGGTCGGTATCGCGGCTGACAATCCAGCGGGTGCGCTGGCGGGCCAGGGTCAGCTGGCCGGCGTCCAGTGCCTGGGCAATCGACAAGGTGTGCTCGCCCAGGCTGCGCAAGCCCAGCGCTGCATACAGCGTCAGCGCATGCACGGCAACGGCCAGGGCGAGCGCCAGTCCGCCATTGTCTTGCAGTGCGGCCAGGCCCAGCGCCAGCACTGCCACGGGCGGCAGCACCAGCAGTGCCCAGCCCAATGCCCCGCGCCGCACGCCGGCCCGTCCCCGGTTTATCCGCGCTTCCAGCGCCTGAGCCAGCCGGCCAAAGCCCACCAGCGGATGCCAGCGGCGCGGCTCGCCCCACCACGCATCCAGTGCCACCCCGGCCAGCAGGGCCAGTGCTAGCAGCCAGCCAGGCAGGCCGCTCAGCATGCTGGCGGCTCCTGGCAAAACAGCGCGGCGGCGCTGCGCGGGCAGGATGGAAAATAAGCATGAAAATAACTGGCCTGCAGGCTGCCCACCCGATACACCGCCTCACCAGGCTGGCCGCTGCGCAAGGCCACGGTGTGGGCGCAGGCTTGCGGGGCCAGCGCCAGCTGCGAGTAATGAAATGTATGCCCGCGCAGTGTGCCCCAGGCCTGGCTGCCCAAGCCGGCCAGCCGCGTTTGCATGCGGGCAATGCCTGGCAGCAGCCCGGCCATGCTCCATTGCTGGCCATCAGCGGTTTCAATTGCGTCGGCCAGCGCCATCATGCCGCCGCACTCGGCCCAGATTGGCAGGCCGGCGGCGTGGGCGGCACGCACGCTGGCTTGCCAGCACTGCGCCTGGCTGAGGGTGGCAGCGTGCAGTTCCGGGTAGCCGCCGGGCAGGTAGAGCGCGTTGGCTTGCGCCGGCAGCGGCTGGTTGGCCAGCGGGGAGAATTCCAGCACCTCTGCGCCCAGCGCGCGCAGGCAGTCCAGATTGGCCGGGTAAATAAACGCAAACGCTGCATCGCGGGCCACCGCCACCCGGCAGCCGGCCAGCCAGCGTGGCTGGGGTTGCGGGGCGGGAGGGGCAAACTGCACCAGCGGCAGCGCCGCCAGCGCGGCGTCGTCCAGCACCAGGCTGTCGGCCAGCGCATCCAGCCGGGCGTCAAAGTCGGCCAGTTCGTCCGGGCTGACCAGGCCCAGGTGGCGCTCGGGCAGCGATGCCGCCTGCGCTGGCAAATGCCCGAGCAAGGGAATGTCGCGCAAGGATTCGGCCACCATGGCGGCGTGGCTGGCGCTGCCCACCCGGTTGGCCAGCACCCCGGCCAACTGCACCGGGCCGTAGTCGCGCAGGCCCAGCGCCACCGCACCGGCGGTTTGCGCCATGGCTCTGGCGTCGAGTACCGCCAGCACGGGCAGGCCAAAGCGCCGGGCCAGGTCGGCAGATGACGGCGCGCCGTCGTACAGACCCATCACCGCTTCAATCAGGATTACCTCGGCCTGTTCAGCGGCTTTCGCCAGCCGGCGGCGGCATTCGTCTTCACCCACCATCCACAGGTCGAGCGTGTCCACTGCCGCGCCGCTGGCGCGCGCCAGGGTCAGCGGATCCAGAAAATCCGGCCCGGTCTTGAACACCCGCACCCGTTGGCCGCTGCGCGTCAGCCGGCGGGCCAGCGCGGCGGTCACGGTGGTTTTGCCCTGGCCGGAGGCGCAGGCAGCCACCAGCAGTACGCGTACCGGGTTTACCATTCGATGCCCGCCTGCGCGCCAATGCCGCTGGCAAATGCGTGTTTGACCAGATGCATGTCGGTGACCGTGTCGGCTTCCAGAATCAGCGCTTCCGGCGCGCCGCGCCCGGTGACAATCACATGCTGCATGGCCGGGCGCTGGCTGAGGTCGTCCAGCACCTGCTCAAGGTCAAGATAGCGGTATTTCAGGGCAATGTTCAGTTCGTCCAGCACCACCAGGCCAATGGCCGGGTCGGCCAGCAGCAGCTGCGCCTGCGCCCAGGCCTGTTCGGCGCAGGCGATATCACGGGCGCGGTCCTGGGTGTTCCAGGTGTAGCCTTCGCCCATCACGTAAAACTGCACTTCATCGGGAAAGCGCCGAAAAAACTGTTCTTCGCCGGTGGGCAAGGCCCCCTTGATAAACTGGACAATGCCCACTTTCATGCCATGCCCCAGCGCGCGCGCCACCATGCCAAACGCGCTGGAACTTTTGCCCTTGCCGTTGCCGCAGTTCACCAGCAGCAGCCCGGCCTGGCCTTGCGCCTGGGCAATCCGGGCGTCCATCAGGGCTTTTTTGCGCGCCATGCGGTCATGGTGGCGGGCATTGCGGGCGGCTTCTTCAGCAGGGGTCAGGGGGGCGGGCATTGGCAGCTCTCCGGCAAGGTGGGCAAATCAGGGTAAAAAATAGCGGCGGCCAGCGTGGCTGACCGCGCTCAGGGGATGGCCCAGGCAGGCGCTAAGCGCATCGGCGGCCAGCTCGGCCACCGGGCTGGCCTGCCACTGGCCATGTTCCAGCAGCAACAGGGCGTGGCTGGCGTGGTTCAGCGTCAGGTTGAGCTCGTGGCTGACCAGCACCACGGTGTGGCCATGGTCGCGGCAGCGTTGCGCCAGCAGCGCCATCAGCTGCGCCTGGTGGGCAATGTCCAGCGCGGCGGCAGGTTCGTCCAGCAGCAGCACCGGGGTGTCTTGCGCCAGCAGCGCGGCCATTGCCACCCGCTGGCGCTCGCCGCCAGACAGGGTGCGGATGTCGCGCTCGGCCAGGTGGGCGATATCCAGCGCCGCCAGTGCGGCGCTGGCGTGGGCGTGGTCGTCGGCGCTGTCCCAGTAGCCCTGCCGGTGCGGATGGCGGGCCATCAGGATGGCGCTGCGCACGCTGCAGGAAAAAGCATCGCGCTGGCTTTGCGGCAGATAGGCCTGACGGCGGGCGCGTTCGGCCAGCGCCAGCGTGGCCAGTGGCGCACCGCCCAGCTGCACCTGGCCGGCGTTGGCGGTGTGCAAGCCGGCCAGGGTGCGCAGCAGTGTGCTTTTACCCGCGCCATTGCGGCCAATCACCACCCAGCATTCGCCGGGGTGGGCCTGCCAGTCCAGCGCGGCCAGCAGGCAGCGCCCGCCCAGTTCCAGGTGCAGGCCCTGGCAGGCCAGGCCGGTGGCGTGGCGCGGCGTCATGACTGCCCCCGGCGCACATGGCGCAGCTGCAGCAAAAATGCCGGCACGCCAATCAGCGCGGTAATCACCCCCACCGGCAGTTGCATCGGAGCCAGCAAGGTGCGGGCGGCGGTGTCGGCCAGCACCAGCAGCAGGCCGCCGCTCAGGGCGGCGGCGGGCATCAGTACGCGGTGGTCCGGCCCCAGGGCAAAGCGGCAGGCGTGCGGCACAATCAGCCCGACAAAGCCAATACTGCCGGCGGTAGCCACGGCGCTGGCGGTCAGCGCTGCCGCTGCGGTAAACAGCAGCGTGCGCAGCCGCGCCACCGGCACGCCCAGCGTGCTGGCGGCGTCACCGTACAAGGCCAGCACATTGCAGGCGCGTGCCTGGCGCGCGCACAGCAGCAAGGCCAGTGCCAGCACCGCCACGCCAGCGCCGCGCCAGCTACTGCCTGATAAATCGCCAATCAGCCAGAACACCATGGGCCGCAAGCGGCTGTCCGGGGCAATCGCCAGCATCAGGCTGATCAAGGCATTACAGCCGGCGGAGACCATCACGCCGGTCAACAACAGCAGGGTGGCCCCGAGTGGCCCCCCGCGCAAATCCTGCCGGGCCAGGCCCAGCAATACCGCCGACACCAGCGCCGCCCCGGCCAGCGCGGCCAGGTCTACCATCCACAGCGCGCCACCCAGCAGCAGGGTCAGCAGCGCGCCCACGGCTGCGCCGCTGGAAACGCCCAGAATATACGGGTCGGCCAGCGGGTTGCGCAGCAGCGCCTGCATCAGCACGCCGGCCAGCGCCAGCGCCGCGCCGGTCAGCCAGGCGGCCAGCGCCCGCTCCAGGCGCAAACCCAGCAGGGTGCCGGCCAGTGAGTCAGGCTGGCCGTGCAGCCAGCCCCCCAGCGCCTCCCACAGCTCGGCGCTGGAAAGCGGCACCGACCCCAGCCGGCAGGCCAGCAGCAGTGCCGCCAGCGAGGCCAGCAGCAAGCCGCCCAGCAGCCACAGCGCATGCGCCGGGCTGCCGGCAGCGGGCAGGCGGGGTCGGCTCAGTGTCACGGCTGGTACACCAGGCTGACAAACACGCTGCTGCCGGCGGTGGCGTAGTCTTTGGCCTGTTCGTACTGTTTATTGCCAATATTGTTCCAGCGCGCCTGCAGCTGCCAGTCGCGGTTAAGCGCATGGCTGGCGGTGAGGTTGACCAGGCCGTAGCCGCCCAGCGGGTTGGTGTTGGTGACATTGTCGTAGCGGCGGTTGCTCAGCTGCCATTCCGCGCCCAGATCCCAGCCGGCCCATTGCTGGCTGACGCTGAACTTGGCCAGCCGGCTGGCGCGACGTGCCAGGCGCTTGCCGGTGTTGGCGTCGTGCGGGTTTTGCCAGTCCAGGTCGGCGCGCACGCGGGTGTCGGCCCACTGCTGGCCCAGGCCCAGGCTGACGCCTTCCAGCACGGCGCGGCTGACGTTGTTGGCGCAGGAATACCGGTAGCCGGGCGTGCTGCACGGGTTTTGCGACACGATCAGATCATGCACGCGGTTGCGGTAAACGGTCAGCCCGGCCTGGCTGCCGCCCTCCTGATAGCGCAGGCTGGCCTCCAGATTGCGCGAGGTTTCCGGACGAATCTGCGTCTGGCCGTAGCCGGGATAGTACAGCTCGTTGAAGGTGGGTGCGCGAAACCCGGTGCTGGCGCTCAGGCTGGCACGCCAGTGCGGGTTCAGGTCGTAGCCGTAGGTCAGCCCGCCGGTCGTCTTGTCGCCATAGGCGCTGCTGTGGTCGTGGCGCAGATTGGCCTGCAGGTGATGGGCGGCAAACTGGCCGCGATACACGGCGGTCAGCGAATCGGTATTGCGTTCGGTAGGGGCCTGGCCACTGAAGCCCGAGCTGCTGACGGTTTCTTCCAGCCGCTCCAGCGCCACGCTCAGCTGCTGCTGCGCGGCCAGGGTCAGGTCGTTTTGCCAGCTGTACTGCCGCTGCTGGGTGCGGATTTGCGACGGATACAGCGAATAGGTGGTGCTGTCGTCCAGCGTTTCGCCCACGCGCACCCGGCTGTGCCACCACGGGGTGAGCTGGTTCAGGCTGGCGAGGTTGAGCGCCGAGACACGCTGGCGGGTGCGGTCGTAGCCGGTTTTGCTGCCGTCGTATTCGCTATTCACCCGGCTGCTCAGATAGCTGGCCTGCAGTGACTGCCCCGGCTGCCACTGATAGCCCACCCGAGCCGAGGCCCCGCGTTCGGCGTAGCCGTCACGGTCGGGGTTAAACTGGCTGCTGCCGCGATTGGCGATGACGCTGAAGCCCCGGCTGCGGCCATAGTTGCCGCTGAATGCGTACTGCCAGCCCTCCTGGCCGCCACTCACCCCCAGCTGGGTGCGCACGGTTTCGTCACTGCCCGCGCCGATGGTGGCCGTCAAGCGCGCCGGCCCGGCCTCGCCCTGGCGGGTGACCACATTGATGACCCCGCCAATGGCATCTGCCCCGTACAGGCTGCTGGCTGGCCCGCGCAAGATTTCCACCCGCTCGATGCTGCCCAGCGGAATGGCGTCCAGGCTGGCCCCGCCGCTGGTGGCCGAGCCAATGCGCTGGCCGTCGATCAGCACTAGCGTCTGATTGCTGTTGGCCCCACGAATAAACACCCCGGTGCTGTTGTGGATACCGCCGTTACCGGCGATTTCCACGCCGTGCTCACGCGCCAGCAGCTGCGGCAGGGCATCCTGCCCGGCGCGGCTGAGTGTGTCGCGGTCGATCACGGTGATATCCGCCAGCGTTTCGGCGCGCGCCTGTGCGCTGCGCGCACCGGTCACCGTGATTTCAGGCAGGGATTGGGCCAGGGAAAGCGATGAGGCGCACCAGGCGCTCAGACAGAGTGCGGCCAGACGCGATGGCTGGCCAGGAAACATTAAAACCATAAAAAAACCTGCTCTTGCTGGGACATGCGACCCCGCATGTCCGGACTCACGGACAAGGCCCGCCGTCGGCCAGGGCAGGACGCGCCACGGCAGGACGCCAGTGGCGCTTCCGGCCACCGCCCACCGCAGTGCCTCACGCATGCGGCAACTTCACCGCCCTTGCTGGCCGGTATCCGGGCTGGCGCTCGTCTCCGGATTCCCTTCCCACACGCAAGGCGTGCAGTGGCGTCAATCCGGCTAGCCCTGGCCAAGTGGCCGGGCAAGCGCTTACCGTTGCGGGGGCAGCACAGTGGCCGCGCAAGGCGCGACGCTGTTTCCCGTTTCAGCCCATCGCCGCGCGGCCCGGAAGTGGGCCGCAGCAGGCGGATGGGCTGGCCCTGCGCGATCATCAAATTGCGCGCAGGCACCAGCAAGGCGGGGGAGTGTAGCACAGAGTGGCGTCAGTTCATCCCGAAGCATCGACCGGGTCAGGGCAATCGCATGAATGCCATTGCCCTAACGCCTACAAGCCATGACGCCCCAGACTGTTCACCTGCCCCTGATTTGTGTAGCGTCCCGCTTTTTGGGAGCGACTCATGGAGACAGAAGGCAAGTTGCAGCTAGCGGATGTGTTTGTCTCCATCACCGACCCTCGCCAAACCCGCAAGACACGGCACGATCTGGTCGAAGTGCTCGTGGTCGCCGTCAACGGCGTACTGGCCGGTGCCGACACCTTCGTCGAGATCGAAGCCTGGGCCAACGAGAAACTGACATGGTTTCGTCGCTATCTCAAGCTGGAACACGGCATTCCCTCTCATGACACGTTTGGGCGGCTGTTCGGGCTGATTGATCCAACAGAATTCGAGTCTGCCTTTCAACGCTGGGTTCGCAGCATACTGCCCGCTCTGGCTGCTCAGGATGTGGTGGCAATCGACGGCAAAACCAGCCGACGCTCCGGCAAGGTGGACGCCACCGCACTGCATCTGGTCAGCGCCTTTGCCGCCGGGGCCGGGCTGGTGATGGGACAAACGGCAACGGCAAAAAAATCCAATGAAAAAACCGCCATCCCGACGCTGCTCAATACCCTGGCGCTGGAAGGTTGCATCGTGACCATCGACGCGATGGGCACGCAAACCAACATTGCCCAGGCCATCCGCGACAAGAAAGCTGACTATGTTCTGGCGGTCAAGGACAACCACCCTACGCTCGCCGACTCAATGCGCGACTTCTTCACACAGTTCCAATCTGCCCCGGCGGAACAAACCCCGCACAGCTTTCATGAGCAGATAGAGAAGGATCACGGACGTATTGAACATCGTCGCTGCTACGTCTTCGACCAACTGGATTGTCTGTACAAACCAACGCAATGGCCTGATTTATATGCTTTTGTGGTGATGGATTCAGAGCGTCTGGTCAAAGGCAAAACCACCCGCGAGCAGCGCTACTACCTCACCAGTCTGGCAGCGGATGCACAACGCCTGGCGCATGCCATCAGGGCGCATTGGTCAGTTGAGAACCGCCTGCACTGGTGCATGGACGTGGTGTTTGGTGATGATCAGATGCGTGCCCGTACGGGCCATGCCGCGCACAACCTGGCGGTGCTCAAGCACATCACGCTGAATCTGATTCGGCTGGATCCGATTCCGCGCAAGGGGGGCATCAAGGTGCGCCGACTGATTGCGGCGACGTCGGATGAATACCGTGAGCAGCTTTTCGGACTTGGGCGGGCGTGAATTCATGCGATTGCCCTGGGAAGGAGGCGGGCACCAGGACTGAATGAGCCTGAAGGCGACAAGTCGCCAACGGCCTGTTTAGCGTGCGCTCTCGATGGAAGCAATCCGGGGTGCGAGTCAGTCTGGCAGGTCACGTTAGAGGCTGGGTCAAGCCGCAAAGTACTAATACGACCTCGACCCGCCAACTTCCACCCGATAGTCTCTTTCATCTTCTGGGGTGGCGCTACTCTCCATGATCGTTAGAATGGCTCAATCAGAAAATCAGACATGGTCAGGTTATGCACCCCCGTCAAGCGGATGGAAAACTCTGCAACCGAGGCAGAAGAAGACTTGTCTTGAACAACGTAAGTATTGCCATTGTATTCAAAGTAAGCCACGGATGTGCCGTACAAGCTGGTATGCACGGATTTGGCCTGATTGTACAGTGTATTAAAGGATTGGCCGGTATTGGCAATCTGTGTGAGGGTGGTGCCGACAGAGGTTTTGTAGGGGGATTGAGTATCGTCATAACCAAAACGAATTTTATCAACACCACCCTCAAAGTCTTGGATCAAAATCATGTCGTCTGCACCCTGGGCACAATTCCCCGACATGTTTTGGGTAAAATAAAACGTGTCAATGCCATTGCCACCTACCAGATTGGTTCGGCCAGAATTACCGATTTGCAATGTATCGTTACCATCGTTGCCAACCAGACGGTCTTTACCACCACCGCCAATCAGCGTGTCGTCACCCGTGCCACCCATCATGGTTTCGTCTGCTGAACGGCCAACAATATAAGAGCCGGTCGTGGTGCGCACCACGACGCGTTCAACATCCGCGTCCACGCGAGACAAGTTAAAATTGCCGCGCGTCACCACAATGGTATCAACACCGTTACCGCCATGAATAGCGGCATCAGTATAGCCCAGCAAATCATCGTAGGCGTAACCGGCTACAAAGAAACGATCATTCCCGTCGTCGCCGTAGACATAAGAATGCACGGAATTTTGCAGAAAAATTCGGTCATTTCCTGCTCCACCATAGATGACATCGTAACCATCAGAGTAAATGCGGTCATCACCATCACCACCATCAATGCTGTCCCCAGCAATCCCCATCTGGGTTGTGGCCAGACCAGGTGAAATCCCCAGGCCATCACCATAGTAATACCATGCAGTATTGTCAGTATAACCATTGTAAATGACATTGCCCGCGTAAATCACGTCGTTACCGGCTTCTCCATACAACACATCGCCACCTGCGCCACCATACAGGCGGTCATTGCCATCACCGCCATGGATGATGTCATTGCCTTCATAACCAAATACCGTATCGTTACCAGCCCCAGCGTCAATCCAGTTGCCTCCGTCGCCTGGAGTATTGCTTTTGGCACCATCCGTGCCGTATATGGCATTGTTTTTGTCGTTGCCAATGCCTGAGGAAAAGTTCACAAGTCGCCCATTAGCATCTGGCGAACTCACCCCGTAAAGATACAAAATATCGGCGTCAGGGGCCATGGTATAATATTTGCTATCAGCGCGCTCAATGATGGACATCAGAATGCTTTCATAGGTGGTGAGTTCAAAAAGTAAGTGCAACAGTCAATAGGTATCGCGACCCGACGCGGGAATGGCGATTTTTTTCAGCGTATCCTTGAGCCCCAGGCCAGCTTACTGACGAGTAGAACAGATTGTATGTATTCCGGATTAAACACCATATCATCTCCCATGACAAGCAACATCCAGGGCAATCGCATGAACGGATATCAACCCAAGTTCGCAGAACAGTTGATGGCCATTCTCATGAAATGAACACTCTGCCAGCCGCTACGGGCCTTCTTTGTCCATGATTCCGTCCAAAAAAATCACAAGTAGAGAGGGTGTGGACAGTCTCTGGCTTGTCGGTTGTGGGTAAACCCCAGTCAATCGCATGATAAAAGCATCGATGTGATTGCCCTGAAGCAACACCCCACCAAGCAATCGCATCAATGCCATTCGCTCAATCACAAGCCGCCACTACGCCATACCCTTCCTACCCACGCCCCTCTGCTCCCCACCACATCCTGACCTTGGCTAGCTCGCATGGACAGCAAAACCCTCCCCACCCCATCACCCCCCCCCGCTCGACGCCCCAGCCCCATTCTGGTAGCGTGGCGGCCATGAGATACCCTTGGCATTCCCGCTTGTCAGCCCCATTTTTCAAACGTATGCTTGAGCCCCTGCGCCAGTGTGATCAATCTGGCGCTGTTTTTCCTGTGGGAGTCGGCATGACACACGCCCGATGGCTTTACGCGCTATGGCCCCTCGCCCTGCTGGGTGGCCCGGTTCAGGCGGAGACGCTGGAAGGGGCCTGGGCGGTGGCGCTGGCGGCTAATCCGGCCTGGCAGGCCAGCCAGGCCAATACCGAATCCAGCCGCCATCTGGTGAATAGCGCCAAGGCCACCCGCTGGCCCACGCTCAGCCTGGGGGCGGTGTGGGCGCATCACCAGGAAATGCCCAAGGTGCAAACCGACCTGTCCGGGCTGTCCAGCGGGCTGGCCGGCTTGTTGCCGCCGCAGGCCATTGCCCGGCTGCCCGGCTCGTTGGCTCAGCCGGTGGCGGATGATCGGGGCTGGGCGGCCAATGCCACGGTAACGCTGCCGGTGTTTACCAGCGGCAAGATTTCTGCCGGCATCCGCGCCGCTGAAGCCGGGGTGGACGCTGCCGAAGCGGCTGAAAACCGGGCGCGGCAAGATCTCAAGCTGGCGGTGGCCGAGGCGTATCTGAATGTGCTGCGCAGCCGCGCCGCGCAGACGGTGGCCGACCAGCTGGTGGCCAGCCTGGGCGTGCATCAGCGCGATGTGGGCCAGTTTTACCGGCAGGGGCTGGTGGCGCGCAGTGATGTGCTGGCGGTGGAGGTGATGCTGGCCGACGCCCGCCAGCGGCAGATTCAGGCGCGCCATGCGCTCAGCCTGAGCCGCAGCGCATATAACCGCCTGCTGGCGCGCCCCTTGTCCACGCCGGTGGCGCTGGACGAGATAGACTGGCCGCGTCAGGCCGAGCCGCTGCCGGCGCTGCAGGACAGCGCCGCGCAACACCGGCCCGAGCTGGACGAACTGGCAGCGCAGTCGCAAGCGCTGCACGCCCAGGCACGCGGCCTGCGCGCCGAAGACGGCCCGCAAGTGGCGCTGTTTGCCGCCCACACCTATGTGCAAAACTCCTACCTGACCCGCGAGCATGTCAACTCTGCCGGGGTAATGATCCGCTGGAACCTGCTGGACGCCGGCATCCACCGCGAGCGCGCCGCCGCGCTGGCGGTAAAGGCCGATGCATTGCGCGCCCAGCGCAACGATCTGGCCAGCCAGGTGGCGTTGCAGGTGGAACAGGCGTGGTCGTTGCAAGACGAAGCCGCCGAACGCCGCGAGGTGGCGCAGGCGGCGCTGGCGCTGGCCGACGAAAACCTGACCATCCAGCGCGACCGTTACGCCAACGGCCTGGCCATCCAGACCGAAGTGCTGGACGCGCAAACCCGCCGTGCCGATGCGGCGCGCCATCTGTTTAATGCCCGTTATGACCACGCGCTGGCCCTGTTGCGGCTGAAGCGGGCCACTGGAGAATTATAAATGCCCCCCCTGACGCGCCCTGTCATCCTGGCTGCGCTGCTGGCTGCCGCGCTGGCCGGCGGTGCTTATCTGTTCTGGCGCAGCCAGCACCCGGCCCTGCCAGATGGTCTGGTGCAGGCCAATGGCCGGATTGAAGGCGATCATGTGCTGATTGCCAGCAAGTTTCCTGGCCGGCTGGCCAAGGTGCTGGTGCGCGAAGGCGATACGGTGCAGGCCGGCCAGGTGCTGGCCGAACTGGACGACAGCCAGATTCAGGCCAAGCTGGCGCAGGCTAGCGCGGCGGTGGCGGCGGTAAGCGCGCAGTTGCGGGTGGCCGAACAGCAAGTGCCGCTGGCGCTGGCCTCGGCGCGTGCCGGGCGTGAACGCGCCGCCGCCAGCGCCCAGCAGGCCGGTCGCGACGCCGAACGCTTTGACGCGCTGCTTGAACGCGGCTCGGTAGACCGCCGCCGCGCCGAGCAGATGCGCCTGGCTGCCATCAGCGCCAGCACCCAGCTGACCCAGGCTGACCAGCAGGTGCGCGAAGCCGAACTCGGCCCGCAACGGCTGGAGGCGCTGCGCGCCCAGCTGGCACAGGCGCAGGCGGCGCAAGCCGAAGCGCAATCGGTGCTGACCGACCTCACCCTGCGCGCCCCCAGCGCCGGGGTGGTGACCAGCAAGCTGAAACAGACCGGTGAAACCCTGGCTGCCGGCACGCCGCTGCTGGATCTGGTTGATCTCGACCGGCTTTACCTCAAGGTGTATGTGCCGGAAAACCTGATTGGCAAGGTGCGGCTGGGCCAGCCGGCGCAGCTGTATGTGGACGCCTGGCCAGACAGCGCATTTGCCGCCCAGGTGGCCACCGTGGCCAGCCGCGCCGAATTTACCCCCAAGGAAGTGCAAACCCCGGACGAACGGGTGAAGCTGGTGTACGCGGTCAAGCTGAATGTGGCGGACAACCGCGAGCGCAAGCTCAGCCCTGGCCTGCCTGCCGATGCGGTGATCCGCTGGAAAGACGGCGTGGCCTGGCAGAAACCGCGCTGGTAAGCCGGCCATGACGGTTTCTTCGCTGATCCGCGTCCGTGGCGTGGTCAAACGCTACGGTGCCAGTGTGGCGCTGAATGGCATGGATCTGGATGTTGCCCCCGGCGAGCTGTTTGGCCTGATTGGCCCGGATGGGGCGGGCAAATCCAGCCTGATGAAGGCGATTGCCGGGGTGCTGACCTTCGACGCCGGCAGGGTGGAAGTGTTTGGCCAGTCGCTGGACAGCGAGGCCGACGGCGAAATGGTCAAAGCCCGGCTGGGGCTGATGCCGCAGGGGCTGGGGCAAAACCTGTACGCCGATCTGTCGGTGGAAGAAAACCTGGATTTCTTCGCCCGCCTGCGCCTGGTGCCGCCCGACATTGCCGCCGCGCGCAAGGATAAACTGCTGGCGATGACCCGGCTGACCCCGTTTCGCCAGCGGCCCATGAAAAACCTGTCGGGCGGGATGAAGCAGAAACTCGGCCTGGTGTGTACGCTGATCCACGCCCCGGCGCTGGTGATTCTGGACGAACCCACCACCGGCGTGGACCCGGTATCGCGGCGGGATTTCTGGGCGATTCTGGCCGAGCTGCTGGCCGAAGAACAGATGACCGCGCTGGTGTCCACCGCCTATATGGACGAAGCCAGCCGCTTTCACCGGGTGGCGCTGATGCACGCCGGCCAGACCCTGGCGCTGGGCCGGCCCGGCGAGCTGCTGGCGCATGCGCCGGGCAGCCTGGTCAGCGTCAGCACCCCACAGCAACTGGACGCCATGGCGGCGTTGCGCCCGCAGTTTCCCCAACTGAGCGCCCTGGGCAGCCTGCTGACCGTTTATGTGGACCAAACCCAGCCCGACGAAGCCGCCGCCTGCCAGGCGGTGGCCGACTGCCTGCGCCCGGCGCTGGATCTGGCCCAGCTGCAGCTGGAAGCCAGCGAGCCCGAGCTGGAAGACGTGTTTATTGCCATGCTGCGGCTGCGCGGCCAGCGTCTGCCCGACAGCAGCGGGCTGGGCGCGGCGCAGCAGCGGCGCGGCGACCACGACCAGCCGGCGATTGAAGCCCATCAGCTGACCCGGCTGTTTGCTGAGTTTCGCGCCACCGATGCCGTCAGCTTCAAGGTGATGCCCGGCGAGATTTTTGGCTTGCTTGGTGCCAATGGCGCGGGCAAGACCACGGTGATCAAGATGCTCACCGGCATTCTGCCGCCTACCTCGGGGGTGGGCCGGGTGGCGGGCGCGGACATGCGCAGCGCCGGCCAGGCCATCAAGGAGCGCATTGGCTATATGTCGCAGGCGTTTTCCTTGTACCTGGATCTCACTGTGGTGGAAAACATCCGCCTGTACGCCGGGATTTACGGCCTGAACCGCGCCCGCACCCAGCGCCGGCTGGACTGGATTCTCGACATGGCCGGCCTGCCTGGCTTTGAAAACGCGCTGGCCGCCAGCCTGCCGATGGGCCTGCGCCAGCGGCTGGCGCTGGGCTGCGCGCTGGTACACGAACCGCAGGTGCTGTTTCTGGATGAACCCACCTCTGGCGTCGATCCACTGGGCCGCCGCCAGTTCTGGGATATTTTATTCACCCTGGCACGCCGCGATGGCGTGGCGCTGCTGGTGACCACTCATGCCATGAGCGAGGCCGAGCACTGCGACCATCTGGCGCTGATGTTTGCTGGCCGGGTGGTGGCCGATGCCAGCCCGGCGCAGATGAAGCAGGCGCTGGTGGCACAAAAAGGCCAACTGTGGGAAATCCGCTGCGCCGACCCGGCCAGCGCGCTGCTGCGGCTGCGGGCGCAGGGGCTGGACGTATCGGCCTACGGTAATCGGCTGCACCTGCTCAGCCCACTGGCCGACCCTGGCAGCGTGGTGCGCGCCCAGGTGGCGGACGCGCAGTGCCGCCGCCACCCGGTGAGCATGGAAGATGTGTTTGTCGAGCGGGTGACGGCGCTGGAAAGCACAGCGGGGCGCTGATGCGCCCCACTGACCTGACTGGCCGAAGCCATCTGGCTTTACAGGGTTTTCAGATACGCAACCAAATCCAGGCGTTCCTGATGGGTGAGCGCCGGAATCGCCTTGCCATTGGGCAGTTTGGTGGCCACGGCACCGTATTCATGGCCGCCATTGCCATTGCCCGGCGTGCGGGTGTCAAACAGCTGGCCAACATCGGTGCGAAAGCCTACCAGATTTGGGTCAAATTCGCGCGATCCCACCTTGAACTGTGCGGGTCGGCAGTCGGCCTGCGCGCTGTTCGCCGTGCAGGCCGGTTGCAGCAAGGCATACAGCGTGGGCACCGACCCATTGTGCAGATACGGCGCGGTGGCCCAGATACCGTTGAGCGGACGCGCCTTATAGGCTTGCAGCGAGTTAAACGGCGCAGCGGTGGTGTCTGGTGTGTAAGTGCCCTGCTTGATTGAGGCGCTGATTTCGTTTTCGCGATAGCCGTTGATGTAATCGTAAACACGTTCCAGCGTGGCGCGGATGCGCGATTTGTCTGGGTCGGGCGTCAGGATCACATTCATGTCGGCCTTGGTCAGCAGGCTGGCCACCGGCGCTTGCCGCTGAATCAGGATGTCACCCACGCCAGCGCTGACATACAGATTGCGCAAAATGCCGCTGTAACCGATGTAGCTGACGCTGTTGTCGGCCATGGTGCGGTCGGTTTTGACCACATCCAGCCCGGTCATTTGTGCCACCACCCGGCGCTTGGGGTCGCTGCGGTCGAGGGTGTCGTGGCAGGACATGCACTGGTTGTCGTAAAGCTTGCGGCCACGTTGTACACTGACCGGATCAGGCTTGCCCAAAATGGCCTCTGGCCACTGCGGCGATTGCAGGCTGGTCAGTTGTTGCTCCATGCCCACCAGATTGTGCACATTGACCGACGATTCATAATTGACCTTGAACGGGGCGTCTTTCTGTCCGGTCAGTGTGGTCAGCAGCGAGTTGCGGTCTTCGGCACGCCAGTCCAGTGTGCCAAACACGCCAATCACCTCACCGGCGTTGCGGCCCAGCGGCCCCAGGCCGGCGTTGCTGGCCAGGCCATTCCATTGCACATAGTCATGCTGGGCGATGTCCCACAGGAAGGGATAGCTGACCGGGGCATTGGGCGGGTTGAAAATCCGGTTGCGCAGGTGGGCTCGTTGATCCGGGGTCAGTTCCCGGCTCAGACGGGCCAGCAAGGTGTCACGGGATTGGCTGCTGAACACGCCGTCGATCTTGACCTTCAGGCGCTCATACTCGGCCTGGCCAAATTCGGTGATCAGGATGTCGCGCAGCTGATCTCCGGTCATTACATGCTCCAGCACCCGGTTGTAAATCCGGCCAAAGGCGTCCAGCCGGCCATAGTGATACTGGATGTTCGGGTTGTTGGCGCGAGTAGGCTGGTTAAAGAAAGCATAGCTTTGCAGGCGCAGGGTAAAGGCGTCCAGGTCGGTTTTGACCTCGCTGGCGTTGCGGTAGTCGCCCTTGGCCAGCACGGTCTGGATAAAGCGTTGCAGCTTGTCTTTATCCTGCTGGGTGGCAGACAGCGCCTTGCCCAGGTCGGTGATAAAGCTTTCCATGTCGGCAGCAGCGGGCGCACCATCCACGCGGATGGCTGTACCTTGATAATTCACCTGGCCGGTGTGGCAGGCGGCACAGGTCAGGCCGACGTAGTTCTTGCCTTTGTAATTATCCCGCACAAAGCCCACCGGCAGCCCATCCGGATTGCTGGAGGTGGGCTTTTGTGGCAGGTAGCGGTAGGCGTTCATATTGTCGTGATCGGCAAAGCGCTTGCCGGATTTTTCCTGTTCCAGCGCCAGAAAAAAATCATACGGGATCAAGTCCGAGCCCTGCGAGGTATTGTAAAACCACAGGCTTTGTTCCGGTTTCCAGCCTTGCTCCAGGTACACGACCTTGTCAAAACGGTCGCCCATGGCATCGGGCTGCGGCATGGTCATGCTGCCTCGATTGGGATCTTTGTCCCGGTATTGGTAGGTACGTGCCAGCCAGTTGGACACCACCACCAACACCACCAGGCCCAGCAGGAGCCATAGCCCCCATTTGATCCAGCGCTTTATCGTTGACATAGACTCCATGCAGGTCTCCAGTAAGGGATTTTGCAGCTCGGAAAGCGATGTGGGCGTTTACGCTGGTACAATCGCTTGTTCGAGAACAGTGTTTTTGGAAATGCCCCAGCAGGCTGGGTACAGATTCTTATCTGCCTGGCATCTGGCGAGACGCACAACATGCCAAGGAGCTGCAAGGTTCAAGCCTCTGACCCGATATGTCGATTACATTGACTTACGCGCTACCCCTGCTCACGGCGCATTGGATTGCTCCCCCATGAACCGACAACGCATCCTCGCCGTGGCCAGCAAGGAATGGCGCGAGATCATTCGCGACCGGCTGTTTTTTGCCCTGGCGTTTATCGTGCCGGCCTTTTTGATGCTGCTGTTTGGCTACGGCCTGTCGCTGGATGTGGACCATCTGCCGCTGGGTGTGGTGGATTACGACCGCAGCGCGCAAAGCCGCGCCTATGTCGAACGCTTCAGCGCCTCGCATTATTTCCGCTTTTATGGTCAGCTGGACAACGAACGCCAGGCGGGCGAGCTGTTGTCCACCAATCAGTTGCGGGCGGTGATCATCATTCCGCCGCAATTTGGCCGCCAGTTGCTGTCTGGCCAGCCGGCGCAGGTGCAAACCCTGCTGGACGGTACATTTCCCAGCCGGGCGCTGATTGCCAAGGGCTACATTACCGCCATCAATGCTGCGGCCAGCCTGGATAATCTGGCCAGCCAGGCCGGCCAGCTGGGGGTCACGCCGGAAGAGGCCCGTCGCGCTTTGCAGCCGGTGAAGCTGGACACCCGCTATTTGTACAACCAGAGCATTTCCAGCATCTGGGGGCTGGCACCCAAGCTGATCATGTTCATCCTGATTGCCTCGCCGCCCTTTCTCACCGCGCTGGGCGTGGTGCGTGAAAAAGAACGTGGGTCGATTTTCAATCTGTACGCGTCCAACACCAGCCGGGGCGAGTTCCTGTTGGGCAAGCTGGCACCGTATGTGGCAATTTCCACGCTGAACATCCTGATTTTATGGGCGATGGCGGTGTGGCTGTACCATGTGCCATTCAAGGGCAGCTTTGGCTTTTTCATGCTGGCCAGTGTGGTGTATGTGCTGTGCACCACCGGGATTGGTTTGCTGGTGTCGGTGCTGGTGCGCACGCAAATGGCGGCGATGATCGTCACCCTGATTGTGACCCTGGTGCCGGCCATCTTGTATTCCGGCTTTATTATTCCGATTCCGTCGCTCAAGCCATTGGCGCAGGGCATTGCCCACTTGATGCCGGCGGTGTACTACACCCGGATTGCCGTGGGGTGTTTTCTTAAGGGCGTGGGCTTGGCTGCCCTGTGGCCGGAGCTGCTGATTCTGGCCGCTTACGCTGGCGCGCTGTTCACCGCCGGCTATCTGCTGTTTACCAAAAGGCCCAGCACATGACGTGGTCGGATCTGTCTTTGGCGTGGCTGCGGCTGCGGGTGATGCTGGTCAAGGAAATGCGCCAGCTGCTGCGCGACCGGGTGTTGCTGGCGTTTATTGTTTACGCCTTCAGCGTGGATATTTTTCTGGCGGCGTCTGGGGTGAGCTTGCAACTGAACCGCGCCGCCACTGTGGTGCAGGACTTTGACCAGTCCGCCGCCTCGCGCGAGCTGATTTCCCGCTTTGTGCCGCCATATTTCCGCATCGACGGCCAGATTGCGCACGACAGCCAGGCGCAGGCGCGGCTGGACGATGGGCGCAGCATGCTGGTGTTGTCCATCCCGCCCGGCTTTCAGGCCGACCTGCAACGCGGCCTGCCCACCTCGGTGCAGCTGCAAGTGGACACCACCAACTCGGTGCTGGGTTTTCTGGCGGCCAGCTACGCCAACCTGATGGTCAGCCGCTTTGGCCTGGAACAGGCCGCCAGCCTGAACGGCGGCGGCGGCGGCACGCTGCCGGTGATTGATAACCAGATCCGGGTGTGGTTCAACCCCAACCAGCTGGACAGCTGGTTTATGGGGATTACCGAACTGCTGAATATTGTCACCGTGTTTGCCATCCTGCTGCCTGCGGCGGCCATGGTGCGGGAAAAAGAACGCGGCACGGTGGAGCAGTTGCTGGTCAGCCCCTTGTCGCCCTTCCAGATTGTGTTTCCCAAGGTGCTGGCGATGACGGTGGTGATTGTGCTGGGCAGCGCGCTGGCGCTGTTTGCCGTGCTGCACCTGGGTTTTGCCATTCCGATTCGTGGCAACCCGCTGCTGTTTTTGCTGCTGACCGCGCTGTATGTATTCACCACCGCTGGCCTGGGCCTGGCGGCTGCCACCGTGGCGCGCAATCTGGCGCAGGTGGGCATGTTGTCGATCCTGATTCTGGCACCGATGATCTTTTTATCCGGCGCGTGGACGCCGCCTGAAGCCATGCCAGCCTGGCTGCGCGCGCTGATGTATCTGTCGCCGATGCACTATTACATCGATGCTTCGTTTGGCGTGCTGCTCAAGGGCCAGGGTCTGACCGAGCTGTGGCGCTCGCTGGCCAGCATGCTGCTGATTGGGGTAACGGTGTTTGTCTGGGGGCTGCGGCGGGTGCGGATGGGCTAGGGACGCGCTGATTTATTCAGAAAAACCGTTTTTGCCAAAAACAAAACCCAGTAAAATCAACACCCTGGATTCCCGCCTTCGCGGGAATGACGATTTTTTCAGCGTATCCCTAGGCGGGCGACCAGCCAGTCAGGAATGCACGACGTGCAATGTAACTTGCTTATCCATTTTTCCAGGCAAATGCAATGACAGGTGATAACACGAGATTGTGATCTTTGCCTGGTGAACTACCACCATAAATGGCTAAACCTGGTTTATGTCACTGGCAGGTAACAGTCCGTTCGGTCAGTCATCAGCCCTAATGGATGGGCCACTGCGTTTGATTGATGCATTGATGACCTTGTGATAAAGTATTCGTTGATGTTTATTTTATTTTCAACGATAATACAAGGGCATTAAAAAATGGATAAGTCCTATACGTGCATATTGATCGCCGATGCCACCTTGCAGGATTTGCCGGTACTGCTGGCTGACTTGCCGGCGTCGGTGCATTTGCGTCTGGTTCACAGTGCCAGCGAGGCGCTGGGTGAATTCTGGCAGGCACTGGCCAGCGCTGGCCTGACCCAACTGCATTGGCTGTCGCATGGGATGCCCGGCGGTGTGATGATTGCCGGGCAAGCCCTGACAGCCGCTGACTTTTGCCAGCGTTTTGATGGTGCTGCCGAGCGGGATCTGGACGTGGCTTTCTGGTCGTGCCATACCGGAGCCGGCGAACCAGGATATGCCTTTGTCGAGGCATTGACTCGCGCCACGGGGGCGCAGGTGGCGGCCAGTGCAGTGGAGGTTGGTGCAGGGTTCTGGCAGCTGTCTCCGGCAGTCAACGCGCCATTTTCAGCGCGCGCCCAGCTTGAATTTGCCCATACGCTGCCCGCGCCGGCGCAGTTTGCCAGCAGTGTCACTTATCAGGCCAGCCAAGAGATGGGAGGGCTGGCCTTGGGGGATCTGAATGGTGATGGCACACTGGACATTCAGACTACCGGAATCTTCAATGACGCGAGCACGCTAATTAATGATGGAGATGGTTCTTTTGCCAATGATGCCAGTGGCACTGGACAGCCGAATGGGGAGTGGGGCTGCGAACTGGCAGACTTAAATGGTGATGGCCATCTTGATTTGGTTTCCCGTATCTATAATGCGGTGGTCGTTAATCGGGGTTCTGCCCAAAATGGCTTTACCAATCAGCAATATTATCTGCAAAATGAAACTGTCTATGATGCCATTGCCGCACAGGTAAATAATGATGGACGGTTTGATCTGCTGGTTAGCCGCACAATACAAGGGCAGCAGACGCTCAGTGTCTTGCTTGGCCAGAGCGATGGCACACTGGCGGCTCCGGTCAACTATGCCTTGGCGAGTGAGGGTGACGCTAACCAATTGCATGCCACGGATCTGAACAATGACGGCAAGCAGGATGTCATTGCGCTTAGCTATAATAATACTATCTCCGTATTGATGAATAATGGCGATGGCACATTTGCCAACAGTGTGAGCTACCAAGAAGGCGACTATCAGAACCAGCTTTTTAATCTGACCAGTGCGGATGTGAATGGCGATGGTTATCAGGATGTAGTCGCTGTTGACATCTTTGCTGGTAGCGTCTCTGTCAAGCTGAACCAGGGTAATGGCCTGCTTGGCCCCGCTAGCCATTACGCCACGGGGACGGCACCTACAGATATTGTGGCGGTTGACCTCAATGGCGATGGCGCGGTGGACTTGGCCACAGCCAATACGAGCTCCGTCTCAGTTTTGTTGGGCAATGGCGATGGCAGCTTTGCCGCCAAGCAGGATATTCAGCTGGATACACTGCCAAAACATATTCGGGCCGGCGATCTTAATCAAGATGGCAAGCAGGATCTGGTGGTGGGTAGCTACAGCGGCAACAGTGTGTCCGTGCTGCTGAATACCACAGGCAGTGTTGACAGCATTGCGCCGGTGGTTTCCCGGCTGGAAGTTGCTGGTACTTCCCTGATTGTCCATTACACCGAAATCACCCAACTGGATGCCGTTCATCCACCGGCGCTGAGCCAGTTTGCCGCCAAGATCAACAATAGCCCAGTTGCCCTGACCGGTGCCCCCGTGGTTGATGCCGTGCATCATACGGTCACCCTGACTCTTGGCACCCCGGTGGCATTGGGACAAACCGTTTCTCTGAGCTATACCGACGCCAGTACCAATAATGACGTCCAGGCTGTGCAGGATCTGGCTGGCAATGATGCAGCTTCATTTACATTGACCACGGCACCGATGGCCGCCGTCCGGTTTTCTGCTGACACTGGGGTGAGTGATAGCGATTTGATCACTTTCCAGCCAGTGCAAACCCTTAGTGGACACCTGCAAACACCTACCGTTGATGGCCAGACAGTGCAAGTGTCTGTGAATAACGGCATGAGCTGGGAAACAGCCAATCACAGCACCGGCCAAACCTACTGGTCGCTAGATCAATCGTTGCTGGGTCAATCTCTGTATCAGGGCCCGAATGTGCTGAAGGTTCGTTTGCATACCGCCAGCAGCAATACCGAGGTGGCAAGTCAGAATTACGATCTGACTTGGAGTGGGCGCATTTTTATGGAAAGTGGCTCCGTAAATGGCAATAACATCAAAGTGCAGTTTTCGTCAGATTTGCCACTGGATGCCAGCCACCCGCCAAGCCTGGACAGTTTTGAAGTTCTCGCTGACAACGTAGCCGTTGCACTGAGCGGAGTTGCCGTGGTTGATGGCAATGCCAGAACACTGACATTGACTCTGGCCAACCCTGTCCTGGCGGGCCAACAGGTGCTGGTCAAATATAACGACCCCATGCCAGATGACGGTCAGTTTATTCTGGATGCTATGGATGCATTACAGGATATTGGCGGCGCAGATGCTATGGATGGTATGGCCATGTTAAGCAACTATACGCCCGATATTACTGCCCCTGTATTCCGTTCGGCATCAATCAATGGTAGCAAGCTCGTGCTCAGCTACGCCGATGCCAGCGGATTAGATGTCAATAACAGCCCATTGCTGAGCGCCTTCTCGGTGAAAGTGGATAATAGCGTGGTCGCGCTGACCGGCACGCCAGTTGTCAACTCAGGGGGAAAAACCATCACCCTGACGCTGGTCAACTCGGTGCTGAATGGTCAGGCGGTGACGGTCTCCTACACCGATCCCACCAGTGGCAATGACAGCAAGGCCATTCAGGATGTGTATGGAAATGATGCCGCATCGCTGGCTCAAGTCACGGTAAACAATCTCACGCCGATAGACATCACGCCACCTGTACTGACATCCGCCACCATCAATGGTAAAAAGCTCGTGCTTAGCTATGCCGACGCCAGCGCATTGCACAGCCAGATTCCGTTGCTGAGTGCATTTTCGGTCAACGTGGCCGGTAACGCAGTGTTGCTGAGCGGTGGTGTGCCAGAAGTCGATACAGCAGCAAAAACCGTCACCCTGACGCTGATCAACCCGGTGTTGAATGGTCAGGTGGTTACCGTCAGCTACACCGACCCGACCAGCGGCAACGACAGCCAGGCCATTCAGGATGTGTATGGAAATGACGCAGCATCACTGAATAACGTTGCCGTAAGCAATATCACGCCAGTGGACACCACCCCGCCTGTGCTGACATCCGCCACTGTTTCCGGCCATGAAGTTGTGCTCAGCTATACCGACACCAACGTATTAAGCAGCCAGGGCCCGCTGCTGAGCGCCTTCTCGGTGAAGCTGGCGGGTAGTGTGGCCACTCTGAGTGGGGCACCCGTGGTGAACACCACGGCTAAAACCATCACGCTGACCCTTGCCACTCCAGCTCAGAATGGCCAGGCAGTTACCCTCAGCTACACCGACCCAACCAGCGGCAATGACAGCCAGGCCATTCAGGATGCATCAGGAAACGATGCCGCATCGCTGAATAACATTGCGGTAAGCAATCTCACGCCGCTTGGCGACGTCACGCCTCCCGTGCTGACATCCGCTACGGTAAATGGCGACCAGGTGCTGTTGAGCTATACCGACAGTAGCCCGCTGAAATCCTCAATGGGTGGCCTCTATGTCATTAAGGTGGATGGCGTTGTTGCCCAGACGTATGGTATGACGGCCAATCCCAGCAATAACACTATTTTAATCACCTTGGCCAATGCCGTCCTGGCGGGTCAGGTAGTGACCTTCAGCTATACCGACCCGACCAGCGGTAATGATCTTCTGGCCATTCAGGATGTGGCCGGCAATGACGCCGCGAGCGTAGTGGATTTTTCTGTCAGCAATCTGACGGTGCCAACCTACCAGATGGCGGCAGGCGAAACCAGCTATACCGTGACTGCCACGCAGTACAACGTGATGGGCAATGCGCTCGACAACCTGATGACGGGGGACAGCAAACCCAATAATCTGATGGGCGGTGCCGGCAACGATACATTGCTTGGTGGCGGCAATAACGGTGACAGGCTATATGGCGAGGCCGGTAATGATGTGCTCAATAGCGGGCTGGGTGGCAGCCATAGGCTGGTTGGGGGAAGCGGTGACGACCGGTATGAAATTGCTTACCTGGCTACCCTTTTGGTTGAGCAGCCGGATGAAGGCAACGATAGCGTATACGTGATGCCAGGAGCCAATCTGGTTGTGTCGCTGATTACCTTGTCGGCCAATATTGAGAATCTGATCGCTAAAAATAGCGAGAGTTTTAATGTAGTTGGCAACGCCAGTGACAATTATCTTCTGGGCAATCAGGCCAGCGGTTTGTTAAAAGGCCTGGCTGGCAACGACACGCTGATTAGCCAAGGTGGAGATGACACGCTGGAAGGGGGCGATGGCGACGATGTGATTGCGCCGGTGGCGCATAGCCACATGACCGAAAATACCCGCGTGCTGACCGGCAACATGCAACTGAGCGGCGGCAATGGCGCAGATATTTTTGTGATGGCCGAAGGGTTTGTGGGTGACCATAAGGATGGCTGGAACCCGAATGAATTTAGCGGCAATTACTACTCGCCAAGCCAGCCAGTCGGCATCCAGGGCGTGTACATTTCCGACTTTGAACGCGGCGTGGACAAAATCAGCCTGACCCTGAGTGAAGCTGCCCTAGTGCCCACCACGGTGAACACCCTTACCCTGACCGCCGGCATGACGCTGGCCAGCGCCGTGGATCAAGCTGCCAGCCGGGGCTCTGCGGCGGCACCCCAAGTGACCATCATCCTGAATGAAAACGTGGGCTGCGCGTATCTGGTGCTTGACCAGAGCGATGCCAGCACATTCTCCAGCAACGATCTGGCCATCAAGCTCAATTATTCCATGCCGCTGGGCATTGGCGACCTGATGTTCACCAAGCTCAGCCAGCAGAATCAGCTGTTGCCAGCAGAAAGCGCGCCGCCGGTATTCACCCAGGCCAGCGTGAATGGCAATCAGCTGGTGCTCAGCTACAGTGATGCCAGCCCGCTGGACAGTGTTGCGCTGCCGCTTGGCGCGTTTGCCGTGATGGTGAACGGCAATGCCGCCAGTGTGAGTGCCGCCAGTGTTAATTCCCTGGCCAGAACCGTGACCCTGACCCTGGCCAGCCCGGTACAAAATGGCCAGGCGGTGACCGTCAGCTATACCGACCCGAGCAGCGGCAACGATAGCGCCGCCATTCAGGACCGCTATGGTAACGATGCCACCTCACTGGCGGCCACCCCGGTCAATAACCTGACAACACCCGCTGACGTCACCCCACCGGTGCTGCAAAGCGCCAGCCTGACGGACAGCACCCTGGTGCTGACCTATAGCGACACCAGCCCGCTGGATGCTGCCCATCCACCGGCGCTGTCGGCATTCAATGTCAAGGTGGCAGGCGTGACCGTCAGCCTGACTGGCACGCCAGTGGTCAACGCCACGGCACGCACAGTGACCCTGACGCTGGCCGATCCGGTGCTGGCCGGGCAAGCGGTGACGGTCAGCTACACCGACCCGAGCAGCGGCAACGATGCACAAGCCGTTCAGGATGGCAGCGGCAACGATGCGCAAACCGTATTGAACCGTGTGGTGAGTAATCTTGGCACCAATACCAGCTATGTGATGGATGCCACCACCGTCAACTACACCGCTACCGGCACGGCGGCGCTGACTATCCAGGGCAATGCATTGAACAACCAGATCACCGGTAACGCCGCAGACAACGTGATTCGTGGCGGACAAGGCAATGACCGTCTGCTGGGCGGGCTGGGCAATGATCAATTGCTGGGAGAGGACGGCAGCGATTCGCTGGATGGTGGCGCAGGCAGCGATACCCTGAGTGGTGGCGCAGGCAATGACGCCTACTATGTGGATTCTGTTGATGACCAGATTATTGAACAGGCGAATGACAGCATTGCCGACACGGTGTACGCCTCGATCAATTACACCTTGGGCAATGATCTGGAACATCTGGTGTTGATGGGCCAGGCCACCCAGGGCCAGGGCAATGAGCTGGCCAATGGATTGACCGGGAACGCGCTGGCCAATACCTTGACTGGCCTGGCTGGTGATGACCGGATTGACGGCAAACAGGGTGCGGACACCATGCTGGGCGGCACCGGCAATGACTACTACTATGTGGATCAGGCCGGTGACAGCGTGATCGAGCTGGCCAACGAAGGGAATGACACCATTTATGCCTACCTCGATTACACGCTGGGTGCCAATCAGGAAGGGCTGAACTTGCTGGGCACTCTGGCCGTGGTGGGGCAGGGCAATGAGCTGGGCAATATGCTCAACGGTAATGCACTGGACAATACCCTGATGGGTCTGGCGGGCAACGATCGCCTGGATGGCAAGCAGGGGGCAGATACCCTGATTGGCGGTTTGGGCAACGATACCTATTATGTGGATCACACTGCTGATGTGGTGACCGAGCAAGCCAATGAAGGCGTGGATACGGTCTATGCCTCCGTGAGCCACACCCTGGCAGACAATGTGGAAACCTTGCGGATGACAGCGGATGGGCAAACCGCCATTGGCAATGCCGCCAACAATGTCATTTATGGTTCTGCTGGCCAGGATGTGCTGATTGATGGTGGCGAAGGCAATGACACCATCTATACCCTGGGAGACAAAGGCGGGGAGCAGCATGTCCATGGTGGCTTGGGCAGCGACACCTTATATGTGAGTGGTACGCTGGCCAATGGCGACCGGGGGTCGTATGTCTATGGCGATGCGGGTGACGATACGCTCAACGCCACACAAGGCGATGTAAAATCCGACCTGATGGGGGGAGCGGGCAACGACACCTATGTCATCAACAATATCCACAACCGCGTGATTGAAAATGTGAATGATGGCTACGACACCGTGCAAACCAGCGTCAGCTTCTCTTTGCAAGCCGGCGAAATGTTCATTCCCGATAGCGTCGATGTGCCGGTGACCACCGGCAATGTCGAGCGCTTGCTGATGACCGGCACGGCCAATATCGACGGTTTTGGCAACGAGCTGGTCAATTACCTGCTGGGCAACGCTGGCAATAATGTGCTGCTGGGCCGGGATGGTGCTGACACCCTGGTCGGTCAGGGCGGCAACGACTTGCTGGATGGCGGTAACGGTAACGACACCCTGGCTCCGGTCACCCACGCCAGCTCGCTGGGTACGCCCAATGTCCACACCGGCCAGATCACCCTGACCGGCGGCAACGGCAGCGATGTGTTCTGGATGACCCAGGGCTATGTGGGCGACCACAGCAGCGGCGGCAATACCCTGACCCTCAGCGATTTTGTTCATGGTCAGGACAAGGTCAAGTTTACCCTGAGCCTCAGCGCCACCCTGCCCACTACCCTGACCACCCTGACGCCATCGGGCGGTGCCACCCTGGCTTCGCTGCTTAACCAGGCGGCAGTGGCCGGCTCGGCCAGCGCGCCCAAGGTCACTGCGTTTGCCTTTGCCGGTGATACCTATCTGGTGCTGGATCAAACCAGTGCCAGCAGCTTTACCAGCGATGACCTGGCCATCAAGCTCAGCGGAACGCCGGCATTCACCTTCAGCGATCTGGCTTTCGTCAAGATGTAATCCATCGGCAGGGGCCACCGCCCAAGCCACCCCACCCCGCCCCCCGCTGCCCTGCCCGGTAGCGGGGGGCGGGCTTTTGTCAGCCCATGCGTGCGAGAAGCCACAAGCTTTTGCCGCAAATACGGTAAAATCGCCTCCTGATGTTTTTTTCATGATTTGCCACCGGCGACGCACACCGTTGAACCAACTGATCCTCGACCTCAGCCCGCCTCCCGCGCCGGCCTTTGACACCTTCATTGCCGAGCGCAACCGGGAAGTCATTGCCGCGCTCACCGCAGCGGCCCCGCCAGCCGAACGTTTTGTTCACTTGTGGGGCGAGGGCGGCAGCGGCAAGTCCCACCTGCTCAACGCCTGGGTGGAGCACGCCCACGCGCTAGGCCGGGCCGCCATTTATCTGGATGCGCGCAGCGAACGCCTGCCGGATTTTGTCCGCGAGGCCAGCGCAGTGGCGGTTGACCACGTGGACGACCTTGACCCGGACGACCAGATCACCCTGTTTTCGGTGTTCAACGCCCTGAAAGAATCCGGTGGCCGCCTGCTCACGGCAGGCCGCCTGCCGCCGGCCCAGCTGGCGCTGCGCCCCGACCTGGCCACCCGGCTGGCCTCCGGCCTGGTGCTGGAAGTCAAGCCGCTGTCCGACAGCGACAAGCTCACCGCGCTGCGCCGCCATGCCGGTGCCCGCCAACTGAACGTGCCGGACGAAGTGTTCCGCTATCTGCTCACCCACTGGCGGCGTGACCTGTCCAGCCTGACCAGCATGCTCGACACACTGGATCGCTACTCGCTGGCGCTGCAACGGCCCGTGACCGTGCCGCTGGTGAAAAATATTCTGCAATCCCGGCTGCTGCAGGACTGAGCCGCCCCTTCCCTCTTGAAGCTCTGCCATGAATCTTGCCCTGTTTGACCTCGACAATACCCTGCTGGCCGGTGATTCCGACGTGGAATGGCCGCGTTTCCTGATTGCCCAGGGCGCGCTGGATGCCGACCACTACAACCGGGAAAACGACCGCTTTTACGCCGACTACAAGGCCGGCACCCTGGATATCTACGCCTTTCTCGACTTCCAGCTGGCACCCCTGGCCGCCCACAGCCGCGAACAGCTGGATGCCTGGCATCGGCAATACCTGGATAGCCATATCCGCCCGATCATCACCGCCAAGGGCCGTGCGCTGGTCCAGCAACATCAGGCCAACGGCGACTGCGTGGTGATCATCACCGCCACCAACCGCTTCATCACCGGCCCGATTGCCGCCGAACTGGGGGTGGAACACCTGATTGCCACCGAGGCCGAGGTAGGTGCCGATGGCCGCTACACCGGCAAGCCGCTGGGCACGCCGTGCTTTCAGGACGGCAAGATCACCCGGCTGAACGCCTGGCTGGCCGAACGCGGGCAAACCCTGGGCGATTTTCCGCGCAGCTGGTTTTACAGCGATTCACGCAATGACATCCCGCTGCTGGAGCAAGTGAGCGACCCGGTGGCGGTAGACCCGGACGATGCGCTGCGTAGCCACGCCCAGGCGTATGGCTGGCCGGTAATCTCGCTGCGCTAAGGAAACGCTGAACAACTGTCCTCCCCGCCAGGCGGGGTCCAGACTGCTGAATAACGCTTTCCCTGACGCCATCAGCCCCCCTATTACAGGAAATCTGCCATGTCCACCTCTGAGCTGAGCACCCTGCTGATTCGCGCCGAAGCCGTGCTGGCGCGCCTGGAAGCCTGGCTGCCGCCTGCCCCGGCTGCCATCGACTGGAACGCCACCGCCTGGCGCTGGCGGGTCACCCCCGGCGGGCGTGGCACGCTGGAAGCCGTGAGCCAGCCGCACGCGCTGGCGCTGGACGCGCTGATCGGCGTGGACGAGCAAAAAGCCCGGCTGCTGCGCAACACCCGCCAGTTTGTGGCTGGCCGACCCGCCAATAATGTGCTGCTGACCGGCGCACGCGGCACCGGCAAGTCGTCGATGGTCAAGGCACTGCTGCCGGCGCTGGCCGCGCAGGGCTTGCGCCTGATTGAAGTGGACAAAACCCATCTGGCCGATCTGGCCGATATTGTCAGTCTGGTGGCGGGGCGGCCCGAGCGCTTCATTCTGTATTGTGATGACCTGTCGTTTGAAGAAGGCGACGATGCCTACAAGGCGCTGAAAACCGCGCTGGACGGCGGCATTGCCCAGCGCGCCGACAATGTGCTGATCTACGCCACCTCCAACCGCCGCCACCTGATGCCCGAGCGCATGCAGGACAACCTCGACACCCGCAACGTCAATGGCGAAATCCACCCCGGCGAAGCGGTAGAAGAAAAAGTTTCGCTGTCTGAGCGCTTTGGCCTGTGGCTGTCGTTTTATCCGTTTGACCAGGACACCTATCTGGCCGCCGTCAGCGTCTGGCTGGCACATTACCGGCTTAAGCTTACCGCCCAGGCCGAACGCGCTGCGCTGCTGTGGGCGCTGACCCGTGGCGCGCGCAGTGGCCGGGTGGCCTGGCAGTTTGCCTGCGACTGGGCCGGGCGTACCCCGGCTGAACGCAAGGCCGACTGAACCCCCACCTGACTTTGCCTATCGTTGAGAACCCGCCACACCATGTCCAAGATGCTCGAAGTGGTCGCCGGGGTGCTGCAACGCCCCGACGGCAGTTTTTTGCTGGCCTCGCGCCCGCCCGGCAAGGCCTACGCCGGCTACTGGGAGTTTCCCGGCGGCAAGATTGAACCCGGCGAAGCGCCTTACGCCGCGCTGGTGCGCGAGCTGCAGGAAGAACTGGCCATCACCGTTACCGCCGCCACGCCGTGGCTGGTGCAACAATTTATCTATCCGCACGCCCATGTCCATCTGCGCTTTTACCGCATCAGCGCCTGGCAGGGCGAGCCGCACGCGCAGGAAGGCCAGCAACTGCGCTGGCAACACCCCGGCCAGCTGGACGTCAGTCCAATGCTGCCGGCCAATACGCCCATCTTGCGCGCGCTGTCGCTGCCCGACCTGGCTGCGCTGACCTGCGCGGGCGAAATCGGCCAGGCACGCATTCTGGCCGCGCTGCCGGCACAACTGGCCCACGGCCTGCGTCTGCTGCTGGTGCGCGAACCCGGCTATTCACGCGCCGAACTGGCCGACTGGGTGGCGAAACTGGCCGAACACACCCGCCCCGCCGGTTGCCGGCTACTGGTCAACGCCGACCCCGACTGGCTGGCCGGTTGGCCGATTGACGGCGTGCATCTGAATAGCGCGCGGCTGGTTGCCTGCCGCCAGCGCCCGGACTTTGCCTGGGTGGGCGCATCTACCCACCGGGTGGATGAGTTGCAACACGCCGCCAAGCTGGGGCTGGACTACGCCTTGCTCGGCCATGTGCAGCCCAGCGCCAGCCATCCGGACGCGCCGCCGCTGGGCTGGGAAGGTCTGGCCTGCCGGCTGACCCAGGCTGGCCCGCGCCTGCCGGTATACGCGCTGGGCGGGCTCAGCGCGGCGGATCTGGCCTGCGCACACCAGCAGGGTGCCCACGGCGTGGCGCTGATGCGGGGAGCGTGGGCATGAGCGACAGCCAACGCAAATGGGCGCTGATTGGCGTGGCGCTGCTGATTTTTGCCGGGGTGAAGTTCTGGCTGATCAACACCTATCTGGCCCGCCAGCACAGCACCCCGGAGCGGGTAAGTTGCGCCGACCTGAACCAGGGCTGCCCGCTGGCCGACGGCGTCAGCCTGCGTTTTTTGCGCCCGGCCCGCCATGGCCAGCATTTTCCGGTGCAGCTGGACGGCTGGCCGGCCAACAGCCCGCCGCCGGTGGTGGAATTCGCCATGGCCGGCATGGACATGGGCAGCGCGCGTTTTCCGCTGCGCGACCAGGGCCATGGCCGCTGGCAGGCCGATATCATGCTGCCGGTGTGCGTGACGGGCCGGCAGGACTGGCTGCTGCTGCTGGATCTGCACGGCAAACGCCTGCAGGTGGATTTTGTGGCCGGCCCCAAGTAAGCGCCGCTCAGCAAATCCTGCTGGCGTGGTGATGGGCCTTGCCGCACTGGCTGGCGCGGTATCAGGCAACCCCCGGCAACATCAACCCCCTGGATCCCCGCCTGCGCGGGGATGACGATTTTTTCAGCGTTTCTTTAGCGGCGCGAAAAGCCCGTTGAAACATGAACAATCTGACCCCCGCTGGCAACCGCGCCAGCGCGCAAGGAGAACTGTGGTGCGCAGCATCGGCAAACTGGTAGTAATTGGCGTGGGCCTGATTGGCGGCTCGTTTGCGCTGGCGATGAAACGCGCCGGCCTGGTCAGCCAGGTGGTGGGCGTGGGCCGTTCAGCAGAAAACCTGCAGCGCGCCATCGAACTGGGGGTGATTGACCAGGCCAGCCACGACCCGGCCCTGGCGGTGCAGCACGCCGACCTGGTGCTGGTGGCCACCCCGGTGGGGCAGATGGGCCGGGTGTTTGACGCCATTGCCCCGGTGCTGCCGGCGCAGGCGATTGTCAGCGACGCCGGCAGCACCAAGGGCGACGTGGCCGCGCTGATGCGCCAGCATCTGCCCAAGCACCTGGGCTACTGCGTGCCCGCCCACCCGATTGCCGGTTCCGACCGCTCTGGCGCGGTGGCCGCGCAGTACGGCCTGTTTGAACAGCGCCGGGTGGTGCTCACCCCGCTGGCCGACACCCAGCCCGACGCAGTAGCCGCCATCAGCCACTGGTGGCAGGCCAGCGGTGCCACGGTGTTCACCATGCGCCCGGACGAGCACGACGCGGTGTTTGCCAGCGTCAGCCACCTGCCGCACCTGCTGGCGTTCAGCTATGTGGACATGATCCGGCAAAAAGCCGACGCCGAGCGCTGCTTCGACTTTGCCGCCACCGGCTTTCGCGACTTTACCCGGATTGCCGGCAGCCACCCGGAAATGTGGCGCGACATCAGCCTGGCCAACCGCGACGCCCTGCTGGCCGACCTGCACGCCTACCAGGCCCAGCTGGCCCAGCTGACGCAGTGGGTGGAAGCCGGCGATGGCGAGGCGTTGGAGCAGATGTTCGAGCAGGCACGCGAAGCCCGCACCCGCTGGCATCAGGGCTTTGGCAAAAACTGATGTGGCATGCAAACACCCCCGCTGCGAAGGCATCGCGGCGGGGGTGTTTGCTATGTGCTCAGGCATGCACGGGAATCAAGGTTTTTTCAGCACTTCCTGAGCTGGCTACAGGCGGGTAATTACTTGCCCACGGTCTGCATGACCTTCCATTCGCCGTTTTCTACCTTGTACACGGTGATGCCGCCGTCTTTCAGGTCACCCTTGTCGTCGTAGGCCCAGCTCGACGAGGTTACGCCAGCGTATTCGATCTTGGCCAGTTCCGGCAGGTACTTGGCCGGCTCAACCGAGTTGGCTTTCTTCATCGCTTCGATCACCACGCGGGTGGCGTCGTAGCCGTACGGCGAGTAGGTGGCCACGTCAGCATTGAAACGTGCCTTGTAGCGGGTTTCGTAGTCCTTGCCCTTGGGCATTTGGTCCAGCGGCAGGCCAGCCAGCGAGGCGATGCTGCCTTCGGCTTCCTTGCCGGCCAGCTTCAGGAAGGTGGGGGTCTTGGTCATTTCGCCCGACACCAGCGGCGCTTTCAGGCCCAGGCGCTTCATCTGCTTGGCCATCGGGGCGGACTGGGCGTCGGCACCGCCGTAGAACACCGCATCCGGGCTGACGCCCTTCAGGGTGGTCAGAATGGCGGCAAAGTCGGTGGCCTTGTCGGTGGTGAATTCACGCTTCACCACTTCGCCGCCGTTGGCCTTGACGGCCTTTTCGAATTCATCAGCCAGACCTTGGCCATAGGCGGTGCGGTCGTCGATGATCGCCACTTTCTTGGCCTTGAGCACTTCCACCACAAACTTGCCCATCACCGTGCCTTGCTGGGTGTCCGAGGTCATCGAACGGAAGGTGGTCTTGAAGCCTTGCTGGGTGTAGGCCGGGGCGGTGGCCATGGCCACTTGCGGAATGCCGGCGTCGGAATAGATCTTGGAAGCCGGGATCGAGGTGCCCGAGTTGAAGTGACCGATAATGCCGTTCACCTTGGCGTCCACAAACTTTTGCGCGATCTGGGTGGCTGCCTTCGGGTCGGCCAGGTCGTCTTCGGCCACCAGCTCAAACTTCACCGGCTTGCCGTCGATGGTCGGTTTTTCAGCGTTGGCATCTTCGATGGCCAGGGTCACGCCGTTTTTATATTCTTCACCGTAGTGGGCTTGCGGGCCGGTCAGCGGCGCGGCAAAACCCAGCTTGACCACCAGGTCACCTGCCGGAGCCGCAGCAGCCGGGGCCGCAGCGGTGTCTGCCGGCTTGGCTTCTTCCTTCTTGCCGCAGGCGGCGATGGACAACGCAGCAGCCACTGCGCACGAGATGGTCAAAAGTTTGTGAGACATAGTCTTCTTCCTCTGATTGTGGAATGAAACTGGCTGCCGGTTCTCCCGGCAACAGGTATCAAAACCGGCTTTTGCCTTGCTGCGCGGCAAAGCCCGGTGATTTGGACGCACTTATGGTGCGCGCCCAGGATTGTACGTGAAAACGCACGGCGGGCTGGCCGTTGCGTGCGTTTTCACCCAAACACTTGTAATAGAACAGGGGGCGATTTTTTTCAGCATTTGCCTGAGGAAACGCCGAAAAAATCGTCATTCCCGCGAAAGCGGGAATCCAAGGTGTTGATTTTGCTGGGTTTTGCTTTTGGCAAACACGATTTTTCTGAATCAATCCGCGCGTCCCTAAACAAAACCCAGCGCAGCGCGCCTGGCCCGACGCGCTGCCGCAGACAGCACACACCACACCACAACGCCAGGCGGGGTGTGTGCGCAACGCTTAATCGCCAATCGTCATCAGGCTGGCATTCCCACCTGCCGCCGTGGTGTTCACGCTTACCGTGCGTTCGGCCACCAGCCGGTACAAATCGGCTTCGCCCACTTGATCGACCCCATGCACGCTGACCAGCGCGCCGCTGCGTTCGGCCAGCGCCTGACGCAGCGCGCTGGCTCCGGCGGCGTCGCCAGCGTACAGCACGGCATCCAGCGTTGGCTGGGTGACCGGCGAGGCCAGCCAGGCAATGGCCAGCGTTTGCGGCAGCGCGTGCATCACTTCGTCCGCCGCCGCGCCACCCAGCAGCACGCGGTTGTCGGTGGCCAGCGCGGCAATCAGCTGCGCCACCAGCGCCGGGGCGTGGTCGGCCACGCAGGCTACCGTGCCGCGCGGGGCAAAGCGCAGGGTGTTGGTTTCCCCGGTCGGCCCTGGCAGGGTTTGCATCTGCGCCAGCGGGGTGTGGCGGGCGGCCAGGTCGGCCCAGTGTTGCAACTGGTCGCATTCCTGACGGCTCAGGCATTTCAGCATCGGCAGCGCGGCGCGCAGCTGGGCCAGACGCTCCAGCGCGGGCGGCGCTTGCTCCGGGGCGGCCAGTTGCGGCGCACGCGCGCTGCGGATCAGCCGGTGCAGATACAGCGGGCCGCCGGCTTTCGGGCCGGTGCCAGACAAGCCTTCACCGCCAAACGGCTGCACGCCGACCACTGCGCCGACGATATTACGGTTGACGTAGATATTGCCCACATGGGCGGTGTCGCACACCAGATCAATAGTGTCGTCGATGCGGCTGTGTACGCCCAGGGTCAGGCCGTAACCGGTGGCGTTGATGTCACGGATCACCTGGGCCAGCTCTGGCGCGGCAAAGCGGATGACATGCAGCACCGGGCCAAACACTTCGCGCTTGAGCTGGTCGATGCGGTCGATTTCAAACAGCGTCGGCGGCACAAAGGTGCCGTTGGTGCAATCGTCGCCCAGGCGGGTCTGGTAGCAGCTTCTGGCTTCGCCCTTCATCCGGGTGATGTGCGCCAGCAGGCCGTCGCGCGCTTCGGCGTCGATGACCGGGCCAATGTCGGTGGACAGCAGCGCCGGGTTGCCCACGGTCAGCTGGTCCATCGCGCCCTTGAGCATGCTCACTACTTTGTCGGCAATGTCTTCCTGCAGATACAGCACGCGCAGTGCCGAGCAGCGCTGGCCGGCGCTGTCGAAGGCCGAGTTGATCACGTCGGCCACCACTTGCTCGGGCAGTGCCGAGCTGTCGACGATCATGGCGTTCTGGCCGCCGGTTTCGGCAATCAGCGGCACTTCTTCGCTGCGCGCCGCCAGGGTGCGGTGAATCAGCTTGGCCACTTCGGTCGAGCCGGTGAAGATGCCGCCCTTGATACGGGCGTCGCCGGTCAGCGCCGCGCCCACCACTTCGCCCCGGCCCGGCAGCAGTTGCAGCACATCACGCGGCACGCCGGCGGCGTGGAACAGGCGCACGGCCAGGGTGGCAATCAGCGCGGTTTGTTCTGCCGGCTTGGCCAGCACCGGGTTGCCGGCGGCCAGCGCGGCGGCCACTTCGCCGGTAAAGATGGCCAGCGGGAAATTCCACGGGCTGATGCACACCACCGGGCCCAGCGCCTGATGGGTGTCATTGTGGAATTCCAGGCTGATGCGTTCGGCGTAGTAACGGCAGAAATCAATCGCCTCGCGTACTTCGGCAATGGCGTTGGGAATGGATTTACCGGCTTCGCGAATCGCCAGGCCCATCAGCGTGGCCAGATTGTCTTCCATGGCGTCGGCCACGCGCAGCAGGCAGGCGGCACGTTCGGTCACCGGGGTGGCGGCCCAGCGCGGTGCGGCAGCGGTGGCGGCGCTCAGCGCGGCATCGACATCGGCCAGCGTGGCTTCCTGCACCGTGCCCACCTTGTCGGCGTGGTTGGCCGGGTTGAGTACCGGCAGCGCGGCGGCGCTGGTCACATCGCCGTCGGCCAGAATCGGCAGGGCCTGCCAGGGTTCATGGCTGCTGTCCGCCAGGCCCAGCGACAGGGTGGCCAGCGCGTGTTCGCTGGACAGATCAATGCCACGCGAGTTGGCGCGCACCGCGCCGTACAGCGCGCGCGGCAGGGCAATCTTGTCGTGCGGCTGACCATCCAGACGGAGGGACTCTTCCACCGGGTCGGCAATCAGGTCGTCGATGCTGACGGTTTCGTCCACAATGCGGTTCACAAACGAGGTATTGGCCCCGTTTTCCAGCAGACGGCGCACCAGATAGGCCAGCAGGGTTTCATGCGAGCCCACCGGCGCGTAAATGCGGCAGGCACGGCCCAGCTTGTCGTCGCCCACCACCTGGTCGTACAGGGTTTCGCCCATGCCGTGCAGGCACTGGAATTCGTAATCCTTGCCTTCGCCCAGCTCGTACACCGCCGCCAGCGAGTAGGCATTGTGGGTGGCGAACTGCGGGTAGATGGCGTCTTGCGCGGCCAGCAGCTTTTGCGCGCAGGCCAGGTAAGACACGTCGGTGTACACCTTGCGGGTGTACACCGGATAACCCGGCAGGCCGTCCACCTGGGCGCGCTTGATTTCGGCATCCCAGTAAGCGCCCTTCACCAGACGAATCATGAAGCGGTGGTTGCTGCGCCGGGCCAGGTCAATCAGGTAGTCGATGATGTACGGGCAGCGTTTCTGGTAAGCCTGCACCACCAGGCCAATGCCGTTCCAGCCGGCCAGGTCGGCATCAAACGCCAGCGCTTCCAGCAAATCCAGCGACAGCTCCATGCGGTCGGCTTCTTCGGCGTCGATGTTCAGGCCGATATCGTATTGCTTGGCCAGCACCAGCAGTTTTTTCAGGCGCGGCAGCAGCTCGCTCATCACCCGTTCGCGCTGGGCGCGGCTATAGCGCGGGTGGATGGCCGACAGCTTGACCGAAATGCCCGGCCCTTCGTACACGCCACGGCCAGTCGAGGCCTTGCCGATGGCGTGGATGGCCATTTCGTAGTCGGCCAGATAGCGCTGGGCGTCGGCTTCGGTCATGGCCGCTTCGCCCAGCATGTCGTAGCTGAAGCGATAGCCGCGCGCTTCGCGCTCGCGGCCATTGGCCAGTGCTTCGTCGATGGTTTCGCCGGTGACAAACTGCTTGCCCAGCATGCGCATGGCCAGGTCCACGCCCTTGCGGATCACCGGCTCACCCTGTTTGGCAATCAGGCGGGTGAGCGCCGAGGACAGGCTGGTTTCGCTGTGAGTGGACACCAGCTTGCCAGTGACCACCAGGCCCCAGGTGGCGGCGTTGACAAACAGCGACTGGCTTTGCCCCAGGTGGGCTTTCCAGTCGCCCTTGCTGATCTTGTCGCGGATCAGGCGGTCGGCGGTGTGCTTGTCCGGGATGCGCAGCAGCGCTTCGGCCAGACACATCAGCGCCACGCCTTCCTGGCTGGACAGCGAAAATTCATGCATCAGCGCGTCCACGCCACTGGCCCGGGTCCGCTTGGCGCGCACTTCGGTTACCAGCCGGCGCGCCAGGCCCTTGACGTCCAGCACCTGGGCGGGAGAGAGCGAGGCTTGCGGAACCAGCGTGTGAACGCATTCGCGTTCGTCGCGGCGGTAAGCAGAAGTGATGGCGTCACGCAGCGGGGTTTGTGCGCGGGACAGTTCGGTAAACGACGGCATGGTGTGGACTCCGTAGGTAATCGGGCGAGCCGCCGGAGCAGGCGCAAGGAAGGCAGTCCGCACCGGTCAGGGTCGCTGTCCGGTGCGGCGGCACATGCCCGCTTCTGGCTGGGCCCGCCACTGCTCAAGCGGGGTCGCTCAAGCAGTGACCGGCGCATTGTGTCGCGAAAGTGGCGGGGCGGAAATCCACCCAGGGCCGGAATGACACAGCCATGGTTGCCCATGTCGCAATTCCGAACAAAACCCCCAGTTTGGCCAGCGTTGGCCAGATTTTGCCAGCACCATCAGCCCAATCTTCCCCTGGCTTGGCGCTCATGGCCCGCCTTTGCCAGGCCTGGCTACTGGCCCGATGCGGAGTTGCGAGCGGCGCTGACCGATTGCTCTCCGCGATCTTTTGAGGGGTGTGCCATGCCAGTGTTATCATTTATGACACTGAGCCCAACGCCACCCCAGGACACCCCATGGCCGACTTGCTGATCCGTCACCTTGAAGAAAAAGGTCAAAAACATTCTTCACTCGCCATGCTGGTGAACCAATGGGGGTTTGACCAACAGCTGATTCCCAAGGCCCTGCAAAGTGTTGGCGCGCTGTTTCCGCACTACAGCCGTCACGACGAATCACACAGCAAGCAAATCCTGGTGAATATCGAGCGTCTGCTTGCCGACAATCTCTCCTTGCTCACCGCCACCGACACCTGGCTGCTGCTGGAAGCCGCCTACTGGCACGATATCGGCATGGTGGTGCCGCAAAAAGCGCTGGAAGACGCCCTGGCCGAAGAAGGCTTCAAGGACTACCTGGCCGAGCTGAGCCGCAACGAACACCACGAACTGCACCAGCTGGCCAGCCAGTTTGACGCCCGCGATCCCTGCCGATGCTTTGCTGGCGCGCATTCCCCGGTGGATGCCGTGGATAAATTCCGCCAACTGATGGCGGAATGGTTTCGCCGCCAACATGCCCGCCGCGCCAGCGAAGTGGTGCAATCCCCCTGGCAAACCATCGGCCTGAGCTCGCCGCGCACCGAGCTGATCCCCTCCCGCCTGTTCCGCCTGCTGGGGCAAATCTGCCTGATGCATGGCAGCGACTTTGACACCATGATGGAACGCCTGCCTTTCCGCGAGGCCGGCATGGCGCAAGAAGACTGCCACCCGCGTTTTGTGGCCTGCCTGCTGCGCCTGGGGGATTTGCTCGACCTGGACGACAACCGTTTTTGCCCGGTCATGCAAAACATTGCCGGCGACAACCGCCCGGCGCTGAGCAAGGCGCACGAAGCCAAACACCAAAGCATCCGCCACCTGCGCATGGACCGCGAGCGCATCGAAGTCAGCGCCGAATGCGAAGACATCGACAGCTATCTGGAAACCTGGAAATGGTTTGACTGGTTGAAGCAGGAAATGCAACAGCAGATGTCGCACTGGAGTGATATTGCCCCACGTCGAGAATTGGGGCTGCTGCCGACACTGGGGGAGTTAAAGGTTTCTCTTAAGGGACAGGAAATTTTGCGCGATGGTGAGCGGCCTCAGTTCAGTATTGAAGGCAAAAATGCGGTTAAATTGCTTCAGGGCAGTAATTTATACTCGGATAGATTCGCCTGTATTAACGAGTTGGTGCAAAATGCAATTGACTCAACATTGATTAGAATTTGGTTGACAGACGGGCAGTACTCACGAGAGGAGTGGGAGAATCCACTAAACCCTACCCCTCAAAAAATCTTACACCAAGAAGAAAATAAAGTTTTGGTGGATGTTGATCTCGAAGAGTTAGAGGGAGAACAAGATGGCTATTTTAAGTGTGTTGTTACCATTCGAGATGCCGGAACAGGAATTCATCAAAAAGACCTTGCTCACATGCTGAAGATTGGAGGTTCTAAAGAAAACAAATTTCGCCAGAGGCTAATTCGTGAGATGCCTGAATGGATGAGGCCATCAGGTATATTTGGAATCGGTTTGCAAAGTGTGTTTTTGTGGGTAGATGAGGTGCGCATTGAAACCTACAGTTTTTTTGATAAAACAGGCCTTTCTGTTACGTTGCATAGCCCCATGGGGAAAGATGAGGGTTTGGTAGTTATAAGGAAACCAACTGCCCTACATGGAGAGTGTAATAAATATGGGACAAAATTAAGCTTTGAATTTAAAACCGAGAAGCAAAAATTGAATAGCCGCTTGTATCGTGGTAGAAATCACATTTTATCTACAATTGACCCTGTGCTTGGCTTTCCGGTCGAGTTAATTCTAATTGCCCAAAAACTCAATGAATTAGAGTGTATGGCTATGCCAAGGGTGGCGCTTGGTAAAATTGATCTAACGCTCAATGGGCGGGCACGAAAAACTATCCGAATTCCAACTGAGAGTGATAATGTCCCTGGGCAAGAATGGCATTACGATCAGCATCGTAAAATTGCAATTTCGTTCTTTAACTCACAAAGAGAGCATCGAATTTTCTATCGAGGCAGGCCTGTTGCTAAAGAATCACATGAACTAAATTACTTTCCCTTTTGTTATTTGAATGTAAATATTTTGGCTGGGTCTGCTGAGAATTGGCTTGCATTAAATAGAGGTAGTATTGTGCAGGAAAATTTACAATCTTTAGTGGGGCTTGTAGAGGGTGGATTAGTGGAGCTGTTAAAGCTAGGTAAAATTCAGGTAAAGGCACGCAAACCAACTATTCAATCACTATTTAAAAAACGGGTCTCGCGATTGGCTTTGAATTCAGCTGCTGAAGATAGTAACAGGTGGGATGGGGATAAAGATGATAAAGAGTGGGGGCTATTTCCATTGCAGAGTGGTGTGGTTATTAAGGATTTTCTTGAGTTAAGCTCCATGTATTTTGGCTGTAAAGTCAACTCGGGTATTTGGTTTGTTGCTAAAAATTCCCCTGCTGGTTCAGATGTGGATTTATTCATTGAAAGAATTTCTGATTATGATTTGTTCTGTGGATTTTTGATCCGCGAATGGAAAGAAAAACACCAAGGTCGAATTTACCCTGTGGGAAAAACTGTATATGTAGAAAATCCTGATGATACTGTTGGGGATCTGTGCCCGATCGATAAATCTACTGGAGACAAGGGTTGGTGGGTGTATCAAAATATTTTTATGCTTAGCGATACCCCTCCTTCATCGCTAGATGTGGATGCTGCAATTTCCGGCGCACTGATTTATCACACATATCTTAACCCTGGCAGATTCTTGATTAGTGTGGAAGAGCTAAAAGCTTGGGGTTGCCTTGCTCTTAAAGATTATCGCAAATCTTTTGCTACCCCTTTGTTTTTTTGGTCGAATGAAAATGAAGACTGTATTCTTCTTCCTTTTTGGATGAGGTTATATGGTACACCGCCGACTGTATCAGTTGATTCTAATGAGCTTGAAGATCTTTACAGGTGGGTAGAAAAAAACCTAAAGACACCAATGCCCATCGAGCAAATTAGAACTGAATACCGTGGGCTTATTAAGTATATTGACGACCTTATGTTGCGACAAGATTTTGGTAAATATTGGGCACTCGCACGCGGCTTACCACTTCCCCCTGAAGAACCATCGCTTGACGCTTCTCCCGTTTCAACATAAACCAGCTGTTTTTCAAATAGAGGGAAGCATGAGTTTATCCTGGCTCACCGCTCCCTCATATAAACCAAGGTCATGAGCTGTCGCTGGTGAGGGTGGGCTGGCTTAGCAAGCAAGAGATGGTGCTGGCCACACCAAGCCATTGACGCCACTAATCTTCTCTTTCCCCCCCTCACCCCGCTTGCGCTGGCCCAGGGCGAACATCAGCACCACGTAAAGCCAGCCAATCCAGATAATATGCATGGCAAAAAACGCCTTGCGGCGCGTGGGTGGTCAATAAGTCAGATTGTAGCAGGGCAGGGCGGCGGCACGCGCCGCTTACCAGTTAGCGCGGAAAGCCCCGGCGTTCAGGCCGGGGATGGATAGCGCGGAGTCCGCAGGACTCCTTTTCAGCCGTTAAGTTGGAGTCGCCTGCTGCTCAATGTATTGGCGAATGATGCTGATCGGAGCGCCGCCGCAAGAGGATGCAAAGTAGGACGGCGACCACAGCACACCCTTGTAGTCGAAGCGTTTGGCGATGTCTGGCCTTTCTTTTCGCAGCACACGACTGGATGCACCTTTCAAGCTATTGACCAAGGCAGACACCGGCGCTTTCGGCGGATAGCTGACCAATAAATGCACATGGTCGCGCTCGCCGTCCATTTCGACCAGTTGCGCCTCGAAGTCGTTGCAAACCTTGGTAAACAGTTCGCGCAGCCTGTCGTTAGCTGCCGAGTCGAATACTTTGCAACGATACTTCGCCACAAAGACCAAATTGACGTGCATGTTAAAAATATAGTGCTGTCCGTGCTAAATGTCGTTGTTTTCTTCCATAGACCAAAATACACTATGCGACATGCAACGTCTTCAAGCCTACCGATTCGAGCTAAAGCTCAACGGCGAACAACAGCGCCTCATGCGCCGCTTTGCCGGTTCGTGTCGGCACGTCTACAACAAGGCGCTGGCGTTGCAGCAGGCGCGGCATGAGGCGGGAGAAAAGAAGCTCGGCTACGCCGCTCTATGCAAGGCGCTAACCGAATGGAAGGCGCGGCCGGAAACGCTCTGGCTGAACGAAACGCCAAGCCAAGCATTGCAACAGGCACTCAAGAATCTGGAACACGCCTACAAAAACTTCTTCGAGAAACGTGCCAATTTTCCGCGCTTCAAGAAAAAAGGCCAGTCGGACAGTTTCCGCTATCCGAAAGGCATCAAACTCGATCAGGGCAACAGCCGCATCTTCCTGCCGAAGCTGGGTTGGCTGCGCTACCGCAACAGCCGTGACGTGTTGGGCGAGGTCAAGAACGCGACCGTCAGCCAGTCAGGCGGCAAGTGGTTTGTGTCGATCCAAACGGAGCGCGAAGTCGATCAGCCTTTGCCGCAAGGTGAGGCTGTTGGCATCGACATGGGTATCGCCCGTTTCGCCACTCTGAGCGATGGACGCCATATCGAACCGCTCAACAGCTTCAAGAAACACCAGCAACGGCTGGCGCGCTACCAGCGAGCCATGAGCCGCAAAGTCAAATTCAGCAATAACTGGAAGAAGGCGAAAGCCCAGATCCAGCGCATTCACACTCGCATCGCCAATACCCGGAAAGACTTCCTGCACAAAGCTTCGTGCCAGATCAGCCAAAACCACGCCATGATCGCCATCGAAGATTTGCAGGTTCGGAATATGTCCAAGTCTGCCAAGGGCAACAGCGAACAGCACGGCAAGAGGGTGAAGCAGAAGTCCGGCCTGAATCGTTCGATTCTCGATCAAGGTTGGTGCGAGTTTCGCCGACAACTGGAGTACAAGGCTGCGTGGAATGGCGGTTTCGTCGTCGCCGTGCCGCCGCAATACACCAGTCAAACCTGTCCGTGCTGCGGCCACGTATCGAAAGACAACCGTCAGGTACAAACGAAATTCGCCTGCGTCGAGTGTGCCTACGAAGAAAACGCCGATCTAGTCGGCGCAATCAATATCCTAGCGCGAGGGCATCGCGTTTTAGCCTGTGGAGAGTCGGTGCAGTCGGGCCGCTCGGTGAAGCAGGAACCCACCGAAGCAACTCAGGCGATTGTCGCCTGAGTGCCGTAGGAATCGCCGTCCTTCAGGCCGGCGAGGATGTCAAAGAATTTCCAAAATGCCCGCTGCGCCCATGCCGGTGCCGATGCACATGGTGACCATGCCGTAGCCGGTTTCGCCACGGCGGCGCATGCCGTGTACCAGGGTGGCGGTGCGGATGGCGCCGGTGGCACCCAGCGGGTGGCCCAGGGCGATGGCACCGCCGTTGGGGTTAATCACTGCCGGGTCCAGCTCCAGGTCGCGGATCACCGCCAGTGCCTGGGCGGCGAAGGCTTCGTTCAGTTCAATCCATTTCAGGTCGGACTGGGCGATGCCGGCGTTGGCCAGGGCGGCGGGGATGGCCACTTTCGGGCCGATGCCCATGATGGCCGGCGGCACACCTTTGACGGCAAAGCTGACATAGCGGGCCAGCGGGGTGAGGTTGAACTGCTTGAGCACCTTTTCGCTGACCAGCACCACGGCGCCAGCGCCGTCGGACATTTGCGAGCTGTTGCCGGCGGTGACGCTGCCCTTGGCGTCGAACACGGTTTTCAGCTTGGCCAGGCCTTCCAGCGTGGTGTCCAGGCGCGGGCCTTCGTCGGTGTCCAGCACTTTATTGCGCAGAATCACTTCGCCAGTGGCCAGGTTGGGCGTGCGGTAGGTGGCGTCCAGCGGGGTGATTTCATTGGCAAAGGCGCCAGACTGGATGGCGGCGATGGCGCGGCGGTGGGATTCCACGGCAAAGGCGTCCTGGTCTTCGCGGCTGACTTTCCACTGCTGGGCAACTTTTTCTGCGGTCAGGCCCATGCCGTAGGCGATGGCGTAGTTTTCGTCTTTGGCAAAAATGGCCGGGTTCAGCGACACCTTGTTGCCCATCATCGGCACCATGGACATGGATTCCGAACCGGCGGCAATCACCACGTCGGCTTCACCCGTGCGGATGCGGTCGGCGGCGATTTGCACGGCGTTGATGCCGGACGAGCAGTAGCGGTTGATGGTGAGGCCGCCGACGGTTTCCGGCAGGCCGGCCAGCAGGGCGCCGATGCGGGCCATGTTCAGGCCTTGCTCGGCTTCGGGGAAGGCGCAGCCCACCACCACATCGTTGATCAGGTTGACATCCAGTTCCGGCACTTGCGCCAGCGCGCCCTTGAGCACGTGGGCCAGCATGTCGTCCGGGCGGACGTGGCGCAGCATGCCGCGCGGGGCTTTGCCCACCGGGGTGCGGGTGGTGGCGACGATATAGGCTTCTTGAATCTGTTTGCTCATGAGGTCATTCTCCAGGCGCGCGCCGACTGGGCGCGCGCCGCAAGGGTTCGGGCGATCAGTTGCGCAGCGGCTTGCCAGTGGTCAGCATATTGGCGATGCGCGCCTGGCTCAGCGGGTTTTTCAGCAGGCTCATGAAGGCCTTGCGCTCCAGATCCAGCAGCCATTGTTCGTCCACCAGCGTGCCAGCTTCCAGGTCGCCGCCGGTCATCACGTCGGCAATCAGGCTGGCGATGGTGAAGTCATGCTTGCTGATGAAATTGCCTTCCAGCATGTTCACCAGCTGGCCCTTGATCGAGGCGGCGCCGCTGCGGCCGGCCACCGGGAAGCCCTTGGCCTTCAGCGGCGGGCGATAGCCGGCTTCGGCCATGGCCAGCGCTTCTTGCTTGGCCACGTACAGCAGCTCGTGCACATTGAACACCACGGTGTCGGTCTTTTTCAGGTAGCCGATGGCCTGGCCTTCCAGCGCGCTGGTCCCCACCTTGGCGGTGGCGATGGCCATGAAATAGTCTTTCAGCGCGGCCAGCACGTCGCCACGGGATTCCTGCGCGGCGCGCAGGGCAAATTCCTTGCAGCCGCCGCCGCCCGGCAGCAGGCCCACACCCACTTCCACCAGGCCGATATAGGTTTCCAGCGCGGCCACTACCTTGTCGCAGTGCATCAGGAACTCGCAGCCGCCGCCAAAGGCGTAGCCTTGCGAGGCCGCCACCACCGGCACAAGGCTGTAGCGCAGGCGCATCGAGGTGTTCTGGAACTGACGCACGGTGTCGTCAATCGCCGCCCAGTTGCCGGTCATGAAGGCCGGCATCATCGATTGCAGGTCGGCGCCCACCGAGAACGGCTCTTCGGTTTGCCAGATCACCAGGGCTTTATATTGCGCTTCGGCCAGGTCGATGGCCTTGTTCAGCCCTTCGATCACTGCCGGGCCAATGGCGTGGGCCTTGGAGGTGAAGCTCACCACCAGCACGCCGTCGCCCGAGGTGAAGGCGCGCACGCCGCCTTCGGTTTCGAACACGGTTTCGCCCAGTTGCGGCGCATCTTCGCCCAGCACGCGGGCCGGGGCCAGCTGGCGCTGGTAAACGTCCAGGGTGGAGCGGCCGGCCAGCGTGCCTTGGGCGGCGTTGTACGAGCCGTGGGCAAAGTGTACGCCTGCGCGGTCGGCTTCCAGCGCCCAGGCCGGCAGCGCGGCCTGGCTCAGGCTGTGGCCAGCGGCGATGTCTTCTTGCATCCAGCCGGCCACTTGCTGCCAGCCGGCGGCCTGCCAGGTTTCAAACGGGCCAACCGACCAGCCAAAGCCCCAGCGGATGGCCAGGTCGAGGTCGCGGGCGTTGTCGGCCACGTCGGCCAGGTGGTAGGCGATGTAGTGGAACACGTCGCGAAAGCACGCCCACAGGAACTGCGCCTGCGGGTGCTGGCTGTCGCGCAGCTTTTTGAATTTCACCGCCGGGTTGGTTTCTTTCAGGATGGCCTTGACCGCGTCGTCGCCCTTTTCGCCGGCATTGACGTATTCACCCTTGGCCGGGTCGAGCACCAGGGTTTGCTTGCCTTCTTTTTTGTAGATGCCGCACTTGGTTTTTTGCCCCAGCGCGCCTTTTTCAATCAGCGCGGCCAGCCAGGCCGGGGTTTTGAACAGGCCGTGCCACGGGTCGTTGGGCAGGGTGTCCTGCATGGTCTTGACCACGTGGGCAAAAGTATCCAGGCCCACCACGTCGGCGGTGCGGAAGGTGGCGGATTTCGGGCGGCCCAGGCGCGGGCCGGTGAGGTCGTCCACCACGTCAAAGCGGATGCCGTATTTTTCGGCATTGGCGATGGTGGCCAGCATGGAGAACACGCCGATGCGGTTGGCGACAAAGTTCGGGGTGTCTTTGGCGCGCACCACGCCCTTGCCCAGGGTGGTGACCAGGAAGCGTTCCAGGTTGTCCAGCACGCCAGCGTCGCTGGTCAGGCAGGGGATGATTTCCACCAGGTGCATATAGCGCGGCGGGTTGAAAAAGTGTACGCCGCAAAAGCGCGGGCGCAGGCTGTCCGGGCAGGCCTGGGCCAGGGTGTTGATGCTCAGGCCGGAGGTGTTGGTGGCAAAAATGGTGTGCGCGCCCAGATGCGGGGCCACTTTTTGGTAAAGGTCGGCTTTCCAGTCCATGCGTTCGGCAATGGCTTCAATCACCAGATCGCAGTCCTGCAGCAAATGCAGATGTTCTTCGTAGTTGGCCGGGGTGATGTAGTCGGCCCGATCGCGGCCTGCCAGCGGCGCTGGCTTGAGTTTTTTCAGCCCGGCAATGGCTTTGAGCGCGATGCCGTTCTTGTTGCCTTCTTTTGCCGGCAGGTCAAACAGTACAGTTTGCACCTTGGCGTTGACGAGGTGAGCAGCAATTTGCGCTCCCATCACACCGGCGCCCAGCACGGCTACCTTGCGCACGTTGAATTTGGCTTGAGACATGGTTTCCTCAGAATGGTCAGCACTTGCAAAACGGGCGGGGTGGCCCTGCGATTGCCGGTATGTTCCGGTTGAAATCTGTTTATCCCCACCCACAGGCCGGATGGCAGGGCCATCCGATGGTGTATCACTAATTTAAACGTTTAAAACGCTTGTTTACAAACTGCTGCCTTGGGCAGGTTTCCCTGCGGCAAGGCAGCAGTGCAGGAATACTACGGCCTGCACTCAGTTCACACAACGATAAACTGGCGTTTCCCCCGCCCTTGAACAGCGGGGCTGGCCACGCACCAGGTTGGCCGCCCGGCATCAAAACCGGGCGGAACCCCCATCAGAACTGGTGGTTGTACTGCACACCCAGAATATGGGCGTGGCTCTTGTAATCAGCCTGGCCAGCGGTGTAGCTGGACACGCAGTTGACTGCACCCGCAGTGGCACCACCGCAATAGCCGTTCACCTTGGCAGTGGAGTCCTTGATGTGGATGTAGCTGTACGCCACGTTGATCGAGCTGGTCTTGCTCAGGTCATACTTGCCGCCAAACGACAGCCAGATGCGGTCGTTGTCCGGCATGGTGGACAGACGGTGTTCTTCGTCCGGCACCGGGGATTGGTCGTAGGCCACGCCAAAACGCAGCTGCAACGGCGCGCTGTACTGGTAGGTGCCGCCGATGGCCACTTTCATGCTGTTTTTCCACTGCGGCACCAGCGTGGTTTTATCGGTGGTCTGGCCGGCAAAGTTGCTGGCGCTGAACGGGGCAGACTTCGGCTGGCTGTAGTTGATCGACAGCGAGTCAAAGCGCGAGTGACGGGTCCAGGTGATGTCGCCCATCACTGCCCACTTGCTGTCCAGCTGCTTGAAGCCATGCAGCGACAGCGATTCCGGGGTCTTGATGTTCACCTTGGCATCGCTGTCGATATAGCCGCGTGCTGCTGCGGCCTGGCCGGCCAGGGTGGACGGCGTGGTCCAGTCGGCGGTGCCGGTCAGGGTGTGCTTGATGGCCGAACGGTAGGCCAGGCCCACGCGGGCGGTCGGGTCGATTTCCCACATCCAGCCCAGGGTGTAGCCAAAGCCCCAGTCCTTGCCTTCCACATCGGCATAACCGTCGGAATTGCCATGGCCGCCGCCCACGCCGCTCATCAGGCTGTTCAGCGCCGGGTTGGCGCTGCCGCCAAAGTTGGCGTACTGGCGCAGCGAGGCTTCAGCGTGCTGGGCAATCACGCCGACTGCCAGCGAGTGCTGGTCATTGAGCTTGAACGCCACCGTCGGGTTGATGTCGATGGTTTTCAGCGAAGTCTGGTTAACGTTGTAACGCAGTACCGAGTCGCGCTGGTATTCGGTTTCCGAGGCATAGGGCACATACACGCCCACACCGAGGGTGATGCGGTCGTTGAGCTGGTGAGTGAGGTACATGTGCGGCACGGCAATCAGGTCGTCAGTCAGCTTGCCGCTGGTGGTGCCATTGATGGCGGTGCTGCGGTTCAGCCCGGCTGGCAGGGTCATGCCGTTGGGCAGCGGCTGTGCCGCGTAAGGCTGGGTGGGGTAGCTGGCGCGGGCGTTGTTGTACTTGACGCTGGGCATCACCAGGTTCAGCGCGCCAGAAAAGTGGGTGCCCTTGAGTCGGGTCATCCCCGCCGGGTTGTAAAACAGCGTGGTGGCGTCTGTGGCTTCGGCAGCACTGGCATTGGCCGTCGCTTGAGCGCTGACCGACTGGGTGCCAAAGTGATACCCGGAAGCATGGGCCTGGAGGCTGGCTGCGCTGGCCAGCGTTCCCATCATCATCACCGACAGGCTCAATGTGTTGAATTTCATGTGCTCTTCCTCTACTCCAACGTGGACTTGGATGTTTTTGCGTGAGGTCATGCCATCTGGCAGCCTGAGACGATACTAGCAAAGATTTTTTGCCGAGGAGAAGCCCGTTTCGTACATTTATTCTAAACAACCGTTTAAATCCGCCAAGTGTTGTTTTTTTACAACTTTACGAATTTTGACCATGTTGCACTGCAGCAGAAGCCTTGGCTGTTCTGGCAGCCATGCCTTGTCAGTGCTTGCCCTCACGAAATTCCTGACTTGGCAAGCGGGTTTTGCCAATTTTACCTCAGGCAATCAAGCGCGAACGGCCAGCATCATCAATGGCTACAAATGTCATGACCGCCTCGGTAATGCGCACACAGCTGCCGTCCAGCCGCTCGGCAAACACTTCCACCTTGCTGGTGATTGACTTCTGCCCCATGCGCAGACGCTCCACGTAAAAACTGAGCAGGTCGCCCACCAGAACCGGCGCAGCAAACTGAAACGAATTCACCGCCACGGTGGTGACCTGCCCCTTGGCCACCCGCTCGGCGTCCAGCGCGCCAGCGAGGTCCATCTTGGCCATCAGCCAGCCGGCATGTACCTTGCCATGGGCATTGGTGCTGCGCGGCTCGGCATTGACGCGGATGGTGGGCATGCGGTCTTTGGGCAAGTCACAACGTTCAATCACAGAACGATCAGGCATGAAAAATCTCCCGGGAAAGAAAGCCCATCATTTTTGGCTGGGCAGATGTGCTTAGCTTAGAGAGTGTCGCTACAAAATGCGAGCCCAGATGGCAAGGTGCGCGATCTGGGCGGCGGGCTGCAGCAGTGTGTTCACGCCAGCTGCTGCAACCATGCCGCCCGCTCGCGCAGACGCTGCGCCAGATCCGCCGCCAGGCCGTCAATGCTGGCCGCCGCCAGCAGGCGGGCCGGATCGGGGCGGTGTTCGGCCTGCAAACGGGTGAAGTCGGCCAGACTCAATGTCTCCGCCGGACGCGACACCCGCCGCAGCGGCGCGCCCGGCCACAGCCGGCCAGGGCGGCGCACCGCGCAATACCAGCCGGTCAGCCCCTGTTCGGCGACAAATACCGACAAGCCTTCCACTTCAAAGCGGGCATTGATTTTCCAGCAGGGCTTGCGCGGCTGGGTCACCTGCAGCAGCGCATCGCCCACCTGGTAACAGTCGCCAATGCACACGTTATGCTCATCCCAACCGGTGGTGGACAGGTTTTCGCCCAGGCTGCCGGCACACAGCGCCTGCGCCGCCGCTGGTGCCTGCGCGGCCAGCCGGGGGTAGTGCTCAGCCGGATAGTGATGCACGGCCTTGTCCGGCCCGCCATGAAAGCGCCGGTCGGCCTGCACATCGCCGCGCAGGCCGTTCAGGTCGGCCCAGGCCTCGGCCACCGGGTGTTTGTACATGCCGGTGGGCGTGCCATCGCCGGGCAGGTTGGCAAGCTGGCCGATGAACAGTTGGGAGAGGGTGAGGTCGGGCATGGACTTGATCACATGGGCAAAATGGTTGGACAGGTGTGCTACCACGGAATCTTCGACGGACAAGAGGATTCAGCGCGGGAGCAGCTTGTCAGAAAAATAATCAGTAATGGTACGGTTCAGTTTTGGCATCTCAAGGCGCCGGTCAAACGTGGCTGAATCCGCAATCAGTTGGGCCAACCGTCCTGGAGGATGCGGCGGTAAAGGCCCCAGCAGCGCGCCGTGCCCAGCGTTGGGCAGATCGGCCAGATGGGTGCAGGGCGGACAGGCGGCCAATACCGCATCGCTATGAAAACGGGGGATAAGCCATTGGTCTTGTCTGGCGCTGATGATGGCCAGAGCGGCTTTTGGCTGGCGCAAGGAAGCTGGGTCAAAGTCTGCGGCAAAAGGCACGCCGGAAACAATGGCGACAATGCGTGGATCGGTATGCTCATGCCAGCTGGCATCGCTGAGCTTGTAGGCGTTGATGGTTAACACCAGCCATTTTTTCAGGCCGTCCAGCAGTCCGCCAGTCAGCGTCACGCTCAGCCCGGCGCAAGCATGAAAATCCTGTTCAAGATTCCCCTCGCAATGATCACGCAAGCGCGCAGCAGACCAGCGCCCGCCTGCCAGCGTCAACGCCGTGTGGCCTCCTGCCGACATGCCAAACAGGCCAATGTGGGCAAAATCCAGCGCCGCAAACCGGGCATCCTGCTGCAGTCGGTCAATTGCCCGCGAAATTTCCTGTGGCCGCCGTTTCCAGCTGGGCGGGCCGGGGTCACTGTCGTCTTTGGCGTGATCGGCAAAATGTTCGGGAAGCGCCACAGTAAACCCCGCCTCAACCAAGGTCTGCGCCAGATCGAAATGCACCCAGGGAGAAGCGGGTGAGCCATGTGACATGACAATCAGCTTGCGGTTGCCAGGTAAAGGCGGCGCATTTACCGCCAGCGGCATGGCAAAACCGTCACGCTGTGTGTTGCTGGCCGTCGCCTGACTGGGATAAAACAGGGTGATTGGCCCTGACAGCGCATTGGCCGGCCACTCCTGTAGGCCAACCGACGCCAGCGCCGAGCTGGCGCAAAGTGCTAGCGCCAACCCGCTTAAGAGGGTGCGAATCCACATGGGCATGAGCTCGTATCGTGATCCAACAATATGAATGGTGCATAACCAGACAAACCCCCAGCATCACCATCATGGGCGATATTTTCGGGTTGGTCTGCTGGGAAAAACCAGCCGGCTAGTCGTCATCACCTTGAAGCACAAGGGTTCATACGAGCCAGTTTATGCCGGGCATCTCGGTTTAATTTCTTTTAAAACAAAGCTTTACCTTGCTACAGCGAACCACCCGCCGCACCCCACCGCGTCATTCCCGCGCAGGCGGGAATCCAGGGGTATCCACCGCGTGCCGCAGGTGCGTGTTCTCCCGACTGCCCCACAACGCTCAACACCCACGGCGCACACTGTGGCGCGGTCTGGGTTCCCGCCTTCGCGGGAACGACAAGTGGGTGAAGCTCATGCCAGAAGAGGACTGGCCTCCGATGGTGGCTCTGGTTTAATTTATTTTAAAACAAAGCTTTACCTTGCCACAGCGAACCACCCGCCGCACTCCACCCCGTCATTCCCGCGCAGGCGGGAATCCAGGGGTATCCACAGCGTGCAGCAGGTGTGTGCTCTTACGACTGTCCCACAGCCTTAAGCTTGCACGGCGCACGCTGTGGCGCGGTGGGCATGGCGCAGGTAAGCGCTGATGAGCGCTCACCCCGCTGTGCGCTGTGGACACGCCTGGATTCCCGCCTGCGCGGGAATGACTCGGTGTCGTGCGGCGAGTAGTTCTTCGTGGCGACATGAACCCTTGTGTTTCAGCGTGACTGGCTACTAGGCTTGCCACGCCCGCTTGCCTGCCTCTATGGCCGCCACCCTGGCTGTGTCCACCGCCAGGGCAATCTCGCCGGGCTGCGGGCAGCCTCGGGCAATCTCCCCGGCATTCACCGCTTGTGCCGCCGCCAGCAGGCTGGCCAGATACTCGGCCTGCGGATAGGCGCAGTCGGCAAAGCCCGTACGGCCACGGGCGTCGGCGCGGCAGGCGGCCAGCAGTTGGGCAAAGCGCGCCGGACGGCGCAGCGCGTCGGTGCGTTTGAACAGTTTCAGCACGGTGTCGGCGCGCAGTTCGGCGGCGCGGTGTACCAGGGTGTGTTCGGCACACATCAGCAAGGCCAGCTCGCGGCATTCCACCGGCACGCGCAGGCGCTCGCACAGGGCTTTGAGCGGGGCCAGGCCGCGCTGCTCATGCATCAGATGGCGCGGCAGCACCTCAGCCGGGGTGAGCGCCTTGCCCAGGTCGTGGGTGAGCGCGGCAAAGCGCACCGGCAGCGGCTGGTTTTCTTGCGCGGCGTAGTCCAGCACCAGCAGGGTGTGGATGCCGCAGTCGATTTCCGGGTGGTAATCCGCCCGTTGCGGCACGCCCCATAGCGCGTCGATTTCCGGAGCGATGCGCGCCAGCGCGCCGCAGTCGCGCAGCACGGTGAACATGGCCGAGGGGGTGGTTTCCATCAGGCCCTTGGCCAGTTCCTGCCACACCCGTTCGGCCACCAGCGCGTCGGCCTCGCCGTTGGCCACCATCTGCCGCATCAGCGCGCGGGTGTCGTCGGCCACGGTAAAGCCATAGCGGGCGGCAAAGCGTGCCAGGCGCAAAATGCGCACCGGGTCTTCGGCAAACGCCAGGCTGACGTGGCGCAGCACGCCGGCGCGCAGGTCGTCCTGGCCGTGGTAGGGGTCGATGATGTCGCCGTCGGCGGTTTGCGCCATGGCGTTGATGGTGAGGTCGCGACGGGCGAGGTCTTCTTCCAGGGTGACATCCGGTGCAGCATGGCAGACAAAGCCATGGTAGCCCTTGCCGGTTTTGCGTTCGGTGCGCGCCAGCGCGTATTCCTCGTGGCTGTGCGGGTGCAAAAACACCGGAAAATCCCGTCCCACCGGACGAAAGCCCTGCGCCAGCAGCGCCTCGGGCGTGGCCCCCACCACTACCCAGTCACGGTCCTTGACGGGCCGGCCCAGCAGGCGGTCGCGCACCGCGCCGCCCACGATGTAACACTGCAGGCTCATCGCTGCGCCCGGCTGCGAAATGCGTCATACCGGTTGGCCGTCGTCTGCCCGCCCAGCCAGCCAGGGGCAATGCTGGTCAGCGCGCTGGGCGCAAAACCAAACACCGCCTGCGGAAACCCATCAACGCTGACATTGTCGCAAGCCAGCGAGCGCACATTGTCGCGTGACATCGGCGGATTGGGCAGGCATTCCATCAGCGCCGCCTGCAGCATGGCCAGCCCCTTGGGCAGGCCGAATACCGGGCGCGGATGGCCGGTCAGCTGGCCAACGTAGCGCACCAGTTCGGCCAGGGTGAAGGTTTCCGGTCCGGTCAGCTCGTAGCGCTGGCCGATGGTGTCGCGGCGGTCCAGGCAGTCGGCAATCACCCGCACCACGTCTTCCACCCACACGGGCTGAAAGCGGGTGTTGGCCCCGGCCAGCGGCAGGCATGGGGCAATGACCAGCAAGCGGGCAAACAGGGTAAGAAAACTGTCGCCCTGACCAAAAATCACTGACGGGCGGATGATGGTCCAGTCCAGCCCGCTGGCTATCAGTTTTTCTTCGGCCAGCGCCTTGGTTTGCTGGTAGTCCGACGGCGCATCGCGCCCGGCACCCAGCGCGCTGACCAGCACCAGCCGCCTGACGCCCTGGCGCTGGCAGGCGGCAATCACCTGCTCGGTCAGCTGCACATGGGCGCGCTCGAAGTCGCGTCGGCTGCCATGCAGAATGCCCACCATGTGCACGGCGGCATCCTGGCCGGCCAGCAGGCTGTCCAGCGCCGCCGGGCCGCCTTCCAGCAGGCGCACGCCAGGCAGCATGCCCAGCGCCTTGCTGCGTTCACGGCGACGGGTCAGCAGGGTCAGCTGGCGTTCGCGGCCCACCAGTTGCTCGGCCAGATGCTGGCCAACAAAGCCGGTGCCGCCAATCAGGGCAATGCGCTGCGGATGCAGGGACATGGGAACTCTCCAGGGTCAGGCCGCGTATGGCGCGGCGGTGAGACATTCAGTGAGGGACGCGCTGATTTATCCAGCGCGGGAATGACGATTTTTTCAGCGTATCCTCAGGTAGGCTGCGTCGCCTCTCTGGAGGGACGCAACACACGATCGGGCAATGCGCCAGGCTTACCTGGCCGGAATCCAGCCCATGCGCTCTTTCAGCCGCAAGGCGCTGCCGCCAAAGTTGGCGGTGTAATGCACCGCATTGGCCATCACCTTCTGCACATAATCACGGGTTTCGGTAAACGGGATGGTTTCCGCGTAAATCGCCCCTTCCAGCGGTTCGCCAGATTGCCAGGCGCGGGCGCGGCCCGGCCCGGCATTGTAGGCCGCAGTGGCCATCACCGCGTTGTCGTCCAGGCCGTCAAACACATGGCGCAGATACCAGGTGCCCAGCTGGATATTGGTGCCGATATCATTCACCGAAAAACTGCCCAGGCCAATCTTGTTGGCCACCCATTTGGCGGTGGCCGGCATCAGCTGCATCAGGCCGGACGCGCCCACGCCCGAGCGGGCAATATGCACAAAGCGGCTTTCCTGGCGAATCAGCCCGTACACCCAGGCTTCGTCCAGATTCAGCTGGCGGGCATAGCGCTGGGTGATGTCGCGGTAGGGCGACAGATAGCGCAGGCTGAAATCATGCAGGCTGGCGGTGCGGTCGGCGCTGTAGATGGCCATGTCGTAAAAGCCGGCCTGCCGGCCCACTTCGGCAGCAGCCAGCAGGTTTTCATCAGGCTGGTTGCGCATGGCAAAGCGCCATTCGCGCTTGGCGTCTTCGCGGAATTCGGGTCGGGCAAAGCGCTGGCCAATGTCAAACAGCGCCAGCGCGCGTGCCACCGACGGGGTTTGCCGCATGCTGCTGATTTCCCGCTCGGACGGGGTGTAGCGCGCCGGGGTTTCCCCCACCGAGGTGCCCAGCTCTTCGCGGGCCAGCAGGCCATAAAAACTGTTCAGCGTGCTGATACGGGCAAAGCGGCTGTTGGCGTCGGTGGTTTTGCCGCGCTGCTTCAGCGCCCGGCCTTGCCAGTAGGTCCAGCTGGGCAGGTTGCGCAGCGTGTCCGGCATGTCGGCAGTGACCTGGGCCACGGTGTCCCACTGGTTTTGCCGCAGCGCCGCGCGCGCCCACCATTCCCACTGCTCGTCGCTGAGCTGGCGCGGGTCGGCCTTGGCGTAGGCGCTCAGCGCGTTCCACATGTCCATCCGCTTGGCGGCGGCCAGGCCAATCTGGCCCCAGGCGTAGCCCTGGTCGGTTTTGGGCAGCCGGCTGGCCAGCGAATTCAGCAACTGGGCAGCGCCGTTCGGGTCGTTCTTGGCCTGGCGCTGAATCGCCAGCAGCGCGCTTTCCCGCCCAGCCACGCTGGACAGGTCAGCAGTGCCTGGGCTATTGACCTGCGCAGCCGACAAAGGCTGACCTGCCAGTTGGCTGATGGCGCGGGCGCTGTTCACACTGCCCACTGACAACAGCAGGCGCACGCGCTTCCACAGCTCGGCATCGTTGAGCTTGCCGCTGGCGGCCAGTGCATCAAACAGCGCACTGCAGCCTGCCGGGCTGCTGCGCTGGCTGAGCCAGCGCGCCCGCGCCTCGCTGACGGCGTCGCCATCGCCCTGGCGTAGGCGGCGCAGGGTGTCCGAGCATTGCACATCTTCATCGCGGGCCACTGCCGGTAGCCTGGCGTATTCCACGGCAAATTCGGCCCAGGATTCGCTACGCGCCAGGCGCTTGGCCCAGTCCAGCCGCAGCCGTTCGGCCAGCACGCTGTCTGGGTAGCGCTGCAAGAACGCCTGCACCTCGGCGCTGCCCGCCTGGTCCAGATTGCGGGCCAGTGCCCAGTAGCGCGGGTAACTTTCCAGCAGGCTGCCTTGCGCGCTGTCCACTGCCTGGGTCAGCGCCGGGCCGCCACTGCGGGCGGCCACCAGGTCAGCATCAAGGGCGGCCCAGGCGGGCAGGGTGGCCAGACAGGCCAGATAAAGCAGTTTTCTCATGGGGGGACTCGTCAGCCAGGCAGCGGGTGCGCCTGTCGCAAAATGAATGACGCATTTTAAGCCATTGCGCCAGTGGGCACAGCCAGCGCAGACACTTGTATAGCTAAAAACAATCGAAAGCATTTTAACAATAAATTAGTCAAATGGTCGTGCTCGCCCGATACTGACGCCATCGACTCCAGTGCAGGCCACAGCGCCCGCCAGGGCGTCTCTATCAAACCGCTTCAACCAGGAGATCATCATGCTGCAAAACCGCGAAGGCCAACGTGTCCCCGATGTGTCGTTCCCGATCCGCGTCGGCAACGACTGGCAAACCCTCACCAGCGCCGGGCTGTTCAACGGCAAGACCGTGGTGGTGTTCTCGCTGCCAGGCGCGTTTACCCCCACCTGCTCGTCCACCCACCTGCCGCGCTACAACGAGCTGGCCCCCACCTTTTTTGCCAATGGGGTGGACAGCATTCTGTGTGTGTCGGTCAACGACACCTTTGTGATGAACGAGTGGGCCAAGGATCAGGAAGCGCAAAACCTGACCATGGTGCCAGACGGCAATGGCGAATTTACCGCCGGCATGGGCATGCTGGTAGACAAGCAGGACATCGGCTTTGGCCAGCGCAGCTGGCGCTACGCCATGCTGGTGAAAGACGGCGTGATCGAGAAAATGTTCATCGAGCCAGAAGAACCGGGCGACCCATTTAAAGTGTCTGACGCCGACACCATGCTTGATTATGTCAATCCGGCAGCAAAAAAGCCCGATCAGGTGGTGGTGTTCAGCAAGGTGGGCTGCCCGCATTGCGCCCGCGCCAAGCAGTTGCTCAGCGAACGCGGCTACGCCTACGTTGACCCGGTGCGCGGCAAGCCCCGCCGTTCAGGGCGGGGAAGGATAGCGCGGACGGCGTAGCCGTCCTTGCCGTCGATGGGGATGGGCTGTATAAAAACCAGTATGCAACGCCTTCAAGCCTACAAATACGAACTGATGCCGACCGGCGAACAGCAGCGCGACATGCGCCGCTTTGCTGGCTCGTGCCGTTTCGTGTTCAACAAGGCATTGGCCTTGCAAAAGGAGCGCTACGAGCAAGGCAAGAAGAAGCTTGGCTACGCAGGGCTGTGCAAGCTGCTCACCGAGTGGCGCCACAGCACAGAAACGGCATGGCTGGCCGATGCGCCGGTTCATCCCTTGCAACAGACGCTCAAGGATTTGGAGCGGGCCTACACCAACTTCTTCGCCAAACGCGCTGATTTTCCGCGCTTCAAGAAGAAGGGGCAGCATAACAGCTTCCGCTATCCCGACCCAAAACAGATCAAGCTTGATCAGGCCAACAACCGCCTGTTCCTGCCCAAGCTCGGCTGGCTGCGCTACCGCAACAGCCGCGAGGTGCTGGGCGCGGTGAAGAACATCACCGTGAGCCAGTCTTGCGGCAAATGGTTCGTGAGCATCCAGACCGAACGCGAGATTGAGCAGCCCATCCCGCAGGGTGGCGCAGTCGGCATCGACATGGGCATTGCACGGTTTGCCACGCTCTCGGACGGCACGTTCCATGCCCCGCTCAACAGCTTCAAGCGACACGAGACGGCCTTGCGCCGCGCGCAGCAGGCCATGAGCCGCAAGACCAGATTCAGCAGCAACTGGAAGAAGGCAAAGTCCAGAATCCAGCGCATTCACGCCCGCATCGGCAACGCCCGCCGCGACTTCCTGCACAAAGCCACGACCACGATCAGCCAAAACCACGCGATGGTGTGTATCGAGGACTTGCAAGTGAGAAACATGTCCAAGTCGGCAGCAGGCAGCCCCGAAAAGCCGGGGAAGCAGGTTCGGGCCAAGTCCGGCCTGAACAAGTCCATCCTCGATCAAGGATGGGCCGAGTTCCGCTGCCAATTGGACTACAAACTGGCGTGGAACGGTGGACATCTCATAGCAGTGCCGGCGCAGAACACCAGCCGGACGTGTCCGTGCTGCGGCCATGTGTCGGCGGACAACCGCCAGATGCAGGCCCGGTTCCAGTGTGTGGAATGCAGTTTCGAGGAAAACGCCGATCTGGTCGGCGCGATCAACATCCTGTCTCGCGGGATGCAACGATTGCGAGACGAAGGGCAGGACACGGCGGATGCTTCCGCCGGGCGGGAAACCGCAGCCCGGATCGCCTGTGAAGTGAGCGGTGCAGTCATGCCGCCAGCAGCAGGAACCCGCCGAAGCGACTCATGCCGGCTCGATGCCGGGATGAGCGCCGTAGGAATCCCCCGACTTTAGGCGGGGGAGGATGTCAACCGCAGATTGCCATGGTTGGCTTGCGCCACGCTGATTTACCTGCCGGGCAGTATGTGGTGGGAAAGGTCAGCTTTGAAGACCAGGGCCGCAGCCGGGTGATGCTGCGCAACCGTGGCCTGATGCATGTGTACGCCGAACAGGGCAGTGGCCGTTTGCTGGGGGCAGAATGGGTCGGCCCGCGCGCCGAACATATTGCCCACTTGCTGGCCTGGGCCTGCCAGCAGCAACTGACCATCGGCCAGATGCTGGACATGCCGTTTTATCATCCGGTGGTGGAAGAAGGCCTGCGCACGGCCCTGCGCGATGCCGCCAGCCAGCTGATTGCCGGCTAATGCCACCCAGACGGCTTGACGTGTGAATCAAATACCAGAGAGGGCTGCTTGCGCAGCCCTCTCTGGTCAAATGTGCATCAGATCTCAATAGGGTGGATTTGCTGACGTCTCCGTGCTGGATTGACTTAATAAAACAGCCAGTTGTGCAGCTTTCTTGTGTTCTCCGGCATCACGGGCTGCTTGATAAACCGGGTTGCTGCAACGAGGTTGATGACCCATCAGCGCGTCACTGATTCCACAATCCTGGCAGGCTTCCACACCAGGCGGACGTTGGCCGATATCACAATAGGCGGATTCTGTTTGGTTCATGGCGTCCAAATAAGCCTCTGCTGAAAGAAATGTCGATGGATGTTGGGTCAAGTGTAGCCAATACCGGGGAAATTACCATCTGAAATTGCACGCGGGCCAGAAGCGGAGGCAGTGTCCGCCTGCTGGCCCGTCCAGATATCACGCTGGCGATGCCCACATGCGCACACGCCGCTGACTGAACCTGGTGGAGTCTTTCAGCCAAGTCAGTCAGCGGCGTGTGCGCGAGAGCAACAACCCGCCCGATGCGGTATGCGGTTTATTGCACCAGATTCTGCTCGGCCACGTTCAGGTTCAAATCCAGCATGCCCTGGGATTCTTCGCGGCTGGCCAGCGATTCCTGACGGCGCGATTCAATCACCGCCAGAAATGCCTCGCCAATATCGCCGGTAATATACTTTCCGTCGAAACACGAGGTTTCAAACTGGTCCAGCACAATACTGTCCTTGCCGCTGGCGTCCCTGACTGCCTGTTTCAGCGCGTCGAGTTCCTGATAAATCACCGCGTCCGCGCCAATTTCAGCGGCAATCTGCCCGTCATCGCGACCGGTGGCCAGCAATTCGGCGCGGGTGGGCATGTCAATCCCGTAGACATTGGGGAAACGCACCGCCGGCGCGGCGGAAGCAAAGTAGACTTTGTTGGCCCCGGCGTCGCGTGCCATTTGCACGATTTCGCGGCTGGTGGTGCCACGCACGATGGAATCGTCCACCAGTAGCACATTCTTGCCGGCAAATTCGCTGGCAATCGGGTTGAGCTTCTGGCGTACCGACTTTTTGCGCACCGCCTGGCCCGGCATGATGAAGGTGCGGCCCACATAGCGGTTCTTGATGAAGCCCATGCGGAACGGCAGGTTCAGGCACTTGGCCAGCTCCAGCGCCGATGGCAGGCTGGTGTCCGGAATTGGAATCACCACATCCAGGTCGATATTCAGGCCACGGATTTTTTCTGCCAATTTTTCACCCATGTTCAGGCGGGCGGCATGCACCGATGCGCCGTCGATAATCGAATCCGGGCGGGCAAAATAGACGTATTCGAACAGACACGGTGCGTGCACGGTGTGCTCGGCGCATTGCCGGGCGTGCAGCTGGCCATCAAAGGTGATGTACACCGCTTCGCCTGGGGCAATATCGCGCACCAGGGTAAAGCCGGAACAGTCCAGTGCCACCGATTCCGAGGCGAGCATGTATTCGCCCAGATCGTTGCGGCCCAGCACCAGCGGACGAATCCCGCAGGGATCGCGGAACGCCACCAGGCCATGGTCGGCAATCAGCGCCACCACCGCATAAGCGCCTTTGGCGCGGCGGTGCACCCCGGCCACGCCCTTGAAAATGGCATCCACCGGCAACTGGGTGCCTTCAATGTATTGCTCCAGCTCGTGGGCAAACACATTCAGCAGCACCTCCGAATCCGACTGGGTGTTGATATGGCGCAGGTCCTTTTCAAACACCGAGCGCTTGAGCGCCTCGGTATTGGTCAGGTTGCCGTTGTGCGCCAGCACAATGCCAAAGGGCGAGTTGACATAAAACGGCTGCGCTTCGGCCAGACTGGACGCCGATCCGGCAGTCGGGTAGCGCACATGGCCAATCCCGGCCTTGCCCAGCAGCGAGCGCATATTGCGGGTGCGGAACACATCGCGCACCATGCCACTGCCCTTGTGCATGTGAAAGCTGTTGCCGTTGGCGGTAACAATGCCGGCAGCATCCTGGCCGCGATGCTGCAGCACCTGCAGACCGTCGTACAACAGCTGATTAACCGGTGTTTGTCCCACTACCCCAATAATTCCGCACATAACAGAAGTTTCCCAACATGCTTGAGAAGGCAGGCTGAACCTGCCCGAATCAGACGGCCCGCCATCGGTCGGGCCACCAAGAAAAAAACCGGATGCGCTCGCGGTGTCTGCCTGCGGGCGCATCCTGTTGCCGCACCGGGTGACCCGGTGCGGTGTGACTGCAATCCATCGCGTGAATCAATAGCGCGTTGGCGGGCTGACTGGCATCACTGGCAGCACCGTGCCGTGTTCTTCTGGCAGCAGCTGACGCAGCGAGGCGCTATCAGCGTTCAGCGGGTATTTGACCCGCACCGCCATCTCGCCCGGCAACCAGGGCCGGGCGGCCAGCGCCAGCTGTTCAAAGGGCCGGACCAGCGCCGATGCCTGCCACATCGGGTGATTGGGCCAGCTGGTCAGCCCGGCCAGCAAGACGCCCAGGGTGATTGCCAGCAGGCCGCGCGCCAGGCCAAAGCCCATGCCAAAAAACCGGTCCAGACCGGATAGGCCGGTGACGCGCAGCACGCCGGCCAGCAGCTGGCGCACAATGAAAAACCCCAGCCAGCTGGCCAGCATCAGACCAATGAAGCCTAGCAGCCAGCGCACCTCATCGCCAGGCAGCGGCAGTGGCAGCCATTGTCCGGCCTGGGTGGCAAACTGGCGTGCCAGGATAAAGCTGACCACCCAGCCCGCCAGCGACAGCACCTCGGACACCAGGCCCCGGCGCAGGCCCATCAGCGCCGAGATGCCAGCCACGGCCAGCAGCAGATAGTCCAGACCGTTCATTACTGCGGCACCATGATGCCGGACACGCCAGCGGCACCCAGCTTGTTCATCACCGCCTTGGCTTCTTCCTGCGAGGCAAACGGCCCCACCCGCACGCGGTGGATTTCACCCTTGCTGGTTTCGGCCCGGCTGACCGAGGCATGTACGCCCAGGCCTGCCAGTTTTTGCTTGAGCGCATCGGCCTTGGCCGGGTCGGACAGGGCTGCCAGCTGAATCAGATAGCGCTGCTTGCCTTCCTTGCCTGCCGGCTTGTCTTCTGGCTTGGTGACGGGTTTTTCCGGTTTTTCCGGTTTTTCCGGTTTTTCCGGTTTTTCGGTTTTTTCCGGCTTTTTCTCGGCCTTGTCGGCTTTTTCGGCTTTTTCTACCTTGGGCTCAGGCTTGGGCTCGGGTTTGACCTCGGGCTTTTCCGCTTTTTTGGTCTTGCTGGCGTCGGCACTCAAGATGGCAGCCGGGTCGTGGCTGTCTTTCTTGCTGGGTTTTTCCGCCGGTTTTTCGGGTTTTTCCGGTTTGTCGGCTTTCACCGGCTCAGGCTTGGCTGGCTCTGGGCGTGGCACCGGCTTGGGTGCGGGCGGTGGCGTATCCTGGACCGGCGGCGGGCTGACGGCAGCCACCGATTTGGCCGGCGGCGGCGCAGGCATGGCGGCGGCTAGGGCGGGGGCAGGCGGCGGCGCTGCCGGCAGGCTGGCGGCAGGTACAGCGGCGGGGGCCGTGCTGGTGGGCGGAGCCGGGGGGCTGGCCGGCGCAGCAGTGTCGGCAGGTGCCGCCGCAGGCGTCGGGGCGCTGGCGGTTTTCTCGCTGGCCGGCGGGGCATCCGCCGCTGGCGTTGAGCTGGCTTCACCGGCGGGCACCGCCGGTTTGGTGGCGGGCTTGCTGTCGCTGGGCAGGTTGCTGACGATGTCCACGGTTTCCGGGCGCATCTCGTGCTGGGGTTTGCTGTCCAGCACCCGCAACATCACTCCGCTTGCGACCAGGCTCATGACGATTGCCCCGATCAAGCGGCGGCGGGCGCGTTTGCGTAACAGCACCAGTTCGTCCTGTTGGCTGGTCAATCCTGACATCAGAAATCCTGTGTAAAACGTGCAAACAAAACGTCCCGCCAAGCGGCGCGCGACAGGCGGGCCGGGTCGGGACAGGGTCAGCGCCGCTGGGCGGCCTTCTCGGCGGCGCGGGCTTTCATCACCTCGGCCACCGTGTAAAACGATCCAAACACGGTGATTCTATCATTTTCGCTGGCTTGCGATGTAGCCAGCTGCCAGGCCTGGGCCACACTGGCCAGTTGGCGCACGTCGCGGGCACCGTGCTCGGCCAGCTTGGCGGCCAGCACGTCTAGCGGCAAGGCGCGTGGGCTGTCCACTGGGGCAATCAGCCAGGTGTCAACATGTTCCAGCATGGCAGCAATCACTGCATCGGCGTCTTTGTCGCCCAGAATGGAAAACACCGCATAGCGGTGCTCGGCAAAGCCCAGGCTCAGGGTGTTGCCGGCCAGTGCGCGGGCGGCGTGCGGGTTGTGCGCCACGTCAAGCACCACCACCGGGCGGCCGGGCAGCACCTGAAAACGGCCCGGCCATTCTACATCCAGCAGGCCGCGACGGATGTCACCCATGCCTACCGGCAGCTGTTGGCGCACCGCTTCCAGCGCCGCCAGCGCCGCGCTGGCGTTGGCCAGCTGATAACCGCCGCGCAGCGCCGGAATCGGCAGGGCAGAGCGGCGGGTGTCACCCAGCCAGAAATTCCATTGCGGGCTGTCGTCGTGCTTGCTGTAGCCAAAGTCCTGGCCAATGCACCACAGCGGTGCACCAATCTGCTGGGCGTATTCAATCACCGAGCGCGGCGGGCGGCTGTCGGCGCAAATGGCTGGCACGCCGGTGCGAAACACCCCGGCCTTTTCCCGGCCAATCGCCTCGCGGTTGCTGCCCAGCCAGTCCAGATGGTCCAGATCGACGCTGACCACCACCGCGCAAGCCGGGTCAAAGGCATTGACGGCGTCCAGCCGGCCACCCAGGCCCACTTCCAGCACAATCACATCCACCTTGGCGGCCAGAAAGGTGTACATCGCCGCCAGCGCAGAAAACTCGAAATACGTCAGCCGGGTGTCGCCGCGCCCGGTTTCCACGGCGGCAAAGCCGGCAATCAGCAAGTCATCGCTGGCCGGCTGCAAGTCGATGGCCACCCGCTCGTTGTAGGCCAGCAGGTGCGGCGAGGTGAAGGTGCCCACCCGGTAGCCGGCAGCGTGCAGGATGGTGGACAGCATCGCCACCACCGAGCCTTTGCCATTGGTGCCGGCGACGGTAATCACCGGGCAGGGCGGCGTCAGGCCCATGGCGTCTTTGACCTGGGCCACCCGGTTCAGGCCCAGGTCGATGCTGTTGATGTTCAGGGATTCCAGCCGACTCAGCCAGTCGGCCAGGGAAGCAGCAGTTGTCATCTAGGATGTTTTCCTGTCAGGGGTGGGCTGAAGCACCACAATGCGGCGCAATGCGCCAGCGCAAATAAACCCGCAACCGGCGCAAGGCGTCGGCTGGGGCAGAGTCCACGGTCAGCAGCAGCGTCTGGCGGCCATGCAGGGTGTCCAGCTGCAGCACCATCAGCCATGGTGAGACATAACTGTCGGCGGCCACGCTCACCGCTTCGGCGTAGCCGGCATGCTGCAGGATCAGCTCGCCACGGGCCGTCACCGCCAGTTCGGGCAGGGCGGCACCCAGCCAGCCGCTTTGCCGGGCGGCGCGCCAGGCGGGCCACAGCAGCAGGGGCGCGGCCAGCAGGCTGGCGGGCGGCGCATGCCAAGCGACCAGTGCCGCCAGTATCAGCACGGCCAGCAGCACCGCCAGTGCATTGCACGAACGCGTCAGCGTCACGGTAAACGGCGTCAGGTCGGCGTGAGCGCCCTGCGACCGCCACGCGTGCTCAGTGGATGGAGGTGTTTTCCAGCGCATCGTCCAGCGAATCAATCACCGTGGAGTGAATTTCAACGTCGAACCATTCCCAGAAGGTTTTCAGCGAACGGTCTTGTGGCCACAGGCTTTCGTCGTCGTACCAGCTGGAGAGTTCCATCTGAAACAATGTTTCAAAGATTTCATCAATATAGGCCACGCCTTCTTCCGGTTCTTCGAATTCCGGAATCAGGATCACCGTGCTGTCGGCCCGCAGGCTGTCCAGCGACAAATCCATATCGTTGTCCGGCACGGCATTGAGCCAGTCGGCAAACGGTTGCTTCGGCTTGATTACCGCCACGGCGCGGTCAACAAAATACATGGTCATACTCCGGCAAACCCCCGGCCAGATGGCCAGGGCAGATCAGGGGGCAGATCGGGACGGGCGCAGTGCAGCGCACCGATCCGGCTGGCGCGTATTGTAGCAGGTGCGCATGCTACAATTTCGCCTTCATTGCCAACCTTAGCACCCCACCATGCCGCTGATTACCGTGGAAAAAGCCTGCCTGGCGTTTGGGCACGTTCCCCTGCTCGACCAGGTTGATTTCAGTCTCGAACCCGGCGAGCGCGTCGGCCTGATTGGCCGCAACGGCGCGGGCAAGTCCTCGCTGCTCAAGGCCATTGCCGGCAGCGTCAAGCTCGACGATGGCCGCATCATTGCCCAGAGCGACGCCCGTGTGGCCTACGTGCCGCAAGAGCCGGTGCTGGATCCGGCCCACACCGTGTTTGAAGCAGTGGCCGAAGGGCTGGGTGATTTGCGCCAGCTGCTGACCGACTATCACCACGCCGTGCAGGCGCTGTCCACCCCGTCCGACGACAACCACGAAGCCGTGCTGGCTGCCATGCAGGTGATCCAGACCGAGCTGGAAGCGCGCCAGGGCTGGCAACTGGAAAGCCTGATTGAAGCCACCCTGTCGCATCTGGGCCTGCCCACCGAACAGCGGGTGGGCGAGTTGTCCGGCGGCTGGAAAAAGCGCGTGGCGCTGGCGCAGGCGCTGGTGTGCTCGCCCGATGTGCTGCTGCTGGACGAACCCACCAACCACCTGGACATTGCCGCCATTGAATGGCTGGAAACCCTGCTGAAGAACTTTGCCGGCAGCGTGCTGCTGATTACCCACGACCGGCGCTTTCTGGACAATGTCGCCACCCGGATTATTGAGCTGGATCGGGGCATCTTGCGCAGCTATCCGGGCAGCTTCAGCGCCTACCAGACGCGCAAGGCCGACGAACTGGCGGTGGAAGCCGAGCAAAGCCGCAAGTTTGACAAGTTTCTGGCCCAGGAAGAAGTGTGGATCCGCAAGGGCGTGGAGGCGCGGCGCACCCGCAACGAAGGCCGGGTGCTGCGCCTGGAGCAATTGCGCCGCGACCGCGCCGCCCGTCGCGAACGTGTCGGCCAGGTGAATTTCCGCCTCGACCCCGGCGAGCGCTCGGGCAAGCTGGTAGCCGAGCTGGAGCAAGTCAGCAAGGGCTATGATGGCAAGCTGCTGATTCGCGATTTCACCACCCGTTTGCTGCGTGGCGACCGCATTGGCCTGATTGGCCCCAATGGCGTGGGTAAAACCACCCTGCTCAAGCTGATTCTGGGCGAAATCCAGCCGGACAGCGGTGTGGTCAAGCCGGGCAGCAAGCTGGAAATTGCTTATTTCGACCAGTTTCGCAGTGTGCTGGACGACAATATGGCCATTGTTGATGTGATTGGCGACGGCAAGGATTTTGTCGAAATCGGCGGTCAGCGTCGCCATGTGATGAGCTATCTGGAAGATTTCCTGTTCTCGCCGGCACGGGCCAAAAGCCCGGTCAGCTCGCTGTCCGGCGGCGAACGCAACCGCCTGTTGCTGGCCCAGCTGTTTACCCGCCCGGCCAATGTGCTGGTGCTGGACGAACCGACCAACGATCTGGATATCGACACGCTGGAACTTCTGGAGCAATTACTGGCCGATTACGGCGGCACGGTGTTTCTGGTCAGCCATGACCGGGCGTTTCTGGATAACGTCGCCACCCAGGTGATTGCTTTTGAGGGCAATGGCCAACTGATGGAATACCCCGGCGGCTACAGCGACTGGGTCAACACCCAGGCGCGCATGGCCGAACTGGCCGCGCAGGCCAGCCGGACGGTGACGGTCAACAGCGTCAGCGACAAACCCGCCGACAAGCCTGACAACAAGGCACGCCCGGCCCGACGCGACAGCAATAAGCTCAGCTACAACGAAACCCGCGAACTGGAGCGCCTGCCGGATGAGATTGCCGAGCTGGAAGCCGAACAGGCCGCGCTGCAGGAAGCCTTGCTCAACCCGGATATCTACAAAACCGACCCGAAACAGGCGCACGAATGGCAACTCCGCGTGAACGAAATCGATACCCTGTTGCTGGACAAACTGGCGCGCTGGGATGCGCTGGAAAGCCGGGCCAGCTAAGCGCTGCCTGGCCGCGCGCGGCCATGCTGCTGGGCGTGCTGGCGCTGTTTGGCCTGGGGGCCTGCTCCAGCAGCAGCCCACCGCCACACAAACCCGCCCCCACTGCCAGCAAGCCCAAACCACCGCGCACCGCCAGCGCCAGGCCCAACGCCAACCGCAGCCTGGCCAATCTGCAGGCGTCGGGCGACGCGCGTGAAGTGGTGATGTACGCGCTGGGCCTGCTGGATGTGGGCTATAAGTTTGGCGGCAGCAACCCGGAAGCCGGGCTGGATTGCAGTGGCATGGCGGCGTTTATCTATAAAAACGCCGTGAATGTCAGCCTGCCGCACAACGCCAAACAAATTGCCGAGAGCACCAAGCCGATTGCACTGAGCAAAATGCGCGCGGGCGATATGGTGTTTTTCAACACCATGAACCGGCCATTTTCCCATATGGGCATTTATATTGGTGATGGCAAGTTTATCCACGCCCCGCGCACCAACAGCAATATCCGGGTGGACACCCTGGCCTCCGGCTACTTTGCCGACCGGCTGGAGGGCGCACGCACGGTGTTTGACTGACTGGCGGGAGCCCAGACCGCGCCACAGCGGTGCGTCGCGGGGGCCTGCATGGCGGGACGGTCGTGAGTGCTCATACCCGCTGCACGCTGTGGATGCTACTGGATTCCCGCCTGCGCGGGAATGACGCGGTGGGGCGCGGTGGGTGGTTCGCTGTGGCAGAGTAAGGTTTTGTTTTAACAGAAATTAAACCGAGATGCCCTGCATAAACGTGCTCGTATGAATCCTGGTATTTTAACGTGACGGGCGGCTAGACCGCTTTCGGCATGAACCTCACCCGACTTGTCGTTCCCGCGCAGGCGGGAACCCAGACCGCGCCACAGCGTGCATCATGGGGGCCTGCATGGCGGGACGGTCGTGAGTGCTCATACCCGCTGCACGCTGTGGATGCCCCTGGATTCCCGCCTGCGCGGGAATGACGCGGTGGGGCGCGGTGGGTGGTTCGCTATGGCAGAGTAAGGTTTTGTTTTAACAGAAATTAAACCGAGATACCCTGCATAAACTTGCTCGTATAAACCCTGGTATTTCAACGTGACGGGCGACTAGCGGCTCTTAGCCCAGCGCCGCCGCCAGCAGTGCCTGGGTGTATGCCGCTTGTGGCGCGGCAAACACCTGCGCTGCCGGGCCGCTTTCCACCACCCGGCCCTGGTGCAGCACCAGCACATCGTGCGCCATCGAGCGGATCACCGCCAGATCGTGGCTGATGAACAGATAGGCCACGCCATAGCGCTGCTGCACCTCGCGCAGCAGGGTCAGCACCTGATGCTGGATCGACACGTCCAGTGCCGAGGTGGGTTCATCCAGCAGCAACAGTTGCGGGCGCAAAATCAGCGCGCGGGCAATGGCAATCCGCTGGCGCTGCCCGCCGGAAAACTCGTGCGGATAGCGTTGCAGGCAGTCTGCCGCCAGTCCCACTTCTTCCAGCATCGCCCGTACCCGCGCCAGCCGGGCGTCGGCCCCCAGCTGCGGTTCGTGCAGCGCCAGCCCTTCTCCTACAATTTCGCCCACCGTCATCCGCGGCGACAGGCTGGCAAACGGATCCTGAAACACCACCTGCGCCTGCCGGCGCAAGGCGCGTAAGGCTTTGGCCGGCAAGGTGGACACGTCCTGCCCGGCCACCACCACCCGGCCCGAGGGCCGGCTTTCCAGCAGGCGCAGCAGCGCCAGCCCCAGCGTGGTTTTACCCGAGCCGGATTCACCGACAATGCCCAGGGTGTGTCCGGCGCGCAGGCGCAGGGAAATATCGTGCAGCACCGGCGTTTGCCGGGTTCGCCACCAGCCGCTGCGCTGGCTGAACGCCAGCGACACCGATTCGGCGCGCACCACGTCGGCGGCTTGCGGCGTGCCTTCGCTGTTGGTCAGCGCAGGCGGGCGGCTGTCGAGCAACTGGCGGGTGTAGGGATGCTGCGGACGGGCAAACACGTCGGTTACTGTACCGGTTTCCACAATTTGCCCGGCTTGCATCACCGCCACCCGGTCGGCAAACCGGCGCACCAGATTCAGGTCGTGGGTAATCAGCAGCACGGCCATGCCGAACTCGCGCTGCACATCGGCCAGCAGCGCCAGAATCTGTGCCTGGACAGTCACGTCCAGCGCGGTGGTGGGTTCGTCGGCAATCAGCAGCTTGGGCCGGCACGCCAGCGCCATGGCTATCATCGCCCGTTGACGCTGGCCACCAGACAGCTGAAACGGATAGCTGTTGACCTTGCGCTCCGGTTCGGGAATCCCGGTGCGCGCCAGCAGGGCAATGGCTTCGGTGTGCGCCTGACGGGCGTTCATGCCCAGGTGTTCGCTCAGCGCTTCGGTGATCTGGTTGCCAATGGTGTAGAGCGGATTCAGCGCGCTCATTGGCTCCTGAAAAATCATCGCCACCTCGCGCCCGCGCACGCTGCGCATTGCCCGCTCTGGCAAGGCCAGTACATCACGGCCTTCCAGCAGAATCTGGCCCTGATAGCCGACATCGCGGTTCAGCCGCAAAATGGCCTGCGCGGTGACGGTTTTGCCCGAGCCGGATTCGCCCACCAGCGCCAGTTTTTCGCCATGTGCCACCGTCAGCGACACCTCGCGCACCACATCGACCGAGCCAAAGCGCACGCCAAGCTGATGCAGATGAAGCAGGGGGGCGGTGGGGTCGGACATGGCTCGGGCGCTCGCGAGATAAAGAAGATAAGCAGGACGAGCAGTATACGACAGCCCTGGCGGCGGCGGTGAGGCTGCATCAGGCCAGCATGGCGCAGCGTGGGGTGAAGCGCGCAGGCTCAAAGACGGCGAGCCCACGCGCACGGCAGGGCATCAGCGCTCGGAGAACTGCTCAATCCACAGCAGATTGCCTTCCTGAGCGCTGATGATGTAAGTGGCCTGGCCATTCTGGCTGGCCTGGCCCTTGGCCAGCCGGGCATCCCAGTGCGCGCCACGCCATTGCACGCGGGCCTGTTGCGGGCTGAGCCATTGCTCCACTTCCACGGTTTGGCCGATGACTTCCAGCGCTTCCAGCGGGCGGCGCTGCTGTTTGAGCTGATATTGCCACAGCTGCCAGCAACCCAGGGCTGTCAGACTGATGGTCAGAAATATTTGGCCAGGCAGGTCGAGATAGCCCCCCACGCCGGCCAGCCCGGCCAGCATGGCAGCCACACCGGCCACCAGCAGGTAGAACGTGCCAAATATCATCTCGATCACCAGCGCAAATGCCGCCAGAACGAACCAAAAGTAGGGAACATGCATGATGGACATCCTTAGTTAGGCTATGAGAACGCTCACGGATAAACGGCGCATCGTGCGGCTGAACCGGTTACGTTGACGCCGACCGGTATTCGCCAATGGAATAACGGATGCGGCAGTATAGGCGTTGAGGATGCGCTGAGCAATTCGTAAAACTACTTGTCATACCCCTGGCAGATAAAAAAACACCGCGCTGCCGAAATGCTCGGAAACGCGGTGTCAAGGGCATGTTGTCCATCACAACACACGATGCACACAGCCTGCCGCCGCCATGCTGGCGACAGGCATTCAGGATTTAAAACGCAAAGTGCGCTTCATCCAGCTCCATCAGCGGCTTGGCGCCGGCCTTCAGGGTGACCATCAGGCTGTGCACTTCCGGGAACAGCTTGGCAAAGTAGAAGCGGGCCGTAGTCAGTTTGGCATCGTAGAAAGCCTTTTCGCCGCTGCCGGCGTCCAGTTTTTCCAGCGCTACCTTGCTCATCCACAGCCAGAAGAAACCATAGGTCAGGTGGCCAATCAGGCGCAGGTAGTCGGTGGCGGCAGCGCCGGCTTCGTCGCGGTTCATCATCGACTGCATGCCCACATGCATGGTCACGTCGCCTACGTCCTTCAACAGCTTGGCCAGTGCATCAACCATGTCTTTCAGACGCGAGTCGTTGCTGTTGGCTTCGCAGAACTTGTGCACCTGCTTGGTGAACTTGCGCAGCTTCTGGCCTTGGTCCATCAGCACCTTGCGGCCCAGCAGGTCGATGGCCTGGATCCCGTTGGTGCCTTCGTAGAGTTGCGAGATGCGGCAGTCGCGCACCAGCTGCTCCATGCCCCATTCGCGGATAAAGCCATGGCCGCCAAACACCTGCATGCCCATATTGGTGGCGGTGTAGCCGTTGTCGGTCATGAAGGCCTTGGCCACCGGGGTCAGCAGTGCCACCAGGTCGGCGGCGTCGGCGCGGGCTTGCTCGTCAGCGGATTTTTCTTCGATGTCCAGTTGCAGTGCCAGCCAGGCAGTCATGGCGCGGCCCGCTTCGGTGTAGGCTTTTTGCGTCAGCAGCATGCGACGCACGTCCGGATGGACGATGATCGGGTCGGCGGCTTTTTCCGGGGCTTTCGGCCCGGTCAGTGCGCGCATCTGCAGGCGTTCGCGAGCATAAGTCAGCGCGCCCTGGAAGGCGGCTTCACCCAGGCCCAGGCCTTGCATGCCGCAGCCCAGACGGGCGGCGTTCATCATGGTGAACATGCAGGCCAGGCCCTTGTCGCGTTCGCCAATCAGATAGCCCTTGGCACCGTCGAGGTTGATCACCGCCGTGGCATTGGCCTTGATGCCCATCTTGTGTTCCAGCGCGCCGCAGGCCACCGGATTGCGGCTGCCGTCGGCGTGGAACTTCGGCACGATAAACAGCGAAATGCCCTTCACGTCCTTCGGAGAATCCGGCAGGCGGGCCAGCACCAGGTGAATGATGTTGTCGCTCAGGTCGTGCTCGCCGGCGGAGATGAAGATTTTGGTGCCGGTGATGCTGTAGCTGCCGTCACCGTTCGGTTCGGCCTTGGTTTTCAGCAGGCCCAGGTCGGTGCCGCAGTGTGGTTCGGTCAGGCACATGGTGCCGGTCCAGCTGCCATCCACCAGCTTTGGCAGGTAAGTAGCTTTTTGTTCTTCCGTGCCATGGGCGTGGATGGCCGAGTAAGCGCCGTGGCTCAGGCCGGGGTACATCGACCAGGCCACGTTGGCCGAGCATTGCATTTCCATCATCGGGAAAGCCAGTACCTTGGGCATGCCCTGGCCGCCATAGGCCGGGTCACAGTCCAGGCCGGTAAAGCCCAGCTCGCAGTATTGCTGGTAGGCGTGCTTGAAACCGGTCGGGGTGGTGACGCTGTGGTCAGCCGGGTTGAAGCTGCAACCCTCTTCGTCGGCGGCGCGGTTGATTGGGGCCAGTTCGTTTTCGCAGAACTTGGCCGCAGCTTCCAGGTAGGACGCGAACACATCCTGCGTGGCTTCTTCGTAGCCAGGCAGGGAAGGAATCACGTTTTGAACCTGAATCACCTCGTTCAGAACAAAATCAAAATCGCGCAGCGGGGCTTTGTATGCAGGCATGATGTCTCTCCGTGTAGGTTCGCCGTCCTTGCTGGATGGCGTGTTGGCGGGGTAAATGTAATGGCAAAACCGGGCAGTGGCAACTGTTTTTCAAACGAATGTTTTAAGTGTATGTTTCTGGCCACAGTTCTACCCGACATTCCCCTGCCTGTCATGGCACAATAGCACTCGGACACCGGCTTGGCAGCGAGGGTGTGCTGCGTAATCATGCTGCGCTGCCAATGGGTTTATTGCCGACGCACCAGCCTCCCAAGCTGGTGCGTCGCGTCTGTCACGGCGACGCACCGGGCCGGGTGTACTGCCGGCTTACTTCACCCGCACGCCGTCGGCGTCTTCGACCACCACGTTCACCTGTACCCCGCTCTGAATGCTCTGCGACACGGTGCAAAAACTCTCGAATGTCTCCAGCACCCGTTGCAGATGCTCCATTTCCACCGCCTTGCGGCCCAGTTGCAAGGTCACATTGATGGTACTCATGCGCAGGCGGCCTGCTTCATTGCGTTCAATCACCCCGCTGGCTTCAGCGCGGATCGGGTCGGGGTTTTGCTTGAATTTGCGCAGGGAAAACAGCAGGCTGGCGGCCAGACAGTTGGCGGCGGCAGACACCAGCAGATGACTGGGTGCCGGACCCAGGCCGTGGCCCAGCGGTTCTGGTTCGTCGGCCAGCAGGCTGGGCAGGTTGGGGCCAAAATCAATCAGAAACTGGTAGTCGGCCTGCTGGGTCAGGGTAATGCGGATTTCGCCTTGGCTCATGGATGTTCCTTTTTGCGGGGTTGGCGTGGCTGCACGGTGCGCAGCGGGTGATGGGGGCCTTGACGCTACTCTGGCCGGCGCAAGCCATGCAGCTGGCTGGCCTGGTGGCGGGCGTCGTCTTCGGTGTGCAGGTATTTCCGGGTGGTCTGAATGGTGCTGTGGCGCAAGTTCTGGCTGACCACCAGCAGCGGCACGCCAGCGTCCAGCTGATGCGAGGCGGCGGTATGGCGTAGCCAGTGGGTGGAGGCGGCCAGCAGGGTGTCGGCCTGAGCCGGATAGCGTTCGGCTGCCAGGCGGAACACTTGTTTGACAATCAGGTAAATCGCCTTGTCGCTCAGCGTGTCCAGCGCGCCAGGGCGGTTGACCCGGCCCACCAGCGGGGTGAGTTCGCCAGGGCTGGGTAAATCGCTCAGGCCACAGTGCTGGCGGTAGCGCTGCAGCGCGGCCAGCAGCGCATCGCTGACCGGAATATCGCCCTGCTTGTTGCCCTTGCCCACCACCCGCCACCACCACAAACCCTTGCGCTGAAACCAGTCGCCCATCACCGCCTGCGCCACTTCGGAGCGACGCGCCCCGGTCAGATACAGCAGGTGCAGCAGCCAGCGCGCCCGTTCGTAGTGCTGAATATCGCGCGGGCCATGCTGGGGCAGTGCGTCCAGCGTGTCCAGCACCGCACGCCAGCTGGATGCTTCCAGATAGCGCTCCACGGTGGGCGGGCCTTGCAGCGCGCGTTTGCTGCGCCGGGCCAGCGCCAGCGGGTTGGCATGCAGGTAGCCGGCGTCGAGCAGGTACTGAAACAGCGCCCCGAGGATGGTCATGGCCTGACGCACGCTGGACGCTGCCAGCGCGCCGGTAAATGGCCGCCAGTCGGGGTGCTGGCGTGGCCGTGCCGGGCCAATCCAGCGCGCTGCCGGCTGCGGGTTGCCTAAAAACTGCTGGTAATCCAGCACGTCTTCCCGTCCCAGTCCGGCCAGCGCCTGGCCACGGCCTTCGCACCACAGCAGCAGCCGCTCGGCCTCCTTGCGGTAATTGTTAAAGGTATGTGGCGAGTCCTGATATTCGCGCAACCAGGTGATCACCGCTTCGGCATCGCTGCGCGCGGCAATCAGTCGTGGCCGCCCGCCCGTCAGCGGGCGTTCGGCCAGCTCGGCGCTGAACGCAGAAAAGGGGCGGGGCAGTTCAATGGAGTTCATGGTGCAATTATCCGGTGAAACCGGTTTGGGAGCGAGCGCAAGGCGCTGGCGCTTACCAGGCTCAGCCCTGGCCGGCGTCAGTGGTCTGGGCTGACGCCATCAAGCTGCGTGGCGGGCCGGTGAACTGGCTCAGCCATTCCTGCAGCAGCGCCTGCCGCCCCCGACTTTCTGCCAGCGCCTGTTGCGCCTCGCCCAGTTGCTGCTGCAAGACGTGCTGCTGCTGATTGAGTTGCTGGCATTGCTGCTGCCAGCGCTGGTGTTGCTGCTCGCTGTCGGCCAATTGGGCCAGCAGCTGTTCGCGCTCGCCGTGCAAGGCGGTGAGCTGGGCGGACAGGCGCAGTTCGCGTTTTTCCATATCTTCCCGCAGCTGATTCTGGCTGATTTCCCATTGTTGACGTGCTTCGCGCAGACCGGCGCGTTCGGCTTCGATTTGTCCGTACAAATGCACGCGCAGGCCATCCAGCCGCTCGTACGCCAGCGCTTCGCGTTGCTCGGCGTCCTGCTTGGCGCTGGCCAGCGCCGCATCCAGGCGTTGCTGTGCCTGCGTTTCCTGCTCGGCCAGTGCTTCGCGGTGGCGTTGCAGCCATTCGGCCTGACGGCGCTGGCTGTCTTCCTGTTGTGCCTGCAAGGCCTGGCATTGCTGACCCAGCGCCTCGGCCTGCGCCTGGGCGCTGGCCAGCGCATGCTCCAGCCCGCGTTCGCGTTGCAGGGTGGCGTCATGGTTGAGCTGCAGCTGATGCAGCTGCTGTTCGAGCTCGGCCTGGCGCTGCTCGGCCTGGCTGGCGCGCTGACGGGCCGCATCGGCGTCGGCCAGCGCTTCGGCACGCACGCTGTCCAGTGCGCTGTCGGCCTGCTGACACGCCTGCTGCCAGATGCTTTCCATCGCTTCCTGCAGGGCCACTGGCCAGTCGGGCCGCCGGCCTGTGGTGGATAGGCGCGACAAGAAGGTTTGCCGCCACACCTTGAGTGCTTCGTTGATGGTGGTGTTGGAGCCACTGCCCAGCCGGGTACGAACTTCCAGCACGGTGGGCCACTTGCCTTCTGCCACCAACTGGGTGGCGACGTCGGCAATGCGTAAATAACTGGCGGAATGGGGGGTCATGGTTGGGTATGGAGGTCTTGGTGGCGATAGGTGTAAATATATTACGTATTACATGATTTACACAATGTTTATTACACACTATTTCCTATTATCGAAATAATAGGAAGTTTTTTGGGGGGATGGGGAGGGGATCTGGCAAAATTGAGGGGAGGGGTTGGCCAACCAGCGCAAAGCACCATACTGACGGCTGGATTGATCTTGTGCCTGTGTGGCCCCCTCCGAGGCAGGGGGCCACACAGGGGAGTTATTGACCGGCTTCTTCGTCGGCGCTGCGGTGCTGGTAATGCCGGCAGACCTCGGCCACTTCCACCGAGTAGCCACGATACCAGCGCGCCCGCCCGGCGGCTTGCGCCAGCCCGTGTTCCGGGTGGGATTTCCAGGCCAGGATAGCCTGTTCACTGGGCCAGTATGACAGCGCGACTTCTTGATCGCCTTCGCTGACGGCGTGAAACGCCAGGCAGCCAAATTCATTCAGCGCCAGCTCGCGCATTCGCGCCGCCATCTGCTGGTATTGCGCATCCAGCGCGCGCACCTGTGCCCGAAAAATCACCACATACATGCTATTCGGCTCCATGTTGATTGATCCGGCTGGCGCGGTTTAGCGCACGCCGTCCCGCGCCAGGCAGGTTTTGTAGCGGCCATTCACCCGGTCGGCAAACCATTCGGTGGTCAGCTTGCGGGTGATTTTTGGGCTGCTCAGGCGAATCTGTGGCATCACCGCCCGGGGGGCCTGGCTGCCCGCCAGGGCAAACACTTTCTGGTAGAGCGGGGTGTGGCTGAACGCAGCAGATTTTTCCAGTTTCAGGTCGCGCAACACCTCGTTGCGCCCCAGCCCCAGCCTGCCTTCCAATCGCTCCAGCGCCAGCTGGGTACTGCTGGTGCTGCTGCTGGGCACGCCATCCCGGTAGATCAGCAAGTCGCCATCCAGCGACAGGCTGATGCCGGACAGCCGGGCGACGGTGGCCTGAAACGCGGCATTGCGGCTGCTGTAGCGGCCAGCGTTAAAGTCGGCAAAGCGGTAGCGCATGTCCGGGTAATCGGCAGGAAAGTCCAGCAGATTGGCAATGCCAAAGTACAGCCCGCCACGGCGGGTGAATACTTCATCGCGCCAGCCGCCTTTGCGCGGGTAGGGGTAGCCCTTGCTGCGCACATGTTCTTCGGCAAATTCCACACTGACCTGCATCGGGCCGCCGGTGCGGATCGGGTTTTTCATGTTCACCGGCAGGCCCAGGCGGCGGGCGTCGGCCACCATGTCTTCAAACAGGGTGTTCATTTCTTTTTCGGTGCGCAGGCGGTTGATGCGTGAGGTATAGCTCTCGCCGGTGGACGATGGTTTCAGAAACGCCACTTTCAGCGCCGCCACCGGCACCAGGCCACCTGCTTTGTCGGCAATCTTGTTCCACACCATATCGCCCAGCCCCGGCACCACCGGGTCGGCTTGCCAGGTGGATTCCTGTTCAATCACCGCCATGGCGGCGCAAAACAAATCAGTGCGGTAGGGCAGGCGCAGGCCGGTAAAGGCGCCAGTGATATCCTGGCTCCAGCCCGCTTTGTCACGCACGCTGGCCGGCAGCAGGCGGCTGACGGCGGCGCGGGCAGCGGCTTCGTTGGGGTAAAGCGGATAGGGCGATACCAAGGGCGGCGACACCAGGGGGGGCGGGATGACTGGCGTGGGCGGCGTCAGTACGGTAGGCGAGGTGGGTGTGGGGCTGACTGGCGTGACCGGAACGCTGATGGGCGCAGCGGGCTGCACCGGGGCTGGCCGCTGCACCGTGCCGCAGGCGGCCAGCAGGCTGGCCAGGCTGCTGGCCAGAATAAAACGAAATTTCATCACCTTCTGCCATGACGGATTGAACAGGCTGCCATTGTACACAAACCCTGGGAGGCACACGGCGGGCGGGAAATGTGCAGGCGCACTCATTCGTGCGTGCCTGGCTTGGCCGGTTTGCCGGGGGGCAGGTTTGTCCGGGTTTTCTGAGTCAGATCATAGTGATGGCGGATAATCCATGTCAGGATAAGGAAGCCAATCAAATCCATCGGGCCGCAGACGATATATCTGGCATTGTCTTTTTGCATGCCGCCCCCCCCCCCCATTTGGCCAAGGCCCGGCACACCATCACAACACAGAACCCAAGACAGAACCAAGGAGAAGCACACCATGCGCTATCGGGATTTTTCACTCAGCCGGCAGTTGCTATGGCCAGCCATTGCCATGCTGGTGGTGGTGTTTGCCGTGATGATCGGCGTGACTGCCTGGCTGACTGAACGGGCCGCGCTGGCCCAATCACAACTGGAGCTGGAAAACGAAGTCAAGCTGGTGGTGGGTGGGCTGGACAGCGAGTTTGACAGCGTCAAGACACGTGGGGCGCGGCAGTTGCGTTTTTTTGAGCAGTTTCTCGGTGGGCCGGTGCGGCTGGGCGAGGGCACGCACAAAACCGGCGAGGTGGACCTGCCAATCCTGACCGTGAATGGCAGCATGCTCAACGCCAACCACGAGGTGCTGGAGCGGTTCAAGAAACTCACCGATGAAGAAAGCGCCATCCTGCTGTTTCAGCAGGGCAAGGTGTATCGCCTGAGCACCCTGCTCAAGCGTGATGGCAAGTCCATGGACGGCACCACGCTGGCCGACTCCGACCCGGTGGCGCTGGCGCTGAACCGGGGCGAAGGCTATCAGGGTCTGGTGGTGCGCAATGGCAAGTATTATTTCAGCAATATCCAGCCGCTGAAAGACAGTCAGGGTCGGGTATTTGCCGGGCTGTCGGTGCGCATTGAGCTGGGCGATGCGCTGGCGCGGATTCGCACCCTGTATGGCAGCGTGGTGGCCGGCAAAAGCGGCTATGTCACCATTGTCCGCCCCAGCGGAGATGATAAAACCATTGGCGAATTTATTGTTCACCCGAAATTTCAGGGCAAGGTGATTGGCGAGGTGGTCAAGGAGGGCCCGACGCGTCAGTCGGCGCTGGACAATATTCACTTTGCCGGTGGCGTGCGCCAGTACCTGTGGCCGCAGGGCGAGGTGCTGCGGGAACGCATGGCGGTGGTAGGCTGGTCAAAAGCGTGGAATTTTCAGGTGACGATTGGCAGCTGGACCGATGAATTCATGGCGGAAAGCCTGCGCCTGCGCTGGATTCTGGCCGGGGTCAGCGCCAGCGGGCTGCTGCTCTGTGCGCTGCTGATCGGCCTGCTGATTCGCTCGCGGCTGCGTCCGCTGCGCCAGGTGGTGAACGCGGTGACGGCATTGGGGCAGGGCGATTTGCACGTGAGCGTGGCCAACAGCCGGGCGGACAGCGATAACGAGCTGCAGCGGCTGGGCCATGCGCTGAACACCACGGTGGGGCAGATTCGCAGCCTGGTGGGCAATATCGATCAGGCTGCCGAGCAGGTCAATCAATCTGCCCAGCGGCTGGAACAGCGCTCGGCCAACCTGGTGCAGCGCGCGGGTGCCCAGGCGCAGGCGGCGTCGGCCATTGCCGTGTCGATTGAACAACTGTCCGGCAGCATTGGCCAGGTGGCCGATCACGCCCATCACGCGGCCAGCCTGAGTGCCAATGCGCTGCAAAGCTGCCACGATGGCCACACCGTGGTGATGGGCAGCGCCAGCGAAATGACCGAAATGGCGGACGACGTGCAACTGACCGCCGATGCCGTGCTGGCGCTGGGCGAGCAATCGCGGCAAATTTCCACCGTGGTGGACGTGATCCGCGACATTGCCGACCAGACCAACCTGCTGGCGCTGAATGCGGCGATTGAGGCCGCGCGGGCAGGCGAACAGGGCCGGGGATTTGCTGTGGTGGCTGACGAAGTGCGCAAGCTGGCCGAACGCACCACCAGTTCCACCCAGGAAATTGCCGCCACCATCACGGCGATTGTCACCGACACCCAGCGGGCCGCCGAGCGGATGGAATCGGTGCGCAGCCGGGTAGGCCACGGCGTGGAGCTGGCCCAACAGGCGGGCACGGCATTGAACACCATCGACCAGCACACCGCCAGCGCGGTCAAGATGGTGCAAAACATTGCCGGTGGCACCCAGGAACAGCGCAGCGCCAGCCAGAACATTACCCGCACCATTGAGCAAATCAGCCAGATGGCCGAAGACACCCACCAGATTGTCAGCAGCAACGCCAGTGATGTGGATCAGCTCAAGCAGGTGGCCGGGCAGTTGCGCGAGGGCTTGCAGCAGTTCAGGCGATAAGGCTTGCCCGTCGTCTCGGGCCAAAAAAAAGCACAACCTTATCCGCCCTGTTGAACAGGACGGCATCGGTTGTGCCAAGGAGGGAAACTGACAACGGTGAGACGTGGAACAAAAAACGCGTTAAAACCGATAAATCTCAATCCCGCCAGACCAGCCCACCCTTTCCGGAGGCGGGCCGGCCTGGCATCACATCAGGCCGCCGAGGCGGCGGTGCGCATTTTTTCGCTGCGCCCGCGCAGCCATTCCAGCGTCAGCAGCAGCACGATGGAGAACAGAATCAGCACGGTGGCGGCGGCAGCAATGGTGGGACTGATGTTTTCCTTGATGCCGGCAAACATCTGGCGCGGCAGGGTGGTCTGATCCGGGCCGGCCAGGAACAGGGTGACCACCACTTCATCAAACGAGGCGGCAAAGGCAAACAGGCCGCCGGAAATCACCCCAGGGGCGATCAACGGCAGGGTGATACGGAAAAAGGTATACACCGGGTTACCGCCCAGGCTGGCACTGGCGCGCACCAGATTGGGGTTGAAGCCGCGCAAGGTGGCCGAGACGGTAATCACCACAAACGGCACGCCCAGGGCGGCATGCACCAGCACCAGGCCCAGATAGCTGTTGGCCAGGCCAAGCGGGGCAAAAAACAGATACGCGCCCACACCGACAATCACCACCGGCACCACCATCGGCGAAATCAGCACCGTCATCATGAACGACTTGCCGGGAAAGTCGGCGCTGGTCAGGCCCACGGCAGCCACCGTGCCCAGCACGGTGGCCAGCAAGGTGGCCGCAGGGGCAACAATCAGGCTGTTTTTCAGCGAATTCACCCATTCACTGCTGGTGAAAAACGCCTCGTACCAGCGCAGGGACACGCCCTTGATCGGATACATCAGGAACGAATCTGCCGAAAACGACAGCGGAATGATCACCAGCAGCGGCAAAATCAAAAACACCAGCACGCCAATGCAGAACAGCCGGAAGGCGTAAAACCAGAGTTTTTCCAGGGGTGTCGCGTAGGGTTGCAACATACAGTGCTCCTTAACCTAAGCTCAGGCGGTTGGCGCCAACAATGCGGGCATACAGGGCATACAAGGCCATGGTGGCGGCCAGCAGCAGGCTGCCCAGCGCGGCGGCCATGCCCCAGTTCACGGTGTTATTGGTGTAGAACGCCACGTAGTAGCTGACCATCTGATCGTCCGGACCGCCCAGCAGTGCCGGGGTGATGTAATAGCCAATCGACATGATGAACACCAGCAGCGCGCCCGCGCCCACGCCGGCGACGGTTTGCGGGAAATACACCTTCCAGAAGGCCGGAATCGGGTGGCTGCCCAGCGACACGGCGGCGCGCATATAAGTGGGCGGAATGGCTTTCATCACGCTGAACACCGGCAAAATCATGAAGGGCAGCAGGATGTGCACCATGGCGATGTACACACCAATGCGGTTGAACGCCAACTGCACCGGCGAATCGACAAAGCCCATGACCATCAACGCACTATTGATCAAGCCTTCGCTTTGCAGCAGCACAATCCACGCCGCCACCCGCACCAGCACTGAAGTCCAGAACGGCAGCAGCACCACAATCATCAGCAGGTTGGATTTGCGGGTGGGCAGGTTCACCAGCCAGTAGGCCAGCGGATAACCCAGCAAAAAGCAGAAAAAGGTGACCACGGCGCTCATCCACAGCGTGCGGCCAAAAATCTTCAGATAAATCGACTCGTCCGGACCGGCCAGGTGCAGGCTATCGTCAGCACCACGCTTGAGGTCAAGCGAAGACGCCAGGTAAAACGAAGTCAGCGTGCTGTCGTGGTGGCGCAGTACCCGCCAGTAATCGGGCTCGGCCCAGCGTTCGTCGAGGGCGACAAACTGCTCGCGCAGCGGGCCGGCAGCCGGATCCAGCGGCATGGCGCGCACGGTTTTGGTCAGCAGGCTGCGGTAGCCGCTGATTTCCATATTCAGTCGCTTGGCGGCATTGCCGATCAGCGGTTTATTGTCCTTGGCGGCGGTCAGCTCGTCGGCAAACACGCGCAAGGTGGCGTCGTCGGGGATGCCCGAGCCCTGCCAGCGGGCCAGTGCGGCCACGGTTTTGGGCACCACAGCGGGCACCTCGCCGTTTTCCACGCTGCGATAGAGCAGCAAGGCAATCGGCAGAATGAAGGTGGCCAGCAAAAATGCCGCCAGCGGTGCCACCAGCAAGGCGGCGCGGATTTTTTTACGCCGTTCGGCGCGCTTGAGTTTTACCGCCAGCGGCACGCCATCGGCGGCAATCAGCGGGGTATCAGCAGTCAGGCTATTCATGAACAGGCGTTCCAATCTTGGCTGGAGGTGCCGGAGCCCCGCCCCCCGACGGGGCTCCGACGGGAAGCGGCCCCACCGCTTCCCTAAGACAGATGATGCAATTTCATCCGGCCAGCCAGGCCAGCCGGTGAAATTCCCCGCCGGTCAGGGCGGGACGGGATTACTTGGACGCCCAGGCGTTGAAGCGCTCTTCCAGCTCTTCGCCGTGGTCAACCCAGAACTGCACATTGATGCCCAGCGCGCCACTCAGGTTAGCCGGTGCGGTCGGCAGGGTCGGCAGCACTTTCGGGTCGATCATGCCGGTAGCGGCCTTGTTGGTCGGGCCGTAGGCAATCTTGTGCGAGTAGTTCTTCTGGCTTTCCGGCTTGCTGGCAAACTGCACAAACTTCAGCGCCAGATCCTTGTTCGGCGAGCCCTTCGGAATCACCCACGAGTCGATGTCCCAGATCGAGCCATTCCAGACGATTTTCAGGTTCTTGCCTTCTTTTTGGGCGGCGTCGATGCGGCCATTGTAGGCCGAGCTCATCACCACATCACCAGACGCCAGGAATTGCGGCGGCTGTGCGCCGGCTTCCCACCACTGGATGCTCGGCTTGAGCTGGTCCAGCTTCTTGAAGGCGCGTTCCACGCCAGCCTTGGTGCCCAGCACCTTGTACACGTCCGCCGGCTTTACGCCGTCAGCCAGCAGGGCAAATTCCAGGGTGTACTTGGCACCCTTGCGCAGGCCGCGCTTGCCCGGATATTTTTTCACATCCCAGAAGTCAGCCCAGCCGGTCGGCGCAGCCTTCAGCTTGTCGGCGTTGTAGGCAATGGCGGTAGACCAGACAAAAATGCCCACACCACATTCAGACACGGTGCCCGGCAGGAAGGCTGCCTTGCCGCCGATCAGTTTCGGGTCGATCTTTTCGTAGATGCCTTCGTCACACCCACGCAGCACTTCCGGGGATTCGACTTCCACCACGTCCCAGGTTACCTTGCCGGTTTCCACCATGGCTTTGACCTTGGCCACTTCACCGTTGTAATCCACGCCCACCACTTTCTGGCCGGTGGCTTTTTCAAACGGCTGATAAAACGCTGCCACCTGAGCTTCTTTATTGGCGCCGCCAAACGACACGACAGCCAGATCACGCGCCATAGCCTGACCGGCAAAGGCGGTGGCGACAGCTGCCACGGCAGCCAGCTGAATCATTTTTTTCATGCGGTTCTCTCCTCTTGAGGGACAGTGGGATTTAGTGCAGGGGATACAACAGGTACAACATCAAATGGCCAGCGGATCCAGCGCTCGCAAATCTTCTGCGCGCCAGCCAATACTCAGGCGGTCGCCCACCTGCCAGGACGGGTCAACTTCCGGCACCGGCACCTTGACCATAAAGCCGCTGTTGCCGGCAAAGTCCAGGCGCAGGCGCAGGTGGTCGCCCAGATAAATGAATTCGGCAATGGTGGCGTCAAAGCGGTTGGCGCAGTCGGTGCTGCGTGCGCCCAGCATCACCCGCTCCGGACGAATCGACAGGGTAGTGGGCTGGCCAGCGCGCTCCACACACACGGCGCGGGCGCTCACGCTGCTGCCGCCCGGCAGGCTGGCACGGCAGAAGCCATCGGCCACGCTGTCCACCTTGCCGCTCAGGGCGTTGCTTTCGCCAATGAAGCTGGCCACAAAGCTGTTGACCGGCGCTTCGTACAGCGCCTTGGCCGTGTCAATCTGCTGGATTTCACCCTTGTCGAACACCGCCACGCGGTCGGACATGGTCAGTGCTTCGGACTGATCGTGGGTAACGTACACCACGGTCACGCCCAGGGTTTCGTGGATATGCTTGATTTCCAGCTGCATGTGTTCGCGCAGCTGCTTGTCCAGCGCGCCCAGCGGCTCGTCCATCAGCACCAGCTGCGGTTCAAATACCAGTGCCCGCGCCAGCGCCACGCGCTGCTGCTGGCCACCAGACATCTGGCCGGGGTAGCGGTTGGCAAACTTGTCCAGCTTGACCATGCCCAGTGCGCGCTTGACCTTGGCGTCAATGTCGCCGGCGGCCAGTTTGCGGATTTTCAGCGGGTAGGCCAGGTTTTCGCCCACGGTCATGTGCGGAAACAGCGCATAGTTCTGGAACACCATGCCGATGTTGCGCTTGTGCGGTGGCACGCGGTTAAGCAGCTTGCCGTCCAGGCGGATTTCGCCGGCGGTGGGCGTTTCAAAGCCGGCCAGCATCATCAGGCAGGTGGTTTTGCCCGAGCCGGACGGCCCCAGCAGGGTAAGGAATTCGCCACGACGGATGTCGAGGTCGAGGTGTTTGACGATAAGGTTTTCGCCATCGTAGCTTTTTTGCACGCCACGAAAACTGACCAGCACATCGGAAGCAGGGGAGGCTACGGACACTGAAATGATCTCCTCTAGGGGTAGCGGCTGTTCCGCAATGCGGAATCATGTTCTATTTTTGTGAGGCAAGATTACGGGGATGCAGTCACGCTTGTAAAGCGTCTTGGCGGTGATATTAACCGGCTTCACCGGAAAATCAGCACTGCCTTTTTGCCCTGCCGCCAGAGGGTCAAGCGGTGTTTGCTCTCTGTTGCCTCAACGGCTGGGCTTAGAGCGAGAAGCATGCCAGAAAACGGCGAGTGTTTAATAAATTTATCAAAACGCTGATCCATTAAACACCCTAGGCCCACTCACCCACCCAGCTTATCGACGAAATTCGGTAGAAATACGGGGGGTGCGCCCGTTATTTGTGCGTAAACGCACCAAAAATGGGCATTTTAAATGAATATAAATTCATAAAGCGTTGAATTAATCAAACACCCTTCTGTAGCAAGAATGCAACAAACATGCGTTTGATCCAGGCGCATCCGGCCCGCATGGCGGGACAGATCGGGCAAAACCCCGCGAAATCTGCACCAAACCGACCAAGACAAACCCATGGCACCGCACCAGATGCCCCTAGTAGCCAGTCACCATGATCTGAATCGACTGACAGGCGATTAGAGCGCTTTCGGCATGAGTTTCACCTCAGGTGTCGTTCCCGCGAAGGCGGGAACCCAGACCGCGCCACAGCGGGCGCGGTGGGCATGGCGCAGGTAGCGCTGATGAGCGCTCACCCCGCTGTACGCTGTGGACACGCCTGGATTCCCGCCTGCGCGGGAATGACGCGGTGGGGCGCGGCGAGTGGTTCGTCGTGGAACGTGAGCCATCGTGTTTCAACGTGACTGGCTACTAGTCTGGCCCAGCGCATGCCGCCAGCCTGATCGGTCGCGGCTCACCTCCTGGGGCAGATTCAGGTAAAATTCGGCCTGTTTCATTCACCCGTTTGCCCTGGCAGCCACTGCCGGCGTGGGTGAGTCGTCCGCCCACCTTTTACTGATTATTCTCACCAAGGCCATCATGTCCCTGACCGTAGACCTGCTGATCCAGGCCCGCTGGATTGTTCCCGTTGAAACCGATGGCGAAGTGCTCGCCGACCACGCCCTGGCCATCCGCGATGGCAAAATCGTGGCGATTGTGCCGCCGGAAGGCGTGGCGGCGGTCAGCGCCAAGGAAACCGTGCGCCTGGATCGCCATGTGCTGATGCCCGGCCTGGTCAACCTGCACTGCCACGCCGCCATGACCCTGCTGCGCGGCTACGCCGACGACCTGGCGCTGATGGACTGGCTGCAAAACCATATCTGGCCAGCCGAAGGCAAACATGTGTCAGACGAATTTGTCTATGAAGGCTCGCTGATTGGCATGGCCGAGATGATTCGCAGCGGCACCACCACGGTCAACGACATGTACTTTTACAACTCGGCGGTGGCGCGCGCCGGGCTGGCGTCGGGCATGCGTACCTTTGTGGGGTGCTCGATTCTGGAATTTCCCACCAATTATGGCCTGAACGCCGACGACTACATTGCCAAGGGCCTGAAAGAGCGCGATGAGTTTGTCGGCGAGCCGCTGGTGACCTTCACCCTGGCCCCGCACGCGCCGTATACCGTCAGCGACGCCACCTTCCGCAAGGTGATCACCCTGGCCGACCAGCTGGACATGCCGATTCACTGCCATATCCACGAAACCCAGGACGAAATTGCCGGCAGCCTGACCGAGCACAAGGTTCGCCCGCTGGCGCGCCTGGCCGCGCTGGGCCTGCTGTCGCCGCGCCTGGTGGCCGCGCATATGGTGCACCTGAACGACGACGAGATTGCCCTGGCTGCCCATCACGGTGTATCGGTGGCGCATAACCCGACCTCGAACATGAAGCTGGCTTCCGGTATTGCCCCGGTGCAAAAACTGCTGGCTGCCGGGGTGAATGTCGGCATTGGTACCGACGGTGCCGCCTCCAACAACAAGCTGGACATGCTGGCCGATACCCGGATGAGCGCGTTGCTGGCCAAGGTGGGCACCCAGGACCCCACCGCCGTCCCTGCTGCCACTGCACTGCGCATGGCCACGCTGAATGGTGCCAAGGCGTTGGGCATTGCTGAGCGCACCGGCAGCCTGGCCGTTGGCAAAGACGCCGACGTGATTGCCCTGGACCTGGGCAGCCTGGAAACCGCCCCGGCCTTCGACCCGATTTCGCATATTGTGTACGCCGCCGGTCGCGAACAGGTCAGCCACGTCTGGGTGGCAGGCCGCGCCCTGCTGCGCGAGCGCAGCCTGCTGACGGTGAACGAAGCCGAGTTGCTGGGCAAAGCCGAAGCCTGGCGGGTGAAGATTGCCGGTTGAGTGGAGCAGGAACGGGGCTAGGCGCTAAGGATACGCTGAAAAAATCGTCATTCCCGCGAAGGCGGGAATCCAGGTTGTTGATTTTGCTAGGTTTTGATTTTGGCAAACACGATTTTTCTGAATAAATCAGCGCATCCCTAACTGCCCCAGTCTTGCGCCAGCGCAGCACGCGCAAGACAATCATCCGGCATGCTGACGCCTGATTCTTTTACCGATGTTTTTTGAGGATGCGACGATGAGCAACGTCGATCAGGTTGAACTGGAAAAATTCAGCCAGGTGGCCCACAAGTGGTGGGACACCAGCAGCGAATTCAAGCCGCTGCACGACATCAACCCGCTGCGGCTGGACTATATCAGCCAGCAGGCCGGCGGTCTGGCCGGCAAGCGGGTGGTGGATGTGGGCTGCGGTGGCGGGATTTTGTCCGAAGGGCTGGCTTGCGCCGGTGCCGAGGTGCTGGGTATTGATCTGGCCAAAAAATCGCTGAAAGTGGCGCAACTGCACGCGCTGGAATCCGGCGTGCAAGTGGCCTACCGCTGTGTGGCAGTGGAAGACCTGGCCGAAGAACTGCCCGGCCAGTTTGACGTGGTGACCTGCATGGAAATGCTTGAGCACGTGCCCGACCCGCAAAGCGTGGTGCGCGCCTGCGCCACGCTGGTGAAACCCGGCGGCACCGTGTGTTTTTCCACGCTGAACCGCAATCTGAAAAGCTATGCGCTGGCGGTGCTCGGGGCCGAGTATGTGCTGAACATGCTGCCACGCGGCACCCACGAATACGCCCGCTTTCTCAAGCCGTCCGAACTGGCGCGCATGGCCCGCCATGCCGGGCTGGACGTGTGCGACATCACCGGCATGAGCTATAACCCGCTCAGCCAGGTTTACCGTTTGGGCGAAGACAGCCAGGTGAATTATCTGCTGGCCTGCCAACGGCCCTGAACCGGCAGCGCACCATCGGTAAAAACCCCCAGTCCGGCACACCGGAACTGGGGGTTTTTACCGCAATCCTGAATCCTGCCCTTGCGCCCCCCCCTGAAACCAGAAACGGTGAGGGGGGCTAAGCGGCAGATTACAGCAGGCCGCGCACGGCCTTCTTGCGGTCGTTTTCGTTCAGGTGACGCTTGCGGATGCGGATGGATTGCGGGGTGATTTCCACCAGTTCGTCGTCGTCGATGAACTCCACGGCAGATTCCAGCGTCAGCTTGATCGGCGTGGTCAGACGCACGGCTTCGTCGGTGCCCGAGGCGCGCACGTTGGTCAGCTGCTTGCCCTTGATCGGGTTGACCACCAGGTCGTTTTCGCGGCTGTGGATGCCAATCACCATGCCTTCATACAGCTTGTCGCCCGGTGCCAGGAACATGCGGCCACGGTCTTCCAGCTTCCACAGTGCGTAGGCCACGGCCACGCCGTTATCCTGGGAAATCAGCACGCCGTTGTGACGGCCCGGCATGTCCGGCTTCACCGGGGCGTAATCGTCAAACACATGGCTCATCAGGCCGGTGCCACGGGTCATGGTCATGAAGTCGCCCTGGAAGCCAATCAGGCCACGCGCCGGAATGTGGTATTCCAGACGGGTACGGCCCTGGCCGTCCGATTCCATATTGGTCAGCTCGCCACGACGGCGACCCAGCTCTTCCATCACCGAACCCTGGGTGGCATCTTCCACGTCCACGGTCAGGTTTTCATACGGCTCGCACTTCTGGCCGTCGATGTCCTTGTACACCACGCGCGGCTTGGCCACGGCCATTTCAAAGCCTTCGCGGCGCATGTTTTCCAGCAGGATGGTGAGGTGCAGCTCACCACGGCCCGACACGCGGAACACGTCGGCATCTTCGGTGTCTTCCACGCGCAGTGCCACGTTGACCAGCAGTTCCTTGGTCAGACGGTCGCGGATCTGACGGCTGGTGACAAACTTGCCTTCGGTGCCGGCCAGCGGCGAGGTGTTCACCATGAAGTCCATGGTCAGGGTCGGCTCGTCCACCCCCAGTACCGGCAGGCCAATCGGGCTTTCCTTGTCACAGATGGTGACGCCGATACCGATGTCGTCCAGACCGGAAATGATGATGATGTCGCCGGCCACGGCTTCTTCCACCGGCACACGGTCCAGACCCTGGAAACCCAGCACCTGGTTGATGCGGCCTTGTGCCACCTGGTCTTCGTGGTTCATCACCACCACTTGCTGACCCGGCTTGATGCGGCCATTGAGCACGCGGCCCACGCCCATGCGGCCCGTGTAGGTGGAGTAGTCCAGTGCGGAGATTTGCAGTTGCAGCGGCGCATCCGGGTCGCCCGGCGGGGTGGGCACATGGGCCAGCACCACGTCAAACAGCGGACGCATGTCGCTGGATTCTTGATCCAGCTCCATTTTGGCAAAGCCGTTCAGGCCGGAAGCGTAGACAATCGGGAAGTCCAGCTGCTCGTCGGTGGCACCCAGCTTGTCGAACAGGTCGAAGGTTTGGTCCACCACCCAGTCCGGACGGGCACCCGGACGGTCGATCTTGTTGATCACCACGATCGGGCGCAGGCCCAGCGCCAGGGCTTTTTTGGTCACAAAGCGGGTTTGCGGCATCGGGCCTTCCTGCGCATCCACCAGCAGCACCACGCCGTCCACCATGCCCAGCACACGTTCCACTTCGCCGCCGAAGTCGGCGTGGCCTGGGGTGTCCACGATGTTGATGTGGGTGCCTTGGTAATCAATGGCAGTGTTCTTGGCCAGAATGGTAATGCCGCGCTCTTTTTCCAGGTCGTTGGAGTCCATCACCCGTTCATCAACCTGCTGGTTGTCACGGAAGGTGCCGGATTGGCGGAGGAGTTGGTCAACCAGGGTGGTCTTGCCGTGGTCAACGTGGGCGATGATAGCGATGTTGCGCAGATTACGGGACATAAGTGGTTCAATGCGTGGAGAAAAATAGGCGCAATTGTAGCACAGCATGTCGCGCTGCAACGAGGGCAAACAGCAATATTTCCCAGTCAGGGGCCTGGGCGTGTGGTTTGCCGCGCCGGTTGCCTGGCATTTGGGTGGCGCGCCTGACCCATGGCATGGTGGCTGCCGGGCACCCGGCGGCCAAGGCGGGGGGTGGCAGATTGGGTGCCTGTTGGGGCTTTTTCTGCCGCGTCGCAAGAAAACAACAGCCCGCGTGCGGCGAACTGACCCTGGGTAAAATTTTGTGCCATCCCGTCATTATTGGTCACAAGCCGGCAAGTACTTGCCGCAATGGAGATTCTGCCCATCTGGCAGGGGCTGGCCCGCAAACCGGGCAAAAAGTCAATCTTGTATCTGCGCCAACAAACCACTAGCATTTGTGGTTGTGCAGCCACCGCGCCAACACATCTTGTGTTTTATCGCGCAAATACTGCACATTCCGTCCACACCTTTATCCACAGGCGTGACGGTCTGGCCGGCCCATCTGGCCGGCAACCCCAGATAGATGACGAAGGAATCCCGATCCATGTACAGCACGAGCGACGCTTTGCCCGCTACCGACACCCCCTATGGCAATTTCAAAACCATCCGCCGCAATGGCAGCGTGGTGGCATTTGAGCCAGGCAAGATTTCCGTGGCCATGTCCAAGGCCTTTCTGGCCGTGGCCGGCAGCCAGGGGTCCACGTCGGCCCGTATCCGCGAGCAAGTCGCTCACCTGACCGAACAAGTGGTGGGCGCGCTGATGCGGCGCAAGCCGGAAGGCGGTGCCATCCACATTGAAGAAATCCAGGATCAGGTGGAACTGGCACTGATGCGCTCGGGCGAACACGACGTGGCGCGTGCCTACGTGCTGTACCGCGAAGAACGCTCGCGCCAGCGTGCGCTGCGCGGCGAAACCGACGTGGCCCACGTCATCAATGTGCAAAAAGCCGACAACAGCCTGGAGCTGCTCGACGTGGCCGCGCTGAAAGCGCTGATCAAATCGGCATGCAGCGGGCTGGAAGCCGACACCGACGCCGAGCACATCCTGTCGGAAACCCTGAAAAACCTGTACGACGGCGTGGCCGAAGACGAAGTCAACAAGTCTGCCATCATGGCCGCCCGCGCCATGATCGAAAAAGACCCGGCGTACAATCTGGTGACCGCCCGCCTGCTGCTCAACAGCATCCGCCTGGAAATCCTCGGTGAAACCGTCAGCCAGGAAAGCATGGCCGAGCGCTACGCCGACTATTTCCCCCGCTATATCAAGCGTGGCATCGCCGCCGAGCTGCTGGACGAAAAACTGGGCGAATACGATCTGGAACGCCTGGGCCGTGCGCTGGTGGCCAGCCGCGACACCCAGTTTGGCTATCTGGGCCTGCAAACCCTGTACGACCGGTACTTCCTGCATATCGACGGCCAGCGCATCGAGCTGCCGCAGGCGTTTTACATGCGCGTGGCCATGGGCCTGGCGCTGAACGAAATCGACCGCGAAGCCCGCGCCATCGAGTTTTACAATGTGCTGTCCACCTTTGACTTCATGTCGTCCACCCCGACGCTGTTCAACGCCGGCACCCGCCGCAGCCAGCTGTCGTCGTGCTACCTGACCACCATTGCCGACGATCTGGATGGCATTTACGAAGGCATCAAGGAAAACGCCCTGCTGTCCAAGTTTGCCGGCGGCCTGGGCAACGACTGGACGCCCGTGCGCGCCATGGGCAGCCATATCAAGGGCACCAATGGTAAATCGCAAGGCGTGGTGCCGTTCCTGAAAGTGGTGAATGACACCGCCGTGGCGGTGAACCAATGCTTTGCCCCCGACACGCTGGTGCAAACCGCCGACGGCGTGCGCCCCATCCGCGACATCCGCCCTGGCGACCTGGTGCTGGGCCACAGCGGCCAGTACCGTGAAGTGACCGAGCGCATGGTGTACAACCAGACCGACCCGATGCTGGAACTGGACGTCAAGCACAGCATCGAGCCGCTGCAAGTGACCGATGCCCACCCGTTCTGGGCGCTGCAAGGTGTGCCGATGGGGCAGGCCGGCCATCGCACTCAGGCCGCGCTGACCAAGGGCAAGGTCAAGCCAGCCTGGGTGGAATCCGGCAAATTGTCTGCTGGCGACTACATTGGCTTTGCCATCCCGCGTGAAATTGTACCGGTGCCCGACCTGAGCGAAGACGATGCCCGCCTGTACGGCATTTTGCTGGGCGATGGTCATCTGTCCAAAGATGGCATGCAATGGGGCGTGTCTGGCCATCCGCAGCGCGATGCGCACCTGGATTTTGTGCGCACCTACTTGCTTGCGCATGGCATCCACAGCTGGGAAACCGCGCGCGGCGACAGCTATGTACAAATCCACTGGGCGGCTGGTCAGGGTGTGCTGCGCGATGGCACCACAGGCCGCATCACCGGCGCTGGCGCACCAACCCTGCCGTTTAGCTACGATGACCTGTACGACCAGAACCACGCCAAGCGCATTGCCCGCCGCCTCTCGCACCTGCCGCGTGCGCACACGCTGGCGCTGGTGCAAGGCTTGCTGGAAACCGATGGCTGCGTATCGCGCGGCAAGGAACTGACCTTCACCTCCGCTTCTGAAGCACTGGCGTATGGCCTGCGCTACCAGATGCTGCGCCTGGGCGTGCCGGTATCCGGCCAGAAACGCACCCGCCAGCATCAGCACGAAGGCGTGCGCAGTGACGGCTCGGTGGCGCGCTTTGACGGCGAATCCACCAGCATCGACCTGCGTATTCCGGCTGTGCCGGAACTGGCCGCCCGCCTGGGATGCCAGGCGCTGGCCAAACATCACTGGATTGAACACCAGGGCATGGTGTTCTCGCGGGTGCGCGCCGTGCGTCCGATTACCCCCAAGGCACTGGTGGTGGATTTGAAAGTGGACGCCGACGAGTCTTATCACACCGTGGCCGGCCTGGCGCACAATGGCGGCAAGCGCAAGGGCGCGGTCTGCGCCTACCTGGAAACCTGGCACGCCGACATCGAAGAATTTCTCGAACTGCGCAAGAACACCGGCGACGACCGCCGCCGCGTACACGACATGAACACCGCCAACTGGATTCCCGACCTGTTTATGAAGCGGGTGATGGACGGGGCCGACTGGACGCTGTTTTCGCCCTCCGAAGTACCCGATCTGCACGAACTGACGGGTCGCGCCTTTGAAGAAGCTTATGCGCGCTACGAAGCCCGCGCCGAGCGTGGCGAAATCCGCGTGGCGAAAAAAATGCCGGCGCTGAGCCTGTGGCGCAAGATTCTCACCATGCTGTTTGAAACCGGCCACCCGTGGATCACCTTCAAGGACCCGTGCAATATCCGCAGCCCGCAGCAGCATGTGGGCGTGGTACACAGCTCCAACCTGTGCACCGAAATCACCCTGAACACCAACGACAACGAAATTGCCGTGTGCAATCTGGGTTCGGTGAATCTGGTCAACCACCTGAGCAATGGTCAGCTTGACCATGGCAAGCTGGCGCGCACCGTGCGCACTGCCATGCGCATGCTCGACAACGTGATTGACATCAACTTCTACCCGGTGAAAAAAGCCCGCAACGCCAACCTGAAACACCGTCCGGTGGGCATGGGCATCATGGGCTTCCAGGATTGCCTGCACACCCTGCGCATTCCTTACGCCTCGCCTGCCGCCGTGGAATTTGCCGACCGCTCGATGGAAGCCGTCTGCTATCAGGCCTACTGGGCCTCCACCGAACTGGCCGAAGAACGTGGCCGCTACCCGTCGTACAAGGGCAGCCTGTGGGATCGTGGCATCCTGCCGCAGGACAGCATCGACCTGCTGGCTGCCGAGCGCGGTGGCTATCTGGACGTGGACCGCTCGGAAACCCTGGACTGGGCCGCGCTGCGCAGCCGCATTGCCAGCTACGGCATGCGCAACTCCAACTGCGTGGCCATTGCCCCCACCGCCACCATCGCCAACATCATTGGCGTGTCGGCCAGCATTGAGCCCACTTACCAGAACCTGTTCGTCAAATCCAACCTGTCCGGCGAGTTCACCGTGGTCAACGACTACCTGGTGCGCGACCTGAAAACCGCCGGCCTGTGGGACGAAGTGATGATTGCCGACCTGAAATACTTTGACGGCAACGTCAGCCGCATCGACCGCATTCCGGCCGACCTGCGCGACATCTACGCCACCGCGTTTGAAATCGACCCGCGCTGGCTGGTGGAAGCCGCCAGCCGCCGGCAAAAGTGGATCGACCAGGCGCAAAGCCTGAACCTGTACATGGCCGGTGCCTCGGGCAAGAAGCTGGATGAGCTGTACAAGCACGCCTGGGTACGTGGCCTGAAAACCACCTACTACCTGCGCACCCTGTCGGCATCCAGCGCCGAGAAATCCACTGGCCGTGGCGGCGAACTCAACGCCGTGCCAATCAGCGGCGGCATGACCGCCACCGCCCCGGAGAAATACCAGGCCAGCCAGACCGACGCCGACCTGCCGGCCACCGATGCCAAGTTCTGCAGCATCGACAACCCGGATTGCGAGGCTTGCCAGTAAGCACCCGCTCACCCGCGCGCCTGCCGCGCGGGCGCAGCCCTCCGGCAGCGTGCCCCAGTGCGCTGCCGATGGGTAAGCCGACTGCACCCAGCCGGCTTACCCATCGACCCGTCGCTCACCCAGCGGCGACCGCGAAACCTGAATCACCGACATACCACACTTTTTATCTGGAGCTCCCCTGACCATGAACCTGCGCTTTGATGACGCCTTTGCCACCTCCGCCACCGCCACCCCCAATGGATTGACCGCCCACGGCACAGGCCGGGTGAACGCCGTGGACAAACGCATCATCAACGGCCAGACCGACGTCAACCAGCTGGTGCCGTTCAAATACAAATGGGCCTGGGAAAAATACCTGGCCACCTGCGCCAACCACTGGATGCCGCAGGAAGTGAATATGCAGCGCGACATCGAACTGTGGAAAAGCCCCAACGGCCTGACCGACGACGAACGCCGGCTGGTCAAGCGCAACCTGGGCTTTTTTGTCACCGCCGACAGCCTGGCCGCCAACAATATCGTGCTGGGCACCTACCGCCAGATCACCGCGCCGGAATGCCGCCAGTTTCTGCTGCGCCAGGCATTTGAAGAAGCCATCCACACCCACGCCTACCAATATATTGTGGAAAGCCTGGGCCTGGATGAAGGCGAAGTGTTCAATGCTTACCACGAAGTGCAGTCGATCCGTGATAAAGATGAATTTCTCATTCCGTTTATCGACGCACTGACCAACCCGGAATTCAAAACCGGCACGCTGGAAACCGACCAGCAGCTGCTGAAATCGCTGATCGTGTTTGCCTGCATCATGGAAGGCCTGTTTTTCTACGTCGGCTTTGTGCAAATCCTCGCCCTGGGCCGTCAGAACAAGATGACCGGTGCCGCCGAGCAGTACCAGTACATCCTGCGCGACGAATCCATGCACTGCAATTTTGGCATCGACCTGATCAACACCATCAAGCTGGAAAACCCGCAACTGTGGACCGAAGCCTTCAAGGCCGAAATCACCGAGCTGTTCCGCCACGCCGTTGACCTGGAATACGCCTACGCCGAAGACACCATGCCACGCGGCGTGCTGGGCCTGAATGCGCCGATGTTCAAGGAATACCTGCGCTTTATCTGCAACCGCCGCATGACCCAGATCGGGCTGAACGAGCTGTTCCCAGGAGAAAATAACCCGTTCCCGTGGATGAGCGAGATGATCGATTTGAAGAAAGAGAAGAATTTCTTTGAAACGCGGGTGACGGAATATCAGAGCGGTGGGGCGTTGAGCTGGGATTGATAACCGGCCATGTGCCAGCCTGCCAAGGGTTGGCGCACGCTACAGCAGTCTTGCGCTAGTAGCCAGTCACGTTGAAACACGATGGCTCACGTTCCACGACGAACCACTCGCCGCGCCCCACCGCGTCATTCCCGCGCAGGCGGGAATCCAGGCGTGTCCACAGCGCACAGCGGGGTGAGCGCTCATCAGCGCTACCTGCGCCATGCCCACCGCGCACACTGTGGTGCGGTCTGGGTTCCCGCCTGCGCGGGAACGACACGTCAGATGAAACTCATGCCGAAAACGGTCGAGTCGCCTGTCAGTCGATTCAGATCATGGTGACTGGCTACTAGGGATACGCTGAAAAAATCGTCATTCCCGCGAAGGCGGGAATCCAGGGTGTTGATTTTTATGGATTTTGCTTTTGACAAGCACAATTTTTCTGAAGTAATCTGCGCGTCCCTCGAAGAATTTGCTGCCAGATTTATTGCCGGGGCCAATTTGCCGACAGGCAGTGAATTGGATTGTAAGATAAAAGCCATCCTTGCCTGCTCGTGAACCAGTGCCATGAGCCGTGCGCCCATTATTTTACCAACCAGCACACCGCGCATGGCAACCGCCATCACCGACCCGCGCGGTAACCCGGTAAAATACAGCCCGATTGGGCGGCGGTGCATGGGCCACGCCATGCCCTCCGCCCGTCCCGACAATCGATCAAATCCCCCTAGCCAGACAGCATGCCATGGCGTATCATAGCCCCAACTTTTTCCCCCGCTGGAGAGACATCTCCCCGGCTGGCGGAAAAAGTTGGGAACACCCCTTGCAAGATACTGATTTTGCAAGAGAAAAACAGGGGGGTGCTCTCAAGTAGTTTCCCTGATCTCTAAGGGATTAAGACTTTTCTTCAACGATTGTATTCGGAGAGTTTCCTCTCAAGTAGTTTCCCTGATCTCTAAGGGATTAAGACGCGCTGAAGTTGATGCTGAACGCCCGGCCAAACTCAAGTAGTTTCCCTGACCTCAAAGAGATTCAAACCCAAATAAAAAAGCCGACGCTTCCGCATCGGCTTTTTTTATGTACCTTTTCCAATATTACCGTAACGCCCCATTACTCCTGATAATACCCACCGCCATACCCCGATATGCTAATCCCCGCCCGCACCAGCCCGTAGCACAGCCACACCAGTGCGCGTTGCGGCAGCGGGGCTTGTGCCAGGCGCTGCCGATCCACCTGGCGGCTGTGGCGTTCGATCTTGTCCAGCATATGCCGGCGCAGCGGTTTGGCAAAATCCGGGTGCTTGATTTGCAGATTGGCTTCACGCGCCAGCAGCAGGCTGAATGGGTCGATATTGGACGAGCCCACCATGGCCCAATGGCGGTCGATCACTGCCACTTTGGCGTGCATATAGCCGGCCTGGTATTCGTACAGCTCGATGCCGCTAGTGAGAAAATCCTGGTACAGCATGCGGGTGGCGTAATGCAGGATGGCGTGGTCCACCTTGCCTTGCAGCAGGATTTTCACTTTTACCCCCCGGCGGGCGGCGTCGCACAGTGCGTGGCGCAGGCGCAGGCCGGGCAGAAAGTAGGCGTTGGCAATCAGGATTTCCTGCTGGGCGCGGTGAATCTGGCGCAAATAGCTTTGCTCGATCGACAACCGGTGGCGGGTGTTGTCGCGTACCACCAGCCGGGCCGAGTACATGCCGGCGGGGCGGGTGTCGGGGCGCAGCTCGCTGTTGGTGCCGGGCAGCAGCCGGGCCAGTGGGCCATGGGTGGTGCGCAGCCACAGCTGGCGCATGGTGTGGTAGATGTCGGCCACCACCGGGCCGCATACACGCACGGCGTAGTCGTAGCGCGGGGCGTCGTTGGGGCCGGCGTTGTCGCGGTCGTCGTGCAGGTTGATGCCGCCGACAAAGGCGGTGTGGGCATCGATCACCGCCAGTTTGCGGTGCAGGCGGCGCAGGCGGCTGCGGCGTGGCCACCAGCGCATGACTTCCGGACGAAAAAACTGCAGATGCACCCCGGCGTGGCGCAGACGCGCCTGCCAGTCGAGGGGGAAACTGGCGCTGCCAAAGCCGTCCAGCAATAGGTTGACTTCCACCCCGCGCCCGGCGGCGGCCATCAGCGCCTGGGCAATGCGCTGGCCGGTGGCGTCGATGCGAAAAATATAGGTTTCCAGGTGGATTTGCCGCTGGGCGGCGTGGATGCAGGCCAGCAGCGCCGGAAAAAATTCTGCGCCGTCGCACAGCAGGGTCACCGCATTGTGGCGCAGCAGACGGCCCATCGTCTTCAGTGCTCCGGCAGCAGGGTGGCGGTCAGCGGCAGGTGGTCGGACAACTGCGCCCACGGCGCGCCGTGGTGGACTTCGGCACGCTGCACGCGCACGCCGCGCACATAAATCCGGTCGAGGGTCAGCAGCGGCAGCCGTGCCGGGTAGCTGCGCGCGTGGGCACCGTGCAGGCTGTGGAACACTTCGATCAGCCCCAGCTCGCTGGCCAGCAGCTGGTTGGCCTGGGCACGCCAGTCGTTAAAGTCGCCGGCCAGAATCAGCGCATTGCCGGCGGGTACGGCGTGGTTGATATAGTCGCGCAGGGCGAGAAACTGTTTTTTGCGGTCGCGCGCCAGCAGGTTGAGGTGAACGCACAGCGCGGTCAGCGGCATGGCCCAGCCGGGCGGGGTGAGGTCGCAGTGCAGCACGCCCCGGCATTCAAAGCGGTTGACCGAAATATCCCGGTTGCACCATTGCGCCACCGGAATGCGCGACAGGATGGCATTGCCGTGATGGCCGTGTTCGTAGGTGCAGTTCAGCCCGTAGGTGGCCTTGGCCTGCAACTGGCGGGCCAGGTAATGGTGCTGGCTTTCGGCGGGCCAGTTGGCAAAGCGCTGGGCGTGGGCGCTGTGGCGGCCTTGCACTTCCTGCAGGAACACCACGTCCGCCGACAGGGTTTTCAGGCTGCGGGCAATGTCGGGCAGGCGCAGGCGGGTGTTGAGCGGGCTCAAGCCCTTGTGCATGTTATAGGTGGCAATGTGCAGGGCGTGGGCGGTCATCAGGCGGGCTGGGGGCGAAGCCGGGCCAGGCGCTCGGGCAGGCAGCGGATGGCATCGGCGTTGGAAGGAGAAAACACCTTGGCGGCGGCATCCTGCCAGGGCAGCCAGCAGTAACGCAGATGCTCGCTCTCGGCCAGACGCACCGGCTGCGCGGTGGGCAGCAGCAGGCTGAGCACGTGCTCGGTGTTGTGGGTGACGCCATCCGGGTAGCGGTGCCGCCATTTGGGGTAGATTTCGTAGCGGTTTTGCTGCTGCCAGTCGCATAGCGGGTGCTGGCGGGTGTCCAGGCCGGTTTCTTCCAGCACTTCGCGCTGGGCGGTTTGCAGCGGGGTTTCCTCGCCTTCGCGGCTGCCGGTGACCGACTGCCACGAGCCAGGATAGTCGGCGCGTTCCAGCAGCAGTACGTTCAGGTCGGCGGTGTGAATCACCACCAGTACGGAAACAGGTTGTTTGTTGCCCATGGCTTAGGGCTCCTGCTGCAGGCGCGACAGCCGCCCGGCCAGTTCCACGGCGGATTTGACCGCCATTTTGTCCAGCACGCGGGCGCGGTGGACTTCTACCGTCTTGATGCTGATGTCCAGCGCTTCGGCAATCTGCTTGTTCAGCTTGCCTTCCAGAATCAGCGCCATCACTTCGCGTTCGCGCTCGGTAAGCTGGCGCAGCTGCGCCTGCAGGTGGCTGCGGCTGGCCAGGCTGTCGCGGGCGGCGGCATCGCGCGCCAGCGCGGCTTCCACCCGCTCGATCAGGATGGCGTCGTCGAAGGGTTTTTCCAAAAAATCCGCCGCGCCCATTTTCAGCGCGGCCACCGCCAGCGGCACGTCGGCGTGACCGGTCAAAAAGATGGCCGGCGGGCAGTAGGGGTGGGCGGCGCGCAGTTGTTCAAACAGCACCAGGCCGGTGAGCGGGGCCATGCGCACATCCAGCACCAGGCAGCCCATGCGCTCCAGGTCGAAAGCCGCCAGCAATGCTTCGCCAGAGGCAAAACACTCGGTGTGCAGCCCTTTCGAGCTGAACAGCCAGGACAGGGCGTCACGCACTGCCTCGTCATCGTCCACAATCACCACACTGCGCGGGTTCATGGCTGGGGCGCTCCTGGCTCGGGCGGGACATGGCCGGCCCCGGCCTGTGAGGGGTTGAGAATGCGCACTTCACGCTGCGGAAACGGCATGGCAATGCCGGCTGCGGCAAAGCGGTGCCAGATTTCCAGATTGACTGCCGAACGCAGGCTGAGCAGGCCGTTTTCCGGGTCGGCGCACCAGACGCCCAGCTCCAGATTGATGCCGTTTTCGGCAAACGCCGCCACAAACGCCGCCGGGGCCGGGGTAGCCTGCACCCGTGGCACGGCGGCGGCGGCGTCGCGCAGCACCTGCAAGGCCTGCTCCAGGTCGCTGCCGTAGGCCACCTGCACCGGAATCGACAGCCAGATCGACGAATCGGTATACGACTGGTTCACCACGGTGTTGGCAATCAGCGTGTCGTTAGGTACCAGCGCTTCCGAGCCATCGGCGGCCTTGAGCACGGTATAGCGGGCGGTAATCTGGCTGATGTAGCCCACCCGGTTTTCGATGCTGACCCGGTCGCCAATGCGAATCGAGCGTTCCAGCAAAATAATAAAGCCGGAGACGTAATTGCTGGCAATTTTTTGCAGGCCAAAACCCAGGCCCACGCCCAGCGCGCCGCCAAATACTGACAACACCGTCAGGTCGATGCCCACCACCGGCAGGGCCACCAGCACGCCCACCACCACCAGCAGGGTGCGCGACAGGTTGACCAGCACAATGCGGAAGTTCATGTCCAGGTGATTGAAGCCCAGCACCCGGCGCTCGATCAGCCGCGACGCCCACATCGACAGCAGCACAATGCCAATCAGCCAGAAAATGCCATTGACCAGCATCCACACCGACAGCTTGGTTTTGCCCACATGGAAGGCAATCGAATCCATCCATTCCACCAGGAAGTCGTCAATGCCAAACCCCCAGCTGATATACCCAACCCACAAGCTCCACGCCACCAGTTGCTCGGTGCCGCGCTCCAGCTTGCCTGCCGGCAGCAGCTGCTTCACCCCGGCGGCCAGCAGCCGGGTGAGCGCCATCCAGCCCATGACGGCGGTTTGAATCAGCATCCAGCCGCTGGGCTCGCCCAGATGGCGATGCAGCAGGTGGGTCACGCCCAGCCCGGCGGCGGCCAGCAGCGGCCAGCTCAGCCGTTGCAGCACATAGGGAGCAAACTGCTCCAGCCGCTCCGGGTGCTGACGAAAATAGCGGCGAAACAGCAGCCGGGCCAGCCACCAGGCCAGCGCGCTGAGCGCCATGCCAAACGCCAGGTCGAGCTGGGCTTGCGGCTGCGCCAGCGAATCCAGCAATTGTTCAAAGCTCAGCTGGCGGGGATTCAGCGCACTCATGCCGTTTCATCCTGTTCAGTCAGCACCCCGGCGGTCAGGGTGAGCACACGCCCGGTTTGCCGGGCCATGTCGCGGTCGTGGGTGACAATCACCAGGCTGGTGTTCAGGCTGGCGTTCAGCTCCAGCATCAGTTCAAACACCCGCCGGGCAGTGGTGTGGTCAAGGTTGCCGGTGGGTTCGTCGGCCAGCACGCAGGCCGGCGAAGTGACCAGCGCCCGCGCCAGTGCGCAGCGCTGACGCTCGCCGCCAGACAATTCGCCCGGTTTATGCTGCAGGCGGGCTGCCAGGCCCACCCGCTCCAGCATGGCCCCGGCCTGTTCGCTGGCCTGTCTGGCGGGCAGGCGGCGGATCAGCAGCGGCATCATTACGTTTTCCAGCGCGGTGAATTCGGCCAGCAGGTGATGAAACTGGTAAACAAAGCCCAGCGCCTGATTGCGCAGCGCCCCGCGCGCCGCCTCGCCCAGCGCCGACAGCTGCTGGCCCTGCAGCCAGATTTCGCCGCTGCTGGGGGTATCCAGCCCGCCCAGCAGATGCAGCAGCGTGCTCTTGCCCGAGCCGGACGCGCCGATGATGGCCATCCGTTCGCCGGGCTGGATGTCCAGGTTTACGTCGGTCAGCACCGCCACCTTGAGCGGGCCTTCCTGATAGGTGCGGCTCAGATGGCGGGCCGACAATACCGGAGTGGGCTTATTCATGACGCAGCGCCTCCGCCGGCTGGGTACGTGCCGCCCGCCAGCTGGGATACAGGGTGGCCAGCAAGGCCAGCACCAGAGAAATCACCGTGATGGTCAGCACATCGGACAGCAGCACATCAGAAGGCAGTTTGTCGATCAGATACACCTCCGACGAAAAAATCTGCGCGCCAATCAGCCGCTCCAGCGCCGGCACCAGCGTGCCCAGGTTCAGCGCCACCAGCACGCCGCCCCCTACGCCACTGAGCGTGCCAATCAGCCCGGACAGCGCGCCCTGAATGACAAAAATCTGCATGATCGAGCGCGGCGTGGCCCCCAGCGTGCGCAGAATGGCAATATCGGCCTGCTTGTCGGTGACCGTCATGATCAGCGTGGACACCAGATTGAATGCCGCCACCGCCACAATCAGGGTGAGGATGATGAACATCATGCGTTTTTCGATTTGCACCGCCCGGAAATAATTGGCGTGCTGTTCAGTCCAGTCGCTCACGTACATGTCGTAGGTCAGCTTGGGCAGCAGCGCGCGCTTAACCTGCGGTGCCTGCATCAGGTCGGTCAGCTTCAGCCGCACGCCAGACACGGCGTCGTCCAGGCGGAACAGTGTTTGCGCGTCTTTCAGCTGAATCATCGCCAGCGAGGAATCGTATTCAAACATGTCTACCTTGAACACGCCCACCACGGTGAACTGCTTCAGCCTGGGCATCATCCCCGCCGGGGTGATCTGCCCCTGCGGGGTAATCAGCGTCACCTTGTCGCCCCGCCCCACGCCCAGCTGCCGCGCCAGCTCCACCCCCAGCACAATGCCGTAGCCGCCGGGTTGCAGGTCGGTCAGCTGGCCGGTAATCATCTGCCGGCCCACGTCTACCACGGTGTTTTCCTGCGCCGGCAGCACGCCGCGCACCAGCACGCCGCGCACATTGGCCCCGGCAGACAACAAACCCTGCGCCGACACAAACGGCGCACTGGCCAGCACGCGCGGATCCTGCCGCGCCACCGCCATGGCCCCGCGCCAGTCGGCCAGCCGGTTGTTCACCCCGGAGATTTCCAGGTGCGAGGCCACGCCAAGAATCCGCCCACGGATTTCCTTTTGAAAGCCGTTCATCACCGACAGCACAATAATCAGCGCGGCCACCCCAAGGGCAATGCCGACAATGGAAATCAGGGAAATGAACGAAATGAAACTGTTGCGCCGCTTGGCGCGCAGATAACGCAGCCCGATCAGGGTTTCGAATGAGGTCATAGCGCCTGTCGCCGCGTGAGCATCCGCCCACGGGCAGGTAAAGTTACCGGAAAACAGCCGGCCCTGCGCAGGCAGACCCTGGCGGCCAGCCCAGGGTTCCCGAGCACCGCAGCGGCCACTCAGGCCCCAGCATGCCTGAAACCACCGGGCAGCACATTGTAATTCAGCCAGGAAGGCGGGACAACGCGGGACAGAATGGCCGCTTGCCCACGCCCGCCTTGCCGCTGGCTATCACCCCCCGTATCCTTGTGCCTCGCTGCCGGCGTCCGATGCGGGCAGCCAGAATGATGGAAGCCAAGATGAAAAACCTCGCCGATATCCGTAAAGACTACGCCAGCCAGACCCTCGACCCGGACGACTGCCTGGCGCACCCGGTGGATCAGTTCACCCGCTGGCTGGACGACGCCATTGCCGCCGAAGTGCCCGAGCCCACCGCCATGCTGGTGTCCACCGTGTCACCCGAGGGGCGGCCTGCCGCACGGGTGGTGCTGCTCAAGGGGGTAGACAACCAGCAGCTGGTGTTTTACACCAATTATCACAGCCGCAAGGGCCGCCATCTGGGCAGCACGCCATACATTGCCCTGACGTTTTTCTGGCCAGAGCTGGAACGTCAGGTCAATATCGAAGGGACAGTCAGCCGGGTGGATGAGGCCACGTCAGACCATTACTTTGCCAGCCGCCCATATAAAAGCCGGGTGGGGGCGTGGGCATCGGAGCAAAGCCAGCCCATCAGCGGCAAGGGGGTCATCATGGCGCGCTTTGCCCAGTTTGCCGCGCAATACCTGATTGACGTGCCGCGCCCGCCACACTGGGGCGGCTTTGCCGTCACCCCAGACCGGATGGAGTTCTGGCAGGGCCGGCCCAGCCGCCTGCACGACCGTGTGCTGTATCTGCCCGATGGTCAGGGCGGATGGGGCAAACAGCGCCTGGCCCCCTGACCCCCCCTCGCACAAGATGACTGCCGCCATGTTTTCTCCCAACCTTGCCGAACCCGACCCACCCCTGCCGATTGTTTATCAGGACGCGCATCTGGTGGCAGTGCATAAGCCATCCGGCCTGCTGGTACACCGTTCGATGATTGACCGCCATGAAACCCGGTTTGCCGTGCAGACCGTGCGCAACCAGCTGGGCCGGCATGTGTACGCGGTGCATCGGCTGGACAAGGGCACGTCGGGTATTTTGCTGTTTGGCCTGACACCAGAAGCCGGGCGGGCGCTGTCGCAGGCGTTTGAACACCAGCAGGTGGACAAGCGCTATCTGGCCGTGGTGCGCGGCTGGCCGGCAGAGTCCGGCGACATTGACCACCCACTCACCCGGCAGGACGACGACGGCAAACCCGCCCGCGATGCCCCCGCCCCGGCACAGCAGGCCTTGACCCACTACCAGCGGCTGGCCACGGTCACGCTGCCGGTGGCAATTGACCGCTATCCCACCAGCCGCTATGCGCTGGTGGCGCTGCAGCCGCACACGGGCCGCCGCCATCAGCTGCGCCGCCATCTCAAGCATATCAGCCACCCGATCATCGGCGACGCCACCCACGGCAAAGGCCGGCATAACCGCTGGTTTGCCGAGACGTTTGGCGTATCCCGCCTGCTGCTGGCCTGCACCGCGCTAACCGTGCCCCACCCGGTCAGCGGCGCGCCGCTGGCGCTGCATTGCCCACCCAGCGCAGATTTCATGCAGGTGCTGGCTGGCCTGGGCTGGCAGGAGATGGCCTTGCCTTGACCCGGTGCGCGTAGGAATCCCCCGCCTTCAAGCGGGGGAGGGCGGGAGAGGATGTCGGCCAGCGGTGATGCAATTGCCCTGCATCACCGCGCTGCCAGCCCCTGTCACACACAAGTTATGCGAAATTCATGAGAAAATGGCCCATTCCCACGCCACCCGGAGCCCACCATGCCGCGTCTGCTGATTTCTTACCGCCGCGCCGACCCGTTCAGCGTGCAGCTGGCCGACGTCATCGACCAGCAATGGAGCGCCCAGCATGGGCCGGGTTCGGTGTTTCTTGATGTGCGCGCCTGTCAGCCCGGCCTGCCGTTTGACCAGCAAATTGACCAGGCGCTGAACCAGGTGGACGCCGTGCTGGCGTTGATTGGCCCTGGCTGGGGCGAGGAATTAGACCGCCGCGCCAATCAAGCGGACGGCGAGCTGGACTGGGTGCGCCACGAGCTGACGCACGCCCTGCGCCGCGTGTATCTGCCAGTCGTGCCGGTGCGGCTGCCGGGGGCCGCCGAGCTAGGCAGCCACCCGCTGCCCGCCGACATCGCCGCGCTATCGCGCCGGCAAGGCGTGCAGCTGGCCAAGCCAACACAAGACGCCCTGTGCGCCGAAGTGGCCGAGCTGCTGCGCCACCTGCATGGGGTGATCGCCAACCAGGGGCCGTATCGCTTTGTCATTCAAAGCCATCCCCCCGAGCGCCACCCGGCCGACGCGGCGCTCCCCCAGGTGTGCGTGCTGGATCGACACGCCGCCCCGGCCAACGCCCGGCCCGGCTGGTGGCCCACCCTGCGCCACTTTATCCGCCACACCGTGCTGCCCGCCGTGCCGCCTGGCTCGCCCCATCCGCTGCGCCTGCGGCTGGATGCCGGCTACGCCATCGGCTTTGCCGCCGGTGCCCTGCTGCACGGGCAAGCCGGCGTCGCCATCGAGCTGGAACAACGCCCGGCCAACGGCCCGGAAAGCGCCTGGCCCATCCAGCTCACCACACTGCCCGCCGACACCCCGCGCCTGCAATACAGCGACACCCCGCGCCAGCCCACCGCCCCGCACTGGGCGGTGGCGCTGTCGGTCTCCCACCGCATCGACGCCAGCGTGCGCCAGCACCTGGACACCACCCCCACGCCGCCGATCAGCCGGCTGATTCACGCCCACCTGCCCGAGCCTTCCCCCATCGCCGTACAACACGGCCCCCACGCCAGCGCCCTGGCCTGGCAACTGGCCAGCGAACTGCACCAACGCGCCAGCGCCGCCACCCCACGCCCCCACCTGCACCTTTTCATCGCCGCCCCCATCACCCTGGCCTTCTGCCTGGGCCAACACCTGCGCCGCCTGCTGCTGGGCGTGACCATTTATGAATACCAGCCACACGCCACCCCAGCGCATTACCTGCCCACGCTGGAACTGCACGCCGAAGATATCGACGACCGTGGCTGATCAACTGGGGCAACAGGCAACAAAACCGGCCAGCGCCAATTTTTTGCTAGGCAAACAGCATGGCCAGCGCTATCATGAGGGCGCTTTTTGCCTGGTCTGGAGAGACATCTCGCCGGAGTGGGCGAAAAGTTGGGAACGCCCCTTGCAAGGCTTTGATTTTGTGAGGGAAAAACAGGGGGTGCTCTCTAGTGGTTTCCCTGATCTCTAAGGGATTAAGACGCAACGCCTGAGCTGTTGCACTCCGGGCATTTTTCTCTAGTGGTTTCCCTGATCTCTAAGGGATTAAGACTCATTATGCTGACATTTATAAATTACTCTTAGACTCTAGTGGTTTCCCTGATCTCTAAGGGATTAAGACTTCAGTTGGTTCTGTGCCCGTACAAAATCGTTTCTCTAGTGGTTTCCCTGATCTCTAAGGGATTAAGACGTTTTTAACGCTACCTTTAGTCTCTCGTTGCCCTCTAGTGGTTTCCCTGATCTCTAAGGGATTAAGACAGTAAATGAATTTACATCAAAGCAAATGATGCCCTCTAGTGGTTTCCCTGATCTCTAAGGGATTAAGACGTTGAAACGTCCGCCTTAATGCGCTCGACGATCTCTAGTGGTTTCCCTGATCTCTAAGGGATTAAGACCCAGAAGCAATCAGGTCATACGAAAAACCATGGCTCTAGGGATACGCTGAAAAAATCGTCATTCCCGCGAAGGCGGGAATCCAGGGTGTTGATTTTGCTGGGTTTTGTTTTTGGCAAAAACGGTTTTTCTGAATAAATCAGCGCGTCCCTAGTGGTTTCCCTGATCTCTAAGGGATTAGTCCTTTCAACCAGGCCCGCTCACCACCGCCTGGTTTTTCCTTGCCCATATAAACCTGTTTACATAAAAAATCCGCTAACACGCCACGCCAATCACATCCAGACCCTCTTCCACCGCCATCCCGATCGCCTTCCCTCTCGTCCGCTTATCACCGTCTACCCGCCACAGTTTCTTTTGCTGGCCGCTTGTCATGCCAACACCATCAATGTACGATGCATAAGCAGCCCTCCTCTCCCGCACGCCACGAGGCGTGCAGACACATCAACCAGGTAAAAACCGATGCGCTTCTTACCCAGCGCCGCCCCAGCAGAAACCGGCTTACACTGTTTGCCGGTGCAGTTGGGTTGCGTGTCCGACAGCTTGCGGCTGGATGACTTTGCCGGCCCGCTGTGGCGCAGTGGCTTTGGGGTGGCGCTCAAGCGCCAGTTGCCGGCCTTGTTTGATTTGCTGTTTGCCGAGCAGGCGCGTCTGGGGCGTTTGTATGCGCTGCACACGCCAACAGCGCCCGTGTTGCCGGGGCAGCCGTTTGCGCTGGGCTTTACCCTGTTTGGCCCGGCCAGCGCCCACGCCCAGCTGTGCGTGCAGGCGTTTGCCGCGCTGGGCGCGCTGGGGCTGGGCCAGGGGCGCGGCTTGTTTCGGGTGGAAAGCGCCAGCGTGGCCGGCGCGCCTGCGCCGTTCTGGCAAGCCAGCCATGGGCTGACCGCCTGGCCGCAGACGCTGCCGGCGGCGCACTGGCTTAGCCGCCGCCGCCCGGCGCGCGGCCTGCGTCTGCATTTGCGCAGCCCGCTGCGCATCAAAGATAACAATCAACTGTGCCTGTCGTTGAACGCCCCTCAGCTGGTGCGCCGCCTGCACACCCGGCTGGGCCAGCTGTGCGATGCGGCAGGCGAGCCTTTTCCGCTGAGCGAAGCCGAGCTGGCCGCCCAGCGCCAGGCCGCCGACGCACTGCAACTGGGCCAGGCGCAGCTTAGCTGGCGCAACATCGCCCGCCGCTCTTCGCGCAGCCAGCAGCATATGGTGTTTGGCGGCCTCACCGGCCTGCTGGAGCTGCACGGCGAGCTTGCCCCGCTCAGCGGCCTGCTGGCGCTGGGCGAGGTGCTGCAACTGGGCGGCAAAACCACCTTTGGCTTTGGCTGCCTGCACGCCGAATGGCTGGATTGATTTTTTTCAACCGGAATTCCTGTTATTTCAAAGGTGGCCTGTATGCCGCTTCGCCGTTTGCCCCCGATTTCCAGTGCCGAGCCCAGCCCCCCACCGGCCTTGCGTGTGGCTTCGCTGGAAGAAGTCCAAAACAAGACAACATGGCTGGACAGTCAAGAGGCCCGCGACGCTGAGCCAATTCACTGGGAAAGTTACGAATGCCAGCTGGTGACGCCGTTATTTGGCGGCGGGGTGGTTGCCGGCCAGGTGGATCAGCGCATGCCCATTCGCGCCAGCGCCATTCGCGGCCAACTGCGCTTTTGGTGGCGGCTGCTGGCCAGCAAGCGGCTGAAAAATAATACTGAAAAGATGCGCGAGGAAGAATTCGCCCTGTGGGGCGGTTTGGGCACGCCGCCGCAGGCAAGCCAAGTGTGGGTGGAGGTAAAGCACGATAAACCACTAAAACTCACAGAGGCGGGAAATATTAATTCCTATGCTTTAGGCGGTGGGAAGGTAGATGAAGTCAAGATAAATGATTGCCCCACCCCTTGGGTCTTGCGCATGGGTTGCTGTCTGTCCCTCTCTGATACGCAAAAACAGGAGGTAACAGACGCCGTGCGTTGGTGGGCCAGTTTTGGCGGTGTAGGAGCGCGAACCCGGCGCGGGTTTGGGGCGGTATCGGTGTCTGGCCTACCGGTGGTGACTGATGAAGAAATAAAAGCGGCTGGCTGTCAATTTATTTTAAATAGAACCCAAAAGCATGATGCACAGCAAGCTTGGAACTTGGGTATTAAAGCCTTGCGTGATTTTCGGCAAGGCAAGCCAGGGCGCAACAGGGGCGAGACACGCTATCCTGGCCGCAGCCATTGGCCAGAGGCAGATGCTATTCGTCGCCTGACAGGCCGCCATCACAACTATCACGCTCCCGAACATACAGCAGGTAATGTCTTTCCGCGTGCAGCATTTGGCATGCCGATTATTTTTCATTTCAAAGACAGACAAGACCCGTCTGATTTCTCTTTACAGCCTGTCAAATACGTGCAAACCCCCGGCCAGAGCATCATGTCGCCTGTTGTGTGCGAACGCTTGGCCAGCCCGCTGATTTTGCGCCCGATCAAGCAGGGTAATACATGGCGAGCGGCGGCATTGCTGCTGCCATATGAAAAAATCCTGGATTTGGCTGTCACCCAACCCGATGGAACCGTCACAAACCCTGGCGAATGGTGGGATGCCGCACAGGCTGTGAATATCCCCCCCATGCACGCGCAAAACCAGAACAACCCACTGTTGGCGTTTCTGCAATACTTTAAAACTTATCCGAGCCAGACAAACTCATGACCACCGTCCTCATCCTTTCTTTTGGCCCAGTGCAGGATTTTATCGCCGCCGCGCGGCGCAGCCGGGATTTATGGAGTGGCTCGTGGTTGCTGTCGGAGGTGTGCAAGGCCGCCGCGCTGGCGCTGTATCAGCTACCTGGCGTCGAGCTGGTGTTTCCGGCGGTGGCAAAAACCGACCCCAACGCGCTGTTACAGCCAAATTCGCTTTTGTCTGTCGCCAACAAACTGCAAGCCAACCTCGCCGGCCAGCCCAGCGCTGAGCAGATTGGCGAGCGGATTCAGCAGGCGCGCCAGGCGGCGCAGCGGCGCTTGAGCGAGCTGGCTGCCGAAACGAAGAGCTGCTTTAACACGCGCCGCGCGGATACCGGGCTGATGCTGAATAACGCCCTGTGGCACAAGCAACTGATTGATTATCTGGAATGCTATGCCGGCTGGGCGACACAAGACGAACAGGCGAAAATCAGCTATAGCCAGGCCGTGCGGCGCGCCAATCTGGCGTTGCAAGCGCGCAAGGCCACCCGTGATTTTGCCCAGCTGGCCAGCCACCGGGATGATGCCGCAGGGTTTGGCCTGCCCAAGTCGTCGCTGGATGGCGCGCGGGAAACCGTGCTGGCGCCTGCGCCCAACACAGAGCCCGAGCCCATCCATGCTGCCTTTCAGCGTGAGCTGAAACTCGGGCTGAACCCAGGCGAGCAGCTGGATTGCATGGGGCTGATCAAGCGGCTGGCGGTCAAGGCCGAGCAATTTACCCCGGTGTCGCGCATTGCCGCAGACAGCTGGCTGCGGCAATTGCCCGACACAGAGCAAGACCGTTTGCGCATGGCGTATGAGGCGGTTTATCAGGCGGGAAAACAGCTGGCTGGGACGGCCGAGAAAGATGCCAGTTTATTGGGGCTGGCGTCTCGGGTGACAGGCAATAGCGGTGATTATCAGACTCTACCGTTTGACGGCGCCTTGCTCTACCGCGCCCGGCTGGCGGTGGCGCAGCGCGAGCTGAAAAATCTGACAGATGACCACCTCAACGCGCTGGCAGAAAAACTGACAACGCTGGCAGACACACTCACCCCAATCTGGCGCGCCTACGGCGAACCCACGCCGTATATGGCCGTGCTGCAAGCCGATGGCGACCAGATGGGCGCGCTGCTGGAGCACATCGGCAGCCCCGAGCATCATCAGCAAGTGTCGCGAGCGCTGGCTGATTTTGCCGGGGGCGCTGCCGAGGTGGCGCGTAAGCACCACGGCCATGTGATTTACGCTGGCGGCGACGATGTGCTGGCCTTGGTTCCGCTGGATCAGGCATGGGCATGCGCCGATGCGCTGCGCAAAAATTTTGCCCACATCCTGGCCGCATGCATTAAAAAAATTCCGCTTGACCTTCCCCACGACCACTATCCCACCCTGAGCGTGGGCCTGGGCATTGGCCATATGCAAGAAACCCTGAACACCCTGCGCGATTTGGCCAAGCGCGCCGAAAAACTGGCCAAGGAGGGCTTGACCAAGCGCGCCGAGCAACTGGCCAAGGGCAACCAGCACACCCAGCCGCGCAATGCGCTGGGCATTTACCTGCGCAGCCGCAACAACGCCGAGCTGAGCTTGCGCCGCCGCTGGGACGATCACGATGGACAAAAAGCCTTGCAGCAATGGCAGCAGGGCTTTTTGCAGCAGCTGCTGCCCAGCCGGCTGGCGCACGATGCGCTGGCGCTAGTGGAGGCAGGTGAGCGGGCCAGGCATTCCGCCGCCATGCTGGAAGCCGAATTCATCCGGCTGTTTGCCCGCACCGAATTTCGCTCCGACCCGACGCAGATTGCCGAAAACAGCAGCAAACCGGAAATCCAGGCACAAGCCCGCGCGCACTGGCAGCGATGCCTGAAAGACCGGCTGGCCACCTTGCACAAGCAACACTCCGACAGCGCCGCTCGCGAGCTGGCCCACGAGCTTTACGTCAGCCACTGGCTGGCCAGCAAAACCCGTCAGGATTTGGGAGAATTGGCATGAGCGACTTGTTTCATTACCAGCTGGAGGCCCTGGCCCCGCTGGTGTTTCGCTCGGGCAAGCCGTTTGGCGTGAATGCCGGCGCCGACGGCGCGGCGTTTCCGCTGCCTTCCAGCCTGGCCGGCCTGCTGCGCAGCCTGTGGGCCGAGCAGCAGGGCGAGGCGTTCAGCCCCGAGCTCCACCAGATTGCCGCCTATGGCCCGCTGCTGGCCTGGCGCGAGCCAGACAACACGCTGATTCCGCTGGCCCCCGCGCCGGCCGATGCCCAATATGTGACAGTCCAGCCAGACAAACAAAACGGGCAAACCGATGGGCAACAAGCGCCCCACCCCCTCCTGCGCCGCCGCAGCCCGCAGCCGCTGCCAGACACAATAGGCTGCGATTTGCCCGCTGGCTTGCTGCCGGTGTGGAACATCGAAGAAATGGCCCAAAACCCCGGCAAACCCGCCACCGGCCCGCAGTATTGGCCGCTGACCGAGCTGGTGCGCTGGAGCCAGGGCGACGACGAAAACATCACCCTGGAAGCGCTCAACAACAGCGGCCTGAGGGCGCTCACCGACAGCGTGCGCACCCATGTGGCCATCACCCCCGAGAGCCAGGCCGCCGCCGATGGCCAGCTGTTTCAAACCGCCGGGCTGGATTTGGCCCCGCAGCGGCAAGCCGACGGCGGCTGGGCCACGCGCGAGCTGGTGTGGCTGGCCAGCTCGCCCAAGCCGCTGGTGTCGCGGCTGGCCACCTTTGGCGGCGAGCGCCGGCTGTCGCGCCTGCACCCGCTGGACGCCCACGCCGCCCCGGCGCACTGGCTGCGCCCCTGCGAAGATCAAATCGCCCGCATGCTCAAACAAGGCGGCCTGCGCCTGACCCTGCTCACCCCGGCGCTGTTTGCCGGCGGCCACTTGCCTGGCTGGTTGAACAGCAAAACAGAAAACGGACGCCTGAGCGGCCAGCCGCCCGGCTGCCCTGGCCTGACCTTAACCCTGCGCGCCATAGCCGCCCACGGCTGGCAGCCAGTCTCCGGCTGGGATTTGGCCAAGCAACAACCCCGCGCCGCGCGCAAAGCCCTGAAAGCCGGCGCGGTGCTGTGGTTTACGCTGGATCACCCCGCCCAGCTTAGCGCCGAGGCATTGCGCCCGTTGTGGACGCAAGCCCTCAGCGATGATCCACAAGACCAATGCGACGGTTTTGGCCTGGCCCTGCCCGCCGCCTGGACGCCCCCACCCGCCTGACCCCGAGATTGCCGAACATGGAACATCAACTGTTTTATCTGCACGCCTTGTCCGCCCTGCACGCCGGCACAGGCCAGGGGGTGGGCGCCATCGACCTGCCCATTGCCCGCGCCCGCGCCACCCAACTGCCGCTGCTGCCCGGCTCCAGCCTGAAGGGCGTGCTGCGCGACCACGCCAAGCAGGCAAAAACCCTGGATGACAAAAGCCTGCCCGCGCTGTTTGGCCCGGACAACATCGGCATGGACAATCCGCACGCTGGCGCGCTGGTGGTGGGTGACGCCAATTTGCTGATTTTGCCGGTGCGCGCATTTTGCGGTGTGGTGGCGTTTGCCACCTGCCCGTTTATCCTGCGCCGCTACGCCCGCGACCTGCCCGCCGCACACCGGGAGCAACTGCCCATCCCCACCCTGGCCGACACCAACACCGAAGCCGCGCTGCCAAAGTGCAGCGTGCTGGGCGCCGATCAAAAATTGCTGCTGGAAGACCTAGACCTAAGCATTCAGCCAAACCACACCGAAGCCAAGGCCTGGGGCCATCACCTGGCTGAAGTGCTCTACCCCCACGACGCAGACTGGCGGGAGGAGTTTGTTAAGCACTTCGCCATCCTGCCGGACAATGTGTTTTCGTTTTTGGCCGACACCGCCACCGAAATCCGCGCCCGCGTGCGCATCGACCCCAACACCCGCACCGTGGCCACTGGCGCGCTGTGGTACGAAGAAAACCTGCCCGCCGAAAGCGTGCTGTGGGGCATGTTGGCGTTTAGCCCGTCGCGCAACAGCGCCGGGAGCGCGCAAGAGATGCAAAACAAATTCAAAACCTGCTTTAGCCAGCCTGAGCAGCTGATGCAGCTGGGCGGCAAACACACCATTGGCCGTGGCCTGTGCCGGCTGGTGCTGAACACAAAACCGGCAGGGGGCGGGCAAGCATGAACACGCGAAGCCGCCAACACGCCGCCAACGCACACGCGTGCGTAAGCGCCGTCGTTTCACAACCTTATGCCAGCAAATACCGCGCCCTGGCGTTAAGTTTTCCTATCATGGTGCTGCAATCCGGCCTGGCGCAGGCCACCGGGTTTTTGCAGGCAAAAAGCAGCGGCGAAAACGAATATCAGCGGTATCTGATTGATCTGGCCAGCATCCTGGGTAAAAGCAGTGGCGAGGTTTTACATACTGATGTGATTAACAGCAGCCTGGCCACCTATCAGCAACTCACCCGCCAGGCGCTGGACGCCAGCGGCTGGCTGAAACGCTACGCCCAAGCCCTGCTGAAAGAAGAGCAAGCAGAGGCGCCAACCCCCACCACCACCGAGGGCGCGCAATCATGACCGCACTGATGCGCGAAGAACTGGCTGATCAACCCCCCAAGGCAGATCACGCCCACGCCGGCCTGTGGCTGCAACGCGGCTGGCCCGCTTTTGTCACTGGCGACGCCGAAGGCAATAAAACCGGCCACATCAATAAACTATGCGCCATCCAGCCCAGCACGCTTTATAAAAAAGCCTTCAGCCGTTGGGAAGAAACCGTTAAAACCCTGCCCGGCGTCGCCCTGTTCGCCACCGTCTCGCAGCGCCTGCTGATCGGCAGCAATGCCGCCAGCGCGCTGGAAACCGGCGTCGCCATCCAGCACAGCTACGGCATGCCGATGATCCCCGGCAGCGCCGTCAAAGGCTGCGTCCGCGCCTACGCCCAGCAACTCGGGCTGGGCGCAGAATACCTGGCCATGCTGTTTGGCCTGGACGAAGGCGAACTGGCCGGCCCCGGCGGCCTGGTGTGGCACGACGCCTGGTGGCGCCCCGGCAGCCAGGACACTCCCTTTGTGGCCGATGTCGTCACCGTTCACCACCCGGATTACTACCAGGGCAACGCCCCCCTGGCCAGCGACACCGACACCCCGGTGCCCAACGCCCAGCTGGCCACGCAGGGCGAGTTTTTCTTTTACATCGGCTGCGAATGCCCCGACAGCCAACCCTGGGCCGAACTGGCCATGCAACTGCTTAAAGCCGCCCTGCACGGAGTCGGCATTGGCGGTAAACGCGCAGCGGGGTATGGGCGGATGGGAGAAAACCACTCACGCACTGAAAAATTTACCCAAGACAAACGCCAGCAAACTCTGTCCGCCACCGAGCAAATCCGGCAATGGTTGGACTTGCCATCCAGCACTTTGGCCAAGAAATTTGGCAAGGATTTTAACAAGACCAAAACAGAAGCTGCACAAAAATGGCCTGATACCCCTTGGGACACCATACGGTGCATATTGGAGGAGCAGCACGCCAAATTGCTTAAAGACTGGGCCTTGCAAGATAAAGACAGCCATGCTTATAAAGCCTGGAGAAAATTACACGCTGATTGACTGGCGCACACCCGTAAAAAAACCATACCCTAGGATACGCCAAAAATCGTCATTCCCGCGCAGGCGGGAATCCAGGGTTTTGATTTTGCTGAATAAATCCGTGCTTTTCTTACTGACAAAAACACATCATGACTGACTGGAACCTTTCCGAACTACTGAACACCCTGCACACCCGCATTCAAGGTGAGCTGCAAGCCTGCCGCGTGCTGGCCCATCCCACCGACAAAGGCGACGCCAGCGAAGACGTCTGGCTGAAACTGATGCAGGATTACCTGCCACAACGCTACCGCGCCGAAAAAGCCCATGTGGTGGATAGCAACGGCGAATTCAGCGAGCAAATCGACATCGTGATTTTCGACCGCCAATACACTCCGCTGATTTTTGAGCTGCGCGGCAGCATGATTGTGCCGGCAGAAAGCGTGTATGCGGTTTTTGAGGTGAAGCAAACCGCTAATAAAGCACATATTGAATACGCACAAGAAAAAATTCATAGTGTGCGTCGGCTCACACGCACCAGCGCCCCGATTACTCACGCTGGCGGGGTCTATGCCCCACAAAAACCCAAACATATTCTAGGTGGCTTTCTGGCTTTACGCAGTGAGGTCACTGAAGACACATTATATAAACATTTATCAGGCCTGCTTCCACAGCACCCGCACGGCAAGATTGATATTGGCTGCGTTGCTGAAGTTGAAACAAATGAACCCCGTGATGACAAGAAACCCCTCCCTGGTTATTTTTTCAGCGTTGACTTGACCCCGGCCCCCTCAAATAAACGCTGGTGGCAAAAAGAGATGGCAAAACCCATGGCCAGCTTATATGCAGCCCCAAAACTCAAACACAGAAAAACCCAACACAGCCTTGCCACCGAAAAACTCAAGCGCCTGGCGTCAAAGCCAGTCATCTTGCCTTCCCCGCCGCTATGCATCCAAACACACGAAAAAGCCGCCACTGCCTTTTTGTTCAGGCTCATCAGTTTGCTGCAAACACTCGGCACAGTGCCCGCCATTGATATGGACAAATACGCACAAAAATTGATTTCGCCACCCAAAACCGACTAGGCAGACAGCATGAAGTGCGCTACTATCGCAAGGCGTTTCGGGGGTGTCTGGGGAGACATCTCCCCGCCCGGAGCGAAAAGTTGGGAACACCCTCTGCAAGATGCTGATTTTGCAAGAGAAAAGTAGGGGGTGCTCTCTAGTGGTTTCCCTGATCTCTAAGGGATTAAGACGCTAAGATCTTGGCCGAGCAGTTCGGCTATTCGACTCTAGTGGTTTCCCTGATCTCTAAGGGATTAAGACCCTTGAACTTGAAATCGCTGGTCAGCCGGAATTCTCTAGTGGTTTCCCTGATCTCTAAGGGATTAAGACTGAGCAAGTCGCGGAAAAAAGTGTTGATAGCCCTCTAGTGGTTTCCCTGATCTCTAAGGGATTAAGACTCGTAATCCAGCGAGTGTAAGCTTGCATCCAGCCTCTAGTGGTTTCCCTGATCTCTAAGGGATTAAGACTCTGCTACGCAGTCAGCCATCCGTGTGACCTGCGATGACAAAGTGTTGCAAATATCCAACTTAGGCTAAATTTTTCCGTAAAAACCAGTCTCGCGGGCTATCAGTTTCACAGCCATCAGGCATATGATTTACGCATCCACTGTGCGGAGAAACGGCATGACAAGTTCGCGTCTTGTTTTTCCGCTGTGCGATGACATTGCTGATCCCAAGCGCTGGCGCAAGGTGCACGAAGCAGTGCAAGCGCATGCTGTCAGTGGGCAAAAATCGGTGTATGAATGCTGGCTGACCGCAGGAGAGCATCAGGCTTTGCTGGCGCGGCTGGAGGCGGTGATTGCGCCAGCAGAAGACAAAGTGCATGTGTTTGCGCTGGATGCGCGGCGCAAGGTGCTGCGCTTTGGCGTGGCGCGCGCGCCGCAGTGTGATCCTTTCCTGATTGTGTGAGGCTTGTCATGAGCTGCCTGTATGTGGATCGTCGCGGGGTGGATTTGCGGGTGGATGGCGGCGCGCTGGTGTTTTATGAAAACGGCGAGCGCATTGGCGCGGTGCCCCTGGCGCCGCTGGAGCGGGTGGTGGTGCATGGCGACATGACGCTGCAAGCGCGTTTGCTTGGGCAGTTGGGCGAGCGTGGGGTGGGCGTGGTGGTGTTGTCCGGGCGCAAGCACACGCCCACGCTATTGATGGCGCGCCCGCATCAGGATGCGCGCCGGCGGCTGACACAGTTGCGCCTGGCGCAGGATGGGGCATTTTGTCTGAGTTATGCCCGCGAGCTGATCGAAGCCAAGCTGGCGGCGCAGGCGCGCCATGTGCATCAGCTGCGCGAGCGCCGCCCAACGGCCCGCCAGCCGCTCACCCATGCGCTGGCCGCGCTGGAGCGTGGGCAAACGTCCACGGCGCACGATGTGGTGCGGCCTGGGTTCCCGCCTGCGCGGGAACGACACGTGAGATGAGGCGCATGCCGAAAAAGGTCTAATCACCCATCGCCTTGAAACACAATGGCATATGTGAGCGAGCTTAACGTCGGGCATCTCTATTTATTCTGTTAAAACAAGCCCTTGCATTGCATTGCCACAGCGAACTACCCGCCGCGCCCCACCCCGTCATTCCCGCGCAGGCGGGAATCCAGAGGCATCCACAGCGTACAGCAGGTGCGTGCTCTCACGACCGTTCCACAAGGCTAAACCCCCACGGCGCACGATGTGGCACCGTCTGGATTCCCGCCTTCGCGGGAATGACGATTTTTTCAGCGTATCCTTAAAAAAACAAACCCTTGCATTGCATTGCCACAGCGAACTACCCGCCGCGCCCCACCCCGTCATTCCCGCGCAGGCGGGAATCCAGAGGCATCCACAGCGTACAGCAGGTGCGCTCTCACGACCGTTCCACAAGGCTAAACCCCCACGGCGCACGATGTGGCACCGTCTGGGTTCCCGCCTTCGCGGGAACGACACGTGAGGTGAGGCGCATGCCGAAACAGGTGCGTGCTCTCACGACCGCCCCACAATGCCAAACCCCCACGGCGCACGATGTGGTGCGGCCTGGATTCCCGCCTGCGCGGGAACGACGATTTTTTCAGCGTATCCCTAGGGTGGGCGGGGGGATGTTAAGTGGGTGAAAGCGTACAGGATTGTCTGTTTTGCTGCAGCTTTTCAGCTTTCCAGTGCCGAGGTTTCCGACGACAGCAAGCTGCCGTCCGGGCTGAAGCGCATCAGTGTGCTTTCTTCTTCCGCTACCATCACCACGGTGGCTTCGCTCAGGCTGCCATCGGCGTGGTAGCGATAGTCGTGAAACGATTCAATTTCGCCATATACCACTTTTTCTACCTTGGTCATCTGTTCGGCGGCGTTGTAATAGGCACGGTAAAAGGTAATCCGGTGGCGCAGGTCGGCGTCTTCCAGCGGGGTGTTCAGTTTCAGCGGCAGTTTCACACCGGAGTAGCTGACAAAATGGCGAATCGAGGCAAGGTCTGAGGTCATGGCACGCTCGTGGCGGCCAGGTCTGCCCGTATGGCTAGGCTGGCCTGGCAAAATGGAATGGACAGGATAAACAGCAATAAGCCTGCCAGCCTGGCCACGGGAGCATCATCGGCGCACGCGCCATGCAAACCCCCGCCGCGCCAACAGGCGGGACGGGGGCAAGGGCAGCAGAGCAGATGCGGGGCGCAATCAGGCGGCGGGCGGGGTGTCCGGGTGGTCTGCCGGGGCGTCTGTGGCGTCAGCGGTGGGCGCATCGTCATCCAGGCCGTCATCCGGCGCAGCCGGCACATCATCGGCTTCCAGGTCGCTTTCGCCCTGCATCTGGGCATTGCCCGGCAGCAGGCGATGCGCCCGCTCGGCATCAATGGCGTACACAAACAGTTTGATCAGCTCAGCCAGGGTACTGACCTCCAGCTTGTCGAACAGGCTGGCGCGGTGGGCTTCGATGGTGCGCGGCGACAGCCCCAGCCGGGTGCCGATTTCCTTGCTCGACATGCCTTCGGTGACCAGTTCCAGCACTTCGCGCTCGCGGCCAGACAGGCGGGCCAGGCGGATTTCGGCTTCCTGGGTGCGGCTGGCTTTTTCGTAGGTGGCAATGCAGTGGCGCAGCGCCTTGCGGATGGCTTCCAGCAGCAGTTCGCCGTCAATTGGCTTGGTGAGGAAATCGCTGGCACCGGCCTTGAATGCGCGGGTGCATTGCGCCACGTCGCCGTGGCCGGTAATGAACACAATCGGCAGGGTTACCCCGGCACCTTCCAGCTCGGCTTGCAAGTCCAGGCCGGTGGTGCCTGGCATGCGGATGTCCAGCACCAGGCAGGCAATCTGGTTGGGGATGAACGCAGCCAGAAATTCCAGCGCCGACGGAAACGCCATCACTTTCAGGCCGGCGCTGCGAATCAGCAGGCTGACCGAGTCGAGCACCGCCGGATCGTCGTCCACCACGTAAACAATCGGGTCAAAGCTGAGGGTTGGGTTCATGGGGAGAGGTGTCCTTTTCACACAATGAGGCTGCGCTGGGCTGCGCATGTTGCAGTGGCAGGGTAATGCGGAAGCTGCTGCCGCCATCTGGCAGGCTACGCCCGGAAATATGCCCCTGGTGCGATTCGATGATCGACTGGCAAATGGTCAGCCCCAGCCCCATGCCATGGGGCTTGGTGGTGCTGAACGGAGTAAACAGTTTATGAACCATGGCTTCCGGAATGCCGGGGCCATTGTCCACCACGCGCAAGCAGGCCAGTTCGTCGGTGCAGCTGGTTTCCAGACGAATCTGCCGGGGTTGCGGCTTGTGCTTGAGCGCATCCATGGCATTGGTCAGCAGGTTCAGCGTCACCTGTTCAATCTGGATGGCATCGCCCAGTACCGGGGGCAGATTGTCCTGCAGCGTGATCAGGGTTTCAATGCCGTTTTCGCGCAGGGCGTGGTCGGCCAGCATCAGGGTGTTGTGCACGATCTGATTCAGGCTGATGGGCTCCCAGCGCACTGGCTGCTTGGACACAAACGCCCGCAGCCGCTGCAGGATGTCGCCAGCCCGGGTGGCCTGCTGGGCGGTGCTGCGCATGGCTTGCTCAACCAGCTCCAGGTCCGGATGGTCATCGTCCAGCATGCGCAGGCAGGCCTGGTTGTAGCTGACAATGGCTGACAAGGGCTGATTCAGCTCGTGGGCAATTCCCGAGGCCATTTCGCCCATGGTGTTGAGCCGGGCAACATGGGCCAGTTTTTCTTCATGCTCGCGCAGGCGCTTCTGGCTGGCCGACAGCCGGGCCAGCACCTTGTTATGGGTGGGGCCGAGGTTGCGGAAGGTGATCAGCGCGCCGGCATGCAGATGCTGACGGGATGGCAAGGGCGAAATATTGCCCTCAATCAGCAGGTTTTGTCCATCTTTTCGCAATAATGCGGTGTTTTCTGGCAGTTCGACAGAGCGGCGAAACTTCAGGCTTTCGTTAACCGGGTTTTCCTGCATATGCTGCGACATCTCGAAATGCAGGCGAAACACCGAAAACACCGATTCGCCAATCACCGTGCCAGGTGATACCTGCAGCAGCGAGGCGGCCATCGGGTTGAGATAATCAATCCGGCCCTGGCTGTCGATGCGTATCACCCCGTCGTGGATATGCTGCAGGGTCATGGCGGCCATTTCCCGTTCGCGCAGCAGTGATTCATTGGCTTCGGCACCCTGCTGGCGCGAGCGGCGACGCTGGCCCAGCACCCCCATGCTGAACCCCACTGCCATGCCCAGGCTGATGGCCAGATACAGCAGCGGTTGCAGATTGAGGTCGGCTGCGCGCAGTTGATAATCCACCCGGATCAGAAACGGCTGGGCGCTGCTGGGAATCGGCTGTTCAAAATGAAAACGCGGCAGCCAGGTGCTTTCCCAGGCAGGAATGGGATGCATGGGCGAGCGGAAAAAGATATTGTCGAACGGGCGGTCTACCCTGGGGTAAAACGCCATGCTGACATCGTGGGCGGAGTTATTGGTCAGCGGCAGTTCGCCCAGCAGGCGGTCGTTGCGCACCAGAATGCCCACAAAAGCCTTGCGCGGGGTGTTTTCTGTGCCGCCATGTTGCTGCACTGATTTTACCAGCAGGTATGCCCGCCCGCCTTCGGGCAGGGCAAACGGCGCGGTGGACTCCATATGGCCAAACTGCTCGGCAGCGCGCAGGGTTTCGGTGTGCTGGCCGGCGGCGTTGATATCCATGCCCAGCGTATTGGGCGAGCCATCCAGCTGGGGCTCCACCATCACGATGGGATGGTAATTGCCGCGCGGGCGCACCGCACGCCAGCCACCCTGGCTGACCGGGGCGGGTTCTTTCAGCTGAAAGTCGGGAAAGCCGCGCTGACGCATTTTTTGTGTGAAGCTCGCCACATGGTCGCGCGGCACTTCTTCAAAAAACTGGATGCTGTACATATGCGGGTAGCGCTGCATCAGCTGCTGGGTAAAGCGCTGCACGTCGGGCAGCCCCAGCTGGGACTGGGTGCGCATCAGCAGCTCCAGCGACAGCATCACCGACTCGTTTTGTTCCATGCGCTGGGACACGCTCTGAAAAAAGCCTTCTGCCCGCTGGCGAAACAGCGTTTGCTGCCGGGCATACTCGCTGTTCAACCAGAACAGGGTCATCAGCACAAATCCGACGCACCACAGCATCCCGCCCAGTTGCAGCAGGCTGATTGAGCGGGAGGTCGAATGGGTGCCTGCAGTGTGTTTCATCCAGTCAATCGTCAAGGGGGCCTGGGCTCAGGCAAACATGTCCTTATCCTGTGGTGCGCCATGCGCCACGCGCATGCACCCCAGCAGGAACAGCAATATGCCAGTATGTTGGCATGTCTGGGGAGAGGCGACAAGAGGCACGCGGTTTGCCAGACGGCATGAACCGGTTTTTTGCGCGACTTATCCGCCCATTTGGCAAAAACATGCAGTTTTCAAGCCGGTGTGCTGTCTGGCATGCCAGTGCGTTCAGCTTTCCCGGCGCAGCAGCACCAGCAAGGCCCCGGCCCCACCCCGGGCTTCGTCGGCCTCGCAAAACGCCAGCACATGCGGATGATGGCGCAGCCAGGTGCGAATCACCTGCTTGAGCACCGGCAGCCCCTCACGCGAGCCCAGGCCCTTGCCGTGGATCACCCGCACGCACTGCCCTAGCTGGCGGGCGCGGTGCAGCAGCACGGCCAGATGCTGCTGGGCGTCAAAGCGCGACAGCCCGTGCAAATCCAGCTCGGCCACCTGCGGCCAGTGGCCCTGGCGCAGTTTTTTCAGGGTATGCCGCTGCATGCCGGGGCGGACAAAGCTGGCGTCCAGCGTGGCCGGCTCAAACCAGCCCACCATGCTGTCGGTGATCTGGCCCTGGCTGGAAGGCGCTGTTGAAGCATGATGGGGATGATGGGCGGTGCTGTGTCGCGGCCAGTGCGGCGGCGGCGCGGGCCGGTGTGGATAGCGCTGGTCGGCCTTGAGCGGGCGCACGTCGGCAAACAGCTCGGCAAACACCGGTTCAGGCGCAGCTACTGGCGCAGGCGCAACGGCGGGCCGCGCCGATGGCAGGGCCCGCCGCAAGGGACGCAGCGCATCTTTAAGCGGTTTGCCCGCCATGACTGACAGCCGGCCTGACCGGATCAGTGGTCGAGGTAACGCTCGGCATCCAGGGCCGCCTGGCAGCCAGAGGCCGCGCTGGTGACCGCCTGGCGGTAGATATGGTCCTGCACATCACCGGCGGCAAACACGCCGGGAATATTGGTGGCGGTGGCATTGCCGGCGTGGCCGCCGCGCGTGACCAGATAACCGTTTTCCATGTCCAGCTGGCCCACAAACAAGTCGGTGTTTGGCTTGTGGCCAATCGCCACAAACACCCCGGCCAGTTCGATATCACGGGAGGTGCCTGTTTCCGTGGACTGAATGCGCATGCCGGTAACGCCGCTGGCGTCGCCCAGCACTTCGTCCAGCGTGTGGTTCATCGCCAGGGTGACCTTGCCTTCTTTCACCTTGTCGGCCAGCTTGTCGGCCAGGATTTTTTCGCTGCGGAACTTGTCGCGGCGATGCACCACGGTCACATGGCGGGCAATATTGGCCAGATACAACGCTTCTTCCACGGCGGTATTGCCGCCGCCAATCACGGCAACATCTTTGTTGCGGTAGAAAAACCCATCGCAGGTGGCGCAGGCCGACACGCCCCGCCCCATGAAGGCTTCTTCCGACGGCAGGCCCAGATACTGGGCGGAGGCACCTGTGGCGATGATCAGCGCATCGCAGGTGTATTCGCCGGAATCGCCTACCAGGCGAATTGGTTTTTCCGTCAGCGCGGCGGTGTGGATATGGTCAAAGATCATCTCAGTGCCAAAGCGCTCGGCGTGCTGCTGAAAGCGGCTCATCAGCTCCGGGCCCATCACTCCTTGCGGGTCGGCTGGCCAGTTGTCAACTTCGGTGGTGGTCATCAGTTGGCCGCCCTGGGCAATGCCGGTGATGATCACCGGATTGAGGTTGGCGCGGGCCGCGTACACCGCAGCGGTGTAACCCGCCGGGCCGGAGCCCAGAATCAGAAGTCGGCAATGGCGAGGGGTGCTCATGATCGGTCAATCCTGTATTCAGTAAGGGAGTCAACATGCGCTGGCCACTCAGGTCAGCCGCGCAAGCAGAATGATAGTAGTTTATTGGGACAATCGCAGCGTTTCAATGGATAGAATTTATCTATCGGCTGGATTGAATGGCTGTATTGAAGCCGGTTAATGCCAGGGAAACGGCTCGTCGTCATCGGCCATCCGGCGGTCATGGCTGGGGTCGTACACCTGCAGCTGGTCACGTCCGGACGCCTTGCAGCGGTAAAGCGCCAGGTCTGCGCGGGCCATCAGTTCGGCCAGGCTGTGCAGCCGGGCTTCGCCGTAGGCCACGCCCACGCTCAGGGTGCAGGCCGACGCGGTTTTAAGCTGGGCGGAACGGCGGGCAAAGCGGCGGCGGATGCGTTCGCCCACATCTTTGGCGGTGTGGGGCGAGCGGTCATGCATCACCACGCAAAACTCCTCACCGCCCAGCCGGGCAAAAATATCGCTGGCACGCAGCGCATCGCGCAGGATATCGCCCATGCACACCAGCACCTGGTCGCCGGCGGCGTGGCCAAACTGGTCGTTCACCCGCTTGAAGTGGTCGATGTCGAGCATCATCACCGTCAGGGTATTGGGCTGGCGGGCCAGCAATTGGTCTACCGTGCGCTGAAAACCGCGCCGGTTAAAAATGCCGGTCAGCGGATCGCGCTCGGCAATCTGGCGCAGGGCGTACACCATGCGGTCGGTAATCAGCAGCCAGAAACTCATGGCCATGCCAATGCCGCCAATCATCACCACCAGCAGCCCGGTCAGGTTGGACAGATAGTACCAGCCCTCCTCATGGGTATCGCTGAACAGGCTGAGCAGCAAGAGCCCAATACGCAGCAGCAGGCCCAGACAGATGCCGGAAATTGACGCCAGCGTGGGCCACAAAATCAACCGGCGCAAATGGCTGCGTTGCCGCCATATCACCTGCAGATTGCCCAGCATCAGGAACGTCACCACGCAGGCGCTCCACAAGCCAGCCATGGGAATGGTGGGCCACAGCATACCGGCCAGCACCAGCCCGGCCAGGCTGAACAGATACGCCACTTTCAGCCCCAGCGGCAGCGGGCGCAGGCCAAAAAAATGGCGCAGGCCGGCCAAAATGAGCAACTGCCCGGAAATCACCAGCATGCTGATGAGCAGGCGCTGGGGCGGCCAGCTGGGCAGCAGCTGGCTCATGGCCACCATCAGGCTCAGCCCGAGCGCCATCAGGCCGTAGGCGCGCATCCACAGCCGGATGGCCAGAATATCCGGTGCCAGCCGGCTGGTGATGCCCAGCGCCAGGGTGAGCGCCAGGTAGACCAGCGCATTGCTGATAAACAGGGTGAGGGGATCAAGTAAGATGGGCACAAACATTCCGGGCCGCACGCAGCCAGCAGGCGTGAACAGAGGGAAAACGTGTCGTTATAAAACAAAAACGCGCCGACCGAAACCCCTGGCGGATGCCAGCCGGCGGACGGTTTGCTAAACTTGGCGGATTATTTGCCGCAAAATTCCCGACGTGAGCACGCCGCGCCGCCTGTTTTACCAGGCCCGGCGCCCCGCCTGCCCACGCCGTTTTTATTGACCGCATCCTGACTGAAACTGGAAATATGGCCCAATACGTCATGTCCATGCTCCGCGTGAGCAAAATTGTGCCGCCCAAGCGGCAGATCATCAAAAACATCTCGCTGTCGTTCTTTCCCGGTGCCAAGATTGGCCTCCTGGGTCTGAACGGTTCGGGGAAGTCCACCGTGCTCAAGATCATGGCCGGGGTGGACAAGGAATACGACGGCGAAGTGCAGCACCTGGCCGGCGTAAAAATCGGCTACCTGCCGCAGGAACCGCAGCTTGACCCGGACAAGACCGTGCGCGAAGAAGTGGAAAGCGGCATGGGCGATGTGATGGGCGCACAAAAACGCCTGGAAGAAGTGTACGCCGCTTACGCTGAGCCGGACGCCGATTTTGACGCGCTGGCCGAAGAACAGGCCAAGCTGGAAGCCATCATCTCCGCCGGCGCGGGCGACAACGTGGCCCTGCAACTGGAGCTGGCCGCCGACGCACTGCGCCTGCCGTCGTGGGACGCCAAAATCGGCCCGCTGTCTGGCGGTGAAAAACGCCGGGTAGCGCTGTGCAAGCTGCTGCTGTCCAAACCCGACATGCTGCTGCTGGACGAACCCACCAACCACCTGGACGCCGAATCGGTAGAATGGCTGGAACAGTTTCTGGTGCGCTTCCCCGGCACCGTGGTGGCGGTTACCCACGATCGTTATTTCCTGGATAACGCCGCTGAATGGATTCTGGAACTCGACCGTGGCGAGGGTATTCCCTGGAAGGGCAATTACTCCAGCTGGCTGGAACAGAAAGAAGAACGTCTGGCCAAGGAATCCAAGTCTGAAGCTGCGCGCATGAAGGCGATGAAGCAGGAACTGGAATGGGTACGACAAAACCCCAAGGGCCGCCAGGCCAAGTCCAAGGCGCGTCTGGCCAAGTTTGAAGAACTGTCCAGCTTTGAATACCAGAAGCGCAACGAAACCCAGGAAATCTTTATTCCGGTGGCCGAGCGGCTGGGTAACGAAGTGATTGAGTTTGACGGCGTGAGCAAAGCTTTTGGCGACCGCCTGCTGATTGACAACCTCAGCTTCAAGGCTCCGCCTGGTGCCATCGTCGGCATCATCGGCCCCAACGGTGCCGGTAAATCCACCCTGTTCAAGATGATTGCCGGCCAGGAACAACCAGACAGCGGTGAAGTAAAAATCGGCCAGACCGTGCAAATGGCTTTTGTCGAACAAAGCCGCGAAGGGCTGGATGGCGAAAAAACCGTGTTTGAAGATGTGTCCAACGGTGCCGACATTCTCAGCGTGGGCCGCTTTGAAATGCCCAGCCGTGCCTACCTGGGCCGCTTTAACTTCAAGGGCGGCGACCAGCAAAAGAAAGTGGGCATGCTCTCTGGTGGCGAACGTGGCCGCCTGCATCTGGCCAAAACCCTGCTCAAGGGCGGCAATGTGCTGCTGCTGGATGAACCGTCCAACGACCTGGACGTGGAAACCCTGCGCGCGCTGGAAGACGCCCTGCTGGAATTTGCCGGTACCGTGTTTGTGATCAGCCATGACCGCTGGTTCCTCGACCGGATTGCCACCCATATTCTGGCGGCAGAAGGCGAATCGCAGTGGGTGTTTTTTGACGGCAACTATCAGGAATACGAAGCCGACAAGAAAAAACGCCTGGGTGAAGAAGGTGCCAAGCCCAAGCGCTTGCGCTACAAGCCAATCACCCGCTAAGCGTTGCTCAGAAAACCCTCCTGGCGTTGTGGTGTGATTGGTTTAGGATGCGCTGAAAAAATTGTCATTCCCGCGAAGGCGGGAATCCAGGGTTTTGCTTTTGCTGGATTTTGCTTTTTGCAAACACGATTTTTCTGAATCAATCAGCGCCACCACCCCGCCGCACGAGTGGCGGCAAGATTCACCGGGCAGCCCACGGGCTGCCCGTCCATGTTTTTGGAACTCATCATGTCCATCCCCGACATCCGCCCCGGCCAGTCCATCGAGCTGCTGAAAGAACTGCACATCCTCACCCGTGACGGCAAGCTCAACCAGGACAGCCGGCGCAAACTCAAGCAGGTGTATCACCTGTACCAATTCATCGAACCACTGCTGCAGGAAGTGCTCGACGCCGGTGGCGAGCTGACCCTGGCCGACCACGGTGCCGGCAAATCCTACCTGGGCTTTATCCTGTACGACCTGTTTTTCAAATCACACGACGCCGGCCATATTTATGGCATCGAAACCCGCGAAGAACTGGTCAGCCGCTCGGTCGAACTGGCCGAACGGCTGGGGTTTGCCCGCATGCATTTCTTGAATATGTCGGTGGATGAATCCCGGCGCATGGCCGAACTGCCCGAACGCTTTGATGTGGTCACCGCGCTGCACGCCTGCAACACCGCCACCGACGACGCCATTCGCTTTGCCCTGGACAAACAGGCCCGCTTTATCGTGCTGGCCCCGTGCTGTCAGGCCGAAGTGGCCAGCGTACTGCGCCAGCATAAAAACCGCGCGCTAAGCAAAGGCCCGCTGGCAGAAATCTACCGCCACCCGATCCACACCCGCGAATTTGGCAGCCAGCTGACCAATGTGCTGCGCTGCCTGCGCCTGGAAGCCCACGGCTACCAGCTGACCGTCACCGAACTGGTGGGCTGGGAACACTCGATGAAAAACGAACTGATCATCGCCCGCCACACCGGCCAGCCGCGTGGCAACGCCCGCGAGCGCCTGAACGCCCTGCTGGAAGAATTCAACCTGGAAAGCCTCGCCGAGCGCTTTGCCTGAAAGCCCAACCATGAGCCCGACCCACCCCACCCCCGACGACCAAACCGTGATTGAAGCTACCCGCATCTGGCTGGAAAAAGCCGTGATCGGCCTGAACCTGTGCCCGTTTGCCAAGGCGGTGTACGTCAAAAACCAGATCCGCTACGTGGTCAGCCACGCCCGCCATACCGACCAGTTTCTGGAAGAACTGGACCAGGAACTGGAACACCTGGCCAATATCGACCCGGAAGTGACCGACACCACCCTGCTGATCCACCCCACCCTGTTTCCCGAATTTGGCGTGTTCAACGACTTTCTCGAACTGGCCGAAGCCGCACCACAGGCGCTGGGGCTGGACGAAGCGCTGCAAGTGGCCAGCTTCCACCCAGACTTCCAGTTTGCCGACACTCAGCCGGACGACATGAGCAACTACACCAACCGCGCCCCCTACCCCACCCTGCACCTGATCCGCCAGGCCAGCATTGATCGGGCAGTGGAAAGTTTTCCGGACCCGGCAGCGATCTTTGAGCGGAACATTGAAGTGGTGAACGAGCTGGGGCCAGAGGGGTGGAAGGGGTTGGGGATTCCGTATGGGGGGAAGGAGTGAGCGCAGAAAAGGTGATTTAGCGCCACTAAGGAAACGCTGAAAAACCGTCATTCCCGCGAAGGCGGGAATCCAGGATTTTGATTTTGCAGGGTTTTGCTTTTGGCAAAGACGATGCTTCTGAATAAATCAGTGTGCCCTTGGTTTGGCCGACAATACGCGGTAAAGCGAGCAGTCGCACAAAAGGAGCCTGGAAGTGCTCAAGCAATTAAAGATTACCAATATAGGCCCTGCCAATGTCGAGCTGGAATTTGCTGATCGGCTGAATTTGATTACGGGTGATAATGGATTAGGCAAGAGTTTTTTGCTCGATATTGCCTGGTGGGCAATGACCCGAAAATGGCCGGCTGAAGTCAACCCAAAACTCACTGCAGGTAAGATTGCACTGCCCACCGATAAAAAACAGAAAGCTGAGATTGGTTTTTCGTTTACCGGTGTCTCGAAAACCAAAGCCAATAGCATTGACTTTGACCCTCGCCTGCAAAACTGGAACCTCCCCCGTGGCCGCCCCGCCAACCCCGGCATGGTTTTTTATGCCATGGCGGATGGCAGCTTTGCCGTTTGGGACCCCGCGCGCAACTACTGGAAAAATAAAACCGAAGAACGAGCAGACCGCCCACCGGCTTATGTATTCAGCCCAAAAGAAGTATGGGATGGCTTGCAGCGCGATGATGGCGCTTGGCTGTGCAACGGCCTGATCCGCGACTGGGCCGGCTGGCAAAAAGAAAAAGGCCGCGCCTTTGGCTATCTGTGTGCCGTGTTGTCCGCATTGTCGCCCTCTGCTGCCGAGCCATTGCAAGCAGGCGCATTAACGCGCATCAGCCTGGATGATGTGCGCGACATGCCCACGCTGAAAATGCCTTACGGGCAGGATGTGGCCGTTGTGCATGCATCCTCTGGCATGCGGCGGGTGATTGCACTGGCCTATTTTTTGGTGTGGTGCTGGGAAGAACACCTGAAAGCCAAAGAACTGTTGGGCGAAGAGCCGGAAACAAAAGCCACTTTCTTGATTGATGAAGTGGAATCGCACCTTCACCCAAGATGGCAGCGCACCGTGATCCCCGCGCTGATGCAGGTAATGGCCAAGCTCACCACCTCGGCAGAAGTCCAGCTGATTGCCGTGACCCATTCCCCATTGGTGATGGCGTCAGTCGAGCCCCAATTTGACGAGCAAAAAGACGCCTGGTGGGATCTTGATTTAATTTGCTCCGCACATCGTGAAGCCTCAGTCACGTTCACCAAACGCCAATTTGTGCGCCTGGGCGATGTTTCCCGCTGGCTGGTGAGCGACGCTTTTGACATGGATAGCGCACGATCTCTGGAGGCTGAAGTGTTGTTGCAGCAAGCTGGCAAAATTCTGTCTGAAGAAGTGATTGACGCAGCGCAGGCAAAAGCCCTTGATGCAGCATTACGCACAGTGTTAGGTGATACAGACCCCTTCTGGATTCGCTGGCGCTACATTGGCGAAAAACAAGGGTGGCTGAAATGATACCCGTGACGGCACAGCCCGAACCGGCTGATTTTGATGCCAAGGTCCGCAAAAAGGGCTTGGCGTATCTGAACAAGAAGGGGATTCTGCTGGATCAACCCCTACCGGAAAAAACAGCGATTGAACCCTATTGGTGCCACTGTTTGACCGACCTACACCAAGCATATGGCGGCGTGTGCGCATACCTCGGGGTGTTTTTCGAGCGCGTGATGGGGGCTAGCAGTGTGGATCATTTCATCGCCAAATCCACCCTTGCGGGTCAGGCCTACGAATGGAGCAACTATCGATTAGCCTGCTCGACCATGAACAGTCGAAAACGCGAGTACAACGATGTGCTGGATCCATTCTTTCTTGCGCCCAATTCATTCTGGCTGCAACTGTCTACTGGGCATATTTATCCAAATCCACACTTGGCCGCACAGCCAAGACGTATTGTTGAGCAAACCATTGAACGGCTTGGTCTGGATGATCCTGCGTGTCGGGAATTGCGGGCACGCCTGTATCAGGAATACCTGGAATATCAGCTGCCTTCAGTCTATCTGAAAAAATTGTCACCTTTTATCTGGTGCGAAGCAAACCGCCAGGGGCTGTTATAGCTGTTATAAAGGAAGCGCTACAAAGCAAAATTTTATTCCTAAGGATGCGCTGATTTATTCAGAAAAATCGTGTTTGCCAAAATCAAAACCTAGCAAAATCAACAACCTGAATTCCCGCCTTCGCGGGAATGACGATTTTTTCAGCGTATCCCTAGCTCGAGCGACGCACTTTCACCCGATCATCCTAGGTGTGTGCTATAATTTATAAATAAATGAATTTGTATTTCAGCGCTTAAAAATACCCCCATCCGCACATATTGACCGTTGAATTTTTCAGCGGCTCTGTGGGTGTAATAGAGGCTTGCAATGAAAGCTAAAATAATGGCTACCACCACTGAAAAATCATGGTTAAGTGAATTCCTGTTGTATCGAGAAGTATTTAAAGGTCCGGACGGTAGACCGCTATATAAGTATCATGTCACAGAGTCGGAATATCAATCATTAATTAACCTGCTTCATCCCAGCTTTAAGTATCGCTCAGCTATTGTTAGCACTCATTTCGCAGCTTGCTTTTGCCTTTTTGTTAGTGAACAATATCGCAGAAACTACAATACAATATGGTCTTGGTCTGGAGCAGAAGAGGAGCTAGGCGTTTGCTTAACCCAATCACAGCATGCCAAATTGACCTGCGATGGACTAACATATTGGAAAAGGCCTATACGCTATCGGGAAAATGGTCGCGATTGGTTGGGTTCATTATTCGCAGAGGGAGGCTTGCCATGGCCATTGGTCCAAAGTGAGTCCCATGGCTTTGGAAAAGCTGTACGTCGAGGTATCAAGCACTATTACCGGACCGAAGGCAATCGTAGAACCACGGCAGATTTAATGGCTGACTTTGAAGAAGGGCTGCCTGTTCCTTTTCGTAGCCTAGAGACGCGCCAGCTGCTGGCAGGCATCGTTGATCAACTTATGTATCTGGTTGGACATTACCCACTCAAGGATCAACCGGATCCAGCTAGTTACCTTAATCAGCAAGACCCCGGCTGGACAGAGGCTTTTCCGATTCCTTTGGATGAAAATAATGCCCGATCATTGCTCAATGATTGGTTACGTGATGCTGACCAGAAACACAGAGAGCGCAAGGAGGCACGCGAGAAAGCTCAGGCGTTTACCTGCGAGCACTTTCTACATGGAGCGTTGCCCCAATGGTCGATACGCACAGATTTGACCCTACCTTTCGAAACAACTTTTGCAATAGACCAGACGACTCTTGGCAGTACTCGCTTGGAGTTGGCCTATTACGAAGGTGACCAGTTGCTGGCTCGTGGTGCCGCTATTTATGGCCAGCTCACCGCAGAGGGTATCAAGGTCCGTTTCTCCAATCCTCAGGTCACAGTGGAGCGACGCACGCTCGACGAACCGCTGAGCTTGTGCCTGCTGGATAACGGGCGCACGGTATATCGCCGGTTCTTCGACGGCAGCGCACTCGATTACCGGGAGGCTCCTCTAGTTTTCGAGAATCGCTCCGAGCGCTGGCAACTGGTGGCCACGTCCAGCTGCTCGATGGCATCCGGACTGGCTCGGCTTCGCATCCCTCAGGACTTTTTCATCACCAGTGAAGGTGCAGCTCCAGACACCCTGGCGCAGGATGCGGAGAATGGTCGTTGGATAGAGATATATTCGGGCCTATCTCTGGCCAAGGGTGCCGATTACTACCAAATCGAACTGAATCAGGCTGGTGGCGACGACCGCAAACCTACCCTGACGGGAGTTTTTGCAGTCTACGAAAGCGCTCCCTCGCTCGTCTTCCTGGGTTGGCCACGCCTTGAGCTACCCGAAGACTATCCTCACCCCCAGGATGAACTGCTTGAGTTCGTAAACGGTGAGTTGCTGGACCGTCAGCGCAACAGCAGCTATGGTTTCGCTCGCTACACGCTGCGCCACCGCTCGGGCAAAACGCTGCTGCAGCGCCGCTTTGGCGTCCTACCCAGGGAATTCAGTCTGTCCCTGTTTCCTGAACAGGGGCAGCAACCTGCACGCCTTCTCCCCAAAGGCACACACCAGCTTGATCTGCAGGTTGTCAGCAATAGCCTGGCAGTGGAGCAATCCGAATATGCTTTGCACTTGCATCATAAAGGGAATAATCCCCCTGCAACCTTTATTCTGGAGACCGGTCAGGGCCTACCACCCATTCAACTTCGCCTACCCTACCCCTGCCAGGGCGCTCGTCTCCTGGATCAGCATGGAAACCCATCTCGGATCCGAGAACTGACACTGGCGGAACTGACGGGATACCGCATCGTACTGACCTCCGATCTTCCTCAGGGCCAGACGTTCTACATGGGGCTGGAGCTGATCTGTATGGAGCAACCGCACCCAAAACGCAACTTCGACATCCGGGTAGGCTGCGCGCCAGTCATGCTCAGCCTATTCAGTTACTTGAGCGATATGCTGAACATGCTCGGCGCGGTTGATGAACAAGATGCTTATATCAGGCTTTCCCTGGAAACTGAGCAGCCGCTGCTGAGGCTCGATATTCGACGCTATGGGGGGCGACTCCAGTGGGAGGGGAGACATGCTTTTTATATCTGCAACTCCTCACATGTTGCCATGTTGGAGGGTATTCGGGCCGAGGCAATGCTCCTTTCCGACCCCAAGCGCACACCGCTGAAGCTGATAGAGAAGACCAGTGAGACCGTGGGCACTGGCTACTTCGAAATTCCGCAGGCAATGCAGTCTCAGGGGCCATGGCTGATCTACCCGGGTGAACAGTCGAGCGTTCATTTCCGTCCGAGCCTATATATCAGGCCGGATAACAGTCTCGACTCCGAGTTCGAAGTGCATTCGCTGCATCGCGCCGCCGAGCTTTTCCATCCCCAGCACAATCCACATGTCATCGAGCTGCAGATTGCCGCCATGGCGACCGACTTCAACCACAGTGGCTGGCAGTATCTGGCCGACTTGAAGCAGTACTATCGCCACCTGCCGCTGTCATCCTTCGAGACATGGAAAGCCCTGTCGCGCAATCAGGAAGCACTGAGCTTCGCGGTATTCCGCCTGGAAATGGACGAATCGTTCTGTGCACGTATACGCGACGAGCTTGCTGTCATCTGGGAGGCTGTCCCGCTTCCGCTATGGGTACAGGCCTACCAGCTATTTCACGACAGCATGCGCCTGATCGGGCTTCCCGAAGCGCTGGTCAACAATCTCGTCTCGAACCGGACCAACGTGCTGCGTTGCATCGTTTCCGGCTTCGACTATCTGGGAAACTATCTGAGCACCGGCAATCGCAGTTCGCTGACCAAGCTGCCGCCGGGAAGTGTTCTGCCTATCTGGTACCAGGATCTGCGGCGTCTTCACGAGTCCAATCGGAACTGGTCCACCCTGCTCGGCAGCGAGCTTTCCAGATGGATCGACAGGCAGCGGCTCCCTCCTCTGGTGAAAGCCCTTTCGCTGGTGGAGTTCACCGACGCAGTGACTTACCTGCCGATCTTCATGGCCTTCGTCACTGCTGGCAAAGCTAGAATCACCGATCTGCCGGCGGCACCGGCCTATCTGAAATTTGCCATTCGCCTGGTTTCCGATTTTGACCGTCAGGGCTGGTTTGTACCTGTCCACGCCCTGATGGTGTCTTATCTGCTTGCCTCGCAGGATGAGGCATAAGGAGTTGTAATGCGCTTTTTTAAGAACTTGATCGAGCAGAGCCTTGAGCGCACCCGTGAGGCAACGCTCGGTGTCCTGGGCATCAACCATCCGGGTCTGCGTCGTCACCTGAGCGAAAGCATGGTGAACACATTGGGGGCTGAGGGCTGCTTCCTTGCCCCGCCAGTATTCGAGCATACCTTTGGCTGGAAGGAAGCCAAGCTACGCCTACAGGACTTGTCGGCAGAGGGCTTGCTATCCTCTAGCCTGCTCGACACGCTAGCTAGCGCACCAGCTTACCGTTTCCCGAAAACGGCGCACCCCTATGTGCATCAGCTGCAGGCCTGGCGCGCCCTGCTCGACGACACACCACGCTCGGCGATTATCACCACCGGCACTGGTTCGGGGAAAACCGAATGCTTCATGGTGCCAATCCTCGAGGATTTAATCCGTGAGCATGAGCGCAACGAAGCTGCACTGGTGGGTGTCCGCGCCCTGTTTCTCTACCCGCTCAATGCACTGATTAACTCCCAGCAGGAGCGTCTTGACGCCTGGACCCGGAAGTACGGCAGCAACATCCGCTTCTGCCTGTACAACGGCAAGACCGAAGAACGCGCCGACAAGATCCGCAAGGAACAGCAACAAAAGCCCAACCAGATCCTGTCTCGGGAACGGCTGCGCAAGGAGCCAGCTCCGATTCTGATGACCAACGCCACCATGCTGGAATACATGCTGGTGCGCCAGGTCGATAGCCCGATCTTGGAAATCTCGCGCCAGCAACAGTCGTTGCGCTGGATTGTTCTTGATGAGGCCCACACTTATGTGGGCTCGCAGGCAGCGGAAATATCTCTGTTACTACGCCGGGTGGTCCAGTCCTTTGGCAGGCAGTCCAAGCAGATCCGCTTCGTAGCCACCTCGGCCACCATCGCCGGCACCGATGCGCAAGAGCGACTGAAACGCTACCTGGCCGACCTGGCGGGCGTACCGCTTGATCAGGTTGAAGTAATTGGCAGCTCGCGCGTCTGGCCCGACCTGGCATCCGACTCTGCAGGCAACGATATTGGCCTGCAGGCCATCCGGGATATCGAACCGAGAACGACAGTATCCGCTGCACGCTTCAAGGCCCTGTGCGACAGCACCATCGCCAGGAGCCTGCGCCATGCGGTGGTCAGCTCCGACAAGCCCCTCGACCTGCATGACCTGATTGGTACAGTTTCCGACCAGTTGCAGGGAGGCAGCCTCCTCGAACAGCAGCAGGAGGTGCTCGACTGGCTCGACACCATGACCGGCACGCATCCAGACGAAGGCCAGCCGCCGTTCATCAAGCTACGCATCCACCTATTCCAGCGCATGCTGCATGGGCTCTGGGCCTGCGTCGATCCGCAGTGCAGCGCCAAATCCAGCCACCTGCAGGACTGGCCCTTCGGCAATGTCTATGTGACCCAGCGCACACGCTGCGAGTGCCATGCGCCGGTATACGAGCTGGGCTTCTGCGACGACTGCAAGACGCCGCACCTGCTGGCAGAGGATCGCAATGGCGAACTGCACCAGCCCAGCCCTTACGCCGGCGATGAGTTCGCGCTCAATCATGAAAACGGTAGTGAGGATGCGCCAGCCGAACTATTGACGGCGAATGCCGCCAGTACACACCTGATCATTGCTGGATTGCCGGCGGCGCATGAGCCCTACTTTCCTGTTAGTCTCGATCTGGAAAACCAGAAGCTGGGCGCAGTGAACGCCACCCACAACATCGACATTGTACTTACCATGGAAAAGGACAGCTGCTGCAGCCACTGCGACAACTCATCGCTTGGCACCAGCGACTTTCTGAGAAAAGCCTACCTTGGTGCGCCGTTCTACATTGCCAACGCCGTGCCAACCATCCTGGAATTCTGTCCTGATCCTGACAAGGCGGATTGCGAAGGCCGCTCTCCCGAAGAACTGCCGGGACGCGGGCGCAAGCTGATCACCTTCACCGACAGCCGCCAGGGCACCGCGCGCATGGCGGTGAGGATGCAGCAGGAAGCGGAGCGCTCCCGGCTACGCGGGCTGGTGTTTGAAACGCTCAGGAATGCTCAGGCTAAGGCCGATGCAGCACCCAAGGACACCCCCAGCGGCAATCCTGCCGAGCTTCTTGCCCAGGCAGAAAACCTGGAAAAAATGGGCATGGCTGGCATGGCGGCAGAACTGCGTAGGCAAGCTGAACTTTTGCAGCGCGGCGCAGCACCCGCCAATCAGGCCGAAATCATTCCTTGGTCGCAGATGGCCGACACCATTGCGGCAGCCAGGGCTATCGACCAGTTCATCCTGCGCTACAACCGTTATGCCAATCCGGCGCTGTTCGATGGCTACGAAGGCGGTCTGACTATGGCGCGTCTGCTGCTGGCCCGCGAGTTCTCCCGGCGCCCCAAGAATCAGAACAGCACGGAAACGCTGGGACTGATCAAAGTTGGCTACCAGGGATTGGAGAAGGTGATGACGACTCCAGCCCTGTGGGTCGATACCCGAGCCATCTCTGCGAGCGACGATGCTCATGCCTCTAGAAGCGCTCTGACGCTGGGCGACTGGCGTGACTTCCTCCAAGTTGCACTCGATTTCTACGTCCGGGAGAACACCTTCATCCCGATGGAAAACAAGATGCGCCGCTGGATGGGCAGCCGCTTCAGCCCCAAAGCGCTTTATTCACCCAAGAGTGATGTACAGGAAAGCAGCAGCACCAAAAAGTGGCCGCAGATCAAGCCTGGCATCCCCCACCGCCTGATCAAGCTGCTTGAACTGGCAACAGGACTGGATCGCACCATGAATGCCGATGCCGACAAGATCAACAGTTGGCTCGAAGCGGCCTGGCTGGTGCTGGTCAATGCTGGCATTCTGGAGTCTTCCGATACCGGCCATCGTTTGCGCCTAGAAACCCTTACCTTCTCGCTACCGACAGAGGGGTGGGTCTGCCCTTTGACCCGACGGGTCTTTAGTACTACCTTCCGTGGTCTGACACCCTATCTCCCGCGAAAACTGCTGAGCCAAGACTACCGCTGCCAGAAGATCCAGCTTCCCGTCCTGAGCAGCCTGATGCCGGATGGTTCCCCGGTACCCAAGCAGGTGCAAATCCGCCAGTTGATCGCGAAAGATCCCGTGATTACTCAACTGCGCGAGGAAAACCTGTGGACGAACATCAGTGATCGCACGGTCGAGGGCGGTTTCTACTATCGGACCGCAGAGCACTCGGCGCAGCAGTCAGCAAAACGGCTGGATGACTATGTCGAGGAGTTCAAGCGCGGCGATATCAACGTCCTAAACTGCTCTACCACCATGGAAATGGGCGTGGATATCGGTGGCATCTCCGCCGTGGTGATGAACAACCTACCGCCACATCCGGCCAACTATCTGCAGCGCGCCGGTCGAGCCGGGCGACGCAGCGAGGCACGGGCCATCGCCTATACGCTATGCAAAGCTGATCCGCATAACCAGCGTGCCTTCGCCAATCCCAAATGGCCGTTCGTGACTGCCATTCCGGCACCGAACATCACCCTCAGTTCTGTGCGGATCGTGCAGCGACACGTCAACTCGCTGTTGCTGGCGCTATTCCTGCGCATGCACAGCAGCAATGATGGCGACCGCACCAAGCTGACCTTGCATTGGTTCTTCGCTCCAAACAACTCACCCGCTCAGCAGTTTATGGCCTGGCTTACGGCCAGCCCCGATGAATTTGACCGTGCCGTGAAGCAGCTGGTGTGCGGCACCGGTCTGGAAAGACGCTTGCTCAGCTCAATCACTGGCGAGACCCAACTGGGATTGCGTGAACTTGAGGAACGTTGGCTGAGCGAGTATCGCAACATCAACCATAAGCTACAGGCCGCCAACGACGGGCCGTACAAGAAGGCCCTGGCGCTGGAGAAGCAGCGCCATGAAAACGAGTACCTGCTCCGCTATTTGGCATCGTCCGCATTCCTGCCAGGCTATGGTTTTCCGACTGATGTAGTAAACCTTAAAACCTATAACGTCGAGGACTTTCTACATCAGCAGCGAAAAAGTGATGCCAGTCGCGAAGACAGCATCTTCGACAACAAGGAAATGCCCTCACGCAGCCTGAACATCGCCATTCGCGAATATGCCCCCGGCGCTCAGGTGGTGATTGATGGCCGCGTCTATCGCTCTGCCGGTGTCAGCCTGCAGTGGCATGCCGATGGGCAGGTCAACGAGGTGCAGAAATTCGATATCGCCTGGCGCTGCCCGGAATGTGGCAACACGGGTGTGGTCGAGCATGCCTATGCCAATAGCGATGGCTTGTGCTGTGAGCATTGCGCGACCCCTATTCCATCCAGCGAGCGACGTGTGGTGTTGCGCCCAGGTGGCTTTGTAACTGACTTTTACGAGCCAACTACGAATGACGTGACCTCGCAGAAGTACATTAACGTCCAGCGCCCACGCATTCAGCTGAATGGTGAGAGCATTGCGCTGCCTGATCAGCGTTGCGGCTTCGTGCGCTTTAGTCATGAGGGCAGCGTTTTCCATCATTCATCCGGTGAGCATGAAACAGGATACGCCATATGCATGAATTGTGGGCGTGCAGAGTCGATGCTCCCCTCTGGTGATATCCCTAAAGGCCTGCAGCCAGGCACGCTGCATTTCCCGCTGGGCGGGCAACGTCGCAAGGGCAAGGACAGTAAGCCAGAGCCTGATTGCCCCGGTGAAGCTGTCATGGGCAATCTGCATCTGGGCTACCAGATCCGCACTGATGTGCTGGAAATCTTTCTCAGGAACCCGCTGACGGGTGAATGGTTGCCGGACTCGTCCGAAGGTCGTTTGATTGCTACGACGCTGGGGGCAGCCCTGCGCGACGTGATCGCCGACCGGCTCGGTATCGCCAGTAGCGAAATGGGCTTCGGCCATCGCCTCGACCGGGACCGAGACACGCGGCAAGGCCGCTCGGTCATCCAGCTGTTCGATGAAGCCAGCGGTGGAGCCAGCTTTGTGCTAGCCGGCCTGAACGAAATTACGTTGCTGCTGGGCAAGACTTTGGAACGTCTGCACTGTCCGGTCAGTTGTGAGAATGTCTGCTCGCACTGCCTGGCCAGTCAAGACAGTCGTGTCGAGCGTGAAGAGCTGGATCGCAAGCTGGCACTACAGTGGCTGAGTGAATCCCGGTTGGTGGAGCATCTGGTAGTCAGTCATGTTGAAACACACGCGTGCATGTAAGCAAATTTACGCCGTTGTATTGGTCAAATTTTTTCGAACACTCCGATGGAGCCAGCCGCTCAAGCCTGCATTCGTGCAGGCTTGAGTCGGCATAGTCTTTCAAACTCTGCCAGACTCATGTGACACCGTACTACTGGAGTAGCCCCACCCTCACCCTACTACCTCCTCCTCCTTCTCACCCGCCACCTTCCCCACCTTACTCCCTCCCCCCGTCGCCATCACCGCCGCTACCGCCATCAACCCGCCGCCCACCCAGCGCAGCGGCCCCATGGCCTCGCCCAGCCACAACCAGGCGAACAGCGCGCCGAATACCGGTTCGCTGCCCATCAGCAGGGCGACGCGGCTGGGGTCGCTGCGGCGCAGGGCGTAGTTCTGGATGGCAAAGGCGCAGACGGTGCACAGCACGGCCAGGTAGCTGATAGCCAGCCAGAAGCCGGGCTCGCGCGGCAGCGGCGGCAGGCCGCCTTGGCTGGCGCTCAGGGCGAGGGCGCCCAGGCCGACGGTCCAGCATTGCATGGCGGTCAGCGCCTGGGCGGTGGCGGGTTGGCGCTCGGCCAGTTGTTTCAGCCAGCACACGCCAAAGGCGCGCAGCACGGCGGCCAGCAGCATCAGCGCATCGCCACCTGAAAAATGCATGGCACTGTCGCCGGTAAGCAGCAGCGCGCCCAGCCAGGACAGGCCCACCAGCGCCCAGATGCGCGCGGCTGGGCGCTGGCCGTACAGCAGCCATTCGGCCAGCGGGGTGAGCACCAGGCACAGGCTGATCAAAAACGCCGCATTGCTGGCGCTGGTGTATTGCAGCGCCCAGGTTTCGCACAGCAGGATGGCCAGCAGAATGCCGCCCATCGGTAGGCCGGCGCGCCAGGCTTGCCAGCGGAGGGTGCGCAGCGCCGGCAGCAGGCACAGCCCGGCCAGGATAAAGCGCACGGCCAGCACGCCATACACCGGGTAGTGCTCCAGCGCCAGTTTGGCCACCCCATAGCTGGTGCCCCACACCAGCGCCACCGCCAGCAGCAGCCATTCGGCGCTGGCCAACATGCGTTGTCCCATCGTGTTCTCCTTGGTGCGGCAAACCCAACCCTTCCTGGCGGGTGATGCCGCGAGTGGTTTGCCGCTGTTAAAACTGGGTCAGCCACCCTTGACGGCCACACGCCTGGCCAGACGTCGGCGCGGCTTGCTGAAAATTCCCGATGGGCAGACGATACATTGATGCGAAAACGGCGATAATTCCCCCTTTCAGAACATCAGTTGTGCGCCATGGACACAAATAAATTGCTGGGCGTGTTGCCCGATTTGCTGGTGCTGGTCAAGGTGGTGGAAGGCGGCAGTTTTTCGGCGGCGGCGCGCGCGCTGGGCAGCACGCCGTCGGCGGTCAGCCGGCAGATGGCGCGGCTGGAACAGGCGCTGGGTAGCCGGCTGCTGGAGCGCACCACGCGCAGCCTGCGGTTGACCGAGGCTGGCCAGCTGGCGTTTCAGCACAGCCAGGCCATGCTGGAATCGGCCCAGGCGGTGCTGGATAGCGCCGGTGCGCATCAGGCCGAGCCCAGTGGCCGGGTGCGGCTGGCCATGCCCAAGGCGTTTGGCCGGCGGGTGATCCACCCGTTAATGCCGGCGTTTCTGGCGCGTTATCCCAAGGTGGACGTGCAACTGCTGCTGGACGACCACGCCCGCGACCCGATCAGCGATGAGGTGGACTTGGTGGTGCTGGCCACCGACCAGCCGCCGCCGGGGCTGGTGGCGCGGCCGTTGATGCCGGTGGCGCAATGGCTGTGCGCCTCACCCGACTATCTGGCCCGCTGCGGTGAGCCCACGCAGCCGCAGGCGCTGCAAAACCATGATTGTCTGTTTCTGGGGGAAACTCCGGACGATTGCGTGTGGGAGTTTGCCCGTGATGGCCAGCGCCAGCGGGTGCGGGTGTCCGGGCGCTATATCGTCAACCACAGCGACATCCGCCGCGATGCGGTGCTGCGCGGCCTGGGCATTGCCAGCCTGCCGCAGTTTGTCGCCGCCGAGGATGTGCGCGCCGGACGCATGCGCCGGGTGCTGGCCGACTGGGAGTGCATCACCCACGCCTACTGGGGCCACGCCTATCTGCTCTACCCGGCGCACCGGCAATTGCCGCGCAAGGTGCGGGTGATGATTGATTATCTGCTGGAAAACGTGCGCGACCCAGCGCAAGAGCTTGCCTTTCCATTGGCCTGAAACACGGACAGGCGAGTGCGTCACCATGTGGCTTGGGGATGCGCGGGGGGAGGGTGAATTCAACCCGTGCTTGCAGCAGGCGGGATGCGTGGGGTATACGGCGTGGATGACCGGGCGACAGGCAAGCTATTTTGGCCGCCGGGGCGACACGCATGTCGAGCGTTTTCCCCGTTGATGGGCGCGGGCCACGGCAGCGCTGAAAACAGCTGGTAGAATGCTTGCCTGTGTCAGGCTGGTGCGCTGGCCTGCCACCGCACCGGATGGGTACCACAGGGGGTGCGCCTGGGCGCTCAGGCGGCTTCGGCCAGTTCGTCGTCGCAGCAGGACAGCTCGGACAAGGTGGTGCGCAGGATGTCACGTGCGCAGCAGGCGCAGCGACCACAATCGCTGGCCACGCCCAGCTGCTGGCGCAGATCGCGCATCATGGTGGCACCCTGATGAACGGCCTGACGCACTTGGGTGTCGGTTACGGCATGGCATACACAGACGTACACGGTTGCACTCCTGTTCAAGGCAGCCCGCTGTGGACTGCGATATAATGAGAACCTGTCGCAACTATCGTACAAACGATAATGGTTGTCAATCATGGCGTGAGTCATTTGCCCTGCCGGGGTATCCAAGCAGGATTCACGCCGGTTTAACCATGGTGCTTGCCTCAGGCAGTGACGCAGTAAAATAACTTGATAAACATCATCTTGGCGTGGACTTGCCGCGCCAGCGCCCTGCCGGGGCAAGCCTGAGCGTGTAGGTGGCGTCGCTGTCGCCTGTGTCGGGTTTGCCACGCAGTGGCGCATCTTCAGGAAAGCGCATGGTACGAAGCTTGCAATGGAAACCCAACGCCACGGTGGCGGCGGTGATTGAGCAGGATGGCCAGTTTTTGCTGGTGGAAGAACACACCGAAGACGGCGTGCGGCTGAACCAGCCCGCCGGGCACTGGGAGCATGGCGAATCGCTGCTGGATGCGGTGCGCCGGGAAACCCTGGAAGAAACCGGCTACCTGTTTGAGCCCACCGCGCTGCTGGGGGTGTACACCTGCCCGCGCCCAAACAGCGATGTGGTGTATTTGCGCTTTGCCTTTACTGGCGAGCTGCGCGGCCATGATAGCCAGCGGGCGCTGGATGCCGGTATTATCGCAGCCCGGTGGGTGTCTGCCGACGCGCTGCAGGCCGATCCGGCCCGCTGGCGCAGCCCGCTGGTGTGGCAATGCATCGAAGATTATCTGTCTGGCCAGCGCTATCCGCTGACCCTGATTCGCGCCGTGCCCATGGCCTGAGGGCAGTTTGTGCCGGCGCAGGAGCCCGCCATGCTGCCTTGCCCGCCCCGTCGGATGCTGTCCCTGTTGTTACTGCTGGCGCTGGCCTTGCCGGTTCACGGCGAAACCCTGTCGATTTGCTACCACTACGGCTGCAAGCAGCGCGGTGAAGCCGTGCTGGATGCGCTGGACAACCACCAGTTGGCCAGCCTGCTGGCGCAGCCCGACCCGGAGCACGAACGCCAGGCGCTGGCGCAGGCCATCGGGCTGATGAACCAGATGGCCGCACGCACCACGCCAATAGGCAATGACCGTGGCGGCAATGTCAACGACAACGGCCCCGGCAGCCAGGACTGCATCGACCACAGCACCAACACCACCACCTATCTGCACTACCTGCTGGAGCACGGCTGGCTGCACTTTCATCGGGTGCTGGAGCCGGTATGGCGCGCGCCCTGGCTGGTGGATTTACATTATTCCGCTGCGATTGAAGACCTCAGCGACGGCCTCCGCTATGCGGTGGACAGCTGGTTTTTTGATCATGGCCTTCCCGCCGTGGTGCTGCCACTGGCGGACTGGAACAAAGGATGGTCCCCGTAATGACCCGCCCGCAACGCATTGTCGTCGGTTTGTCCGGCGGCGTGGATTCGTCTGTCACCGCCTGGCTGCTCAAGCAACAGGGGCACGAGGTGATTGGCGTGTTCATGCAAAACTGGGAAGACGACAACGACGACGAATACTGTTCGATCAAGCAGGACGCGCTGGACGCCATGGCGGTGGCTGACATCATCGGCATTGACATGGAAGTGGTGAATTTTGCCAGCGAGTACAAAGACCGGGTGTTTCGTTATTTTCTGGAAGAATACGCCGCTGGCCGCACGCCCAACCCGGACGTGCTGTGCAATGCCGAAATCAAGTTCAAGGCGTTTCTGGATTACGCCATCAGCCTGGGTGCCGAACGGATTGCCACCGGCCACTACGCCCGTCGGGTAGACAGCGCCAGAGGGGCCGAGCTGTGCAAGGGCGACGACCCCGGCAAGGACCAGAGCTACTTTTTATACCGCTTGCAACCACACCAACTGCAGGCGGCGCTGTTTCCGCTGGGCGAGCTGCACAAGCCGCAGGTGCGCGACATCGCCAGCCAGATTGGCCTGCCCAATGCCGGCAAAAAGGACAGTACCGGCATCTGCTTTATTGGCGAGCGGCCATTTCGCCAGTTTCTGCAGCGCTACCTGCCCACCGAGCCAGGCGAGATGGTGACACCGGAAGGTAAAGTGGTGGGCCAGCATCAGGGGCTGATGTATTACACCCTCGGCCAGCGTCAGGGCCTGGGCATTGGCGGGCCGGGCGAGCCGTGGTTTGTGGCCGGCAAGGCACGCGACGCCAACCGCCTGGTGGTGGTACAGGGCCATAACCACCCGCTGCTGCACAGCCAGGCGCTGTGCGCCGGCCAGCTGTCGTGGACGCTGGGCCAGCCGCCCGCGCCGGGGCGCTACGCGGCCAAAAACCGCTACCGCATGCAGGACGCGCCGTGCGTGCTCAGCTACGACGCCGCTGGCCAGGCAGTGCTCACCTTCGACAGCCCGCAATGGGCGATTACCCCCGGCCAGTCGGCGGTGCTGTACGACGGCAATGTCTGTCTGGGGGGTGGGGTGATTATTGGTGCGCCAGAAGGCGAGGCTTGACCGACCCGTTTTACATGCTGATGCTGAACTGGATGACATCCGCGCCGCCACAGCCGATGGCAGCAAGGTGCTGCCCGAACTGGCGGTGGACGTGGAGAATGAAAGCGGCCAGGTGGTGACGCGGGTGCGCAAAACACTGTATGTGCGGCGCAAAATGCATGCCCCCGCCACACGATGCTAAGGATGCGCTGGAACAAGCGTCATTCCCGCGCAGGCGGGAATCCAGGGGCATCCACAGCGTGCAGCAGGTGCGAGTTCTCACCACCGTCCCGCCATGCTAAACCCCCACGGCGCACGATGTGGCACGGACTGGGTTCCCGCTTGCGCGGGAACGACAAGTGGGTGAAACTCACGCCAGAAGAGGGCTAGCCTCCGATGGGTACTCTGATTTAATTTATTTTGAAACAAAGTCTTATCTAGCCACAGCGAACCACCCGCCGCACCCCATCGTGTCATTCCCGCGCAGGCGGGAATCCAGGAGCATCCACAGCGTGCAGCAGGTGCGTGCGCTCACGACAGCCCCGCAATGCTAAACCCCCACGGCGCACGCGGTGGCACGGACTGGGTTCCCGCCTGCGCGGGAACGACAAGTGGGTGAAGCTCATGCCAGAAGAGGGCTAGCCTCCGATGGCTACTCTGATTTAATTTATTTTGAAACAAAGTCTTATCTAGCCACAGCGAACCACCCGCCGCACCCCGCCCCGTCATTCCCGCGCAGGCGGGAATCCAGAGGCATCCACAGCGTGCAGCGGGGGTGAGTTCTCACCACCGCCCCACAACGCCCCACCCCCACGGCATACGCGGTGGCGCGACCTGGGTTCCCGCCTGCGCGGGAATGACAAGTCGGGTGAGGCTCATGCCGAAAGCGGTCGAGTCGCCGTCCCGTTGAAATACCCGCGTGCAGGCGAGCGTGCTGACGTTCCTAGCCCGCAGCCGCTTGCCAGTTATCCACCATCAGCTGCAAGTTACGTTCGCCGCGCCATTCATTCACATTAAGCTGATACACCACGTCAATCCAGGCCGGCAGCCAGTCTGGGCAGTTAAACAGCATGGCGTCAAACTCCACGCCGTCGCGGCCCAGTTTCAGTTTCAGATGGCGTTCGCCCACCCGGCGCTGGTCGAGCAGGCGGAAGCGGTCGTAAAACGACGGCGGTGGAAAGCCCTGGCCCCAGACATTGGCGGCCAGCTGGTCGGCGGTGTCCATGCGGATGTCACCCACCGCCAGGCTGCCGTCGGTTTCGATGGTGCGGGTCAGTTGTGCCGGGGTCAGCCAGTCTTGCCCCACGGCCTCAAACGCGCTGATAAAGCGCGGTAAATCCGCCTCGGCCAGGGTCACCCCGGCGGCCATGGCGTGGCCACCAAACTTGCGCAATAAATCCGGGTGCTGTTTGGCCACCCGGTCCAGCGCGTCGCGCAGATGAAAACCCGGAATCGACCGTCCCGAGCCTTTCACTTCGCCTTCGTCACCGGGAGCAAAAATCAGCGTGGGCCGATGAAAGCGCTCTTTCAGCCGGCTGGCAACAATGCCCACCACGCCCTGGTGCCAGTCATCGCGGTACAGGCATAGCGTCGAGCGGCCTTGTGGATCCACCCCGGCCAGATGCGCCAGCGCTTCTTCCTGCATGCCGGCTTCGATATGGCGACGTTCTTTATTCAGCCGGTCCAGCTCGCCAGCCAGCGCCAGCGCGTGGCCGGCGTCGTCGGTCAGCAGGCAGGCAATGCCCAGGCTCATGTCGTCCAGCCGGCCTGCGGCGTTCAGCCGGGGGCCGAGCATGAAGCCCAGGTCCACCGTGCTGGCGCGGCGCGCCTGACGGCCACTGGCGGCAAACAGCGCATTCACCCCGGCGCAGGCGCGGCCAGCACGCATGCGGCGCAGGCCCTGTTCGACCAGAATGCGGTTGTTGTCGTCCAGCTTCACCACGTCGGCCACCGTGCCCAGCGCCACCAGGTCCAGCCAGTCGGCCAGATTGGGTTCTTCGCCGCCGGCAAAGGCACCGCGCTGGCGCAGCTCGGCGCGCAGCGCCATCAGCACATAAAACATCACCCCCACGCCGGCCAGGTGCTTGCTGGGAAACGGGCAGCCCGGCTGGTTGGGGTTGACGATCAGCGCATCGGGCAGTTCGTCGCCGGCCAGGTGATGGTCGGTAATCAGCACGTCCATGCCGCGCGCGCGCGCCGCCTGCACACCGGCCACGCTGGCCACGCCGTTATCCACGGTAATCAGCAAATCCGGGCGGCGCTGGGCGGCCAGTTCGACAATTTCCGGGGTGAGGCCATAGCCGTATTCAAAGCGGTTGGGGACGATAAATTCCACCTGCGCGCCAAACCGGCGCAGGCCGCGCACCGCCAGCGCGCAGGCGGTGGCACCGTCGGCGTCGTAGTCGGCCACCACCAGCAGGCGTTCCTGGCGGGCAATGGCATCGGCCAGCCGCACCGCCGCCGGGCCGATATCCTTGAGGGTGTGGTAGGGCAGCAGGTGCTTAAGACTGGGGTCGAGCTGGTGGCTGTCGGTCACGCCACGCGCCGCGTACAAACGGGCAAACAAATCTGGCAAACCCTGCGCACACAGGGCCTGCCGGGCCGTATCGGGTACGGCCCGTGCAGCAATTCGGGTCATCAGAAGGTCGCTATCTGTCTGGCTCCACGCCAGAATTTCCAACTGTCGCCGGCGCGCAGCGTGGCACTCAGCCCCACTTCGCCCGGCACATGCAAGGTCAGCGTGGTCAACTGGCGGGCTTTCAGCGCCGCCGCCAAGGGGGCAAACCAATGTTGCTCCAGCGCCAGCAGCTGATTGCGCCAGGCCCAGCCATCCTGGTAGCTCACCGCCGCGCTCAGCCCGTCCAGCCACACCAGCGCCTCGCCGCGCCACTCGCCCAGCCAGGCCGGGCTGAACTGGGTGGGCAGCGTGTCCACACAGGCACCGGCCTGGGCGGCCAGCGCCGCCAGCAGCGGCTGGTCGGTGTAGACGGTAGACGCGGGCAGTTGCAGAGTGCCGGCTTCGCCGCCGCCCCATGGCCAGATGCTGTTGATCATCGGCTGGCCGGCGGCTTCGCGGGCTGCGTTGACCGGGTGGCTGAACAGCAGCATTTGCAGTTCGTTAAGCCAATGCCGCCACTGGCTGGCACGCGGGCCGCGCGGCAGATGCGGGTCGATGCTTTGCGCCACCACGTCGCCCAGCGGGGTAAAGTGGGCGTCGGCAGCTTCGCTCAGTTGCAGATACCAGCGGGTGGGCTGGGCAGCGTGAAACACCAGGCCATCTTCGGCAAAGTGCTGGTTGAGGGTGGCCACCAGCGCATCGGCTTCGGCCTGGGTCAGGCTGAACATCTGCGCGTCGGCCAGCAGCAGGCTATCTTGTTCTACCCGCAAATGTACCGGGTCGGCGCACAGCCAGTGGCCCTGGCTGGCGGTCAGGCCATCGGCCTGGGCCAGTTGGCGCGCCACCGGCAGCGAGGCGGCCACGCCCAGCAGCCGCGCCAGCCAGGGGCTGGCCGGAGTGTTGGCCGGACGCGCCTGGCCCCGGCCCAGCAGCCAGGCCAGCGCCGGCAGCGCCAGGTCGCGGGTGGCTTCGGCACGCAGCTCGGCGTCGGGCCACACCAGGCCGGGCACCATCAGGGTGAGGTGTTGGCTGGACATGGTCAGGCCAGGGTCACCTTGGCAAACTTGCGCTTGCCCACTTGCAGCACCACCGTGCTGCCAGCGGCCAGCTGGAGTTTCTTGTCTTCAATTTTAACCCCGTCAGCCTTCACGCCGCCGCCGTCAATCATGCGCAGCGCTTCCGAGGTGGACGCCACCAGGCCGGCTTCTTTCAGCACGCTGGCAATCGCCAGCACACCGCCTTCGCCGGTTTGCACGGTGACTTCCGGCAGCTCGTCGGGGATGGCATTTTGCTTGAAGCGCGCTTCAAAGTCGGCCAGCGCCGCTTCGGCAGCGGCCTGCGAATGGAAACGCGCCACCAGCTCTTGCGCCAGCAGCACTTTCACGTCACGCGGGTTGCGCCCGGCGGCGATGTCGGCCTTGAATTGCTCGATCTCGGCCAAGGGGCGCAGCGACAGCAGCTCGTAATAGCGCCACATCAGCGTGTCGGACACGCTCATCACCTTGCCAAAGATGTCGTTGGCGGCTTCCGAGATGCCGATATAGTTGCCCAGCGATTTGGACATCTTGTTCACGCCGTCCAGGCCTTCCAGCAGCGGCATCATGATCACGCACTGCGGTTTTTGCCCGTGCTGTTCCTGCAGCGCCCGGCCCATCAGCAGGTTGAATTTCTGGTCGGTGCCGCCCAGCTCGATATCGGCGCGCATGGCCACCGAGTCGTAGCCCTGCATCAGCGGGTACATGAATTCATGCAGCGAAATCGGCTGATTGCTGGCAAAGCGCTTTTTGAAGTCGTCACGCTCCAGCATGCGCGCCACCGTGGTGCTGGCGGCCAGCTTGAGCATGCCGGCTGCGCCCAGCTGGTTCAGCCAGGTGGAGTTGAAACAGATTTCGGTTTTGGCCGGGTCGAGAATCTTGTACACCTGTTCCTGGTAGGTCTTGGCGTTGATCGCCACCTGTTCCGGGGTGAGCGGCGGGCGGGTGGTGTTTTTGCCGGTGGGGTCGCCGATCATGCCGGTAAAGTCACCAATCAGGAACATGATGTGGTGGCCCATGTCCTGCAACTGGCGCATCTTGGTCAGCACCACGGTGTGGCCCAGGTGCAGGTCGGGGGCGGTGGGGTCAAAGCCGGCCTTGATGCGCAGCGGGCGGTTTTCTTTCAGCTTGGCAATCAGCTCGGCTTCGATCAAGAGTTCGTCGGCGCCACGGCGGATCACGTCCAGGGTGGCGGCCAGCTCGGCAGACAGGGGGGTCGGTGCGGTCATCGGTTTTTATCCAGCGCCCGGCGGGAAAAGCTCCCGGCGCGGCGGCTCAGCAGAGGTCAACGGCGCGCCAGAGCGGCGCGGCGAACAAGTCAATCGGCAATTATCGCAAACTGCGCCGCGCAGGGCAAAGGCACAGGGCAAGCGCATGCATTCACGCGGGTATTTCGACAGGACGACGACTCGACCGCTTGCGGCTGAACCTTACCAAAACGGGTCGTTCCCCCGCGCCACAGCGTGCGCCGTGGGCGTGGCGCAGGCGGGACGGTGGTGGGCGCGCAAACCCGCTGCACGCTGTGGATGCCCCTGGATTCCCGCCTGCGCGGGAATGACGGGGTGGGGTGCGGAAGACAATGCGCTGTGGCAAAGTCAGGTTTTGTTTTAACAGAAATTAAGGATACGCTGAAAAAATCGTCATTCCCGCGAAGGCGGGAATCCAGGTTGTTGATTTAGCTAGGTTTTGATTTTGGCAAACACGATTTTTCTGAATAAATCAGCGCGTCCTTAAACCAAGACACCCGGCATAAACTGGCTCACATGAACCCTTGTGTTTCAACGTGACTGACGACTGGAACGCTGAAAAACCCGTCACTCCCGCGCAGGTGGAAATCCAGGGTATTGATTTTACTGGGTTTTGCTTTTGGCAAAAACGGTTTTTCTGAATCAATCAGCGCCTCCCTGGCTCGATACCACCAGCGTGTAAGGCCGCGCTCACTTCCGCCTCGCCATCCAGCCCCAGGGCGTTAGCTCTACGCAGCAGTGTGCCGCGTGCGATGTTCAATCTATATTCAAAAGCCGCCGGCATGCTGGCATAACATCGGGCAAAAATGGTCACCGCTTCACGCGCATGATGCAAAGCTTGTTCGAGCGACTCGGCATCGCCTTGCTCACTCAGATGACTGGCCAGGTTATTCAGCGATAGGGCCAAATTCGGCAGATAGGCTGCCGGTTGGCTGGCGGCCAGTTGCCGATAAGTCTCCATGGACTCACGCGCATAAGCCAGCGCCTGCCGGCACGACTCGGCATCGCCTTGTTCACTCAGGCCAATAGCCAGGGTATTCAGCGACATGGCCAAATCCGGCAGATAGGCTGCCGGTTGGCTGGCGGCCAGTTGACGATAAGTCTCCATGGACTCACGGGCATAAGCCAGCGCCTGCCGGCGCGACTCGGCATCGCCTTGCTCACTCAGACAATTGGCCAGGGTATTCAGCGACGCGGCCAAATCCGGTAGATAGGCTGCCGCTTGGCTGGCGGCCAGTTGCCGATAAGTCTCCATGGACTCACGCGCATAAGCCAGCGCCTGCAGGCGTGATTTGGCATCGCCTTGCTCACTCAGACGAAGAGCGAGGTTATTCAGCGACCCGGCCAAATCCGGTAGATAGGCTGCCGGTTGGCTGGCGGCCAGTTGCCGATAAGCCTCCATGGCCTCACGGGCATAATCCAGCGCCTGCCGGCGCGACTCGGCATCGCCTTGCTCACTCAGACGATTGGCCAGGGTATTCAGCGACATGGCCAAATTCGGCAGATAGGCTGCCGGTTGGCTGGCGGCCAGTTGCCGATAAGCCTCCATGGCCTCACGGGCATAATCCAGCGCCTGCCGGCGCGACTCGGCATCGCCTTGCTCACTCAGACGATTGGCCAGGGTATTCAGCGACCCGGCCAAATCCGGCAGATAGGCTGCCGCTTGGCTGGCGGCCAGTTGCCGATAAGTCTCCATGGCCTCACGGGCATAGCCCAGCGCCTGCCGGCGCGACTCGGCATCGCCTTGCTCACTCAGACAATTGGCCAGGGTATTCAGCGACCCGGCCAAATCCGGTAGATAGGCTGCCGCTTGGCTGGCGGCCAGTTGCCGATAAGTCTCCATGGACTCACGCGCATAAGCCAGCGCCTGCAGGCGTGATTTGGCATCGCCTTGCTCACTCAGACGAAGAGCGAGGTTATTCAGCGACCCGGCCAAATCCGGTAGATAGGCTGCCGGTTGGCTGGCGGCCAGTTGCCGACGAATTTCCATGGACTCACGGGCATAATCCAGCGCCTGCCGGCGCGACTCGGCATCGCCTTGCTCACTCAGACGATTGGCCAGGGTATTCAGCGACCTGGCCAAATCCGGCAGATAGGCTGCCGCTTGGCTGGCGGCCAGTTGCCGATAGGTCTCCATGGCCTCACGGGCATAAGCCAGCGCCTGCCGGCGCGACTCGGCATCGCCTTGCTCACTCAGACGATTGGCCAGGGTATTCAGCGACCCGGCCAAATTCGGCAGATAGGCTGCCGGTTGGCTGGCGGCCAGTTGCCGATAAGCCTCCATGGCCTCACGGGCATAAGCCAGCGCCTGCCGGCGCGACTCGGCATCGCCTTGCTCACTCAGACGATTGGCCAGGGTATTCAGCGACAGGGCCAAATTCGGCAGATAGGCTGCCGGTTGGCTGGCGGCCAGTTGCCGATAAGCCTCCATAGACTCACGCGCATAGCCCAGCGCCTGTCGGCGCGACTCGGCATCACCTTGCTTACTCAGGCCAATAGCCAGGTTATGCAGCGACATGGCCAAATCCGGCAGATAAGCCGCCGCTTGGCTGGCGGCCAGTTGCCGATAGGTCTCCATGGCCTCACGCGCATAAGCCAGCGCCTGCCGGTGCGACTCGGCATCACCTTGCGCACTCAGATGAAGGGCCAGGTTATTCAGCGACATGGCCAAATCCGGCAGATAAGCCGCCGCTTGGCTGGCGACCAGTTGCCGACGAATTTCCATGGACTCACGCGCATAAGCCAGAGCCTGCAGGCGTGATTTGGCATCGCCTTGCTCACTCAGACGAAGAGCGAGGTTATTCAGCGACCCGGCCAAATACGGTAGATAGGTGTCGCGTCCCGTGTGATCATATTCCAATTCGTAGCTGGCCACTCTTCTTGGCAAGAGACCTGATGCGTGATCTGATTGAGACATTGAAAGCGGAGCAATCAACATGAGTGAAGTCCACGCCCAGGCCCGAACCACCCCTCGCACGCGAGCCGAGATCAAGAACTCAACAGCATCATTGCTTGAATTGGCAAAACGCTACAACATCAGCGTGGCCACCGCACGCAAGTGGAAGCAGCGCGATAGCCAGGAGGATTTATCACACCGCCCGCACAAGCTTTGCACCACGCTGACGCCGGCGCAGGAGGCGATTGTCGTGGCCTTGCGAAGCCTGACGCTACTGGGACTGGATGACCTGGTCGCGGTGGTGCGCGAATTCATCAATCCAGACGTCTCGCGCTCTGGGCTGGATCGCTGTCTGCGCCGCCATGGCGTGGCCAACCTGCGTCAACTGCAAGCCGAGGCGCTGGCTGATGCCGGCCAGGTCCAGCCGCCGGTCAAAACCTTCAAGGATTACGAGCCAGGCTTCCTGCACATGGATATCAAGTACTTACCGAAGATGCCTGACGAGAAAGAGCGGCGCTACCTGTTTGTGGCCATCGACCGCGCCACCCGCTGGGTGTTCATGCATATCTATGCCAATCAAAGTGAGCGCAGCAGCGTGGACTTTTTAAACCGGCTGGAGCGCGCAGCACCGATGAAGATCGTCAGGTTGCTCACCGACAACGGCAGCCAGTTCACCGACCGCTTCACCAGCAAAAAACGTGAGCCAACCGGGCAGCATGCCTTTGATGTTCGCTGCACGGAGCTGGGCATTGAGCACCGCCTGTGCCCGCCGCGCCATCCACAGACAAACGGGATGGTTGAGCGCTTCAATGGCCGAATCAGTGAGGTGGTGAGTCAGACCCGATTTGCTTCAGCCGCCGAGTTGGAAACGACGCTTGAACGCTATGTGAAAACGTACAATCATCAGATTCCGCAGCGTGCGCTCAATCATCTTTCGCCCGTTCAGGCGCTGAAGGAATGGCAGAAGAAAAAACCTGAATTATTCAAGAAACGCATTTATAACCAGGCGGGACTTGACAGATAGGCTGCCGGTTGGCTGGCGGCCAGTTGCCGACGAATTTCCATGGACTCACGGGCATAAGCCAGCGCCTGCCGGCGCGACTCGGCATCGCCTTGTTCACCGAGCCAGACAGCCAGGTTATTCAGCGACATGGCCAAATTCGGCAGATAGGCTGCCGCTTGGCTGGCGGCCAGTTGCCGACGAATTTCCATGGACTCACGGGCATAATCCAGCGCCTGCTGTTGTGCTTCAGCGCCACCTTGGGCGTTTAAGGCTAGCGCCAGATTATTCAATGCCTGTGCCCGAGCATTTGCATCTTCCCCAGCCGCCCGCAGCGCAGCCTGGCGATAGCCCACCTGCAAATCCAACAAACACACCGAAAACTCCGGCAACTGCAAGCTTTCACTCAACCGCTGCTGCGTCTCATCATCCAGCCCCGCCCAGGCCCGCGCCAGCCAGCGGCCCAGGCCGGGTTCGCTGGCGTGGGCGGCGTTGATCAGCGTTTGGCCTTGGCTGGGGAAGGCGTGTTGCAGCGCGTGCAGCAGGGTGGCGGCGTAGCCGGGGTCGTCGTGTGCGCTGGCGGGGCGACGGGTGTCGGCGCATAGGCGGCCCAGGGTGGCCAGCGCGGCCTCCGGGTGTTGACTGAGCGCCTGTTGCAGCAGCGCCAGGCCACGCTCGCCGGCCAGGCGTTGCGCCAGCAGGGTTTCCGCCAGCAGGTCGGGTTGCAGGGTGGCGATGGTACCGGGGGCAGCGGGGTAGGCGCGCGCCAGCTGGGTGGCCAGGGCGGCGGCGTGCGGCAGGCCCAGCGTGCTCAGCATCTGTTCAGCATTTGCGCGCGGCGCGCCGCCCACCAGCGCCAGCCAGGCCAGCGCGTCGGCCCAGTCGTCATGGCGGGTGTCGGCGCCGCTGGTTTTCCAGTAGCGCCATTCGCGGTGCAGCTGGCTTTCCAGCAGGCTGCTGGCCTGGGTGGCGCGCTGGCTGTCCAATGCCGCCAGCGCCGCCAGGTGCAAGTAAAGCGGGCGGGCGTATTGCGCCTGCTCCAGCGGTGGGGTAAAGGCGTGGCTGGGGGTGGGCCGGCGCTGGGCGTGGGCGTAGGCGGCCAGCGCCTGTTGATACGCTTCGTGGCGGTCTTGGTTGTCCAGGCGCAAATCCGGCAGGGTGTGCACTGGCTCGGTAGCGGGGCCGTTCAACAGGTCGGCGGCTGGGCTGTCGCGGCGGAGGTCGGCCCACCAGCCGTGGGCGCTGCGCGCCAGCAGCAGCACGCGCACTTGCATGCTGGGCTGACCAAGGGCGTTGTGTGCGGCGCTAAGCAGGGCATCCAGCTCGCTGGCGCGGTGTTCGGCGTAATCCACCACCAGGCACAGCGGCTGGCTCTGGCGCAGCAGGGTTTGCCAGTGCGCGAGCCAGTCGGCGGGCTTGGCGCTGCCCAGCCAGGCCACGGTCCAGCCTTGCTTGGCCAGATGTTGGCTGGCGGCCAGCGCCAGACGGGTTTTGCCGCTGCCGCCCGCGCCGGTGTACAGGCGCACTTGCACCGGGTGTTGAGGGCGGCGCGCCCAGTCCAGCAGATTATCCAGCAGCGGCTGGCGCGCGGAGTGAAACGGCACAATGGCGTTGGCGGCTTGCAGCAGCCGCGACGGCGCCAGCCCCAGCTCGGGCTGCCATGGCGACGCCTCGGGCGGGCGCAGCCAGTCGGGTAGGCTTGCCGTGGCTGGCGGCGGCGCGATGCTGGGCGCGGGCGTGACGGCTGGCGGCTGGGTTTGTGGGGTGGCGCGGGGCAGGGCCAGCGCGTTCATGCATTGCTCGGCGGTTTTGCGCCAATCCCAGCCTTCGCGCTGGATGGTGTCGCGCAACCGCAGGGCGGCTTGTTTGGCGTGCTCGGGGTTGTTGGCCAGGCGGCGCAGGGCGTGCTTCACCGCTTGCAGGTCTTGCTCGTGGTGGTTTTCGCTATTGGCGTCGGGGCTATAGTGGCCGCGAATCTGTAGTGGAAACAGGCTGTGGTTTTCGCCGCTGCCATGCAGGGTGTCGCGCAGCCATTCCCACAGGCCGGAGTTACTGCCCAGAATCAACGGGACACCAGCGCCGATGGCTTCCCAGCCGGTCAGGCCAAAACCTTCATGCCAGGAGGGCATCAGCGCCACACTGGAGCTTGCCAACTGACGAAAATAGTGCGCACGGTCTTCGCTATAGGGCAGCAAATCCACCTGAAACATGCCATCTGCCCAGGTTTGTACCTGGCCGAGTAGCACGTCTTCTTGAGCCGGGTCGATGCCCATCATGCGCATGCGCGGCGAGCGCGCCAGCGCCGGTGGGCCATCGTGCTCGCGGGCTTCCGCCACCGCCTGGGCAAATGCGTGCAAGGCCAGCCGGCCTTGCTTGATGCGGTCATCGTCCAGCCGGCCCGAGACAAAGCCGGTAAACGAGGACGGCATGCGCGAAGCGGGATGCACGCCATGCTCCACCGGGTCGCTCAGGCCGGGGATCAGCGTATGCACGGTGTATGGCTTGGCTTCATTTAGCAGCCGGTCTTCCAGCTCGCGTTGCAGCCGTGGCCCCACTGCCAGGCACACATCCGCCTGGCAAAACAGTTGCCGTTGGTGCTCGGCTTTTTCAGCGGCGCTGGCGCTGCTGCCCTTTTTAAACCCCTGATACGCGCCATGCGCCATGTGATGCACCAACGCGGCGCGGCCGCCCAGCGCGTCGCGCAGCTGCAAGGCCAGCGGCCCGGTTTTGTCGTCGTGGCCCAGCCAGACCGGGGCTTGCCAGCCGCGTGTGGTCAGTATTTGCTGCACATCAGCGGTCAGCGTGGTGGGGTCGAATTCGTCGTTTGGGCGGTTCAGGCCCAGCAGGGTGAGCGCGTAGCGGGTTTGGGCCGCTTGCGCGTCTTCTGGGGTGATGCGCGGCAGCAGGCACACCACGTCAAAATCGCGCTCCTGGTGGACGCCCAGGGATTTGACCAGCTCGGTGTTAAGGACGCGCTGATTTATTCCCCAACAGCTGGATCTAAGCCTCCTGATCTGCGAACATCAGCACATTGAACGTGGGTGGTCACATGAAGACGCAAGCCAGCTTTTCCGAACTGGAATACGCGACAAAGAAGAAGGTCACGCGGCGCGACCGGTTTCTTGACGAAATCAACAAAGTCACGCCATGGGCCGCCTTGGTCGCGCAGATTGAGCCGTTCTACCCGAAAGGAACAGGCCGGGGCCGACCGCCGATTGGCGTAGCGCGGATGCTGCGAATGTACATCGCCCAACAATGCTTCGGACTCTCAGACGAAGGCATCGAAGACGCCATCTATGACAGCCAGGCCATCCGGGGATTTGTTGGCATAGACCTGTCGCGGGAGTCTGCACCAGACGCCACCACCCTGCTCAAGTTCCGCCGCCTGCTGGAAACGCACCAGCTGACCGAGCGCATCTTCGAGACCATCAACGCCCTACTGGCCGCGAAGGGCCTGATCCTCAAGGAAGGCACGGTTGTTGACGCCACCATCATTGCTGCGCCGTCCTCGACCAAAAATCGAAGCGGTGAGCGTGATCCTGAAATGCATCAGACCAAAAAGGGCAACCAGTGGTACTTCGGCATGAAGGCACACATTGGGGTGGATGCTGAAACGGGCATCGTGCATACCCTGGTCACCACGTCAGCCAACATCAGCGATGTTACCCAGGCGCATGCCTTGCTGCATGGCGAAGAGCGGCTTGCCTTTGGCGATGCAGGCTACCAAGGGGTTGAGAAGCGGGAAGAGAACCGGGGCAGGCGGGTTGAATGGGAAATTGCCATGCGTGCGGGCAAGCGCAAGGCGTTGCCGGATACGCCGGTCGGACGACTGCAGGAGCGGATCGAACAGGCCAAGGCCAGGATCCGGGCCAAGGTTGAACATCCGTTCAAGATCATCAAGAACCTCTTTGGCATGAAGAAGGTGTCCTACCGTGGGCTGGCGAAGAACACGGCGCGGCTGCACACCCTTTTTGGGTTGGCGAATCTGTTGACGGCCAGGCGGCGACTGTTTGCGCTGAACACCCAAGGTGCGTCCTGAAAGGGGGAAATGAGGAAATTTGCCGCCTGACAGGGTGAAGACTGACCGAAAATGACGGTGAGCAGGCATTTTTTACTCGCCCAAGCGCTCATGCCGAATCGATGCGGCCCGCTTCGGTCTTCTTTGGTGAAATGCTGATTTTTTCAGCGCGTCCTTAAAGGTGTTGATGCCGCCAAAACGCGGCCCCCAGGCGGTGGCCAGGGTGATGAGGACAGGGCGCATGGTGTGGGTTCTTTGGGGTGGCTGCAAGTGTGTAGTATGCCATAGCGCTGGCGGTGGCTGCAGGGAGGACAGCGCGGATTGATTCAGCAAAACCCAGGATTCCCGCCCATGCGGCAGCGGCGACGCGTTCAGCGTTTCCCAACAGCGCTTGCGTGTTCGGGCACTTGCCCTGCTTGCCACTCCTGGCCCTTGTCCGTAGAATGCCCGCTTTCCGCAAACAGGCGGAAGTTTTTTGAATTCAATGCGTTAAGGATGGGTTGTGGCCGATATCGAGCGTCTGGGCACCTGGGTGAAGTACAAAAACGGCTTATGCAGCGATTGCCTGGGCAGCTGTTGCAGCATGCCGGTGGAGGTTCGCCTGCCGGATCTGGTGCGCATGGGCGTGGTGGACGAGTTTGAACTGCAGGAGCCAATCAAGCAGATTGCCCGGCGGCTGGAAAAACAGCGGGTGATTCAGCATTTCAACTTCAAATACAGCGTGTTTACCTTAAGCCGGCGCGCCAATGGCGATTGCCAGTATCTGGACCCGCTCAGCCGCCTGTGTACCATTTATGCCGAACGCCCGGACACCTGCCGCAACCATCCCCAAATCGGCCCGCGTCCCGGCTTTTGCGCCTATACCCGTAACCCGAACTCTGGCCGCAAGGTAAGCGTATGACCGACCCGAAACAACACAATAACCCGCTGCATGGCGTGACCCTGGAAGCATTGCTCACCGAACTGGTGGCGCAGTATGGCTGGGAGGCGCTGGGACAGCGGGTGAATATCCGCTGCTTTACCAGCAACCCCAGCATTAAATCCAGCCTGACCTTCTTGCGCCGCACGCCGTGGGCGCGCGCGGAAGTGGAGGCGCTGTATACCGCGCTGAAAACGCCGGGCGCGGGGCGGCGCAGCTAAGGACGCGCTGATTTATTCAGAAAAACCGTTTTTGCCAAAAGCAAAACCCAGCAAAATCAAAACCCTGGATTCCCGCCTTCGCGGGAATGACGATTTTTTCAGCGCTTCCCTAGCACGCTGGCTGGCGACTCGACCGCTTTCGGCATGAGTTTCACCTCAGGTGTCGTTCCCGCGCAGGCGGGAACCCAGACCGGACCACATCGTGCACCGTCGGGGCCTTAGCATGGCGGGGCAGTCGTGAGCGCACACACCTGCTGCACGCTGTGGATGCCTCTGGATTCCCGGCTGCGCGGGAATGATGGTTTTTTCAGCGTGTCCTTACTGTCTGGCGGCCCGCCCTTAAAACAGATAGCCGCCGGCAAACAGATAGGTGGCCGCATTATTGATGATTGGCTGATCCGGCGGCAGGCTGTCATACAGGAAATTTGACCCCAGCGTCACCCCCAGCAGATACACCTTGCCATTGGCCGCCACATGCCACACCGGCCCGCCGGAATCGCCTGGCGCGCTGCTGCTGCTGTCGCTGGCCTCCAGGCTGAGCACGTCGGTGAAATAGTGCGCCGGCTTGCTGTGCCGCAGCACTTGTGGCGGATGGGCAAATACCCGGCTATGGCGCACCTGCCAGGGGTGAGACAGATTCAGTGACGCCCCCGTGCCGGCCAGCACGTCGCCAAAGCCGGTGACAAACACCGTTTTGCCCACCATGTCCTGCTGGTAAAACGGCATGTCCTTATGGCTATAGGCCATCCGGTGCGAAGGCGCGCTGGCCATATACTGGCGAATTGCCAGGCCAGGGTCTTTGAAGGCGATGAACATCAGGTCATAGTCCCAGCGGCCATAGCCATTGCGAAACTCGATATCGCTGGTGTGGCTGTTCAACTCCTGGGCGTGCAGGGTGCGCGGCAGCGTGGTGTTATTCGGCAGGCCAGGCGAAAAATCATAGCCCACCACCAGGCCAGTCAGGAACTGCACCACCAGATCGTTGACCTGAACGTCGCTCCATTGCGTCGGAATGGAAATACCCGCCTTGACGCACAGATTATGCTTGGCGGTCACAATACCCTGAAGGTTGTCCCGGTCCATCACCAGTACGCCCGAGCCGGTAAACTGGCCATTGCGCAACATCACCGAACTGAACTGCATCTGTTCCCTGGCGGGGGCGTTAAGCTGGGCAAACGCGTCCAGCGCGGTTTTTTTGGCCGTGTCGTTAAATTGCATGTGCGTGCTCCTTGTGCGTAAAAGATCACGACCTCCGGCACAGGAACGGGGCTGGCATCCGGATGGGCGCAGCAGAAGAACGCCATGGGCGCGTCGCTGTGAAGCGCAGCGGGCATATGCTGTGCCGGCATGCCCCGGCACATAAAAAAAACCCGGCACAAGGCCGGGCTCAATCACCTGGGTTTTACAACAGACACGAAGAAACCCGTTAAAACAAAAACGTCAGTGCAGCGCGCTCAGAACGTATCGCCCGGCACGCGCACCCAGCCTTCCATCAGAATGCGGGCGCTGCGGCTCATGATGGCCTTGGTCACCGTCCAGTTGCCGTCCACCAGCTTGGCTTCTGCGCCCACGCGCAGGGTGCCGGACGGATGGCCAAAGCGCACGGCGGTGCGTTCGCCGCCGCCAGCCGCCAGGTTGACCAGCGTGCCAGGAATGGCGGCAGCGGTGCCGATGGCCACGGCAGCGGTGCCCATCATGGCGTGGTGCAGCTTGCCCATCGACAGCGCGCGCACCAGCAGATCGACATCACCCGCTTCGATGGTCTTGCCGCTGGACGCCGTATAAGTGGTGGGCGGGGCAACAAAGGCAATCTTCGGGGTGTGCTGGCGGGTGGCGGCTTCTTCCGGGGTCTTGATCAGGCCCATGCGCAGCGCGCCGGCCACGCGAATGGCTTCAAAGCGCTTGAGCGCTTCCGGGTCGCTGTTGATCTGCTCGCGCAGCTCGGTGCCGGTGTAGCCGATGTCAGCGGCGTTGACGAACACCGTCGGGATGCCGGCGGTAATCATGGTGGCCTTGAAGGTGCCCACACCGGGCACGTCCAGATCGTCCACCAGATTGCCGGTGGGGAACATCGAGCCGCCATCGTCGTCGCCGTCGGACGGGTCCATGAACTCCAGCACGATTTCCGCCGCCGGGAAAGTGACCCCGTCCAGCTCGAAATCACCGGTTTCCTGCACCTGACCGTTGGTCACCGGCACATGGGCGATAATGGTTTTCTGGATATTCGCCTGCCAGACACGCACCACGCAGGTGCCGTTGTCGGGCACACGGGCCGGATCAATCAGGCCAGCGTGGATGGCAAACGCGCCAGCGGCGGTGGACAGATTGCCGCAGTTGCCCGACCAATCGACAAACGGCTTGTCGATCGACACCTGGCCGTACAGATAATCCACATCGTGATCGGGCACGCTGGACTTGGACAGGATCACGCACTTGCTGGTGCTGGAGGTGGCCCCACCCATGCCGTCGATATGGGCGGCGTAGGGGTCGGGGCTGCCAATCACGCGCATGAACAGCTGGTCGCGCGCCGCGCCCGGCACCTGGCAGGCTTCGGGCAGATCCTGCAGGCGGAAAAACACGCCCTTGCTGGTGCCGCCCCGGATATAGGTGGCGGGAACTTTGATCTGGGCTACAGTGGCCATGGATTCTTTTCTCCTCGAAGGGGGCTGGCCGGGCGGCTGGCTTGCGCCGCCGCCTGGCCGGTCAACACCACTCAGGCGGCGTTGGATTCCAGGAAGTCCTGGGCAAAGCGCTGCAGCACGCCGCCAGCCTGGTACACGCGCACTTCGGCAGCGGTATCCAGACGGCAGGTGACCGGCACTTCCACGGTTTCGCCATTTTTGCGCTGAATGACCAGGGTCAGGTCGCAACGCGGCGAGATATCGCCCTTCACGTCGTAGGTTTCGGTGCCGTCAATCGCCAGGGTCAGACGGGTGGTGCCCGGCTTGAACTCCATCGGCAGCACGCCCATGCCAATCAGGTTGGTGCGGTGGATGCGCTCGAAGCCTTCGGCGGCAATCGCTTCCACCCCGGCCAGACGCACGCCCTTGGCTGCCCAGTCACGCGAGCTGCCCTGGCCGTAGTCGGCACCGGCGACGATGATCAGCGGCTGCTTGCGGTCCATATAGGTTTCGATGGCTTCCCACATGCGCATGACCTTGCCTTCCGGCTCGACGCGGGCCAGCGAACCCTTCTTCACCTGACCATCGACCACGGCCATTTCGTTCACCAGCTGCGGGTTGGCAAAGGTGGCGCGCATGGCGGTCAGGTGGTCGCCACGGTGGGTGGCGTAAGAGTTGAAGTCCTCTTCCGGCAGGCCCATCTTGGCCAGGTATTCCCCGGCAGCCGAGCTGGCCAGAATGGCGTTGGACGGCGACAGGTGGTCGGTGGTGATGTTGTCCGGCAGCACGGCCAGCGGGCGCATGCCCTTGAGCGTGCGCGGATTGGCCGCCAGCGCGCCCATGCCTTCGGTGTCCCAGTACGGCGGACGACGAATATAGGTGGACATCGGACGCCAGTCGTACAGCGGGCTTTCTGCCTGTTGCACTTCGCCCAGGTCGAACATCGGCAGGTAAATCTGCTTGAACTGTTCCGGCTTGACGCAGGCCGCGACAATGGCGTCGATTTCTTCATCCGACGGCCACAGGTCTTTCAGGCGGATTTCCTTGCCGTCCACCACGCCGAGCACGTCCTGCTCGATGTCAAAGCGCACGGTGCCGGCAATGGCGTAGGCCACCACCAGCGGCGGCGAGGCCAGGAAAGCCTGCTTGGCGTAGGGGTGAATACGGCCATCAAAATTGCGGTTGCCCGACAACACGGCGGTGGAATACAGGTCGCGGTCGATGATTTCCTGCTGGATTTTCGGGTCCAGCGCGCCAGACATGCCATTACAGGTAGTGCAGGCATAGGCAACAATGCCAAAGCCGAGTTTTTCCAGCTCCGGCAGCAGGCCGGCTTCTTCCAGGTACAGCTTGGCCACCTTGGAGCCCGGTGCGAACGAGCTCTTCACCCACGGCTTGCGGGTCAGGCCGAGTTCATTGGCGCGCTTGGCCAGCAGCGCGGCGGCCACCACATTGCGCGGGTTGGAGGTGTTGGTGCAGCTGGTGATGGCGGCAATGATCACTGCGCCATCCGGCAGCAGGCCTTCGGCTTCTTCGGCGCGGGCGCTGGCCAGCTTGGCTTCGTCGGCAATGCCGCGCGCTTGCAGGGCGGAAGTGGGCAGGCGCTTGTGCGGGTTGGACGGGCCAGCCATATTGCGCACCACGCTGGACAGATCAAATGCCAGCACGCGTTCGTATTGCGCATTCACCAGGCTATCGGCCCACAGGCCGGTCAGCTTGGCGTAGTTTTCTACCAGGGCCACCTGTTCCGGCTCACGGCCAGTCAGCTTCAGGTAGTCGATGGTTTGCTGGTCGATGTAGAACATTGCCGCCGTGGCACCGTATTCCGGGCACATGTTCGAGATGGTGGCGCGGTCGCCAATCGACAGGCTGTCAGCGCCTTCGCCGAAGAACTCCACGTAAGCGCCGACCACGCGCTCCTTGCGCAGGAACTCGGTCAGCGCCAGCACGATGTCGGTGGCGGTGATGCCCGGCTGACGCTTGCCAGTGAGCTTGACGCCGACGATATCCGGCAGGCGCATCATCGACGGATGGCCCAGCATCACGGTTTCCGCTTCCAGGCCGCCCACGCCGATGGCGATCACGCCCAGCGCGTCCACGTGCGGGGTGTGGCTGTCGGTGCCCACGCAGGTATCCGGGAAGGCCACACCGTCACGCACCTGAATCACCGGCGACATTTTTTCCAGATTGATCTGGTGCATGATGCCGTTACCCGCCGGAATCACGTCCACATTCTTGAAGGCGGTCTTGGTCCACTCGATGAAGTGGAAACGGTCTTCGTTGCGACGGTCTTCAATCGCACGGTTTTTGGCAAAGGCATCCGGATCAAAACCGCCGCACTCCACCGCCAGCGAGTGGTCAACAATCAGCTGGGTGGGCACCACCGGGTTGACCAGCGACGGGTCACCGCCCTGGTCGGCAATGGCGTCGCGCAGGCCGGCCAGGTCCACCAGCGCGGTCTGGCCCAGAATGTCATGGCACACCACGCGGGCCGGGTACCACGGAAAGTCCAGATCGCGCTTGCGCTCAATCAGCTGCTTGAGCGAATCGGTCAGCGCGTCGGGTTCGCAACGACGCACCAGCTGTTCGGCCAGCACGCGCGAGGTGTAGGGCAGGGTGTCGTAAGCGCCGGGAGCAATGGCGTCAACGGCGGCGCGGGTGTCAAAGTAGTCCAGCGCAGCGCCGGGCAGAGATTTGCGGTATGCAGTGTTCATGACGTGGCAACATCCAGGTGAAGACGATCGGCAAGGGGCCTGTGAGCAGGCTCTGGGGCGCAAAAGGGGCGCTGCCGCTTGCGCGGCTCGCCCCTCTGGCATCAGTCAATCAACGTTGGCTGATCGGCGCGAAGGTCAGATCTTCCGGGCCCACGTAGTTGGCGCTCGGGCGAATGATCTTGCCGTCTTCGCGTTGTTCGATCACGTGCGCGGCCCAGCCGGTGGTGCGGGCAATCACGAACAGCGGGGTGAACATGGCAGTCGGCACGCCCATCATGTGATACGACACGGCGCTGAACCAGTCCAGGTTCGGGAACATCTTCTTGATGTCCCACATCACGCTTTCCAGACGCTCGGCGATGTCGAACATCTTCAGGTCGCCAGCGGCAGTGGACAGGTCGCGGGCCACTTCCTTGATGACCTTGTTGCGCGGGTCGCTGATGGTGTACACCGGGTGGCCAAAACCAATCACCACTTCTTTTTTCTCGACGCGGGCCTTGATGTCGGCTTCAGCGGCATCCGGCGAGTCGTAGCGCTTTTGCACTTCAAACGCCACTTCGTTGGCACCGCCGTGCTTGGGGCCGCGCAGCGCGCCGATGGCACCGGTGATGGCCGAGTACATGTCCGACCCGGTACCGGCGATGACGCGACCGGTAAAGGTGGAGGCGTTGAATTCGTGCTCGGCGTACAGGATCAGCGAGGTGTGCATCGCCTTCACCCACAGCTCGGACGGCTTTTCGCCGTGCAGCAGGTGCAGGAAGTGGCCGCCGACCGAGTCATCGTCGGTTTCCACGTCGATGCGCTTGCCGTTGGTGCTGAAGTGGTACCAGTACAGCAGGGCCGAACCCAGCGAGGCGATCAGGCGGTCGGCGATGTCGCGCGCGCCCGGTGCGTTGTGGTCGTCTTTTTCCGGCAGGGCGCAACCCAGCACGGACACGGCGGTGCGCATCACGTCCATCGGGTGGCTGGCCGCCGGCAGGGCTTCCAGCGCCGCCTTGACCGCAGCCGGCAGGCCGCGCAGGGCCTTGAGCTTTTTCTTGTAGCCGGTCAGTTCGGCCTGGTTCGGCAGCTTGCCGTGCACCAGCAGATAAGCGATTTCTTCAAATTCGCAGGTGGTGGCCACGTCGAGAATGTCGTAACCGCGATAGTGCAGGTCGTTGCCGGTACGGCCAACGGTACACAGGGCGGTGTTGCCAGCGGCAACGCCGGACAGGGCTACGGATTTCTTCGGTTTGCCGACAACGGGTGCTTCAGACATGGAGTGCTCCTCTATTTCAATGTGTGGGAAGCGGCGTGGTCATGGCCACGCCATAGTATTCCGGTTTACGTCAGTGCCATCCGGCGCTTATTGGCCATCCTTGACAAACAGCGCGTCCAGCTTTTGCTCGTACTCGTGGTAGCCCAGGTGATCGTACAGATCCATCCGGGTTTGCATGGTGCTGACCACATTCTTTTGCGTGCCTTCCTGGCGCAGCGTCTGATACACATTCAGCGCAGCCAGGTTCATGGCACGGAAGGCCGACAGCGGGTAGAGCGCCAGCGAGACGCCCACCGAGGCCAGCTCGTCAGTGGTGAACAGCGGGGTGGAGCCAAATTCGGTGATGTTGGCCAGCACCGGCACCTTCACGGCTTCGACAAACTGCTTGTACATGGCCAGTTCGGTCATGGCTTCCGGGAAGATCATGTCGGCACCGGCTTCCACGCAGGCGCAGGCGCGGTCGATGGCCGACTGCAGGCCTTCCACGGCCAGTGCATCGGTGCGCGCCATGATGACAAAGTCGCCATCGCGACGGGCATCCACGGCGGCTTTCACCCGGTCAACCATTTCATCCAGCGGCACAATCGCCTTGTTCGGACGGTGGCCACAGCGCTTTTGCTGCACCTGGTCTTCGATATGCACGGCGGCAGCGCCGGCTTTTTCCAGATGGCGAATGGCGCGGGCAATATTGAAAGCACCACCCCAGCCGGTGTCGATATCCACCAAGAGCGGCAGTTCGGTCACGTCGGTGATGCGACGCACGTCAATCAGCACATCTTCCAGCGTGGTGATGCCCAGGTCGGGAATCCCGCACGACCCGGCAGCCACCCCGCCACCGGACAGATACAGCGCCTTGTAGCCGGAATGGTCGGCCAGACGGGCCGCGTAGGCATTGATTGCGCCCACGACCTGCAAGGGCTTTTCTGCTGCAACAGCGGCTTTAAATCGTTGTCCGGGGGTCATCATGTGCCGTTTCTCCTCTTTGGTGTTCTGGCGTGATGGAAGGCATTCTAGCAAGTGCTTGGTTGGGGTGCAAATACAAAAGCGGAGCCGGGTTGGCCTGCCCACCAATAAATCATGTAACTGATTGAATTAAATAGCCAGTTACACAGCTGGCGTTGTGGTGTTTTCAAACAAACACCACCGCATGACGTGGCATGGATGGTCGGAATTGGGGGGGCCGCATCCAGGCAAAATACCTGGTGCGCAGGGTGATGTGCGATGGCGCATGCCGTCTTGCCGGCACCGGTCAGGGGGTAGGTCGGTCACGGCTTTATCGTCTGGCCACGCACGCCAGCGGCAAAAGGCTGGGCAAAAGGCGGGATGAGGGATGTCCTGTTCCGGCAGGGGTGTATAATCCCTGCGCTTATTCCGTCAACGCCTATCGCGCTCAGCCGCCCCCTATCCGCAATGAACACTCCGCTTTCTTTTGTTGTTGCCGCTGCGCTGGTTTTGCCATCGCTGTCTTTTGCCAATCCTGCCCCGGCCAGCTTTGTGCCTCCGCCGCCGGACATCGCCGGCAAGGCGTATTTCCTGAATGATTTCAACAGCCAGCAGCTCATTGCCGTGCGTGACCCTGATCTGCGCGTTGAGCCAGCCTCGCTGACCAAGCTGATGACCGCCTACCTCACTTTCAAGGCGCTGCGCGAAAAACGCCTGACCCTGGAACAAACCCTGCTGGTGTCGGCCAAGGGCTGGAAAACCGAGGGCTCGCGGATGTTTCTCGACCCGAAAACCCCGGTGACGGTTTCCGACCTGATTCGCGGCATGATTGTGCAATCGGGCAACGACGCCTGCGTGACCCTGGCCGAAGCCATTGCCGGCAGCGAAGAAGTGTTTGGCCAGCTGATGACCCGCGAAGCCCGCCGGCTGGGCATGAATGGCACCCATTTTGTCAATTCCACCGGCTTGCCTGGCCAACAGCACTACACCACGGTGCGTGATCTGAGTACGCTGGCCAATGCGGTGATTCGGGATTTCCCGGAGTTCTACCCGATTTATTCGATGAAGGAATTCCGCTATAACAATATCACCCAGCCCAACCGCAATCTGCTGCTGTACCGCGACCCGAAAGTGGACGGGATGAAAACCGGCTACACCGACGCTGCCGGCTATAACCTGATTGCCTCGGCACGGATTGATGGCCGCCGGGTGGTATCGGTGGTGGTGGGCACGGCCAGCCCGGAAGCGCGGGCAACGGAAAGCGGCAAGCTGCTGAACTACGGCCTGCAGTTTTTTGAAGCACCCAAGCTGTATGCTGCCAACAAACCGGTTTCCAGCCTGACGGTATACAAGGGCGAGGCCAGCCAGCTGAACATTGGTTTTGGCCGCGATATTTACGCCACCGTGCCCAAGGGCAGTACCGGGCGGATTCAGGCCAAGCTGAACACGCCGGCCTATCTGGTGGCCCCAATCAAGGCCGGTCAGCAGATTGGCCAGCTGACGCTGACGCTGGATGGCAAGGTGCTGGTGCAGCAGCCGGTGGTGGCGCTGGCGGCAGTGGCCGAGGCTGGCGCGCTGGGGCGGTTGGTGGATTCGATCAAGATGATGATCAAGTAGCCCTGCTTTAACCGCCAGTCGGTCAGCCTAGTAGCCAGTCACGATGATATGAACCAAATGACTGGCAGCTAGACCGCTTTTGGCATGCGTTTCACCTGACGTGTCGTTCCCGCGCAGGCGGGAACCCAGAGGCATCCACAGCGCGCTGACTATCCGACAACGCTCAACGCCCACAGCGCACGCTGTGGCGCGGCCTGGATTCCCGCCTTCGCGGGAATGACGCGGTAGGGCGCGGCGGCTGGGGTCGTTTTCTTTGCTGACTTTACTTTGTCGATACAAAGAAAGTCAGGCGGGCGCGAGACGCATTCTTGCTTTAATCACGCCTGCGCGCAGCGCAGTCCACAGATACCCTGCCATAAAAAGTGTTATTCAGAACATGACCTGTTCGATATTGAAATTTTGACCAAATGGGCGCATGTTTAGCGCCATGCCCGTTTCGGGCCTTAACCCTTTATTCGGGCGGTCGGTTTTGGCCGCCCTGATGCGTTATTGAGGCAGCCATGGCCAATACCCCACCCGCCACCCCCGTGCTGGAATTTCCCTGTCGCTTTCCCATCAAGATCATGGGCCACAAACACCCGGAATTTGCCCCCACCATGGTGGCAGTCACCCGCGTGCATGCCCCCGACTTTGAAGAAGTCGACCTGGTGGTGCGCGAAAGCAGCGCCGGCACCTATCTGGCCGTCACCGTCACCGTCCAGGCCCAGTCGCAAGCCCAGCTGGACGACTTGTACCGGGCGCTGACCGGCCATCCGATGGTCAAGATGGTGTTCTGACCCTTCACCCTACTTCAACAGCCTGCGCGGCGGAACGCTCTATGCAGATCAAACACTTGGGCCTGGTGGACTACGAACCCACCTGGCGGGCCATGCAGGCGTTCACCGACGCCCGCGACGAACACACCCCCGACGAACTGTGGCTGGTACAGCACCCGCCGGTGTACACCCTGGGCCTGGCCGGCAAGCCCGAGCACCTGCTGTGCGCCACCGCCATTCCGCTGGTGAAAACCGACCGGGGCGGCCAGATCACCTATCACGGCCCTGGCCAGCTGGTGGTGTATCTGCTGATCGACTTCAAGCGCCTGGGCCTGGGCGTGCGTGAGCTGGTACGCCATATCGAGCAGGCGGTGATCGACCTGCTGGCCGAATTCGGCATCAGCGGCAATGGCGACGTGGACGCCCCTGGCGTGTATGTGGATGGGGCCAAAATTGCCTCGCTGGGCCTGCGCATCCGCAACCACGCCACCTACCACGGTCTGAGCCTGAACGTGGACATGGACCTCACCCCGTTCAGCTGGATCAACCCCTGCGGTTACAGCGGCCTGCGCGTTACCCAACTGCGCGAGCAGGGCGTGGCGCTGGATGTGGACGCCGTGGCCGAACGCCTGCTGCCACACCTGCTGCAGCACCTGACTGCACCCCACCTGGAGACAACATGAAAATCGACAACACACAGGGCGTCAAACTCAAGGGCGAAGCCAAGACTGCCCGCATCCCGATCAAGGTGGTGCAACTGGACGAAAGACTGAAAAAACCGGAATGGATCCGGGTCAAGTCGCCGTCCGGCACCCGGTTTACCGAGATTAAAGAGATCCTGCGCGAACAAAAGCTGCACACCGTCTGTGAGGAAGCCAGTTGCCCGAATATTGGCGAATGCTTCAGCAGCGGCACCGCCACCTTCATGATCATGGGCGACATCTGCACCCGGCGCTGCCCGTTCTGCGACGTGGGCCATGGCCGCCCCAACCCGCTGGACGCCAACGAGCCACGCCATCTGGCAGAAACCGTGGCAGCGCTGCGGCTGAAATACGTGGTGATCACCAGCGTGGACCGCGACGACCTGCGCGACGGCGGCGCAGGCCATTTTGCCGACTGCATCCGCGAAGTGCGCGCACTGTCGCCCAACACCAAGATTGAAGTGCTGGTGCCAGATTTCCGTGGCCGGCTGGATATTGCGCTGGACATCCTCAGTGCCACCCCACCAGACGTGATGAACCATAATCTGGAAACCGCGCCGCGCCTGTACAAACAAGCCCGCCCGGGTGCCGACTACCAGCATTCGCTGGACCTGCTCAAGCAGTACAAGGCGCGCAACCCGGACGTGGCCACCAAGTCCGGCATCATGGTGGGCCTGGGCGAAACCGATGAAGAAGTGCTGGAAGTGATGCGCGACATGCGCGCCCACGACATCGACATGCTGACCATCGGCCAGTACCTGCAACCCACCGCCACCGCCCACCTGCCAGTGCTGCGCTATGTCCATCCGGATATGTTCAAGCAGTTCGAACAGCAGGCCTACGCCATGGGTTTTCGCCATGCGGCAGTGGGCGCGCTGGTGCGTTCGTCCTACCATGCTGACCAGCAGGCGCATCAGGCAGCGGCGGTGTAAGGCTGCGTATTGACGCACTTGGCGCGTGTCTTGTTTAACCGACCGCGCTGATTGATTCAGAAAAACCGTTTCCGCAAAAAGCCAAAAACCCATAAAAATCAAAAGCCTGCCCCCGTACTGTCACGGGAACAGGCTTTTGCCGCGTTTTCTTAATGCTGGCGCACATCCGCCAGCACCACCTCGCCAAAACCCGGATGCAGCAGCGCGTCCACCAGTTGCCAGGCGGTATCGTGCGGGCTGGACAGCCGGCCTTCGGCCTTCAGCGCGTCAAAACGGTGGCGCAGTGGAAAATTTTCCAGCGCGCTGGCGCGAATATCGGCCTGCATGTCGGTATCCACCACACCGGGTGCCAGGCTGACCACGCGCACGCCGGGCTGGTTTTCTTCGGCCAGCGCCTGGGCATGGCGGTCCAGCGCCGATTTGCTGGCGCAGTACACACTCCAGCCCGGATAGGCATGCCGCGCCGCGCCGCTGGAGACATGCAGCAGACGACGGTCGGCACAATGCGGGCAGGCGGCTACAAAGGCATTGCTCAGCAAGAGCGGTGCAGTGACGTTCAGGCTCACCGCCTGGATGATTTCTGCGGCACTTTGCTGGCCTACCGGGGCAATCGGCTGCACCTGGCCGGCGTTGTTGATCAGCAGCGCCTGGCTGGCATCAGCCAGAAAATCCTTCAGATGGCTGTCGGCCAGCCATTCGGCCAGCGCCTGCGGGTTGGCCAGGTCGAGCGTGTGCTGGCTCAGGCGGGGGTCGGAGCTGGGGTGGCAATGGCGGGCCAGGCCCAGCACGGGAATGGCGCGCGCCAGCAAGGTGTCAACAATCGCCGCACCCAGCCCACGGCTGTGGCCGGTGACAATGGCTTTTACGCCCATGGGAGCCCTTTCATCTCAGGCCAGCCAGATGGCGCTGGCCATGCGACCGGTAACGCCATCGCGCCGGTAGGAAAAAAACTGTTCACGTTCAATCACCGTACAGACCTCGCCGCCAAAGCAGTGGGTGCTGGGCACACCGGCGCGGTTCAGGCGCTGGCGGGCCAGCTGTGGCAGGTCGGCCAGAAACTTGCCGTCGGGCAGCGGGCTGAAGGCGCTGGCGGCACTGGCGGCACTGGCGTGCTGGCTGACAAATGCCTCCCGCACCTCGGCCCCCACTTCAAAGGCATCGCAACTGATGGCCGGCCCCAGCCAGGCCAGCACTTCGCCGGGGGGGCAGGCCATGGCATCCAGCGTGGCTTCCAGCACACCGGCCAGCAGCCCACGCCAGCCGGCATGGGCGGCAGCCACCACGCTGCCCGCGCGGTCGGTGAACAACACCGGCAAGCAGTCTGCGGTCATCACCGCACACACCACACCGGGCTGGCGGCTGACACTGGCGTCAGCGTCGGGCACGCCCTTTACCTGTGCGGCGTCAACCACCTGCACGCCATGCACCTGATTCAGCCACACCGGCGCTGCCGGCAGCAGCTGGCGCAGGCGGGCGCGGTTTTCCGTGACAGCAACCGGGTCATCCCCCACATGCTGACCCAGATTCAGGCTGGCATATGGCGGCTGGCTGACGCCACCGACACGGGTGGTGCTCAGGGCGTGAACCTGGGCGGGGGCAGGCCAATCGGGACGCAAGACGGGCAAATCGGACATGGCAGACAGGGTGAATACAGAAAAACCGCATTGTGGCGCAGCCAAGGGTGGGATGCACGGGTTTTATCGCGCCATGGCTGGCGTCGTGCGTGGTGTAGCGGCGGGCGCATGGCCCTTGGGCTCAGGCGGGGGAGGTATGAATAAGAGGGGTGGCGCAGTACCTGCCGTCGCCCTTATCGGCGCTGAGGGCGACGGCAGGCGAGGGGCAGGGTACCCGCCAGGCATTACGCCAGCGGCTGCGGGCGAAACTCCAGCGCGGCAAAATCGTCGGCAATTTCCTGGCCAAATTCCAGAATGGTGTCGTCGTCTTCGTCGTACAGCCAGTTGAGAATCACCACATTACCGGCCAGCACGGCATTATTGAGAATTTCAAACAGGGAAAACAGCATTTTGGTGCTGGAGCTGTTGAAATATGCCAGGGTGACATTGACCTGAATGGTAGTGTCGCTGCGGCCAGCCAGGTAGCTTTCCACTGCGGCAATGATAGGTACGTAAAACGCGGCGGCGTTTTCCGGAAACGATTCGCCTTTCAGCGTCAGGCTGTGGCTGTCAAAGCGGAAATCGACTTCTGGTTCACTGGGGGTAGCCGGGATGTACAGGTTTTCCATAATGGGGAACTCTTGGGCAGCAAGCGTGGATCAAAACTTCGCTTTGAGGTAGAACATGGCCGTTTTACCGTCGGGCTGATCGTCAAAATGAAACTCGATCGGTTCGGAGGCGTCGCGGGCCACGGTGAGGAAACCCAGACCGGCCCCCTTGCTGGTAGCTTCGGTTTCATTGCGCAGCTGGGTTTTGTAGGCCGCCTTGATTTCTTCCTGCGACATGGTTTGCAGGGCATCCAGCTTGTGGCGCATCCGCTCAACCTGATTGATGTCTACCGGATTGCCGCAGACAATGAAAAACTTGTTGTCGCTTTCGCCAATCCATACCGCACCGTGGCGCAGTTCGTGATTGCGCTGCTCGGCTTCGCTCAGTCCATCGGCTGAGTAGTGAATCACGTTTTGTGCCATCTCGATAAAGGTGGAAAACACCTTGCGCTGGGAGGTGGATTTATTACCGCTGTGCGCCAGGCGGTGTTTCAGTGCTTCTGCCATGGCAGCAACAATGTTTTGCGAAAACAGTCCGGAGTAGTAAAAAATCACGCTGCATTTTTTTTCCAGCTCGCGGAAACTGTTGATTTCGCTTTGCAACATGTCATTCACTCGCAGGGTGTGCTCGGTCATGTCAAGTATGCCTATAAATGATTAAATAAAGATGACAGCAAGATGACAGGTGGGCTGGCCCACCTGCGCAGAAAACCGGCTCAGTCGATGCGGAAACCAAAAATACTCACATCATCACGCCGGCGGTTGTCGCCCTGGTATTTGTAAAATGCCTGCATGATGTGCTCTTTTTGTTCGCTCATTGGCTGCTTGGCAGCGTCCATGATCACTTTTTTCAGCCGCTTCTTGCCAAACGAAATCTGTTTGGGGCCACCAATCTGGTCGATGATGCCATCGGTGGTGATATACACCTGGCTGCCCGGCTTCAGGGCAATTTTCTGGTTTTCCCAGCAGTAGTCCATTGGCGTGTCGATATAGCCCACGCCCTTTTTGTCGCCCTTGATCACGTCCAGATCGTCCGCGCCGGGTGGCAGCAAGAACAGCGGGGTTTTTGCCCCGGCAAAGGTCATCATCCGCGTGCGGGTGTCCACCCAGCAGAACGCAGTGTCCATGCCGTCGTCGGAGTGCATTTCATGGTCATCGCCGTCCATGCCCTGGCGGCCACCGTCAAACTGGCCCAGCGACTGCTTGACCGTGCGGTTCACCTCGGCCAGCGCGGTGGCCGGGTCGTGCAGGTCGGTTTCTTTCAGTACCTGATTCAGCGCCGAAGCAATAATCAGCGTCATGAACGCGCCGGGCACGCCATGGCCGGTGCAATCGATCACCGCGCAGAAAAAGCCGTCTTCGTGTTTGACAAAGTAGTAGTAGTCGCCGCCCACCACGTCACGCGGCTCCCAGTGCATGAAATAGTCGTTCAGCGCGGCGGCCATGTCTTCACGACTGCTGCGCAGAAACGATTTCTGAATCACGCTGGCGTAGTTGATCGACTCCATCACCAGGCGGTTTTTTTCGGCCTGCAGATCGGCAATGGCCTTGACCAGATCCACCCCGGCACCAATGCCGATGTACTGGTGGTCGCGGGTGACAATAAACCCGTCAGCCAGGGCTTTTTCGCCGTTAGCCACCGCCATGAAGCTGAGTTCCTGCAGGCTGACATCGTGCTCCACCACCAGCGGTGCGGTGTCCATGAAGGCAATGCAGCTTTTGCGGGCGTACACCTCGCGGTGGAAGGGCTTGGCCAGCTGGCTCATGAACTGGTTGCGATTGATGATGCCCATCGGCAGGCCGTTTTCCACCACGGGCAGCGAGCCCATGTTCTGGTTTTCTGAAAACAGCGTCAGCACTTGTTCGTTGGTGTCGTCGGGTGAGGCAACCGGGCAGGTTTGCGCCAGGTGGCCCGCCAGCGAGCGGGGAAGAACGGCAGACCGGCGTGCAGCCGTAAGCCGGGAGGACGCAGCAGAAGTCGGCATGGTAGGCAGCTCCACATCAAGCAGGCAGCCAGATGTCCGGAGGTGGCTGCACTGGAAAAGGGCAAGAAAAGAATCAACATGCCCATGCTACGAAGTGGATGTGACGGGAATATGTTGATGAGTCAAACAATTGTTGGCAGCAGGCCACGCCGTCAGCCCCGTCAGGGCAGGCGGGCAAGGGTTTTGCCTGGGTGCCGCGCTCAGGCCGGACAAGGCATGGGCTGGCTGATTCTGGCCGGATACCTTATTGGGGGATAGATCATGATGGGGTAGAATTAACTAAGTATTTCTACTTAGGTTGCGCTATGCTCAAACCAGTTTGAGCAACCCCACCCGTGGTTCAGAAAGCCTGTCATGCTGGCAAATACCCTGAAAACCCTTCCCATCACCTTGCTAGCCTGTCTGGGCCTGAGCGCCTGCTACCCGGAAAACCTGCAACTGGCCGGAGACTGGCAATGCGGTGACATCACCCTCAGCTTGCAGCGTAATGGCAATTTTGTGCTAAAAATGGATGAAGATAAGCCAGAAACCATGGTCAGCGGCACGTTTCGGGTCAAGCCCGAACACGGTGCCCTGCGCATCCGCTACAGCCCGGACATCATGCCGGAGCAGCGTTACGCCTATATTCCGGGCACCTACCCGGCAGAAGGCTTTTACCTGAACACCCGCCCGGATCTGAAAGGCGAACCCAAGCTGTGCCTGCGTCGTGCGGGCCTGGTTTGAACATCATCCCCTGAGCGTGTAGCTAAAGTGCAACATAATGCAGTTTACTGGGCAAGGTAAACGTGGATAGTCTCCATGCTGTTTGGCGGACAATAAAAAAAGCCATCGCAAACGCGATGGCTTTTTTGGATCCAACTCGCACGGACAACCTGCATTGCGCCGGGAAACTTACCCAATCGTCGTGTTTTTCAGCCGCTGCAACACGGCATCACGCCCCATCAGCGCCAGCACGGCATCCACCGACGGCGTGTGGGTGGTACCGCACACCAGTACGCGCAGCGGCATGCCCAGCTGGCCCATCTTGATGCCTTCGGCGCTGCAGAACGGCTTGAACAAGCCGTGAATCGCCTCGGTAGTCCATTCCGGCAGCGCGGCCAGTTGCTCGGCAAAGCGGGCCATGCGCGCGCGAGTGTCGGCCAGGATGTGTTTGTCCAGCTCGGCCTGTTCCGGCTGACGAGGCTGGTAAAAGTAATCGCATTCCTGCGCCAGGCTGTTGAGTTCCTGCACCCGTTCTTTCACCAGACCAATCACCTCGGCCAGCGCCGGGCCACTGGCGCAAGACACCCCGGCAGCCGCCAGACGCGGTGCCACCAGCTCGGCCAGACGGCTGTTGTCGGCTGCTTTCATATGCTGGGCGTTCAGCCAGAGGAATTTTTCCTGGTTGAAACGGCTGGCCGACGGGCTGACCGCTTCCAGGCTGAACCATTCGACAAACTGGGTCATGTTGAAGAATTCTTCGTCGCCATGGCCCCAGCCCAGCCGGGCCAGATAATTGAGCAGCGCTTCCGGCAAAATGCCCTTGGCGGCGTAATCCACCACGCTGACCGCATCGCGGCGCTTGGACATTTTCTGGCCGTCTTCATTCAGGATCATCGGCAGATGGCCGTATACCGGCAGCGGCGCACCCAGCGCCTGCAGGATGTTGATCTGGCGCGGGGTGTTGTTGACATGGTCGTCACCGCGAATCACATGGGTGATGTTCATGTCCCAGTCGTCCACCACCACGCAGAAGTTATACGTCGGGCTGCCATCCGGGCGGGCGATGATCAGGTCGTCGAGTTCTTCGTTCTTGATTTCAATCCGGCCCTTGACCGCGTCTTCCCACACCACCGACCCACTCAGCGGGGTAGCAAAGCGCACCACCGGCTGCACGCCAGCTGGCGGCGGCGGCAGGGTTTTGCCGGCTTCTGGCCGCCAGCGGCGGTCGTAGCGCGGCTTTTCGCCGCGTGCTTCCTGCTCGGCGCGCAAGGCTTCCAGCTCTTCTTTGCTGCAATAGCACAGGTAGGCGTGGCCGCTGGCCAGCAGCTGCTGAATCACCGCTTTATAGCGGTCAAAGCGCTGGGTCTGGTAGAACGGACCTTCGTCGTAATCCAGGCCCACCCAGTGCATGCCGTCCAGAATCGCCTGCACCGACTCCGGGGTGGAGCGTTCAAGGTCGGTGTCCTCGATGCGCAGCACAAAGGTGCCGCCGTGCTTGCGGGCATAAGCCCAGGAGAACAGCGCCGTGCGGACGCCGCCAATATGCAGGAAACCGGTAGGACTGGGGGCAAAACGGGTGCGGATCATGAGAAGGGTCAACCGATCAGAAAAACCGGCATTTTACTCTGCCAGACAGGGAAGGGAAATGCACAGGACCATCGGGCGTGGTCTTTATCGGCGTGCGCCACTGAGATTGGGATGGCGCGGGTTATAACTCCCCGGTCTGCCCATAGAAGAAAGAACTCCTGCACGGGGACAAGGGCTGGATTATTATTCCACTCCTGTCTGTGAAGTCCCTGTTGAACTAACCATCAGGAATATCCCCATCATGAAAATTGCGCAGAATGTTGCCGAACTGGTCGGCAAAACCCCGCTGGTCCGGCTGAACCGGCTGACCGACGGTGCCCAGGCTACCGTGGTGGCCAAGCTGGAGTTTTTCAACCCTGGCCACAGTGTGAAAGACCGGATTGCCGTTGCCATGCTGGATGCCGCCGAAGCGGCAGGCAAGATCGGCCCGGATACCATCATTCTGGAGCCCACCTCCGGCAATACCGGCATTGGCCTGGCTATGGTGTGCGCCGCCCGTGGCTACCGCTGCACGATTGTCATGCCGGAAACCATGAGCCGGGAGCGCCGCCAGCTGCTGCGCGCCTACGGGGCCGAACTGATCCTGACCCCCGGCCCGGAAGGCATGGGTGGTGCCATTGCCCGCGCCACCCAGCTGGCCGCCGAAGACAGCCGTTACCTGATTCCGCAGCAATTTGAAAACCCGGCCAACCCGGCCATTCACCGCGCCACCACCGCCGAAGAAATCTGGGCCGATACCGATGGCCAGGTGGATATTTTTGTCTCGGGCGTCGGCACGGGTGGCACGGTCACCGGCGTGGGGGAAGTGCTCAAAGCCAAAAAGCCGGGCGTGCAGATTGTGGCGGTTGAGCCGGAAGCTTCGCCGGTATTGTCCGGCGGCCCGAAAGGCCCGCACCCGATTCAGGGCATTGGTGCCGGCTTTGTGCCGGCCATCCTGAACACGGAAATTTATGATGAAGTGATTCAGGTCAGCAACGACAACGCCTTTACCACTGCCCGCGCCATGGCCACCCAGGAAGGGCTGCTGGTGGGCATTTCCTCTGGTGCCGCCACCTGGGCTGCGCTGGAACTGGCTCGCCGCCCGGAAAATGCCGGCAAGCTGATTGTGGTGGTGATTCCGTCGTTTGGCGAACGCTACCTGTCCACCCCGTTGTTCCAGCATCTGGCCGACTGAGCCTGCCAGTTGCCCTGCGCCGTCTGGCGCAGGTTTTGCCGCCCGCTGCGCCTGTGGTCAGCGGGCTGGTGCATTTGATGCAGGGCAAATGTTGTTCAGCAAAACCCGAAATACCTGTATGCCCGGAGCCGATCCGGCGGTAAAATCGGTACTTACTTATTATTCAGCTATCTGAGAGCGATTCAATACCATGGCCAACATGACCGCAGAACGCGTGCTTTCCGTTCACCACTGGAACGATACCCTGTTCAGCTTCACCTGCACCCGCGACGAAGGGTTGCGTTTCATCAACGGCCAGTTTGTGATGATTGGACTGGAAGTGGACGGCAAGCCGCTGATGCGGGCGTACTCCATTGTCAGCTCCAATTACGAAGAACATCTGGAGTTCTACAGCATCAAGGTGCAGGATGGCCCGCTGACGTCGCGCCTGCAACACCTGCAAGTAGGCGACACCGTGCTGATCAGCAAAAAGCCCACCGGCACCCTGGTGCAGGACAACCTGCTGCCGGGCAAAAACCTGTACCTGCTGTCCACCGGCACCGGCCTGGCACCGTTCATGTCGATCATCAAGGATCCGGAAGTCTACGAACGCTACGAAAAAGTGGTGCTGACCCACGGCGTGCGCTGGCTGAGCGAACTGGGCTACCACGACTACATCCTGAATGAGCTGCCAAACAATGAATATTTTGGCGACATCGTGCGGGAAAAACTGATCTACTACCCCACCGTCACCCGCGAGCCGTTCCGCAATCAGGGCCGGCTGACCGACTTGATCACCAATGGCAAGCTGTGCGCCGACATCGGCCTGCCGCAGCTCAATCCGGAAAACGACCGCGTGCTGATCTGCGGTAGCCCGAGCATGCTCACCGACCTGTGCGACATCCTCAACGGCCTGGGCTTCAAGGAATCCCCGCGCATGGGCGATCCGGCTGACTACGCCATTGAACGCGCCTTTGTCGAGAAGTAATTCTGCTGCGCCAGCGTTAAAAACCCCCCGCACAGGGCAGCTTGTGCGGGGGGTTTTTCGTGTGCAGGGTTTTGGCTGGATGATGCGTTGCGGTAAACCGCCACCTCTGCGTCGCTCAGGCAAACCGCCGGGCGGCATCCAGCGCCAGGCCGCAGCCAATGCTGCCATAACGGTCACCTTCCACCGCCTGGGCGGCCGGAAACATCGCCGCCACCCGCTGGCGCAGCAGTGGCACGCCGCTGGAGCCGCCGGTAAAGAACACCGTGTCCACTTGATCCGCACGCAGTTGTGCGTCGTTAAGCAGGCGCTGCAGGGTGGTTTCGATGCTGAGCAGCTGCGCTTCTATCGCCTGGTCGAATTCCTGGCGGGCGATGGTGTGGCTTAGCCCGGCCTGGATTTCGCTCAGGTCAAGCTGGCACTGGTCTGCGCCAGACAGATCAATCTTGGCGGCTTCTACCTGAATGGCCAGCCAGTGGCCAGTGCGTTGTTCAATCAGCCTGAGCAGGCGGTCGAGCTTGTCACGCTCCAGCGCGTCGGCGTACACCGCGCGCAGTTCGGCCTGGGTTTGCCGGGTGTAGGCAAAGTTGATGGTGTGCCAGGTGGCCAGGTTGAAGTAGTAGCTGGACGGCACTTCGGTGTGGTTTTTCAGCCGCGAGCGGTAGCCCAGCAGCGGCATCACCGCATTCAGGCTCAGTTGCTTGTCAAAGTCGGTGCCGCCGATATGCACGCCACCATTGGCCAGAATATCGTCCAGCCGGTCCAGCCGCTGGCTGCGTTCCGGGGCCAGGCGCAGCAGGGAAAAGTCCGAGGTGCCGCCGCCAATATCGACAATCAGCACCAGCGCCTCGCGTTCAATCCGGCTTTCGTAGTCAAACGCGGCGGCAATCGGTTCAAACTGGAATTCAATCTCGGTAAACCCGGCCAGCCGGGCCACGTCGGCCAGGGTGTCTTGCGCCAGTTGGTCGGCCACCGGGTCATCATCAACAAAAAACACCGGTCGGCCCAGTACTACGTGCTGAAAACTGCGCCCGGCCTGGGTTTCCGCCCGTTGCTTGAGCGAGCGGATGAACAGGGTGAGCAGATCCATAAAGCGCACGGTCTGGCCATTCACTTCGGTTTGCCCATTCATCAGCCCAGTACCCAGAATGCTTTTCAGCGAACGCATCAGCCGGCCTTCGTAGCCTTCCAGGTATTCGCCAATCGCCTGGCGGCCAAACACGGTGCGGTCTTCTTCGGCATTGAAAAACACCACCGAGGGCAGGGTGGATTTATTGTCTTCCAGCGCCAGCAAGGTGGGCTGGCCGGGGCGGCACCAGCCTACCGTGGAGTTGGACGTGCCGAAATCGACACCACATGCTTGAACCATCATGGCTGTTCCTGCGCGGCGGGGCGTAAGTAAGGGCGCGCGATTATAGCGCAGGCCAGCACACTTCAGGGTGGCGATTGTGTGACAGTCAGGGCCATCGTATAAACGCCTCTACCAACCAAGCCCGCAACGCTGCTGGCGACACTCATGTGGTATTGATCTGGTATTACTGCAATCAGCTGGCGTAGCTTGAGCCCACCCATCCACCACGCTACACCACCGAGCAAGTTTATGCCGGGCATCTCAGTTTAATCTATTTTAAAACAAAGCCTTACTTTGCCACAGCGAACTGCCCACCGTACACCATCGTGTCGTTCCCGCCTGCGCGGGAACGACACGTCGGGTGAGATTGATGCCGAAAGCGGTCGAGTCGCCGTCCCGTTGAAAAATACCCACCTGCAGGCGAACGCGCTGACCTTGGGTATCTGTGCCAATGATCGGTTCATATCAGGGTGACTGACGACTAGTAGCCAGTCACGTTGAAACACGATGGCTCACTTCCACGACGAACCACTCGCCGCGCCCCACCGCGTCATTCCCGCGCAGGCGGGAATCCAGGCGTGTCCACAGCGTACAGCGGGGTGAGCGCTCATCAGCGCTACCTGCGCCATGCCCACCGCGCACGCTGTGGCGCGGTCTGGGTTCCCGCCTTCGCGGGAACGACACCTGAGGTGACACTCATGCCGAAAGCGCTCTAATCGCCTGTCAGTCGATTCAGATCATGGTGACTGGCTACTAGGGATAAACTGAAAAAATCGTCATTCCCGCGAAGGTGGGAACCCAGAGTTTTGATTTTGCTGGGTTTTTCTTTTGGCAAACACGATTTTTCTGAATAAATCAGCGTATCCTTTAGCCTAAATAATTGGCGCAATACAGCCCAGTCGATATAAAAAACGCGCCAGAGCAAGCCTAAGCGCGTTTTTTGCTAGCGATGCAGCCAAAAATGGCCTCACCCCTCCCGGCTGATCCGGCGCTGACGCTTTTGCGCGTCCACTTCATCGCCGCGTACTTCCACCGCCAGTTTGTCCAGCACGCCGTTGACAAACTTGTGTCCGTCGGTGCCGCCAAAGGTTTTGGCGATTTCGATCGCTTCGTTGATGATCACCGGATACGGGGTATCCGGGTGCTGGGTGAGCTCCAGCGCGGCCACGCGCAGGATGGCGCGCTCCACCGGGCTGACTTCTTCGGCTTCGCGTTCGTAGTGACGATTGAGCTGGGCATCCAGGGCGGGCACGTCCTGCAGCACACCAAACAGCAGGGTGCGGAACAGCGCTTCGTCGGCCTTGGCAAAAAACTCGTTTTCGCGCAGGTTTTTTTCAATGGTGGAGGCGGAGTGGGCGTTCAGTTGCCACTGGTACACCCCTTGTACCGCAAACTCGCGGGCACGGCGTCGGGCAGTTTTCATTCAAAAAAGCTCTTTTGCAGATTAACCATTTCCACCGCCACGCGGGCGGCGTCGCGGCCTTTTTCCACCATGCGGACTTCGGCCTGCTCGTCGGTTTCGGTGGTGAGGATGGCGTTGGCAATGGGGATGCCGGCGTCCAGGCCCACGCGGGTGACGCCCGCGCCGGATTCGTTGGACACCAGCTCGAAGTGGTAGGTTTCCCCGCGAATCACCGCGCCCAGGGCAATCAGGGCGTCGAAGTCATCGTCTTCGGACATGGCCATGGTTTGCAGGGCCAGCGGAATTTCCAGCGCGCCCGGCACCGTCACCAGCACGATGTCTTGCGGGGCCACGCCCAGGGCCAGCAGTTCGGCCAGGCAGGCGTCGCGCAGGCCTTCGCAAACCACCGGGTTGAAACGGCTCATGACAATGCCGATGCTCAGGTCTTTGCCGTCGAGGTTGGGCTCAAGGGTAACGATGTCGGGATGCATGAAAGTCTCCGTCGCGGAAACGGCAGCCGGTCGGCTGCCGAAAAACCGGTTATTTTACGTGTTTAGCGGATCGGGCAGCAAATATCCTGAAATTTCCAGTGCAAAGCCGGTCATGCTGGGAATTTTGCGCGGCTGGGACATCAGCGTCATCCGGCCCACGCCCAGCGCTTTGAGCATTTGCGCGCCAATGCCAAAGGTTTTGGCGTCCCACTTGGCGCGCGGCTGGGCGGCGTTCAGGTCGGGCAGGGCGCGTTCCAGCAGCTCGCTGCCGTGTTCGGTGCGATGCAGCAGCACCACCACGCCCTTGCCTTCGGCTTCAATCCGGCTCAGCGCCTGGCTCATGCTCCACGAATGCGGGCTGTAGCCGGTGTCCAGCCAGTCCATCACCGACAGTGGCTCGTGCACCCGCACCAGGGTGTCGCTGTCGGCGCGGATGTCGCCCTTGCTCAGCGCCAGGTGGGTTTCGCCGGTGGTGTTGTCGCGGAAGGCGTGCAGGGTGAACTGGCCAAACGGGGTGTTCACCACGCGCTGGCCCACCCGTTCGATCAGGCATTCGTGGCGGCTGCGGTAGTGGATCAGGTCGGAAATCGCCCCCACCTTCAAACCGTGCTGCTCGGCAAACACCAGCAGTTCGGGCAGGCGGGCCATGGTGCCGTCGTCGTTCATGATCTCGCAGATCACCGAAGCCGGCTCCAGGCCGGCCAGGGCAGCCAGGTCGCAGCCGGCTTCGGTGTGGCCGGCGCGCACCAGCACACCGCCGTTTTGCGCCTTGAGCGGGAAGATATGCCCCGGCTGGACAATATCCGCCGGCTTGGCCAGACGGTTTACCGCAGCCTGAATGGTGCGGGCGCGGTCAGCAGCAGAAATCCCGGTGCTCACCCCCTCGGCGGCTTCAATCGACAGGGTGAAGTTGGTGCCGTGCGATGAACCATTATTGCTGACCATCAGCGGCAGGTTCAGCTGGCGGCAGCGGGCTTCGGACAGGGTCAGGCAGATCAGGCCGCGCGCGTGCTTGGCCATGAAGTTGATGGCTTCCGGGGTGACATATTCTGCTGCCAGCACCAGGTCGCCTTCGTTTTCGCGGTCTTCCTCGTCAACGAGGATAACCATCTTGCCGGCCTTGATGTCGGCGATGATGTCTTGAATTGGACTGAGCATAACTTAAGGAAAATTGGGAAATCACGAATGGGCCCGCCGCTGCGGCCTGGGCGCGCATGGCTGGCGGGCAGGGGGCGTCATGGTTTTCATCATACGCTACGCTGGCGCGCTGTGCCGAACTCGGTGTGCAGTGCAGCATGCTGGTGCGGGGGCAACCCCCTGCGCCGGCCAGTACCGGCGCAGGATAAAAATCAGCCTAGCCTGCCAGCCAGCTGCCCGGCTGACGCTCCAGCCAGGTGCGGATCGAGCGGGCATCCTGAATGCGGGTCTGGCTGCCGGCACCGTCCAGCAGCACAATCACCAGCGGCAGATGGTTCACCGTGGCCTGCATCACCAAGCAGCGGCCCGCTTCCTTGATATAGCCGGTTTTCGACAGGCCAATCTGCCATTCGCCTTCGCGCACCAGCGCATTGCTGTTGCGATACTGCAGGCGACGGTTATTGGTGATCCAGACTTCCTGCTCGGCGGTGGTGGTGAACTGGCGGATCAGCGGGTAGTGATACGCTGCCTGCACCATGCGCGCCAGGTCGCTGGCGGTGGCGCTATTGCCGCTGTTCAGCCCGGTGCCGTCGTAAAACACCGCATTGCGCATGCCCAGTGCACGGGCTTTCTGGTTCATCTTGCTGACAAAGGCGCGGGTGCCGCCCGGATAGGTGCGTGCCAGCGCCGAAGCGGCGCGGTTTTCCGACGACATCAGCGCCAGCAGCAGCATGTCGCGGCGCGGCAGGGTGGCACCTACCACCAGGCGCGAGCCAGAGCGCTTGACCTTGTCCACGTCGTCGTCGGTGATGGTGATCAGCTCATCCAGCGACTGGCGGCCATCCAGCGTCACCATGGCGGTCATCACCTTGGTGATTGAGGCAATCGGCAGGGTGACATTGCTGTTTTTGGCGTAAATCAGTTCGCCGGTCTGGGCATTCATCACCAGCGCGGCGTTGGAATGCAGCGCCGGGGCGCTGCCGTTGTCGTAGTTGTCGGCGATGCGTGCGTTGGCGGCCACCTTGGGCACCACCGGATGGGAAGAAGACGGCCCCGGCGCAGATTGCGGCCCGGTGGCGCAGGCCAGTAATGGCAGGGTGGTCAGGCAGGCGGTAAACGCCAGCGAGATGACACGATTCAGCATGTGGCTTGGGTCCTTGTTGCAATCGGTGAGATTCTACGCACGCGCTGGGGGCGAAACAATCTAAAATCGGGGTTTTTCGCCTTTTCGTCAGCGAGTCCGCCCCATGTCTGTGACGTTCCCCGGCAGCCCCTATCAGCTTCATCAACCGTTTCCGCCCGCCGGCGACCAGCCCACGGCCATTGCCCGGCTGGTTGAAGGGCTGGAAGACGGACTGGCCTACCAGACCCTGCTCGGGGTCACCGGTTCAGGCAAAACCTATACCATGGCCAATGTGATTGCCCGCACCGGGCGTCCGGCCATCATCATGGCACCGAACAAAACCCTGGCGGCACAACTCTACGCCGAAATGCGCGAGTTTTTTCCGGAAAACGCGGTCGAGTATTTTGTGTCTTACTACGACTACTACCAGCCGGAAGCCTATGTGCCCAGCCGCGACCTGTTCATTGAAAAGGATTCGTCCATCAATGAACATATCGAGCAGATGCGGCTGTCGGCCACCAAGGCCATTCTGGAACGTCCGGATTGCGTGATTGTGGCAACGGTGTCGGCTATTTACGGGATTGGCGACCCCAGTGCCTACCACCAGATGATTCTGCACCTGAAAGAAGGCGAGCAAAAGGCCCAGCGCGACATCATCAGCCGGCTGACGCTGATGCAATACGACCGCAACGAACTGGAGTTCAAGCGCGGCGTGTTCCGCGTGCGCGGCGACGTGATCGATATCTTCCCGGCAGAATCCGCCGAGCTGGCCTTGCGGGTGAGCCTGTTTGACGATGAAGTGGAAAGCCTGCAGCTGTTCGACCCGCTGACCGGGCAAACCCGCCAGCGGGTGGGCCGCTTTACCGTGTTTCCGTCCAGCCATTATGTCACCCCGCGCGACACCGTGCTGCGCGCCTGCGAGGCAATCAAAACCGAGCTGAACGCCCGGCGCAAATGGTTTGAGCAGGAGGGCAAGCTGGTAGAGGCACAGCGGATTGAACAGCGCACCCGCTTTGATCTGGAAATGCTCTACGAAATGGGCTTTTGCAAGGGCATCGAAAACTACTCGCGGCATTTTTCCGGGCACGCCGTGGGCGATGCACCGCCCACGCTGATTGACTACCTGCCGAAAAACAGCCTGATGATCATCGACGAGTCGCACGTCACCGTCAGCCAGGTTGGCGGCATGTATCGCGGCGACCGCGCACGCAAGGAAAACCTGGTGGAATACGGCTTCCGCCTGCCGTCGGCGCTGGACAACCGGCCTTTGAAGTTCGAGGAATTCGAGCAGAAAATGCCACAGACCATTTTTGTCTCCGCCACCCCAGCCGACTACGAAACCAACCACGCCGGCCAGGTGGTCGAGCAGCTGGTGCGCCCGACCGGGCTGGTCGATCCGCTGATTGAAGTGCGTCCGGTGACCACCCAGGTGGACGATCTGCTGTCGGAAATCACCCTGCGCGTGAGCCGTGGCGAGCGGGTGCTGGTCACCACGCTGACCAAACGCATGGCCGAGCAACTGACCGACTACTACAGCGAGCACGGGGTGAAAGTGCGCTATCTGCACTCGGACATCGACACGGTGGAGCGGGTGGAAATCCTGCGCGACCTGCGCCTGGGGGTGTTTGACGTGCTGGTGGGCATCAACTTGCTGCGCGAAGGGCTGGATATTCCCGAAGTCAGCCTGGTGGCCATTCTGGACGCCGACAAGGAAGGTTTTTTGCGCAGCGAGCGCAGCCTGATTCAAACCATTGGCCGCGCCGCGCGCAATTTGCACGGCATGGCCATTCTGTACGCCGACCGCATCACCGGCTCGATGGAGCGGGCCATGGGCGAAACCGAACGCCGGCGCAACAAGCAGCTGGCGTTTAACGCCGAGAACGGCATTGTGCCGCGCGGGGTGCAAAAGCGCATCAAGGATATCATTGATGGGGTGTACAGCGCAGAAAGCCAGGCGCGCAAGGCCAAGGACGAAGTACTGGATGAGAAACAGCTGGCCCGGCGGATCAAGGAAACCGAAAAAGCCATGATGGACGCCGCCCGCGACCTGCGCTTTGAAGACGCCGCCCGCCTGCGCGACAGCCTGCGAGAGCTGAAGCAGCGGCTGTTTGGCGAGGAGGGCGCGTAGGCTGTGGCGGAGTGAGAGCGCCAAGCTATTAAGGGCATGCTGAAAAATTATCATTTCCGCAAAAGCGGGAGTTCAGATTTTTGATTTTGCTGGATTTTGCTTTTGGCAAAAGCAATTTTCTGAATAAATTGGCGTGCCCTTAAGCTAAAACGGGGGGCTATAGGTTTTTAATCTCTACTAACTAATTGGTTGTGAGTGGGCATAAATATTTGTGGAGCTGTTTGGTTTAACATATTCTTATCCGCCACTAAAAAATGGAGCCTATTTTACCTTGTTTGTAGAATAGGCAATTTACTTTTGACTGCATTAGCTACTGCCAGATCTGTATTGCTGCGCATTATACGAACCACCCATTGCTCAAATTTATCCTTTGTAGTGCCTTTTACTTTTGCCACCAAGGTGAGAATCCCTTTGTTGTCATACCACCTTAGCAATTCAGCTACATTTTTTTCGGAGATTGCTTTCTGGATTGCATCGTCTGCGTTTCGAGCAAGCGTGCTTATATCAAGGGAGCCGGTTTTCTCTTTATAAACCCTAGATAAATTGTTTACATCGGAAGCATTGCTTAGGTCAATTTTCTTTAGTGCTCTATCAATTCTGCGTCTGCAATAACGCAATATCACGGCGTCTTTGTTTTTTGATTCTGCAGCATGTGAAAATAGTTCGGCATGAACTTGTGTGATTTTTTGACGCACGTCATCTTGGTTATAACCTTCTGACTTAGCAATCGCCTCGACTACTTCAGGAAGTAAGAAGAGATTTTCAATCTCTGATACGGGCAAAATCTCAACCCCTTTAGCCTGAAAAATTTGAATTTCCTCTTCAGAATAGCCATCTGCATCAATCAAACCTACACAATGTACTCTGGTCAGCATTTGGTTTGCTCGCATCGTTACAACTGCGTGCAAAACCTCTTCGCAAGAACCTCTTGGAATGACTGTCCAATCTGGATAGCATGCACGGAAAACAGCTTTGTCAAGGCTACAATTTCCACCCTCAACAAAAAGGATTGGCTTTCGACTACCAAGAATCAGCGTGGCAATCTCTTCAGAAAATCCAGCATCCTCAGGAATGTCATCAATTTCCCATCCTGTGTCCGGATGATAAGCACGCAATATGAATTTCTGGCCTTTTCTCGATGCAATAAATTCTAGATCATGTGAAATAATGGCCATTCCACAATCAGGCCGTGCAGCTTCTAGCTCATCCCATAAAGCAGCAACAATAGAGCGATGAATATGTAGTTCTGGCTCATCAAAAATCAGCAAAGAACCCTGCACCGCCATCAAAGTTTGTCCGATGAGATAAAAAACAGATCTCTCACCATCACTCATATCTGCAGCCGAATAATCACTGGTTGAGTCAGTTGTTTTTACGGTAATATTATCGCCTGAGATATTCAGCTTTCTATGTGGCAATAACCTTTCCCAGATTTCTTCTAGCCATTCAAACTTTGTTTGCTTAGCAGGTATTCCATTTTGCGCTCTAGCATTTTTATGAGTGCCAAGTGCTGTATTTGACTGCTCTGCAAATAGCGCTTGAATTAAAAAATCATAATCATTAAGTAGGTTTGTGGCAGCTTTTTGCTGCCAGCGATTGTTAAGACGCAAAGTAAGGTGCGGTAGCGCACTATTAAGGGGTTTAGGTGTATAGCCATACCGCAATCCAAGTAATGCGTTATCTTCACCAATTTTGGCAACTGCTGGATTTAAGTTAAGTGCGCGATGAGCAGATATGCGATGACATTTCTCGCCAAGCTGCTCTTCGATGCGGACTGCGAGCCTGGTCTTTCCTCCCCCGTTTGCGCCAACAAAATAAGCAGAAGTTCCAGGTTCAACGTTAATATTTTTTTGGCCAGAACGAGTTAGAATTAAGAAAGAACTGGTCATTTTTTTCCTGTTTTAGATGTGGTGGCGATAATTATCAAGCTAATAAATCACATTACTAACTACTCTTGCCTTGTTGTGAGAGCATTGCTTAACAATGCAATCGACCTAAAAATCAGCCTTAGGGATACGCTGAAAAAATCGTCATTCTCGCGAAGGCGGGAATCCATGGCTTTGATTTTACTGGGTTTTGCTTTTGGCAAACACGATTTTTCTGAATAAATCAGCGTGTCCTTAGCATATTGTAAGCCACACTAGGCGCAAGGTGGAAGCGCAACATTTTAGTCTGAAATAGCAAGGCCAATCCTCTAAGCCGACCGCATCACCGGCTCGATGGAGCGGGCCATGGGCGAAACCGAACGCCGGCGCAACAAGCCGCTGGCGTTTAACGCCGAGAACGACATTGTGCCGCGCGGGGTGCAAAAGCGCATCAAGGACATCATTGATGGGGTGTACAGCGCAGAAAGCCAGGCGCGCAAGGCCAAGGACGAAGTGCTGGATGAGAAACAGCTGGCCCGGCGGATCAAGGAAACCGAAAAAGCCATGATGGACGCCGCCCGCGACCTGCGCTTTGAAGACGCCGCCCGCCTGCGCGACAGCCTGCGAGAGCTGAAGCAGCGGCTGTTTGGCGACGAAGGCTAACCGCCCGGCCCTGGCCGGCACTCCCCCGGCCAGGGCCGGGTGTCCACCGCTTGCGCACGGGCGGTAGGTAGTAGTCAGGACGATTTTTTCAGCGTATCCCTAGACCTTTTTCGGCATGAATCTCACCCGACTTGTCGTTCCCGCGCAGGCGGGAACCCAGACCGCGCCACAGCGTGCACACGTGGGTGTGGCACATGGCGGGACGGGGGTGAGCGCTCACCCCCGCTGCACGTTGTGGATGCCCCTGGATTCCCGCCTGCGCGCGAATGACGCGGCAGGGTGCGGCGGGTGGTTCGCTGTGGCAAAGTCAGGTTTTGTTTTAACAGAAATCAAACCGAGATACCCGGCATAAATTGGCTCATGTACACCCTTGTGTTTCAACGTGACTGACCCGGTGCGCGGCAAGCCCCGCCATTCAGGGCGGGGAAGGATGGCGCGGACGGCGTAGCCGTCCTTGCCATCGATGGGGGTGGGCTGTATAAAATACCCAGTATGCAACGCCTTCAAGCCTACAAATACGAATTGCGGCCAGACGGCCAGCAAGAGCGGCAAATGCGCCGCTTCGCTGGCTCGTGCCGGTTCGTCTTCAACAAGGCGCTGGCGTTGCAAAAGGAGCGCTACGAGCAATGTGTACTGGTCAAGTTTTTTCGAACACCCCGATAGGGAGTCAGCCGCTCAAGCCTGCACAGGCGCAGGGCTGAGCTGGCATTGTCTTTCAAACTCTGCCGGGCTCATCTCACCCAGCGCCGAGTGCAAACGCTTCTGGTTGTAAAACTTCATCAGGTAATCCGCCACATCCCGGCGCGCTTCTTCATGGTTGGCGTAATCTTTACGCCATACCCGCTCCATCTTTAAATTCAGGAAGAAGCGCTCCATCGGGGCGTTGTGCCGGGCTATGCCCTCTCGCCTACGGCTCGCAAAACTGCGCTACGCTGGTTTTCCCAACCGTTTCCTTTCCGGCTCATGCTGCACACCATCTTGTGTTTCTTCAGCAGCGCCTGGTATTCCGCACTGGCGTATTGGCTGCCTCTGTCTGAGTGCAGCAGCACACCTGCAGCGGGGTTTCTCTGCCCTTGTGCCATGGTGAGCGCCCGACAAACCAGCTCCGCCCGCATATGTGGCTCCATGGCCCAGCCAATCACCCGGCGTGAGCACAGATCCATCACCACGGCCAGGTAGAGCCAGCCGCTGCGCGTGCGAATATAGGTGATGTCTGAAGCCCAGGCCTGGTTCAAGGCCTTGGGGTTAAACTTGCGGTTCAGCAGGTTTTCCGCCACCGGCAGCGTGTGTTTGCTGTCCGTGGTGTGAACAAATTTGCGCTTCCAGCAGGCTTTTAAATCAAATGCTTTCAAAAGTTTACGCACTTTGTAGCGCCCAAGCGCCAAGCCACGTTTGGCCAGCTCGCTGCGCATTCTGCGGCTGCCATAGGTTTGCTGGTGCTCGGCAAAGACGGCCTTGAACACGGTTTCGGTGCGCAGATCACACACCGGGCGATCACCGCGCTGGCGAGCGTGATGCAGGCCGGAGCGGCTCACGCCCAGCACGCGGCAGAGTGTGCTTTTGCTGTGCGCCCTGTCCAGTTGGCTAACGATGGGCAACATCATCGATAAGCGCGGGCGAACAAGGCCGAGGCTTTTTTTAGGATTTCGTTATCCTCTTTGGCAATGCGCAGTTCGGCTTCGAGTTGCCGGATGCGTTGCTGGTCTGGGGTCAGAGGCAGACCGATGCCTGGCTGGCCGTTGAGTTCGGCTTTGTATTGGGCGACCCAACGGCGGACGGCGGTTTCGCCAAGGTTCAGTTCATGACAGAGCTGGGTGATGCTGCATTGCTGCTGAACGATTTTTTTGGCGACTTCGAGTTTGAACTCGGGGGCAAAGTGGCGACGGGTTTGTGGCATGTTCGATGTCCTTTGGGTGGTGGGATTGTTCCACCTATCGGGCTGTTCGAAAAGATTAGACCACTACATCGTTGCCACGCCAGACCAGCCGCTACCCCGCTGATTGCCCCGGTTTTTCACACCAGCTGCAGCGCGCCCGCGCATTTCAGGCTACCATCCGCCATCTTTGCCTTTTTGCCGGATGACTGCCGTGAAACCACTTGCCCTTGCTGCCTGCCTTGCCCTGAGCCTGATTGCCCCTGCCCACGCCGCCAGCCTGGCCGGGCGGGCAGATGTGGACGCCTTTATCGAGCAAATGGTGCGCAACCATGGCTTTAACCGTGACCAGCTGAGCGCCACCCTGCTGCAGGCCGACACCAAACCGTCGATTCTGGCGGTATTTGACAAGCCGTCCACCGCCCGGCCCTGGTACCGGTTTCGCCCCAGCTTTGTCAACGACACGCTGACCCAGGAAGGCGCAGCGTTCTGGGCGCGGCATGCGGCGCTGCTGCAGCGGGCCAGCGAGCAATACGGGGTGGACGAGGCGATGATTGTGGCCATTATCGGCATTGAAACCCGCTTTGGCCGCAATATGGGCAGCTTCCGCGTGCTGGATGCGCTGGCAACGGTGGCGTTTGATTACCCACGTCGGGCCAGTTATTTTCAGCAGGAACTGGCGGCGTTTTTGCTGCTGGCCCAGGAAGAACGCCGCGATCCAACTCAGTTCAAGGGGTCTTACGCCGGGGCGATGGGCTGGCCGCAGTTTATGCCATCCAGTTTTCGCCAGTGGGCGGTGGATGGTGATGGCGATGGCCAGCGCGATATCTGGAATAACCCGGCGGATGTGATTGCCAGCGTGGCGCATTATTTCCAGCAGCATGGCTGGCAGCGCGGCGGGGCCATTGTGGTGGCCGCTACGGCCCCCAAGGCGGTGGCCGATCAGCTGGCGCAGGATAAATTCAATTTGCATTATAGCGTGGCCGAACTGCGCGCCATGGGCGTCACCCCAGCCGCCACGCTGGACGACACCGCCAAGGCGGTGCTGTTTCCGCTGGAAGTGGCACCGGGGGAAACCGAATACTGGCTGGGCCTGCAAAACTTTTACACCATCACCCGGTATAACAAGAGCACGCTGTACGCCATGGCCGCCCAGCAGTTGGCCGAACAGATTCGCCAGCGCCGCCAGAACGGACGCTAAGCACCAGCCGCACGGCGTGCGCCGATGGGTGCCGGCTTTTTGCCGATTTGTCTGCGCCGGCTGATATCCGCTGCCGGCGTTGGGGCAAAATCGGGTAAAATCCGCGCCCATGACCTATCAAGTTCTTGCCCGCAAGTGGCGTCCCAAGCGTTTTGCCGACCTGGTTGGCCAGGAACACGTGGTGCGCGCCCTGTCCAATGCGCTGATTGAACAGCGCCTGCATCACGCCTACCTGCTGACCGGCACCCGTGGCGTGGGCAAAACCACCATTGCCCGGATTCTGGCCAAAAGCCTGAACTGCGAAACCGGGGTGACCGCCGAGCCGTGCGGGGTGTGCGGGGCGTGCCGGCAGATTGACGCAGGCCGCTTTGTTGACCTGCTGGAAATCGACGCCGCCAGCAACACCGGCATCGACAATATCCGCGAGGTGCTGGACAACGCCCAGTATTCGCCCAGCGTGGGCCGCTTCAAGGTGTACATCATCGATGAAGTACACATGCTGTCCAAGTCGGCGTTCAATGCCATGCTGAAAACGCTGGAAGAACCCCCCGCGCACGTCAAGTTCATCCTGGCCACCACCGACCCGCAAAAAGTGCCGGTCACCGTGCTGTCGCGCTGTTTGCAGTTTTCGCTGCGCAATATGACCCCGCAGCAGGTGGCCAAACACCTGGCCCATGTGCTGGACACCGAACAGTTGGTGTATGAACCTGCCGCGCTGACCCTGCTGGGCCGGGCGGCATCCGGCTCGATGCGCGACGCGCTGTCGCTGCTGGACCAGGCCATTGCCTACGGCATTGGTGAAGTACACGAAGACGGCGTGCGCGCCATGCTGGGCGCGGTAGACCGCCGCTATCTGTTTACCCTGCTGGCCGCCCTGGCCGATGGCGATGGCCCGGCGCTGATGGCCGAAGCCGAGCAGCTGGCAGCGCGCAGCATTGGCTTTGATTCGGCGCTGCACGAAATGGCCCAGCTACTCTACCAGATCAGCCTGACCCAGACCGTGCCCGCCGCCCTGGCCCCGGACGAGCCCGAGCGCGACGCCATTGTGGCGCTGGCCGAGCTGCTGCCGCCTGCCGATGTGCAGCTGTACTACCAGATTGCCATTACTGGTCGGCGCGACCTGGCGCTGGCCCCGGACGAGCACGCCGGTTTCAACATGACCCTGCTGCGCATGCTGGCGTTTCATCCGGCCAATCTGCCGGCCAGCCCCACGCCGCCAGCCGGTGGCCATGCGCCCGTGGCCTTGCCGGCAGCGGCCAGCCCTGCGGCACCGTCGCCAGCGCCCCACTCCGACGCATCTCCCGCACCGGCGGCGCGTCCACCGGCCAGCCCGGCCAGTGCTAGTGGCAGCGGCGCACAAAGCGTGCTGGCCAAGCTGATGCACAAGCGCAGCGGTGCAGCAGACGCCGGCGCGCCAGTCCGTACGGCCCCGGCCCCACGCCCGGCAGCGGCACCGTCCAGCGCGCCAGCGGCCCGTGCCGTACCGCCTGCCGCCGACAGCGTACCGCCGTGGGAAGACGCCCCACCGCCGCCGCCACCACCGGAAGGCAGCCTGCCGCGCCAGCCCGTGCCGCACACCGCACCCGCAGAACCCGAGCGCCCACCGCTGCCCAGCGCGCTGCCGCCAGAGCAGGACGCGCCATGGGCCAGCCACGAACCGATGCTGGCGGCTGAGCCAGCGCCGGCGTTGCCCCCCTCTGCGCCAATGCCCCCCGTGGCACGCAGCGTGGTACCCGTCGTTGAACTCGCCGTTGAAGTTGAAAGGGATCTGGTCAAGGCCGAGCCCTTGCCACTGGCGGTGCCGACCGCCCCGCCTGTCGCGCAGGCTGAACAGGCCGAAGCCGATACCGATCGCCCTGCTGAGCCGCCCGTGTTTACCGGCAACTGGGGCGAGCTGATTGCCGGCCTGCGCGATCGGCTGGGGGCCAAGGAAATCATGCTGGCGCAAAATGCCGAGCTGTCGGCAGTGGACGGTGCCACACTGCGTCTGCGTGTGCCGCCGCAGTTCCGCTTCAGCGCCAGTGCCGAGGTGCAGGCGCTGCTGGCCGCCACACTGGGCGAGGCGCTGGGCCAGCCGGTGACGCTGGACGTGACGCTGGGCGATATCAGCGGCGAAACCCCTTTCATGCAACAGCAACGCCTGCGTGGCGAAGCGCTGGACGCCGCGCGCGCGCGGCTGCAACAAGACCCCGTCGTGATGGCGCTGGTGCGCGACTTTGCCGCCACCTTGCGCCAAGACACCATTCAACCTGTTCAGGAGTCACTCTGATGTTCAACAAAGGCGGCATCGCCGGGCTGATGAAACAAGCCCAACAAATGCAGGAAAACATGAAAAAGGCCCAGGAACAGCTGGCCACCATCGAGGTGGAAGGCCAGTCCGGGGCCGGCATGGTCAAGGTGCTGATGACCTGCCAACACGACATCAAGCGCGTCAGCATCGACGACAGCGTGATGGACGACAAGGAAATGCTGGAAGACCTGGTGGCCGCCGCCGTCAACGACGCCGTGCGCAAGGTGGAAAGCACCACCCAGGAAAAAATGTCCGGCTTTACCTCCGGGCTGAACCTGCCGCCGGGCCTGAAACTGCCGTTCTGAGCCAGACCCCGCACAGGGCCTTGCCTGGCGCAATGCCCTGTGCCGCCGTGGCTGTCAGCCCGGCCATTGCCCCGCCGGCCCGCTCACTGCGTGGCCGCAGCCTGCCTTTGCCCTGCCCGCCGGACACCCGATGAAAAACCCTCCCAGCCTTGACCACCTGATTGCCGCCCTGCGCGTGCTGCCCGGCGTGGGGCCAAAATCGGCCCAGCGCATGGCTTATCACCTGCTGCAGCGCGACAAGCCCGGTGCCGAAAAACTGGCCAGGGCGCTGGAGCACGCGCTCAGCCATATTGGCCACTGCCAGCGCTGCAATACTTTCAGTGAAACCCCGCTGTGCGCCATTTGCGCCGACAGCGCCCGTCGCCAGGATCAGCTGTGTGTGGTGGAAATGCCCGCCGACATGCTGACGCTGGAACAGACGCAAAGTTACGATGGCTTGTATTTTGTGCTGATGGGGCGTTTATCGCCGCTGGACGGCATTGGCCCGCGCGATCTGCCGCTGGAAAAACTGGCACACCGGGCGCTGGATGGCCAGGTGCAGGAAGTGATTCTGGCCACCAACTTTACCCCGGAAGGCGAAACCACCGCGCATGCACTGGGTGCGCTGCTCAAGGGCCACGGCCTGCAGCTTAGCCGGATGGCACGCGGCCTGCCGGTGGGCGGCGAGCTGGAGCACAGCGACCCCGGCACTCTGGCGCAAGCGCTGTTTGAACGGCGCGAGCTGCCCTGACCCCCCCGCGCAGACCAGACCAATGGGCTGGGCGCGCCTACAGCACCTGCACCAGCCGCCACAGCCCCAGCGCACAAATCAGCCCACCCGACGTCCAGCGCACCAGCGGCTGACGCGCCAGCGTGCGCAAGGCATCGGCAAACGCGCCCATGGCCAGCAGATTGGGCAAGGTGCCCAGGCCAAACGCCAGCATGGTCAGCGCGCCCTTGCTGACGCTGCCGCTGGCCAGCGCGCTCAGGCTGGCGGTGTACACCATCCCGCACGGCAGCCAGCCCCACAGCGCGCCCACCAGCACCGCCTGGCGCAGGGTGCGCACCGGCAGCAAGCGCTGCATGGCCGGCTGCAGATAGCGCCACAGCGGCTTGCCCAGCCGCTCCAGCTGGGTGATGAATGCCGACACCCCCATCAGGTACAAGCCCATGGCGATCAGCAGCAGATTGGCCAGCGCATACAGCAAATACTGCAAGGCTTCGATATTCAGCGCGGCAATGCCCAGCCCGCCAATGCCACCCACCAGCGCCCCCACCAGGCTGTAGCTGGCCAGCCGTCCGCTGTTATAGGCCAGCATCAGCGGCCAGTGGCGGGTGGCCTGGCGCTGCTGCAGGGACAAGGCGGCAACAATACCGCCGCACATGCCCAGGCAGTGGCCGCCCGCCAGAAAACCGAGCATGAACAGCGCGGCCAGATCAAATTCTTGCATGGCAAATTCCAACGTCAAAAACGGAAACCGCCCACGCAGGAGGGCGAAAGACAGCAATAGGCCCAAAGGCCGGAAGGCGCAGCCGCCCATTTGGGCGGCCATGCCAGGGCAGACAGGAGAAACGGTTAAGCACCGCTCACAAAACCCTCCTGACGTGGTGGCACGACTAGTCGCCAGTCACGCTGAAACACAAGCGTTCATGTTCCACGACGAACCACTCGCCGCACTACACCGCGTCATTCCCGCGCAGGCGGGAACGACGCCGGAGGTGAAGCTCATGCCGAAAGCGGTCGAATTGCCAGTCATTCGATTCAGATCATGGTGACTGGCTACTCGCCAGAATCGCTGCGCTGAGTGTTGTGAGCGGCGCTAAGGAGGCACTGATTGATTCAGAAAAATCGTTTAAACCAATACCCTGGATTCAAATTTTCACGGGCATGACGATTTTCCCAGCCTCTCCCCAACACCGTTCGTCATCCCCGCTCTCGCGAGGATGACGATGTGGTCAGCGTGTGCTTAACGGCGTTCAATCTGGCTGACATCCCGCACCGCGCCGGTATCGGCACTGGTGGTCATGGCCGCGTAGGCGCGCAGCGCCGGGCTGACCAGACGGTCACGGTTGACCGGCTTCCAGGCGTCGGCCCCCCGCGCCAGCATGGCCGCACGGCGTTCGGCCAGCACCTCGTCGCTGACCGCCAGGTGAATGGTGCGCGCCGGGATATTGATTTCCAGCGTATCGCCTTCTTCTGCCAGGCCAATCAGCCCGCCTTCGGCGGCTTCCGGGCTGGCGTGGCCGATGGACAGGCCAGAGGTGCCGCCGGAGAAGCGGCCATCGGTCAGCAGCGCGCAAGCCTTGCCCAGGCCCTTGGACTTCAGATAGCTGGTGGGGTAGAGCATTTCCTGCATGCCGGGGCCGCCCTTCGGGCCTTCGTAGCGGATCAGCACCACATCGCCGGCCACAATCTGGTCGGCCAGAATCGCTGCCACCGCGCTGTCCTGGCTTTCAAAAATCCGTACCCGGCCAGTAAAGGTGAGGATGGATTCATCCACCCCGGCAGTCTTGACGATGCAGCCACGCTCGGCAATATTGCCGTACAGCACGGCCAGGCCGCCATCCTGCGAGTAGGCGTTGGCCTGACTGCGGATGCAGCCTTCGGCGCGGTCGGCGTCCAGTTCGGGGTAGCGCATGTCCTGGCTGAAGGCAATGGTGGTGCGCACGCCGCCAGGCGCGGCGCGGTAGAGGATTTTGGCCGCGTCGTCGCAGGTCGGGCGCTGAATGTCCCAGCGGTCCAGCCCTTCGCCCAGGGTGGGCGCGTGTACGGTGGGAATATGGCGGTGGATCAGCCCGGCGCGGTCGAGTTCGCCCAGAATGCCAATCACCCCGCCGGCGCGGTGTACGTCTTCCATATGGTATTTCTGCGTGGCCGGGGCCACCTTGGACAGGCACGGCACACGGCGCGAAATCCGGTCGATGTCCTGCATGGTGAAGTCCACGCCGGCTTCGCGCGCGGCGGCCAGCAGGTGCAGCACGGTGTTGGTCGAGCCGCCCATGGCCACGTCCAGGCTCATGGCGTTTTCAAAGGCTTCAAAGGTGGCGATGCTGCGCGGCAGCACGCTGGCGTCGTCCTGTTCGTAGTAGCGCTTGGCCAGTTCGACGATGGTACGGCCCGCTTGCAAAAACAGCGCCTTGCGGTCGGCGTGGGTGGCCACCAGCGAGCCATTGCCCGGCAGCGACAGGCCCAGCGCTTCGGTCAGGCAGTTCATCGAGTTGGCGGTAAACATGCCGGAACAGGAGCCGCAAGTCGGGCAGGCCGAGCGTTCGACGGCGGCCACTTCTTCATCGCTGACCTTGTCGTTGGCGGCTTCCACCATGGCGTCCACCAGGTCGAGCTTGCGCACGCCGTCGCCCCACTGCACCTTGCCGGCTTCCATCGGGCCGCCAGACACAAAAATCACCGGAATGTTCAGCCGCAGCGCGGCCATCAGCATGCCGGGGGTAATTTTGTCGCAGTTGGAGATGCACACCAGCGCGTCGGCGCAGTGGCCATTGACCATGTATTCCACGCTGTCGGCAATCAAGTCGCGGCTGGGCAGCGAATACAGCATGCCGCCGTGGCCCATGGCAATGCCGTCGTCGATGGCGATGGTGTTGAATTCTTTGGCGATGCCGCCGGCTTTTTCGATTTCCCGCGCCACCAGCTGGCCCAGGTTGTGCAGGTGGACATGGCCGGGCACAAACTGGGTAAAGCTGTTGGCAATGGCGATGATGGGCTTGCCAAAATCGGCATCTTCCATACCGGTGGCGCGCCACAGCGCGCGCGCGCCGGCCATGTTGCGGCCATGGGTGGAGGTACGGGAACGGTAAGCGGGCATAGTCGGGAATCCTGTAGCAGACGCGGCAAAACGCATATTGTGCGGCGGCTTGGCGGACAGGGCAAGGCAGGCGGGCGGGATTTGGGCGGATTTACCCGCCTGGCGGGCATAAAACAGCCCCCAACCCATCCAGGCAGAGGGCCGTGACGGCGGGTTTTATACCCAGCCCTGCACCACGGCAGTGACCGCCAGCGCCGCCAGCGCGGCGCACAGCAGCGCCAGCCAGGCCGGCGAGAAGCGCAGCGCCGGCGGCTGGGCACCGTAGCTTTGCTGGCCGGTCAGCATGGCCGACACCAGATTGCGCCGCTTGACCAGCCGGTAAAACACAATGGCCAGCACATGCAGGCCAACGGCCAGCAGCAGCAGGTTGAACGAGGTTTTGTGCCAGCTGGTGATCTGCTCGGACAAGTCACTGTCGATGCGCCGGGCCAGCGGGCCATCCCACAAAAACGAATCGACATCAGTGGCCAGCAGGCCGCTGACCACCTGAAACATCAGCAGGCCCAGCAGCGCCAGCACCATCAGTGCGCCCATCGGGTTATGGCCGGGGATGCGGTGTTCGGGCAGGCTGCCGCGCAGGTAGGCGATGATGGTGCTGGGGCCGCGCACAAAGCGGGCAAACTGGGCGGTGTCACTGCCGGCAATGCCCCAGAGCAGGCGAAACACCAGCAGCCCGGCCACGCCGTATCCGGCCAGCAAATGAAACCGCAGTAGATCGCCGCCGCCTTCGCCGGTGTACCACATGGCGGCAAACAGGCCGACCAGCGACCAATGAAACAGCCGGGTGGGCGTATCCCAGATTTTGATTCGGTATTCCATCTCAGGCTTTCTCCCGGTAAAGCCGGACTGACCCGGCTGGCGGCGCAGGGTTCCGCGCCGGGCATGCTGAATCATTCATTCGTAGCGGTGCTTATTGCGCCAGCGCCTGGGTGCGTGCCACCAGCGCCGCCAGCGTGCGCTGTGCCGCACCGCTGTCGATGGCGTGGCGGGCGGCGTCGATGCCGCTGGCCAGCGTGTCGCTCACCCCGGCCACATAAATGGCCGCGCCAGCATTCAGCAGCACGATATCGCGGCATGCGCCCGGCTCGCCGGCCAGCACTGCCTGCACGCGGGCGGCAGATTCTGCCGCACTGCCGGCTTTCAGGTCGCTGGTCTGGCAGTACAGCAGGCCAAAGTCGCGTGGATCGAGGGTGTATTCCTGGATGCTGCCGTGCTTGAGTTCGGCAATCCGGGTGTTGCCGGTGAGGGTGATTTCATCCAGACCGTCCTCGCCGTGTACCACCATCACATGGCGACTGCCCAGCTGGTGCAGCACCCGCGCCTGAATCCCCACCAAGTCGGGATGGAACACGCCCATTACTTGATTATCCGCGCCAGCCGGATTGGTCAGCGGGCCCAGGATATTGAACAGGGTGCGCACGCCGAGTTCGCGACGCACCGGGGCCACGTGTTTCATCGCGCTGTGGTGGTTGGGGGCAAACATGAAACCCAGGCCAATGTCGTCGATGCACTGGCCAACGGCTTCGGCGCTGAGGTTGAGCTTGACGCCCAGGGTTTCCAGCACGTCGGCACTGCCCGAGCTGGACGACACCGAGCGACCGCCATGCTTGGCCACCCGCGCGCCGGCGGCGGCGGCAACAAAGGCCGACGTGGTGGAAATATTAAAGGTATGCGCGCCATCACCGCCAGTGCCGCAGGTATCCACCAGATACTCGCGCCGGGCCACCGGCACCGGCGTGGCAAATTCGCGCATCACCGTGGCGGCGGCGGCGATTTCCGACACGCTTTCCACTTTTACCCGCAGGCCAATCAGAATGGCGGCAATCTGCGCCGGTGTCAGCTGGCCAGACATGATCTGGCGCATGATGTCCAGCATTTCGTCGTAAAACAGTTCGTTGCCGTCAATCAGGCGGTTCAGGGCAGCTTGGGCAGAAATCATCGGGCAGGCTCGCAATCAGGGCATGAAAAAACCGCCCCGGCGGGGCGGTACAGTAAGGGGGGCTCAGGCGTGGTCGGCCAGAAAATTACGCAGCATGGCGTGGCCGTGTTCGGTGAGGATGGATTCCGGGTGAAACTGCACGCCTTCTACGGCCAGGGTTTTATGCCGCACGCCCATGATCTCGCCATCGTCGGTCCAGGCGGTGATTTCCAGGCAGTCTGGCAGGCTGTCGCGTTCAATCACCAGCGAGTGGTAACGGGTGCAGGTGACCGGGTTGGGCAGGCCACGGAACACGCCTACGTCCAGATGATGAACCGGTGAGGTTTTGCCATGCATCAGCTGCTTGGCGTGGACAATCTTGCCGCCAAATGCCTGGCCAATGCTCTGATGGCCCAGGCATACGCCCAGCAGTGGAATCTGCCCGGCAAAGCGCTCGATGGCGGCCACGGAAATGCCCGCCTCCAGCGGCGAGCACGGCCCCGGCGACACCACCAGATACTGCGGGGCCAGCCGGGCAATGTCATCCAGGCTGATTTCGTCGTTGCGGTGCACCTGCACCTCCTGGCCCAGCTCACCGAAGTACTGCACCAGGTTGTAGGTGAAGGAGTCGTAATTGTCGATCATCAGCAGCATATTCGGTCTATCCTATTGATTCATAAGGGTGCTTTGGCTAGGTTGCCATGTTGTTGTCCGGGGGCTTGTGCGGCTTTTGCTGCCGCGCCTTTCCGGTGCCACCACGCATACGCTGGATTATCCCCCTTTGCCCGCAGGGGCGGCAATAGTGGGTGTGGGTGGCACACAGAGGCAGAATGTCTCACCTCACGCCCGGCATGCAATGCTGCTGGCGGCCTAAAATGCACATTGTTTAAGGATGCACTGAAAAAATCGTCATTCCCGCAAAGGCAGGAATCCAGCGTGTTGATTTTTCTGGGTTTTGCTGCTGGCTAATACGATTTTTCTGAATCAATCAGCGCGACCTTAATTTTGGTCACCTATCAAATGCATGTCATCAAACAAGCTTTAAAAACCAGCTTAAGCCAATGGGTTAATCAATAATTATTTGTCAAATACACTTGACACTAAGAAATATTTAGATTTATCGGTCTGCATTATGTGATATCATAGAATTTAACTATAAATAGTAAAGTAGCACCGTCACCATGCAGACCCGCCGTTTCATCCCTTTGGCCACCAAGCTCAATCTGGCAATCTGCCTGTCACTTGCCATGGTATTTTTTCTGGGCTCCAGCATTGTCATCTGGCACATTACCGACACCCAGCAAGCACACAATCAGGTTCGCGCCCAGAATACCCTGACGCTGGCCACTGGCATGGCGCAAGCCTATCTGCTGACGGAATCGGCTTCAGCCGAAGCCTTGGGCAAGGCATTTGCCCGCAAACTGCAGGGCACGTTCAGCCGTCAGGACAAGCAGAATACCGAGCCCACCCTCCTGCTGAACCACGTGCCACTGAATGGCCATACAGGTTATGTTGACGATTTTGTGCAGGAAACAGGCGCGGTAGCCACTATTTTTGCCCTGCGGGAGAGCAGCCAGGGAAACGACTGGGTCCGGATTGCCACCAGTGTGCGCGATGAAAAAGGCATGCGCGCAGTCGGCACCTTGCTGGCCAGAACACACCCTGCCTATGAAAAGCTAAATCACAATCAATCCTACACCGGCCTTGCCACCCTGTTTGCGCGCGACTACATGACCTGGTATCGCCCCATTCAAGATGCTTCCGGCCAGTTGATTGGCGCGCTTTTTATTGGCAAACCGGCCAAAGCACAACTGGAACCCTTGCAGCATGCCTTGAAAACTTTCCGGACGGGTGAGGATGGCTATCTGTTTATTGCCGCCAATGATCCCAAAAATTTAGGCTATCTGATTGCCCACCCATTCCATACCGGTAAAAAGCTGCAAGACTTGGCCAGTGGCGAAACCCAGGCCATCCTGACCCATGTGCTGCAACAGCCCAGGGGAATCGCGTTTTACGACTGGAAAAACCCTGGCGAGCAAACCGTCAGCCAGCGATTTATCCGCTGCCAGCAGCTGAACACGGTACCTTGGTCTGTGTGCCTGTCTGCTTCATTTGCAGAAGAACAGCAAGATGCCAGGATGCTGGGCTGGGAACTGGCCGGCATGGCGGTGTCTGTGCTGCTGTGCGCCATGGTGCTGATTTATGTGCTGATTCGCCGCCTGATCACTCGCCCGCTCCGCCAGCTGGTGACGGTCAGCCAGGCCTTGGCCAATGGGCGGCTTGACATTGATATCCCCGCCGGCGCTGCAGATGAAACCGGCCAACTGCTGCAGGCCAACCAGCATATGCTGGTGCAAATGCGCCAGAGCATTGGGCCAATTCAAGCCATGGCCATGCAATTGCAGCAGGCTTCTGTGCGCTTGACCGCCCAGTCGGATACCGTGGCCAGTGGCGCGCATCAGCAAAGCCAGGCGGCAGCCAGCATGACAGCTGCGGTGGAAGAGCTGTCCAGCAGTATTGAGCACCTGGCGGAACATGCACAGGATGCCCAGCAGCTGACGCAACAAGCCGACCAAGCCACCCAAACCGGGCGGCAAGTGATTGAAACCACACAAACCAGCATGAGCAGCACTGCCGATACTGTCAATCGTGCGGCAGAGGTGGTGGACTCGCTGGGCCAGCAGGCTCACCAGATTGTTTCCATTGTGGAAGTGATCCAGAGCATTGCCGAACAAACCAATCTGCTGGCGCTGAATGCTGCCATTGAAGCAGCCAGGGCGGGTGAGTCTGGCCGGGGGTTTGCCGTGGTGGCAGACGAAGTGCGCAAGCTGGCGGAACGCACCAGTCAATCCACCGAAGAAGTGGCGCGCATGATTGAACACATTCAGCAAGGCAGCCAGCAGGCCATGGCCGGCATGGCCGACGGGGTGCAGCATGTGGCCGAAGGCAGCAAAGTTGCCGATATTGCCCTGCAGCACATGACCGATATCCGCATGGCGGCACACAGCGTGACCGAAGCAGTGGCCAGCATGGTCAGCACCTTGCATGAACAGGCGCATTCCAGCGCCTCCCTGGCCAATCACATTACCCAGATTGGCGAGCACGCCAGCCAGAATGAACAGCACGCCCAGGCTTCTGCCGCGCTGGCCAACACCCTCAGAAAACTATCTGATGGCCTGCATGATGCCGTGGCGTTTTTCCATCTTGGACAATAGGGCATATTTTACCTGCTCAGGGAATACTGAAAAAATTGTCATTCCCGCAAAAGCGGGAATCCAGGGGGATGATGTTGCTGGATGTTGCTTTTGGCACACACAACTTTTATGAATCAATCAGCGTTGCCCTCAGCCGTATATGCACGACACTCAGTGGAGCTTACCGTATGGAAGACAATAGCCCGGATACTCACCCACAACTTGTCAATATTGGGCGGATTCAGCGCAGCACATGGGAAACCTTGCAGCATATCCATAAAAATGTTGCCATTCTGCTGTCGGTGATTCACCGGATGGAACAGGAGCTTCTCACGCTGACCGGCCATGAAGAAATAGAAAAACTGGTCTCCGGCATGATTCACAAAGCCTATGACATAATGGTGGCATTGGTGGGCCGGCTCTCCAACTCGCAAGCACCGTACTACGCCGTCCCTCTGGTCGAGCATGAGGATTTTTTGAAGGAAGCCGGCAAGCAAATAGCTGAAATTGAGAGGCTGCTGTCACGATATCATATACTCAGCGAACGTATTCAACAGGCCCAGCAGGATCTGTCACATGTCGATAATTTGATCGTGAATGTTGCCGAAAAAATGACGGCACTGGACATTGACGAGAAAGTTTTTTCCCTGAAAAATTCACAAGGCGTCAGTCAACCACTGGTGCGCGCAGCAAATCATATCCTTGATGCCAGCAAAAGCATCAGGATTTATATTGACAGCACTCAGACAATGATTTCTGAAGCCAAAGCCAGGCTGGACCATATCTCAAGATGGCTAAATGCCAGCATCAACGCTTCGCAGGACATGCTATCCGCCCTCCGGGAGGTGGCCAATGCCATCTGTGACATTGAGTACAACACCGATAGCCTGGCAGGATTGACAGCATTTGCCACGCTGCCCTGGCAACAATACGGCAGGGCAGCACCGTAAGGGACGCGCTGACTGATTCAGAAAAATCGTATTTGCCAACCGCAAAATCCAGGAAAATCAATATCCTGGACTCCCGTTCTCGCTAAAATAAAAATGTCTATAGCATTTATTAAGCACATAAGGCTAATTTTCATGAGGCCCTGGACATGCTATTGATTTAAAATAAATAGCTTATATATAACAGCGATTCGCCAAGACGATGTGTGGCCACGGATGCCAACTAAAAACAAAAAATACATTGTGTTTAATAATCAGTCACACGCTGCCCTCACTGGCAAAATTACACCTGAAACACCATGGATAAATCCTCCTTGACTTTTTCCAGCCAGAATGATTTATCTGATGCATTCAGCTTTCCCCAGCATAAAATCCAGTCAGCCAGCTGCTCATCTTCGGCAAAAAAATAGGCGGCAGGCACACCAAGCACAGCCGCCAAGCGGACTATGGTGCCAAAGTCAGGAAAGTGCTTGCCTCGTTCGTATTGGTTGATTCTTGGGCTGGCAGACCGCTCATCAATGCCAGCCAGAACACCTAGGCGCATTTGTGATAGACCACACTGCAAACGACAAGCGCGCAAACGCTGGGCAAAGAGCGTGGAGGAAGGGATTTTTTGGGTGTCGGTCATAAATAGTGACAAGCATCCCGTGTTTTTCGATATTTTTACACTAAAGATTTTTTAGTTTCATAGCATGCTCTACGTCGGTATCTTGGCTGATTCGCATGAAAAATGCCAAAAATGAACTGCTTGCACGCACCTGACACGGGCGTGAAGGATGCCCACTGAGCAATTCAGGAAAACCATGAAGATAAACCTTCCGATTACCCAAACCGAAAAACCTTTCACCCGTGGCACGATTGTCACCAAAACCGACCTCAAAGGCGTGATCACCTACGCCAACGATGCCTTTGTCCAACTGTCCGGTTTTGAGCGCGAAGAACTGCTGGGCAGCAACCAGAACATCGTCCGCCACCCCGACATGCCCCCGGCTGCTTTTGCCGATATGTGGCGCACACTAAAAAACGGCCACACCTGGAAAGGCATGGTCAAAAACCGCTGTAAAAACGGCGACCACTACTGGGTGTCGGCATTTATCGTGCCGGTCAAGCAGCAAGGCCAGATTATTGGCTATATGTCGGTGCGCTCCCCGGCCAGCCGTCAGGACATCGCCCAGGCCGAAGCGCTCTACCAGAAAATTGGCAAGGACGGCCAGCTGCCGGCCAAACGCACCGGGGGGCTATCGACTTTTGCCACCCGGCTAACCACCATGCTGCTATACAACCTGCTGATTGTTCTGGCGGCCTGGCTGGATAGTCCAGCGCTTAAAGTGGCCTGTATTGCCCTGGGCATTGCCATCACCGGCCTGATGGGCTGGCGTGCCTACCGTGGCCGTGCCCGCCAGCAACACATCATCCACACCCTCGACCAGATTGCCGAAGGCCGGCTGACCAGTCAGCTGGACACCGACCGCTTTGACGAAATCGGCCGCATCGAAGCCGGTCTGGCCACCATGCAAGTGCATATCAAGGTGATGATCGACGACCTGTCCAACGCCGCCAGCCTGATGCACACCCACAGCACCGGCCTGCATCAGCTGATGTCACAGCTGATGGAGCGCTTTGCCCAGCAATCGCACGAAGTGGCCGGTGTATCTGGCGCAGTGGAAGAAATGAGCGTCTCGGTCTCACAAGTGGCCGAACACGCCGGCAGCGCCGCCGTGGCTGCCGGCCAGGCCACTGGCGTCGCCCAGGTGGGTGCAGGCCATATGGCGCAGTCGCGCGAGGAAACCCGTGAAGCCGCCCAGAATGTCAGCGCGGCCCAGGCCACCATCCAGGATCTGTATCAGTCGGTGATCAAGATCAGTACCGTCACCGACACCATCCGCGAGATTGCCGACCAGACCAATCTGCTGGCGCTGAACGCCGCGATTGAGGCCGCCCGTGCTGGCGAGCAGGGACGCGGCTTTGCCGTGGTGGCCGACGAAGTGCGCCGGCTGGCCGAGCGCACCGGCCACAGCACCGCCGAAATCAACCAGATTGTTGCCAGCATCCGTGTGGTCACCGACTCGGCTGTCGCCAATATGCGCAAAGTGGGCGACAGTTCGGAGCAAAGCGAAATCCACCTGGCCGACACCGCCCGCAGCCTGGATGACATCCTGCAGGCCAGCCGGGCGGTGGAGCAGATGATGCGTGGCATTGCCGACACCAATGTGCAGCAATCGGCCACCGCCCACGACCTGGCCGAACGCACGATCAATATCAGCACGCGGATTGAGGCATCCACCCAGGAAATTGCCCAGGCCGGCACGCTGATTGCCGAACTGGCCACCAAGGCCGACCAAGTGCAGGGGATGGTCAGACGGTTTGATACCGGGGATCGGCGCGGTTAAGGCCGTTAGTTAAGGACACGCCAGCAGTCATTCATCATGATATAACCGGATCATTGGTGCGGATGCCCGACGTCAGTTTGCTCGCATGTACCCTTGCGTTTCAAGGTGATGGGTGACTCAACCTCTTTCGGTATGAGCCTGGCCTGACTTGTCGTTCCCGCGCAGGCGGGAACCCAGGTCTTGCCACATCGTGCGCCGTGGGGGTTGAGCGTGGCGTGGTGGTCGTGAGAACTCGCACCTGCTGCACGCTGTGGATGCTCCTGGATTCCCGCCTGCGCGGGAATGACGGGGTCGGGGTGCGGCGGGTAGTTCGCTGTGGCTAGGCAAGGCAAGGTTTTGTTTTAGAACAATAAATAGAGATGCCCGGCGTCAGTTTGCTCACATATGCCCTTGCGTTTCAAAGTGATGGGTGACCAGACCTCTTTCGGCATGAGCTCCACCTCACTTGTCGTTCCCGCGCAGGCGGGAACCCAGACCGCGCTACAGCGTGCGCGGTGGGTGTTGAGCGTTGTCGGATAGTCAGCGCGCTGTGGATGCTCCTGGATTCCCGCCTGCGCGGGAATGACGCGGTGGGGTGCGGCGGATGGTTCGCTGTGTCAAATCAAGATGTTTGACATAAATAAAGCAAGACATCCGACGTCGGCTTGCTCGCAGGCACCCTCGTGTTTCAACGTGACTGGCTACTAGGCATCCTCACTGCTGCCCGCCAGCACCTTGCTGACCACGCTGGCGCTGAAACCGCGCGACAGCATAAAGCGATACTGCTTGTTGCGTTCCTGCGGGTTGCTGGGCGGGTGGGCAAACTTGCGCGCCCAGATCACCCTGGCGCGGCTGAGTTCGTCCTGTTCTGGTGTGGCGGCCTGGTGCTCGGCCAGCGCGGCCTGAATCAGCTCGGCAGGAATGCCACGCTGGCGCAAATCCTGCTGCAGGCGCATTGCCCCATGGCGGCGGCCATGCGCCTGAATCCACATCTCGGCAAAACGCTGGTCAGACTGCCAGCCGGTTTCGGCCAGTTCATCCAGCAAGGCGTTCACCGTGTCGCTGAGCGAAGCGGGAATCTCTGCTGCATCAGCATCCGCCTGGGACAGGTCAATGCTTTCGTCGGCGTCCAGGGTATTATCAAGGGCATCCAGTTCGGCGGCGTCGGCGGCGGCTTCAGCGTCTTTGCCCAGCCGGGTGAGTTTGCGCGCCAGTTCGGCGCGGCTGTATTCGCGGCGGGAGAGTAAATCCAGCGCCCGTCGGCGCAAGGTGTCGCTCATCGGGCGTGATCCTTTTGGGTTGGGTAAGCAAGCCAGTCGTGGCCGGTGCCGGGCGGCGGGTCCACGGTACAGCAAAACGCCCACCCCGGCCATGCCGGGTCAGGGCGTGGCCGGGGTGGGCGCGGGAGCGCGTCAGCCGGGGTGGCTTACAGCAGCTTGTCGTCCAGCACCACCGGATCGTCCGGCAGTGCGGCTTCTTTCTTTTCTTCTTCGCTGGGTTCGAACTCGGGCAGGCCGCCCACGCCCACGGCGGCGCGCACCTTGTTTTCGATTTCGTGCGCCAGGCCGGGATTATCCTTCAGGTATTCGCGGACATTGTCCTTGCCCTGGCCGATTTTCTGGCCGTTATAGCTGTACCAGGCACCGGATTTTTCGATGAACTTGTGCGTGACGCCCAGTTCGATCACTTCGCCTTCGCGGCTGATGCCCTCGCCGTAGAGGATGTCGAAATCCGCCTGACGGAACGGCGGGCTGACCTTGTTTTTCACCACTTTCACTCGGGTTTCGTTGCCGATGACTTCGTCGCCCTTCTTGATGCCGCCAATGCGGCGGATGTCCAGACGCACCGAGGCGTAGAACTTCAGCGCATTGCCGCCGGTGGTGGTTTCCGGGCTGCCGAACATCACGCCAATTTTCATGCGGATCTGGTTGATGAAAATCACCAGGGTGTTGGTGCGCTTGATATTGCCGGTCAGCTTGCGCAGCGCCTGGCTCATCAGCCGGGCTTGCAGGCCCACGTGGCTGTCGCCCATTTCGCCTTCGATTTCTGCCTTGGGCACCAGCGCCGCCACCGAGTCGATGACAATCACGTCCACGCCACCCGAGCGCACCAGCATGTCGCAGATTTCCAGTGCCTGTTCGCCGGTGTCCGGCTGCGAGATCAGCAGGTCATCCACCATCACGCCCAGCTTGCGGGCGTACTGCGGATCCAGCGCGTTTTCCGCGTCGATAAAGGCGCAGGTGCCGCCCAGCTTTTGCGCTTCAGCCACCACTTGCAGACACAGCGTGGTCTTGCCCGACGATTCCGGGCCAAAGATTTCCACCACGCGGCCACGCGGCAGACCGCCCACCCCCAGCGCCAGGTCCAGCCCCAGCGAGCCGGTGGAGATCACTTGCAGGTTTTCATTGACCTGCGTTTCGTTCATTTTCATGATCGAACCCTTGCCAAACTGCTTTTCGATTTGCGCAAGGGCGGCGGCCAGTGCTTTGGCCTTGTCGTTGTCTGCCATGGTGTCTCCAGGGAAATGGGATAAAACGCCCGCGTCCAGGCACGGCTCGCGGCAATGCCGGCATTATGGCACACAATTGGCGTGACAGAAACGCGAATTGTGTGACGGGGCGGGTGTGTAGTATGTCGATGTGGCGTTATTTGTCGTGACTGTCCTCCTGCGTGGGTGGCGGCAGCAAGCGCAGACGCCGGCGCGCGCGTGGCGGCAAAGCAGCATCCAGCGCGCTCAGGGTGGTGGCCAAGTCCGGGTCCAGCGTTTGTCGGCGGCGCTCCCGCTGCGCGGCGGGGGTGTCCAGGTCATCCAGCCAGCTGCGCAAGATCTGACGCAAGGCCTCCAGCGAGGAGGCTTGCTCGGCAAACACCACTGGCCATTCGTCCAGCAAATCGCGCTGCACACTGTGTGGCGCCGCCATCTCCACCATGTCGATCCACCACGCACGCAATACGGCCTCGGTGGGCAGCGCCGGGCGTTGCGTCAAACCCAGCAACATGGCTTTGCCCAGGACAAACGCAGCAGCCTCATGTTGCTGATGGGCTGCATCGGCGACTGCATCGGCCAGCTGTTGTGCCGCCTTAACTTCATGGCCGGGGAGATGCGTCAGTTCCGCATCCAGTAATGCCCAGGCTGCGTCCAAGCCGGACAATGAGGCTGTGTGCCGGGCCATCTGGCCGAGGCACCAGCTTGCGCGTTCAAAATCTTGTTGCGCGAGACATTCGGCCAAGGCTTGCTGGTGTAGCGCCATGGCCTGCTCAGGCTGACCCGATTGGCCTAAGCTCCAAGCCATTTTTGCTAAATTCCAGGTGGCAACTTTAGCTTGGCCCGCCTGTTGCGCCAAATCACGCCCCATGGTGTGCGAGGCCAACGCTTCAGCATATCGACCAAGCTCCACCTGCGCCACGCCAAGGCGTTCATACAACATATGGCGAGGTGCCAGTGAAAACTGCGCTTGCCAAGGCAGCAAGGGCTGGCATAGCGCCAACACCTGTTCAGGCGAATAGCGCACATCGTCTTGCATTTTCAACAAGGCACCGCAGCAGATTTCCAGTGCGCCATCGGCCTCAACGGGGTGTTCGGCAGCCAGCCAGGCTAACGCGGCTTCGCTGGCCCAGCGGGCGATAGTCGGCAGTTCTGCCGAGGAAACCATGGCATGTGTGCCTTGTGCTAACAGCTTTTCCACTCCTTCTGTCATGGCTTGTGTGCGAGGATACTGCTCACCGAGGGTTCTGCTTACATACAGCTGGTCGATGGCATCTGGGTATTTTTCCGTCAGCTCAGCAAACTTTTGCTCCCCCGCTTCCAAAACTTTGACCAGTTCGCGCCATTGGTATGCCGTCATGCTGGGCGACAGCATGCTAATCAATACACGAAATTTTTCCGCAAAGCCCAGCGACAGCGACGCCCACACCATGGGTGCCAATTGCTCCCCCGACACCTCCTCCCGGCTGGCCGCCCTGGCCAGGGCATAGGCGCTGTCCATGCTGCGTTTAAAGCTGGCATCATCGGGAAAGCGCCGCAACATTTCCTCAAACTGTGTGCCTTTTGGCGCAGCCAAAATCGCATCCCACGCTGCCCAGTCGCCGCCAGCGGCGCACAGTGAGCGCGGGTTTTGTAGTGAGGTGGGCAGCAAATCCCACAGCACCTGGCGTTCTTTCAGCGCCAGTTCCAGCAGGGTGTGCGCTTCGTGCTCCTGGCCATCGGCAATATAGCGGTTGGCGTATTGCCATTTATCTGGAAACGCCAGGGTGTCGGCCAGCAGTTCGGCCATCAGCGCCAGCTTGCTGCGCTGGCCGGGATGGATATAGCGCATGCGGTAATACTGCACCAGCAGGCGGTCACGCAGCCGGTATTGCTTGGCCTTGGCACCGGGCAGGCGTGATTCGCTGACATAGCCCTGGTCCACCAGCCAGGCAAAAGCGCGCGAGATGTCGTTTTGCCGGGCACCGGTGCGCTCGGCCACTTCGCTTTGCGAGGCCGGCTCGCCGCCGCGAATCAGCGCATCCAGCAGTTTGCGCGATTGGGTGGGCACGGCTTTCAGCAAATCCCGGTAGTAGTCGCTCATTTTTTCAATGGCGGCGTCCAGGTCGAGCGCGCCGGCCAGCGGGTCGTCTTCATCCAGAATAAACCCCGCCAGCACGGCAGCAGCGCGGGCGTTGCCGCCGGTGTAATGGCTATAGGCTTGCAGACGCGCCAGCTGGATGGCGCTGGGCGTTTGCCTGGCGCGGGCGGCGCGGCGGGTCAGATAATCGCGGTGGTCAGCGCCATCCCAGGGCGGGATGGGGTGGTGCTCGAACTGGCGAAACAGGCGCTGGTGGTATTGCTCGTCAAAATGGCCATGCACGGCGGTGGCCACCAGCATGATGCGCGGCTGGTTGCTGAGCAGATGGCGCAGGCGGGCATTATTGGCGTCATCGGCAAAGGCTTGCTCCAACAGCTGGTCAAAGTTTTCTACGCCAATCACCAGCAAGGGCTCGCTGAATGCCGCCAGCAGTGAATCCAGCGCCTGTGTCCAGGCGGCTTCGGGCTGGCTGACTTTCCAGCTGGGCGGCGCGCCGGTGGCCCCTTGTTCAACCGACAGCATGCGTTCGGTTTCCGCCAGAAATTCATGTGCGGCAAAAATATTGCTGTGTTCCTCCGGCAGCAGCACAAAGCGCGCCCGCCCTTCAAAATGCGCGGCAAACTTGGCTTGCAGCAGGCGCAGAAAAAACGATTTTCCTGCCCCCCGGTTGCCGGTCAGCAGCCAGTGGCTCAGTGTGCCGGGTTGCACCAGCCGTTCGTGGATGGCGTCAAGCAGCTGGCGCAGCAGCACGTCGCGCCCGGTGGCCAGTTGTAAAATGGCTTCGTCGCGCATGCCGCGTGGGTCAAACCAGCGCACATCATGGACGCCGCTCATGCCATGCCCCGCTGGCCGCGCCACCACTGGCGAATCAGGTTCAGGCTAAAGCACCAGTTAAACCCTTCGCCTTCAATCAAAAAATTATCGTATTGCAGCTTGAGCAGCACCCGTTGGTAATCCTCCGGCAGGGCGCGGCCATCAATCGCCGCACCAGCGGCATCGGCCTGGGCAATGCGGTCCAGAATGGCGTGGGCAGTGGGCAATTCGCCAGACAGGTAGTTTTTGTTCAGGCGCTCGTCAAATTGCTGTAAAAACGCGCGGCGAATGGCTGGCAAAATATCGTTGCTCAAGGCATGCCGGCAGGCGTTGGCGTCTTTGCAGGAGAATAAATAAGGCTCCGCAATGCGCAGAAACTCTGGTACATAGTCTGGCAGGCCGTCCAGAATGTGTTCCAAGTGCTCTGCCGCCGGGCGGCTGCGGAGTTTTTCCGTCAGATATTGCTGGGCTTCCTCACGGCTGAATGGCGGGATATTCTGGCGCGCCAGCCCACCCAGCACGGTGTGCGGGATGCCGTGCAGGCTGAGCAGGTTTTCAAAGCTGATTGAGCCGGCAATGATAAAGCGCAAGCCGGCGTCGCGCAGTTTACGCAGGCTGGCCAGCATCAGAATCAGCTCATTGGCGCTGACGTGTTCGCGCAGCAAATTTTCCAGCATGAACGGCAATTCATCTATGCCAACCACCGGCAAAGCGTCTGGTGATTGCCCGGCTAGGGTGGCGGCAATCTGTTCAGATAGCGCTTGCCAGTGGCGCACCAAATGGGCGTCTTCTGGCGGCGGCACCAGCTCGACATCCACCAGCTCCGCCACGCTGACGCTGCGGATTTGCCTGCGCACCCAAAGGCACAATGCATTGGGTAGCTGCATGGCCTGGGCCAGGGCCTGGCCAAGCTGCTCGCCAATATCACGGGGCAAGGCACCGAGCACGGCCTTGAGCAAGTCCTGGTAGAACTTGGCCAGATTGTTTTGATCCTGCACATCCAGGTGGGCAATGGCCTGGCCAGCTTGGGCATAGCGCCACAACGCCGCCTTGAGCACTTCGCTTTTGCCAGTGCGGCGGATGCCAGTCAGCAGCACGCTTTGGCCGTCTGACCAGCAATAGTGAATCTGGTCAATTTCTTTATCCCGAAAACGGAACTTCGGGTTGTGCAGCAGATGGGCGTGCGGAGCAAGAACTGTCATGCTTGACCTTGTTCATATGAATTTAAATTCATATGAATGATGGTATATTCTTCCGGCGATGGCAAGCAGGCAATCCGCTGTGGCCAATCCTGTACCATGGTGTTGGCCATCCCCCGTCCGTCCCCGCACAAGCGCCGGGATTCTGGCTGGTGTGCAGACAACGGTTTTTTCCGCATTTCCCAAGGCGGTTTGCCTGCCCCCGCTTGAATTTCCCCCGGTTGCGCCGATGTTCAGGTGTGCTTGGCCATCTTAATTTTTCAGGAACTCCCCATGCTTAACGACCGCGCCCAGCGCCTGCTGAAAATTCTGGTGGAACGCTATATTGCCGATGGTCAGCCGGTGGGCTCGCGCACGCTGTCGATGCACGCCGGGCTGGACTTGTCCAGCGCGTCGATCCGCAATGTGATGGTGGATCTGGAAAACATGGGGCTGGTGTGCAGCCCGCATACCTCGGCGGGCCGGGTGCCCACGGCGCGGGGGTATCGGGTGTTTGTTGACAATCTGCTCACCATCCAGCCGCTGGAGCACGCCGCACGCCTGCAGCTGGAAACCGAGCTGCACCCGGACAGCCCGCAGCGGATTGTCAGCGCCGCTTCGCAACTGCTGGCCGACCTGACCCGCTTTGCCGGGGTGGTGGCCACGCCGGAGCGCGCCAGTACCACGTTTCGCCAGGTGGAGTTTCTGCGCCTGTCGGAAAAGCGCGTGCTGCTGATTTTTGTTACCGCCGACGGTGATGTGCAAAACCACTTGCTGCTGACCGAGCGCGATTACACCATCAGCGAGCTGGCCGAAGCCGCGCTGTTTCTGAATCGGCACGGTGCCGGGCGCAGCCTGGAAGCGGTGGCGCGCGAGGTGGAAACCGAGCTGCATTATCTGCAGGGACATATTGCCAATTTGATGGGGGCGGCCATTGTGGCCGGGCAAAGCACGCTGGGTTTGCAGCAGTCGGTGATGGTCACTGGCGAAAAAAACCTGCTCAATAGTGACGACCTGTCGGCCAATCTGGCCAATTTGCGCCAATTATTTGATTTGTTCGAGCATAAAACCGAATTGCTGCAATTACTCAATCTCAGCCGCGAAGCGCATGGCGTGCATATTTTCATTGGCGAGGAATCCGGCCTGAATACGCTGGATGGCTGTTCGGTGATTACTGCGCCTTACCGGATGAATGGCCAGGTGGTGGGCACGCTGGGGGTGGTAGGCCCTACGCGGATGGCGTATGAAAGGGTGATTCCCATTGTGGACATTACCGCCCGGCTGGTGTCGTCGGCCTTGTCTTACCCGATGGAAGCCTGAACGGGCGGGGCTTGCCGGCCATTGTGGCAATTTGGCGCGGGAGGATGTCGCGATTGCGTTGCTGTATGACGCAAATTCGCTGGGAATATCACTTTGATGATGTAAAAAAACAACATTTGCTGCAATGCCGCGCAAAAATGCAACAAAACTTTGCCGCCCTCCTCGTCAAGCTCTGTTAGCATCCGCCATGGATTTGTAAAGAAACCGCATATTCAAAGCGGCACAGTCCATCACGACAACCCTGTGGAGCTGAAACCCTATGAACAAGAAACTGCTTGCTGCTGCCCTGTCTGCTGCCTTTGTTGCCCCGGCTGCCTTTGCTGATGTGACCACCTACGGCGTGATCAATTCCTCCGTCGAATTCGCCAAGGCCACTGGCGCCACCAACTCCGCGCTGGACGTGAAGTCGGTCAACCGCGTGACCGCCAACAACTCCCGCATCGGCTTCAAGGGCTGGGAAGATCTGGGCAACGGCCTGAAGGCTATCTGGCAAGTCGAACAAAACGTTGACATCGACACCGGCAACTCCAGCACCAGCTGGGCCAACCGCAACAGCTTCATCGGCCTGCAAGGCGACTTTGGCCGCGTGCTGCTGGGCAAGCATGACAGCGCTTACAAGACCCTGACCATCGGTCTGGGTACCAACGTTCTGCCGGACACCTCGGCTGATACCTGCAACGGCCCGGCCATCTTCTGCCGTGGCGATAGCCGCATGAGCAACAGCGTACACTACTACAGCAACGTGGTGGGCGGCTTCAGCGCTGGCGTGTCGTACGGCACTGACGAAACCCGCGCTACCGTGGGCGGCAACCGTGCCAATGCCTACGTGCTGTCGCTGGGTGGCAAGTACGTCGTGGGTGGCCTGTCTGTGGCTGCCGGTTACGAAAACCGCAATGACGCCGCTGGTGGCGTGAGCTTGGATACCGAGTTCTACAAGCTGGTTGCTGCCTACAAGCTGGGCGACACCACCCTGGGCGCTGGCTACGAACGTAGCGACATGGATGTGGCTGGCAAGTCTTCCAAGAAGCAAGACGGCTACACCCTGGCTGTGAGCCAAAAGCTGGGTGCATTTGGCGTGGGTGCTTCCTACAGCTGGCTGGGCAAGGAAAAGAACGGTACCGAAGCTGACGGCAAGGCCAAGCAATGGGTGCTGGCTGGTACCTACGACCTGTCCAAGCGTACCCAAGTGCAAGCTTACGCAACCAAGCTGAGCAACAACAAGTCGGCTACCCGCAACTTCGGCATCAACCAGCTGACCGGTGTGGCTGCTGGCTCCGACCCGCAAGCCATTGGCGTGGGCATCCGTCACCAGTTCTAATCGTTTCCTGACGATTTGACTGTGGCTGAAACGGGCGTCTTCGGACGCCCGTTTTGCATTTACCCGTCGCCCTGATCTTCGCGCTGTGCTTTCCTCACGCACAATTGTCAGCTTCATGACAGCCTGCCAAAGCCATTTTCCTGTTAAAACATTCACTTGCTGACTGGCGCGAGATTTGCTGTGCAGCAGCATCGTCATGTTCAACAGGAATGCCATCATGCCCAAGCCGCAAAAACATGTTCTGGTCTGTGTTCAGGGCCGCCCACCCGGCCATCCGCGCGGCTCCTGCCAATCCAAAGGCTGTAACGAGGTGTTTCAGGCGTTTTCCAACGAATTTCAGCAACGCAATTTGTGGGCGCAGTTTCTGCTGACCAATACCGGCTGTCTGGGGCCTTGCCATCTGGGGCCAACGGTGATTGTCTACCCGGAAGGAGTGATGTACACCGGGGTCAAGCCAGAAGATGTGGGTGTGATCATTGACGAACATTTGATGTTTGACCAACCGGTCGAGCGCCTGCGCGCGCCGGCTGATGTCTGGAGCTGAAACCATGAGCGCCACCTCTTCTCACTATGAAATCGGTGAACTGGTATTCTGCTGCACCGAAGATCTGCTCAACGATGGCGGCATGCCCGATGCCGATGAAGACGCCGTGCTGGTTGCGCTGGGCAGCCGTGGCATGGTGGTGCAAACCGGCTATCTGGAAGCCGACGAACAGCAAATGATTTATCTGGTGCGTTTTGAAGACGCCAACGGCGAACTGGGCCAGCCGATTGGCTGCCTGCCAGAAGAGCTGACCCAGGAACAGCCCATCAGCAGCTGATTGTCACCGACTGCCTGCGCCATCCCTGCTCCAGCAGAAGGGCCGTGGTGCAGGCAATCACGGTGGTTGACCCATTTTTTGCCGGTCTCTGCCGTTTTTTTACCACTTTTGGCCAGATTGATCGGCCAATCTGCAACTAAAACGCCACACGTCACATTTTCACCACAGTCTCGTCATGTTTGCTCCGTAAGCTGGCGGCAGTTTGTCTGATGACACACGCCATGTGAACCTTCCCCCTCGGAGCAAATACTCATGAACCGCAAAATGCTTGCCGTTGCGCTGAGCGCAGCTTGTGTTTCCCCGCTGGCCCTGGCCGACGCCACCATTTACGGCACGCTGAATACCTCGCTGGAATCGGTGAAAGCCACTGGTGCCGCCAATTCGGCCAACGATGTCAAATCCACCAGCCGGGTGAGCAGCAATACCTCGAAAATCGGCTTCAAAGGCAATGAAAACCTGGGCAATGGCCTGAAGGCCATCTGGCAAGTGGAGCAGGAAATCTCCATCGACGACGGTGGCACGCGCAAAGGCACCTGGGCTGGTCGTAACAGCTTTGTTGGCCTGGACGGCAGCTTTGGTCAGGTGATGCTGGGCAACTACGACAGCGCCTACAAGATGGTGAAATACCTGGTACCGCTGGAAGACGGCGTGGCCGACTTCACTGGCAAGGATGGCATCATCAACCGTGGCAGCAACCGCCTGAAAAACAGCCTGCAATACCGCAGCCCGAATTTCAGCGGCTTTAGCCTGGGCGCTTCCTACGGCACCGATGAATCGCGCGTGACCCTGGCCAATACCGAACGCACCAACGCCCAAGTCTGGGCACTGGCTGCCCAGTACAGCGCCAATGGCCTGACCGTTGGCGGCGCATTTGAACGCCGTGACGACACCGGTGCCGTGGCCGGCGGCAGCAAGACCACCAACAACCAGGATTTCTGGAAAGCCGTGGCGCGCTACAAGTTTGCCGACACCGAGCTGGGCCTGGGCTACGAATATGAAAACCAGGACCGCGTGACCGGCGCAGACCAGAAGCAAGGTGCCTGGATGGCCGCCGTGACCCAGCGCTTTGGCAACTTCGGTCTGGGCCTGGCCTACGTCAGCCTGGGCAAGCGCAAGGGCGCAGGCAGTGGCGCGGTCAAGGATGAAGACTACAAAGCCAACCAATGGGCGCTGTCGGGCACTTACGACCTGTCCAAGCGCACCCAGGCTTATGCCTTCTACACCCGCATCGACAACAAAAATGCTGCCAAGATCAACTTTGACAGCAACGGGATTTCCGGCATTGCCGCAGGTTCCAATCCCACCGGCTTTGGCGTTGGCTTGAGCCACAAGTTCTAAGCCAGGCCAGTTTTGGGCGCGTGACGGGGCTGCCGGCCAGGCAGCAGACCAAACGCGCCAGGCAGCTTTCAGGTTTCAGTGATTGAACAGGGCCACCACCGGGCCCTGTTTTTTTTGCTAAGATGGTAAATTCTTTCGATTTCCCGTGTTCGTTCTCAATGCCTATTCAGATCAAAAACGCCGACGATATTGCCAAAATGCGCGTGGCCTGCCGGCTGGCCAGTGAAGTGCTCGACTACATCACCCCGTATGTGCAACCCGGCGTCACCACCGAAAAACTCGACCAGCTGTGCCATGACTACATGGTGCATCAGCAGGGCTGCATCCCGGCACCGCTGAACTACGCCCCCGACGGCCATGCCCCTTACCCGAAGTCGATCTGCACCTCGGTCAACCAGGTCATCTGCCATGGCGTGCCGTGCGACAAGGCGCTGAAAAAAGGCGACATCGTCAACCTGGACATCACCGTGATCAAGGACGGCTTTCACGGCGACACCAGCCGCACCTTTCTGGTGGGAGAAACCACCGCACAGGCACAGCGGCTGGTGCGCATCACCCACGAATGCCTGTGGATTGGCATTGACCAGGTCAAGCCCGGCGGACACCTGGGCGATATCGGTGCCGCCATCCAGAAATACGCCGAAGCCTGCGGTTACAGCGTGGTGCAGGAATTTTGCGGCCACGGCATTGGCCGGGGCTTTCATGAAGAACCGCAAGTGCTGCACTATGGCCGTGCCGGCACCGGGGTGGAGCTGGAACCAGGCATGATTTTCACCATCGAACCGATGATCAATGCCGGCAAGCGCCACCTGAAAATCCTCAACGACGGCTGGACGGTGGTCACCAAAGACCGCAGCCTGTCGGCGCAGTGGGAACACACCATTCTGGTCACCGAAACCGGCCACGACGTGCTCACCCTGTCCGCCGCCACGCCCGCGCGCCCAGGACGCGAGTAAAGCGTGTGAGCGCAGATGCGCAAGCCGCGCAAACAGTACGCCCCAGCAAAAAACCCCGGCCCGTGCGTCATCTCGCACCGGTCGGGGTTTTTTTGCATCAGCCCGCGCGCGCTGGCCTGTCTGAATGCATCAGGCCAGCGCGCCGGGCCAGGCGCGGGAATCAGGCAAAGTTTTTCGCCACGACGTCCCAGTTCACCAGCTTCCAGAAGCCTTCCAGGTAGTTCGGGCGGCTGTTGCGGTAGTCGATGTAATAGGCGTGCTCCCATACGTCACAGGTCAGCAGCGGGGTTTTGTCGCCGGTCAGCGGGGTGGCGGCGTTGCTGGTGGACACCAGTTCCAGCGAGCCATCAGCAGCTTTCACCAGCCAGGCCCAGCCCGAACCAAACGTGCCGGCGGCCACGGCGTTGAACGCCTTCTTGAACTCGTCAAAGCTGCCCCACTTGGCGGTGATGGCATCGGCCAGCGCGCCAGTCGGCTCGCCGCCGCCGTTCGGGCTCAGACCAAACCAGTAGAAGGTGTGGTTCCACACCTGGGCGGCGTTATTGAAAATGCCGCCGCTGGATTTCTTGACGATTTCTTCCAGGCTGGCGTTTTCGAACTCGGTGCCCTTGATCAGGTTGTTCAGGTTGGTCACGTAGGTTTGATGATGCTTGCCGTAGTGAAACTCCAGGGTTTCCTTGGAGATGGTCGGGGCCAGGGCATCCAGTGCGTACGGCAGTTCGGGCAGTTTGTGTTCCATGAATCAACTCCTGAGAGATAATGTCGGGTTGCGGTGACTTGCCGGGTGGGCAAGGCCGGGGGGGGTCATGCAGGCGGTGTGCTCCACCTGAAAACCTGCTGACGATCTGACAACAAGGCTGGCTGCCTGGATCGTCAACAGCTTCTGACCCCTGATTCTACCGGATAGGGTGAAGCTCGCCAATTCCTGAGTAAATCAGTAAACTAATTTTTTGTTATAAGGCAAACGGGCATGCACGCCAAGTCTTTTGATGTTGTCATTGTTGGTGCCGGCGCCGCCGGGCTGATGTGCGCCGCCACCGCCGGCCAGCGTGGCCGACGGGTGTTGCTGCTGGACCACAGCGACAAACTGGCGGAAAAAATCCGCATCTCCGGCGGCGGGCGGTGCAACTTCACCAACCTGAACATCCACCCCGAGCGCTATCTGTCGGCCAACCCGCACTTTGTCCGCTCGGCACTGGCGCAATACAGCCAGTGGGACTTTATCAAGCTGATTGAACGCCACGGCGTGACCTACCACGAAAAAACCCTTGGCCAGCTGTTTTGCGACGACAGCGCCCAGCAGATCATCGACCTGCTCGACGCCGAATGCCATGACGGCCAGGTGCTCCGGCGGATGGGCTGCGCCATCCACAACGTCAGCCGCAGCGACGAAGGCCGCTTTGTGCTGGCCACCTCACACGGCGAATTCGACGCCGAATCGCTGGTGGTGGCCACCGGCGGGCTGTCCATCCCCGCCATCGGTGCCACGCCGTGGGGCTACCGGCTGGCCGAACAATTTGGCCTGGCCATCACCCAGCTGAAACCCGGCCTGGTGCCGCTTACCTTCGACGCCGCCGAACAACACGCCTTCGGCCCGCTGGCCGGCCTGTCGCTGGAGATTGCCGCCGAACTGGGCAAGGCCAGTTTTCGGGAACAGGCACTGTTCACCCACAAAGGCGTCAGCGGCCCGGCCATCCTGCAGATTTCTTCATACTGGCAGCCCGGCCAGCTGATCCAGCTGGATTTGCTGCCCGGCGGCAACGCGCGCGACGTGCTTGACGGCGAAGCGCATAGCGAGCAAAAACTCTCCAACGTACTGGCCCAAGCCTGGCCCAAACGCTTTGCCGTGCAATGGCTGGCCACCCAAGGCGTGGCCGACGCGCCGATGCGGCAGCTCAGCCCGAAAACCCTCGCCACGCTGGCAGAGCAGATCCACGCCTGGCCCATCCGCCCTGGCGGCACACAAGGCTATAAGAAGGCCGAAGTGACGGTGGGCGGGGTGGACACGCGGGAACTGTCGTCGAAAACGCTGATGGCGAACAAGGTGCCGGGGTTGTTTTTTGTCGGGGAGGTGGTGGATGTGACGGGGTGGCTGGGGGGGTACAACTTCCAGTGGGCGTGGTCGTCGGGGTATGTGGTGGGGGGGAGGTGTTGAGGGGGTGACAGCCGTGGGTGGTGTGGAGTATTATGTCATAAAAAAATAAACATCAATTCCGTGTTGCCCATTTTTTAATGTATAGAAATTATTTTCATGGAAATAAAGATGGATGAAATAAAGATGAATGTCGTTGAAATTCAATGTGCAGATGACCTTGCAGCATTGACAAATGAAGCTGTTCAACAGTTCAGAAAATCTAAACAGTACCGTGATCTAATCAGCGCGATTTTGATGGCAAACCATATCGCTGACTGGCACTATATCAAAGACCTTAATAGAAAAAATTTTAGTACGCCTGAAAGAGAAGAGATGAAGGCTTGCTACCCCGAATGGGATGTAATACGTCAACTAGCCAATGGCACAAAGCACTGTAATGCTCAGGCTGTGCGAGAAGATCTTCAATGGGAGCATAGCGATTTTTGGAGTAGCGCAGGACATGTGGGTGAAAATTGGCAAGATTGGTTTGTGAATATTGAAGGACATCAACGTTCCGTTATTGTTCTTATCGAAGACTTCTTAAAGAGTTTTGCGGATCATTCTTCTCGCCCGAAGTGAATGTGTACACAGAAGACATTTAATCAATTCTCGTAGATCATCATGAATAAAGAAGACTTTCTTAATATTAATAGAATCGATGATGAAACTTGGACTCGGGCCAATATTGATTGGACCGTGCTTAAAGAAATCGCGAACGATCATGAGATTCAGCTTGAATCTTTATCCGATGTTGCAGAAATTTTTGCTCGAACCATGCAAAGATTTTCTACAGTACATTCTGTCCGCTGGAGAGTAAAGGATACCCACCACCTTCTCGAGAAGATTGTTCGCAAGCGCGCTGCGCATAATGATAAATACAGAGATATTAATAAAGACAACTACTTTAAGATTGTTTCGGATCTGGTGGGAGTTAGGGTTTTACATTTATTTAAAGATGAGTGTCTTTTAATAAACTCTGACCTCAAGGGAAGGTAGCCCCCAGTAGAAACCCCTATTGCATATGTGCGCGAAGGTGACTCCTCGAGTCTAACAGAAGAATTTAAAAAATTAGGATTTGATGTTAAGCAACATCCTGCTGGCTACCGTTCAGTTCATTATATTTGTTCGAGCCAGCCTGGCCTGCGAGAGGTTTTAGTGGAGATTCAAGTCCGTACGATTTTTGAAGAAGCCTGGAGTGAAATTGACCATAGAGTACGTTATCCGAATTTTTCGGATGATCCACTTATTTCCTATTTTTTGACCATATTTAATCGATTGGCAGGAAGTGCAGATGAAATGGGGGCTTTTGTAAAAAAGTTAATGAATGGACTCCAAGAGACTAATACGGAACTAGCTCGAGCAAACCGCGAAAAAGAAGAAGCATTGACCGCTATGGCTAGCATGATTGCTGATCTAAAAAAAGGAAAGCAACAAGATGAGGAAACAAAGAGAAAGCTTAGTCAGCTACAAGATGAAGTTAGAAAACTTCGGCTAATCCCCTCAGTTGATAATTGTAAGGATATCAGAGCTTTAGCTGGAATGACCTCAGTGCAGTCTTCTATTCTTTATGGGCATCACGCAAACTCAGCTGCAATAGAAATGGTAAGGCAGCTCGAAATTGATGGTCGTAACAGTTATTTGGCAGAAATGGCATCACGGCACTTAAAAGAATCTAGTGCGACCCATCAAATGATGAGACAGATAGAAAAAATTGAAAGTGATAATGCATCAGTGCTAGCTGCTGTAGCTCAACATGCCCTAAAATTTAGTGCGGCTGAAATTGTAAGGCAGGAAAACTCATGTGAGAGCAACATAAAACATTTATCCTTAAACAGTCCTGACCATGCCGCATTAAATATTGACTTGGTGCCATTTTTTGAAGAAGGCCAGGATAGATCAAGGTAGAAATAAAACTTGATATAACCCTGCCTTTCTATTGGCTATCCATTTGATTTAGATATTAAGTGCCAAGTAAAATTGCATAACTAAGGTAAAAATATTTGCACCACAAGCAAATGTCTTGCGAAAAATAATTCTCGTTACATATTTATTTATCTCTATTGAGTGCTTTGTGCAGAACATGGCAGAAAATGGAAGGATCTTGCAGCTATTAGGGGCACGCTGAAAAAATCGTCATGCCCGCGAAAGTGGGCATCCAGGGTGTTGATTTTGCTGAGGGTGGCTTTTGGCAAAACAGTTTTTCTGAATAAATTAGCGCACTTGTAGCCAAATACAACAGAACTGGGATTATTTATTTTGCCACCCCATCCTCCACCCGAACTCTCCTCCCCCCAAGTCCAAGCCATTCCCATCGCTGACTGCGGAGAGCTTTTAATCGACGTCACCCACAGCGGCCTCATCACCTGCGGCCCGCCACCGGAATGCCCGGAAACCGCGCCGTTTTACCGCTTATTGCGCAGTGGAGTAGTCGCCAGATTGGAACAAGCGCAGCAATATTTGCCAGCGGGTTTGCGTTTGCGTGTGTACGAGGGCTACCGGCATCCAAAAATCCAGCAAATGCTGTTTGACGCGCAGTGGCGCAGGATGCAAATAGCGCACCCCACCCAAAGCGCCGCGTGGTGTTATGTACAAGCGGCGCAGTTGGCTTCGCCGTTGCGCACCTTTGCCGGGGAGCCGATGATTCCGCCACACAGCACCGGCGGCGCGGTGGATATTGACATTATCGATGCCGCTGGGCAGTCGCTGGATTTCGGCATGGCCTTGTCTGATTGGGGTGAGATTCCGCCCGAATTATGTGCCACGCAGTATGCGGGTCTGACCGACGCGGCGGCGAGCAATCGGCGGTTGTTGCTGGAAGTGATGACCGCTGCCGGGTTGGTGAATTACCCGAGGGAGTGGTGGCATTTTTCTTATGGTGACCGCTATTGGGCGTGCGTGACTGGCAGCGCCCAGGCGCGGTATGGTGCTGTGGAAGAGTTGATTTTTGATGCAGAGTGATTCAGTCAATGTTGCTTTTTTAAGTCAGCGCTGATTGATTCAGAAAAATCGTTTTTGCCAAAAGCAACACCCGGAAAAATCAACGCCCTGGATTCCCGCCTTCGCGGGCATGACGATTTTTTCAGCGCATCCTTAAACAGAAAACCTTGCAAAATCAAAATGCTGGTTCCCCTCCCTCGCGGGGACGACGGCACGGTGATGATGTGCTGAATTTCTGCTGGTGCGGGGATGACGGTTTTTTCAGCATGGCCTGTCCAGTGCCAAACTAAACGCCAGCATGGCGACTATCCCGCCGGCTTCGTCTGCACCCTTCAGTTTCACCCGGCTTGGCACCATGCCGCGCCAGCACACTCATGCCCCCGCCAAGACCTGCTAAAATCCCCTTTTGCCGCGCCCCGGTGCGCTCTGGATGCCTGCCTGCATGACTGATTACATCCCCAATCCCCCACCCGCCGACACCGAATACCAGCAGTTGCGCATGCCGCCGCATTCGCTGGAGGCCGAACAATCGGTGCTGGGCGGCCTGCTGCTGGACAATTCCGCCTGGGACCGCATCGGCGATGTGGTGATCAACGAAGACTTTTACCGTCACGACCACCGGCTGATTTTTCAGGCAATTGCCAAGCTGATCGAACGCAGCCACCCGGCTGATGTGGTGACGGTGTCCGAGCAGCTGGAAAAAAGCGCCCAGCTGGGCGAGGTGGGCGGGCTGGCGTATCTGGCCACGCTGGCGCAAAACACCCCGTCGGCGGCCAATATCAAGCGCTATGCCGAGATTGTGCGCGAGCGTTCGATCATGCGTCAGCTGGCGCAGATCGGCACCGAGATTGCCGATTCGGCGTACAACCCGATGGGCCGCGATGCGCGCGAGCTGCTGGACGAGGCGGAAACCAAGGTGTTCCGCATTGCCGAAAGCACGGCGCGTGCGCAGCAGGATTTTCTCAATATGGAGCAGATCCTCACCGAAGTGGTCGAGCGGGTCAACGAGCTGTATGGCCGTGATAACCCGGACGACGTGACCGGCATCCCCACCGGCTTTCTGGATCTGGACAAAAAAACCTCCGGCCTGCAAAAGGGCGACCTGGTGATTGTGGCCGGGCGGCCATCGATGGGTAAAACCGCGTTCTCGATGAATATTGCCGAAAACGTGGCGCTGAACACCGGCTTGCCGGTGGCGGTGTTCTCGATGGAAATGGGTGCCACCCAGCTGGCAATGCGGATGATTGGCTCGGTGGGCCGGCTGGACCAGCACGCGCTGCGCACCGGCCAGCTGTCTGACGAAGAAATGGACAAATTTGGCATGGCGGTGTCGCGGCTGTGGGAAGCGCCGCTGTTTATCGACGAAACCCCCGGCTTGTCTGGCCTGGAGCTGCGCAGCCGCGCCCGCCGGCTGGCGCGCAAGATGGGCGGCCAGCTGGGTCTGATTGTGATCGACTATTTGCAGCTGATGAGCGGCTCCAGCGACCGCCGCGACCAGAACCGTTCGTCCGAGCTGGGCGAGATTTCCCGCTCGCTCAAGGCGCTGGCCAAGGAGCTGCAAGTGCCGGTGATTGCCCTGTCGCAGCTGTCGCGCTCGGTAGAGCAGCGCACCGACAAACGCCCAATGATGTCCGACTTGCGCGAATCAGGTGCCATCGAGCAGGATGCCGACTTGATTCTGTTTATGTACCGCGACGAATATTACAACCCGGATTCGCAGTTCAAGGGCATGGCCGAGGCCATTATCGGCAAGCAGCGTAACGGCCCCACTGGCCGGGTGCCGCTCACCTTTCTGGGGCATTATTCCCGCTTTGAAAACGCCTCGCCGCAACAAGTGTCCGGCTGGGATCAAGGAGATTGACCATGAGCTATTTTGCTCGCCATGTATTTTTGTGTACCAATCAGCGCGCCGAAGGCGAAACCTGTTGCAACGCACTGGGGGCCAGCCAGGCGCTGGACCACGCCAAGGGCCGCATCAAGGCGCTGGGCCTGGCCGGGCCGGGCAAGGTGCGCTTTCAGAAAGCCGGCTGCCTGGAGCGCTGCGGCGAAGGCCCGGTGCTGGTGGTTTACCCGGAAGCGGTGTGGTACACCTATGTGGACCAGAGCGATATTGACGAAATCATCGACGAGCACCTGGTCAATGGCCGGGTGGTCGAACGTCTGAAGCTGGCCGACCATGCTTAAACTGCAACAAGACCCCATCCTGATTGCCGGCCCGGTGGGCCAGCTGGAAACCCTGGTAATTAGCCCCAAGGATGGCGCGCCACGCGGCATTGCCATGATTGCCCACCCCAACCCGCTGCAAGGCGGCACCCACACCAATAAAGTGGTGCAAACCACGGCGCGCGCGCTCAGCCAGCACGGCTATGTCTGCTATTGCCCCAACCTGCGCGGCGTGGGCAATAGCGGCGGCGCGCACGACTATGGCCACGGCGAGGTGGACGACGCCCAGGCGGTGGTGGACTACGCCCGCGCCCAGCATGGCGATTTGCCGCTGGTGCTGGCCGGTTTTTCGTTTGGCAGCTACGTGGCCGCCCAGCTGCGCCAGCGCATCGACGCCCGCCATTTGATCATGCTGGGCGCGGCGGTGTCGCCCAAATACGCCATGCCCAGCGTGCCGGCGGATACCGTGGTGATTCACGGCGAGCACGACGAAGTCATCAGCCTGGCCCAGGTGCTGGACTGGGCGCGTCCGCAAAGCCTGCCGGTGGTGGTGTTCCCCGGTGTCGGGCACTTTTTTCATGGCAAGCTGGTGTTGCTGCAGCAGTATGTGCAGCGGCTGATTCCGGCGGTGTGAACAACTGGGGCGGCCATCGCCCCCCGCCCTGCGCCCTCCCCCACACCGGGGTGCGACAATTTGCCGCATTCCCGGCGCGGCCCCAGTCCCGGACAATTCATGCTTATTGATAAAGTTCGGGGAGTGTTTCATGGGGTGCCGCATCCGTCCGTTAACCGCCGCCGTGGCGCTGGCTTTTGTGTCTTCTTCCTGTTGGCAACTGGCCCAGGCGCAAGCGCTGGGTGAAGTGGTGGTCAACGCCAGCAAAGACACTGCGCTGCCTAACGCCAGCCAGGTGAGCGATCTGGCGGCGCAGCGCGCCGCCAGCAGTGATGCCGCATCGCTGCTGAAAAACATTCCCGGCGTCAGCCTGTACGGCGCGGGCGCAGTGTCCAGCCTGCCGGCCATCCACGGCCTGGCCGATGACCGCCTGCGCATCAAGGTGGACGGCATGGACCTGATTGCCTCCTGCCCCAACCACATGAACCCGGCGCTGTCCTACCTCGACCCCAGCCAGATCGGCACGCTGACGGTGTACGCCGGCATCAGCCCGGTCAGCCTGGGCGGCGACAGCATTGGCGGCAGTATTGTCGCCAACACCCGCGCGCCGGAATTTGCCGAGCCCGGCCAGGGTCGGCTGGTCAAGGGCGAAGTGGGTGCGTTTTTCCGCAGCAACAACAACGCCCGTGGCGGCAATGCCTCGGTGACTTACGCCACCGAAAACGTCAGCCTGAGCTACAGCGGTGCTTACAGCGAAGCCGACAATTACAAAGCCGGCAAGGATTTCAAGCCCTTCACCGCCAGTGGCCGCCCCGGCCACGATCTGGCGCGCGACGAAGTGGGCTCCAGCGCCTACCGCAGCGCCAATCACACGCTTGATCTGGCGGTCAAGCGCGACAACCATCTGTTTGAAGCCAAGCTGGGCTACCAGAACATGCCCGAGCAGCTCTACCCCAACCAGCGCATGGACCTGCTCAATAACGAGCAAAAACGCATCAATCTGCGCTGGCTGAGCGACTACGCCTGGGGCAAGCTGGAAACCCGCGCCTACCACGAAACCGTCAAGCACTACATGGACTTTGGTGCCGACAAGCAATTCCAGTATGGCACCGCGCCTGGCATGCCGATGCACACCGAAGGCAAGACCACGGGTGCCACCCTCAAGGCCGAAATCGACCTGGCCGCGCGCAGCCTGCTGCGCCTGGGCGGCGAATATCAGCACTACACGCTGAACGACTGGTGGCCGGCCTCTGGCACCGGCGGCATGGCCCCGTATACCTTCCTCAACATCAACGACGGCGAGCGTAACCGCCTGGCGCTGTTTGGCGAATGGGAAAAACAGTTCACCCCGCAATGGAAAACCCAGCTGGGCCTGCGCTATGAGCGGGTGAACACCAGCACCGGGCAGGTACACGGCTACAACCAGAACAGCTACCCGACCAGCGGCGGCATGTCGATGATGAACCAGACCAACGACGCCGCCCGCTTCAACACCAGCGCCAAGCGCGACAGCACCGACAACAACTGGGACGCCACCGCGCTGGCGCATTACAAGATTGACGCCACTCAAGATATCGAATTTGGCCTGGCGCGCAAGGTGCGCTCGCCCAATCTGTACGAGCGTTATTCCTGGTCCACCGCCAATATGATGGCGATCATGAACAACTTTGTCGGCGACGGTAACGGCTATATTGGCAACCCCAACCTCAAGCCGGAAAAAGCCCACACCCTGTCCGCCACCTTTGACTGGCACGACGCCGAGCGCAGCCGCGAACTCAAGCTGACCCCGCATTACAGCCACGTCACCGACTACATCGACGCCATCCAGTGGGACAACGCCAGCAACACCGCACGCACCACCCCGCAGCGCAAGCAGTTTACCAACCTGCGCTACACCAACCAGACCGCCCGCCTGTACGGCCTGGACCTCTCAGGCCAACTGCCGCTGGGCAAAACCACGCTGGGTGAATTTGGCCTGAAGGGGATGCTCAGCTATCTCCGTGGCAAGAACACCGACACCGGCGACGATCTGTACAACATCATGCCGTTCAACGCCAAGCTGACCCTGACCCATAAAACCGGCGGCTGGGACAATGCGCTGGAAATCGAAGGCGTCAGCGGCAAGAAAAAAGTCTCCGACGCTCGCAACGAAATCCAGACCGGCGGCTACGCGCTGGTTAATCTGCGCGCCAGCTACAGCTGGCAGCAAGTGCGGCTGGATTTTGGCGTGGCCAACCTGTTTGACCGTGGCTACGCCCTGCCCACCGGCGGCGCTTACACCGGCCAGGGCACCACCATGGGCATCACCAGCATCCCCTGGGGCATCGCCGTGCCCGGCATGGGCCGCTCGCTGTATGCGGGGGTGAATGTGAAGTTCTGATCGGGTATCAAGTAGAGGGTGATGTGCGTGACGCCCCGGCGGAGGAATCTGCCGGGGCGTTTTTTTTTCAGAAAAATTGTTTTTGCAAATGGTGTGGAAATGATGGCTTTTGTTAAAAACCGCTTACTGTCCGCTGACCCATGTCAGCGCGTCTTCCGGTGTATCAAAGTATTCGCTGTTGGTGTGGCTGAGCAGGCCGGCAATGTGCGCGGCCAGGCTGACCCAGCCTTCCGGCGAGACAATCGCCACTCGGCCAAAGTCCTGCTGGTGCTCGCGGATGAAGCGCAGTTCTTCCAGCACCATGTCCACGGTAAAATCCAGCAGCCCGGTCAGGTTGAGCAGCACATTCACCCCGCCTTCCTGGCCGGCGTGTGCCAGCACGGCGGTTTCAAAGGCGCGAAAATCGTCCACAGTGAATGTGCCGAACAGTGCGACATCCAGGCCATAAGGGCGGTGTTGAATCGAGATCATGGCAGTGCTCCTTGAGATAAGCCGATGGGCGTGTTGCGCACCGGTATGCTTTCAGCTTAGCGCCTGCTGGCCAGAATGCCGCTGACAATAATCAAGCCCATGGCCAGATAACCCTCCAGCGGCAGCACATCCCCCCACAGCAAGGCACCCAGCACGCTGGAAAACACCACGGTGAGGTAGGCCAGATTGGCCACCACAAACTTGTTGCCGTCGTGGTAGGCGCGGGTCATGGCCAGCTGGGCCAGGGTGGCGGTGGTGCCCAGGCCGAGCAGAATCCAGCCATTGTCCCAGGTAATCGGGCTGGGCGTATGCCACAGCACCAGGCCCAGCCCGCCGAGGGTGGAAATCAGGGTGAAATAAAACACTACCCGCCATTCCGGCTCACCCAGCCGGCCCAGTTCGCGCACATGCAGGTAAGCCAGCCCGGCAAACAGGCCGGAAAACAGCCCCAGCAGCCCAGCCAGCCAGGCGTCGGCGCTGAAGGTGGGTTTGAGCAGCAACACCACGCCCATAAAGCCCAGCCCCAGCGACAGCAGCACCCGGTGGCCCAGTCGCTCTTTCAGCCACCAGGCGGACAGCCCGGCCAGAAACATTGGCGAGGTGTAGTTGAGCGTCACGGCGGTGGCCAGCGGCAGCTGGGTGATGGTGTAAAAGTACATCAGCAGCGACAAATAGCCAAATGCGCTGCGCTTGAAATGGTAGGCAAAATGCGCGGTGGCCAGGCTCTGGCCGCGCAGCCACACCACCGCGCCAATGCTGACCATGCCCAGTACGGTGCGGTAAAACACCAGCTCGATCGAGGTGAAATGCGCGGCACCGAGTTTGACAAACACCCCCATCAAGCCAAACAGCAGCGACGCCACCACCATCCACCCCGCCCCCAGGCGGCCAGTTTTCAGGCGGGAGAACAGGCGGGCAGTCGGGGTCATGGCAGGCTTTCTGAATCGGGATGCGAGCCAGCCAGGGCGGTCAATGGCCGCTGGCGGCGGTGCAGCAAAGGGGTGACCTTACCTCTACCGGGCGCGGATGGCAAACCGGAGCGACGCCAAACCGACATCCGCTACCGGTATCGTTTCCTGGTGGATGAACGCCCGGCATGCCGGATATCCCACCTTGCACCCGCGCCAGAAAGGCGGGAAGATTCCGCTTCGGCGCAGCCCGCCCGGCCCCGATCCCCGCTGACCCCCTCGCGAAAGCCCGCCATGTTTGCATTCCGCCCCCTTTGCCATGCCCTGACTGCCCTGGCCCTGCTGCTGCCGGCCCTGCCCGCCCAGGCCGAAGGCGGTGTGGTCACCGTGGAAAAAGACCGCTTCATCGATTTTTATCTGGTGCTGAAAGACCAGCTGGCGCGCATGCCCGGCCTGCGCGGTGACGGCGTGACGCTGTCGCGGGCCTATCTGCTCGACAAACTGCGCGAGCGTTTCAACAAAGAAGGGGTAGAAGTGCGCGACCTGCGCCTGACCCCGGAAAAAGGCACGCTGGAGCTGGTGACCACCCAAGGCCCGATTGACGCCAAACACCGCATCGACTTCACCTTTCTGCCGGTGGACTGGGCCCAGCGCACCGTGCGCCTGCGCTTTCAGCAACACAGCGAGCCGCTGAATGACGGCCTGCTCAGCCAGGTGCTGGGCACCATTGCCATTGGCGCATTTGAAACCGCCACCGGGCGCAATGGCGTCAAGCAGCTGACCGAAAAACACCCCTACCTGATGGTCAACGGCGATGTGCTGTCGGTGCGCATGGATCAGGTGCCGTCGCTGATTCCCTACCTCAACACCCAGATCATGGGCTACAAGCCGTTTGACTACGTTGGCATCAAGCGCCTGGCCACCGAGCAGGATCAGGTGCGCATTGTGCTGGCGGTGCAAAAAAAATAGCCGCATCCTGCCGGGGTTGGGCAAGATGCGGCGCAATCGGGACAACCCCAGGATGAAAACGGTAACCCCCTGCCGCTGGCCAGTCCGGTGGGGCGGACGTTAGGGGGAGGTCGGGTCGGTGGCAAACGCCACCTTGTTCAGCCCGGCGCGGTGCGCCGCCGCCAGAAAGCGGGCCACATGCTGGTACGCCGTCTGGCTGTCGGCGTGCAGGTGCAGTTCCGGCTGCGGGTTTTGCATGGCGGCGCTGGCCAGACGTTCAGGTAGCGCGGCCTGGCCCAGTGGCTGGGCATCCCAGAACACCGCGCCGTCAGCGTCAATCGACACGCTCACATGCGCTGGCTTGAGGTCGTTGACCGCGCTGCTGGCCTTGGGCAGGTCCAGCTTCACCGCGTGGTTGATCACCGGCACGGTGATGATAAAGATGATCAGCAGCACCAGCATCACATCCACCAGCGGGGTCATATTGATTTCCGACATCACATTGTCGTCATCGTCATCCAGATCTGAGGTATTGAACGCCATCATGCCACCTGCCTGAGCGGACGCGGTGCCTGGTGACGCACCGATTTACCCACCACCAGATAGGCATGCAGGTCGTGGGCAAAATGCTTGAGCTTGCCCATCACCCCCTTGTTGCCGCGCACCAGCGCGTTGTAGCCCAGCACCGCCGGAATGGCCACCGCCAGCCCCATGGCGGTCATCACCAGCGATTCGCCCACCGGCCCGGCCACCTTGTCGATGCTGGCCTGACCTGAGGCACTGATGCTGATCAGCGCATGGTAAATCCCCCAGACCGTGCCAAACAGGCCAATAAACGGCGCGGTGCTGCCCACCGAAGCCAGAATCGACAGCCCGCTTTGCAGGCGCGAGGCGCTGTCGTCCAGCGACTGGCGCAGGCAGCTCATCAGCCAGTCAGACAGATTCAGCACGCCATGCAGCTCGTTTTGCTTGTCGCTGTGGTGCTGGGCCGCCTCGTGGCCCCGGCTGACCAGATCGTGAAACGGGTTGTCGGCGTGGGCGGCCAGCAGTTGCACGCCCTGTTCATAGCTGGTGGCGTGCCAGAACGCCTGGGCACTGTCCACCTGGCGGCGCATGCGCCACAGCGTCCAGGCCTTGATCAGCATCACACTCCACGATGCCAGCGACATCAGCAGCAGCAAGACTGCCACACTGCGGTTTACGCTATCTCCCTGCGCCCACAAATGGGCCACGCTATAGTTGGTTTCGGTCATTGGTTCAGGCTCGGTTCAGGATAAAAAAACAGCGGCAGGACAGCCTCAGGCGGCGTCGTCCAGCCGGAAATGAATGGGCACATTCACGCTGGCCGCCACGCTGTGCTCGCCCTGGCGGGCCGGCACAAAGCGCCACTTTTCGACGGCAGCCTGTGCGGCGGCATCCAGCCGGGGGTAGCCGCTGCTGCGGGCAATGCGCACCTGGCGCGGCGCGCCGTCGGCATCCACCTGTACCGCCAGCAGCACCCTGCCTTCTTCACCCAGCCGGCGCGACACCGCCGGATAGGCCGGGGCCGGGTTGTTCAGATACGCCGCATCAAAGCGTGGTGCCGACGCGGGCGCGCCGCTGGGGCTGGCCTTGTCGCTGCGCGCTGGCACAGCCTCCTGGGCTGGCGCGCTGGGTGCGGGTGGGGTGGGCGGTGCGGGGGCCACACTCACCGGTGCCGAAGTGGGCTGTACTTGCTGGCTGACCAGCACCGGCGGGCGCGGCGTGGGCTTCACCGGCTGCGCCCGCGCCTGCGGTTTGGGCGGCGTGGGCTTGGCTGGTTCGGGGGCGGCCATCGGCAACGGGCTGGGCGGCAAGATGCTGGCCTGCATGCTGGGCGCGGCCAGCGGCGGCGGTGACTGTTGCGCCTGCCAGAACACGCCAAACACCAGTGCGGCGTGCAGCACGGTGGCCGCCGACACCGGCAGCCAGTGCTGACGGTAACGCCAGCTGGAACCCGCCGGCAGGTGCAAACGCATTGGCCAGGCCGTGGCAGAGGGGGAAGCAGAAGCAAGCGCCATGGCAAACATCATCCGTGTCAATAAAGTGGCCTGCCGGTGGATACGCCAGCAGGGTGATGGGACGCAATGATAACGATTATCAAAATCAAGTCAAGCCATGTCGGGCAACATTCTCTCCAATATCCTGGTGTAGGCCCGATGCCCTGACGGGACGACCCAGCCAAAATATGCCTTTGTAATCACAGTTCGGCGTGGATAAGCGCCCACCTGTTTAATTTGCAAATAGCAATGATTCGTATTTATACTGCCGGCCATACACCTTGCTGCGCCGCGTGCCAATGGCCGCACCCGTTGATGTTCCGTCCACCCTCACCAGATTTTTGCCATGCCGCCTGTTGAATCCTCCCCCGCCGCCCCGCGTCGCGCCCGCTGGCTGAAAGGGCTGCTGACCGTACACTGGATCAGCTCAGCCATCTGCCTGCTTGGCCTGCTGCTGTTCAGCGTCACCGGCCTGACCCTGAACCACGCCAGCCAGATTGAAGCCCGGCCCGACACCCAGCGCAGCGCCCGCCAGCTGCCACCGGCCTTGCTGGCCGACGTGCAGCGGCACAGCCAGCAACGCCGCAGCGACCGTGCGCCGCTGCCCGCCGCGCTGAACCACTGGCTGGCCGACAGCCTGGCGCTAAGCACTGCCGAGGAGCGGGCTGAATGGCGCGATGACGAAGTGTATCTGTCACTGCCGCGCCCAGGCGGCGACGCCTGGCTGCGCATCGACCTGACCGATGGCGCACTGGAATACGAACGCACCGACCGGGGCTGGATTGCCTGGCTGAACGACCTGCACAAGGGCCGGCATACCGGCGAGGCCTGGCGCTGGCTGCTGGACAGCCTGGCGCTGGGCTGTGTGCTGTTTGCCATCACCGGATTGCTGATCTTGCAGGTGCATGCCCGCCAGCGGGTGACCACCTGGCCGCTGGTGGCGCTGGGCATGGTTGTGCCGCTGCTGATTGTGCTGCTGTGCCTGCCCTGACCGGTTTTTTTATCCGCTGACCCTCTGACCCAAAGGATTGCCCGTTGAAAACACGTCATTGCCTGACCCTGGCGCTGGCCCTGCTGGCGCTGCCCGCCAGCGCTGCCGAGCTGTCGGTGAAAATTGAACAGCCCACCCTGCCGGTGGCCGAATACCACCGCCCCTACCTGGCCGTCTGGCTGGAAAAAACCGATGGCAGCGCGGTGACCCAGCTGGCGGTGTGGTACGACCAGAACAAGAAAGACAACGCCGGCACCAAATGGCTGAAAGACCTGCGCCAGTGGTGGCGCAAGGGTGGGCGCGATCTGGCCATGCCAGTGGACGGCGTGGCCGGTGCCACCCGTGCGCCGGGCGTGCATACCCTGTACTGGAATAGCCAGAAAGCCCCGCTTAACCAGCTGCCGGCGGGCGACTACCAGCTGATGGTGGAAGCCGCGCGTGAAGGCGGCGGGCGGGAAGTGGTGCGCGTGCCAGTGAGCTGGCCGGGCAAAACCCCGCGCCAGACCTCGGCGCAAGGCCAGCAAGAGCTGGGAACCATTACCGTGCAAGTCAAACCGTGATGTCAGGAGCCTTAGCCATGAAGCACCGTCCCACCGTGTCCACCTCCCTGGCCATCTTGCTGGCGCTGACCCTCTCCAGCGCCGCCCAGGCCCATCGTCCGTGGCTGTTGCCCAGCGCCAGCGAAGTGGACGGCAAGGAACCCTGGGTCACCGTTGACGCCGCCGTCTCGGAAAACCTGTTTGATGTGGATGGCAACGCCCTCAAGCTTGACGGCCTGACCATCAGCGGCCCGGATGGCCAGCCGGTCAGCGGGGCCAACGTGCTGCAAGGCAAGCAGCGCAGTAGCGTTGAACTGAAACTGGCCCAGCCCGGCACCTACAAATTTTCGCTGGTGACCGCTTCGGCCATGGCCAGCTACACGCTGAACGGCGAAACCAAGCGCTGGCGTGGCCACCCGGACGACCTGACCCAGGCGATTCCGGCCCAGGCCGAAGCCCTGCAAGTGTCGCGCACCCACCAGCGCCTGGAGACTTATGTCAGCGCCAACCAGAGCAGCACTCAGGTGCTCAAACCCGCCGGCAGCGGCCTGGAACTGCTGCCGCTGTCACACCCGACCGAACTGCTGGCCGGTGATGCCAGCCGCTTTCGCGTGCTGCTGGACGGCAAGCCGCTGGCCAACCAGCAGGTAGCGGTAGTGCCCGGCGGGGTGCGCCATCGCGGCGTGCTGAAAGACTTTGCCGTCACCAGCGACAGCCAGGGCGAATTCAGCGTGAAGTGGCCATTTGCCCAGCACTACTGGCTGCAAGCCAGCTACCCGCCGCGCGCGCCGGCACCTGCCGCCGGCCAACCACGCCCGGCCCCGCCTGCCCAGCGCTTTGTGTCGGTGCTGACGGTGGAAGTCACCCAACCATGAATCACCCGCACCCCCACCGCCAGCCGGGCAGACGGCGATGAACGCGCCGCTTGACCCAACGCGCCTGCTGGCTGCCGCGCTGGTGCTGCTGGCGTACCTGGCGCTGTGCCTGCTGCTCTGGTGGCGGCATCACCGCCGCCAGCGGCCTGCCGCCGAATCAGCCAGCCACTGGCAAGTGGTGTTTGCCAGCCAGACCGGCAGCGCCGAAGCGCTGGCGCTGAACACCGCCAAGGCGCTGGAGATGGCCGGCCTGCCGGTGCAATGCCGGCCACTGAATGCGCTCAGTGCCGACCAACTGCAAGCCGGCGGGCATTATCTGCTGCTGCTGAGCACCTGCGGCGACGGCGACGCGCCCGACAACGCCGCCCGCTTTGCCCGCAACCTGCTGACCCGCTCGCTGAACCTGAGCCGGGTGAGCTTTGGCCTGCTGGCGCTGGGCGACCGTGATTACCCGGCCTACTGCGGCTTTGGCCGTCGGGTGGCGCAATGGCTGGGCGCGCACGGCGGGCGGGCGCTGTTTGCCCCCATTGAAGTCCATCGCAACGACCCACAAGCCCTGCTCGCCTGGCAGCAGCAGGTCAGCCATCTGGCCCAGCTGGGCGATGCCCCCAGCTGGGCGCTGCCGCCGTTTCGACCCTGGCAACTGCGTGAACGCGTTCAGCTCAATCCCGGTAGCCAGGGCGGCGAAGTGTTTCTGCTCAGCCTGACGCCATCCGCCGGGCCCTGGCCCGACTGGCAGGCCGGCGATCTGGCCCAGCTTGCCCTGCCCGACGAGGCCGACTGCATGCGCGATTATTCCATCGCCTCCTTGCCGGGCGATGGCGTACTGCAGCTGCTGCTGCGCCTGCATCGCCACCCGGATGGCCAACTGGGGCGGATGTCGGGCTGGCTGGCCGGGCAAGTGCCCATCGGGGGCATTGTGCCGCTGCGGGTGCGCGCCCAGCACCGCTTTCGCCAGGGCGACCACACCGGGCGGGCGATGATCCTGATTGGCAATGGCGTGGGGGTGGCTGGTTTGCGCGCGCATTTGAAAGCGCGGATTCAGGCTGGTTGCGGGCCGAACTGGCTGGTGTTTGGCGAGCGCCAGCAAGCGTGCGACAACTTTTTTGCCGCCGAATTTGACCACTGGCTGGCCGAGGGGAAGTTACAACGGCTGGACCGCTGCTTCTCCCGCGATGCCGGTGGCGGCTATGTGCAGCATGCCTTGCTGGCGGCAGCGGATGAGCTGCGCCACTGGGTGGCGGACGGTGCGGTGATTTATCTGTGCGGCAGCCGGCTGGGCATGGCCGAGGCAGTAGACCAGGTGTTGCGCGGGGTGCTGGGCGAAGCCGGCCACGCCGTGCTGATGCAGGAAGGGCGCTATCGGCGTGATGTGTTTTGAGCTGGCAAGCACGTTTAACACGCGGTACCCGGTAAGGTGGGCCATCCGCACAGGGCGACCCACCAGCCCCCAGGCAAACTGCGATCAATAGGCGCTATCTTCTGTAAAAAATAGATAAATAACCGAAAAATCATATTTTTAGCAAAATCTTGTGCGAAAAGATTGCTCGAACCAATGATAATAGTTATCATTAATATGCACGTCGTCAGTCGGCAGCCATCGCTGTGCCTCCCCAGCCAGACCGACCTCGCGAACGACGGCAGCACACTCTTGCAACCACTTCACGCATAAGGATTTTCCCCGATGGCCCACCCACGTAGCCGCACCCACCAACACGCCGTTCACTGGCTGGCGCTGGCCAGCGCCGCGCTGCCCCTGGCCGCCCAGGCGCAAACCTCCACCACGCTGCCGGAAATGACCATCAACGCCAGTAGCGACAGCGGTTACAAAGTGGACACCGTCTCTTCGCCCAAGGCCACCCAGCCCTTGCTGAACACCCCGCAAACCGTGTCGGTGATTCCCAAGGAGCTGTTCAAGGAACAAGGGGCCAGCTCGCTGATGGAAGCACTGCGCAACACCCCCGGCATCACCATGCAACTGGGTGAAAACGGTGCCACCAGCGCTGGCGATACCTTTCAGCTGCGCGGGTTTTCCACCCAATCGTCGATGTTTATCGACGGCGTGCGCGACCTCGGCGCGGTCACCCGCGACACCTTCAATATTGAACAAGTGGAAGTGGTCAAAGGCCCGGCGGGGGCAGATATTGGCCGGGGCGCATCGTCTGGCTATATCAATCTGGTCAGCAAGTTGCCCAACAAGACCGACGCCATCAGCGCCGAAGCCAGCATTAATACCGCCGGTGCCTCGCGCCTGACCGGCGACCTGAACAAAGCCTTTGGCACCAGCAGCGCGGTACGGCTGAACGTGATGGCGCAGGGTGGCGATGTGCCAAACCGCGACCGGGTGGACAACACCAGCCTGGGCTTTGCCCCATCGCTGGCCTTTGGCCTGGGCACCCCTACCCGGCTGTATCTGTATTCACAGCACATCCGCCAGGACAATGTGCCGGACGGCGGCATTCCCACCATCGGCATGGAAGGCTTTTACAACGCCAACGCCACCCTGCAAGGTGGTGCCAAGGTGAACGAAAAGAACTACTACGGCAGCGCCCGCGACCAGGAAAAAGTCCACGCCGACATGGTGACGGTGAAAATCGAGCACGATATGGGCGAAGGCATGAAGCTGAGCAATATTGCCCGCTACGGTAAAACCAGCATGGACCGCATCATGACCGGGGTGTACACCCTGGCCGCACCCAGCGCCAACCCAGCCAGCTGGACCGTCAGCCGCTTGCGTCAGCGGGTGGATCAGGACAATGAAATCCTGGCCAACCAGACCAATCTGAGCGCCAGCTTTGCCACCGGCCCGCTCAAGCACAGCCTGGCCGCCGGCCTGGAATTTCTGTATGAAAAACAGAACACCCTGAGCTTCAGCACCACCGGCAAAACTGTTACCGCCGCCAATCTGTACAACCCCAACGCCAACGACGCACTGCCCGACCCTTACCCGACTGGCGCTTATGTGCGTGGCTCGACGCTGACCGCCGGGGCCTATCTGTTTGACACCATTGAGCTGACCCCGCAATGGCAAGTGTCGGGCGGCGTGCGTCTGGACCGCTACCGCACCGAAACCGACAGCGCCACTGCCACACAAAACAGCACCACCGGTGCCGTCACCGCGCTCACCCCCTACTCGCTGAGCAAATCCGACCTGCTGACCAGCTGGAAACTGGGCGCGCTGTACAAACCCGCCGCCAATGGCAGCGTATACCTGGCCTACGGCACCTCGCAAACCCCGCCGGGCGGTGCCAATTTCTCGTTAAGCAGCAGCGCCAACAGCACCAGCAACCCGAATATGGACACCCAGGACACCAGTAATATGGAGCTGGGCACCAAATGGGACGTGCTGGGCGGTAAGCTGGGCCTGACCGCCGCGCTGTATCGCACCGAACACAAAAATGAACTGGCAGTGCTGGACAGCCTGAGCAACACCTACGCGCAGATGGGCAAGCGCACGGTGGAAGGCATCGAGCTGGGCGCAGTGGGTCAGCTGACCCAGGACTGGCAGATTTCTGCCGGCCTGGCCACCATGAAAACCAAGGTAAAAGCCGGCAGCACCGGCAACAACACCATTGGCGCTGCCGCGCGCTGGTCACCGGAACTGACCGCCACGCTGTGGAGCAGCTACCACTTTAACGACGCGCTGACCGTCGGTGGCGGCGTGCGTTATGTGTCCAAGCAAAAGCGGGTGGTGGACCCGGCGGCCAACCTGGCGGCGTCGAACATGCCGAACATTCCGTCTTACTGGGTGGCCGACGCCATGGTGGATTACAAGGTGAGCAAGAATGTGTCGCTGCGCCTGAATGTGTACAACCTGTTTGATGAGGAGTACATCAGCACGCTGAACAACAGCGGCGCCCGCGCCACTCTGGGCGCGCCGCGTTCGGCCATGTTGAGTGCCAATGTGCAGTTTTAATGTGAGGGGGATGGCCCGATTGTCGGTGCCGCGCTGCGCACGGAGCTGAATTTTGGGTGGGGTTTCACCCCACGCCCGACCCCTTTTCTTTGTCTCGCCAAAGAAAAGGGGGAAAAGAAAGGCGACCCGGGACGCGCGCCCTACGCCTGCGGCTTCGGGTCCCCTGCGCTTCTCGAAAACCGGGGCCGCCCCGAACTTGCGCCGGCTGCGCCGTCGCTTCGAACATGCGGGGCGGACTTCCCCCCGGTTTTCTGCGATGCTCGGCACGCTTTACGGGAGGTAAACCGGCTAGGCGCCACTGGCCGTGCTTTGCTCAGGTTCATGCTATGGACGTCCTCCTGCCAACTTCTGTCGCAGCACCTTTTAACACCAGGAATCTTTATGATGCTGCATATCCCCGGCGTGCTCAGCCCCGCCGAAGTCCTCCACCTGCGTGAACAACTGGATGCCGCCGGCTGGGCCAACGGCGCGCTCACCGCCGGCAGCCAGGCCGCGCACAGCAAGCGCAACCTGCAACTGTCGCCAGACCATCCCGCCTTTGCCGAACTGTCTGGCCAAGTGCGCACCGCGCTGGAACGCCACCCGCTATTCATCGCCGCCGCCCTGCCAGCACACATCCTGCCGCCGATGTTCAACTACTACCAGGGCGGCGGCACCTACGGCAACCATGTAGACAACACCGTCCAGCAAGACCGCTTCACCCGCCAGACCGTGCGCACCGATGTCTCCACCACGGTGTTTTTATCCGACCCCGACGACTACCAGGGCGGTGAGCTGGTGGTGGAAGACACCTACGGCACGCACGAGGTCAAACTGGCCGCTGGCGACGCCATTGTTTACCCCTCCACCAGCCTGCACCGCGTCGAGCCGGTCACTCAAGGCCGCCGCCTGGCGGCGTTTTTATGGACACAAAGCCTGGTGCGCGACGCCTGGCAGCGCAGCATGCTGTTTGAGTTGGACATGACCATCCTCAAACTGCGCCAGCAACTGGGCGACAGCGCCGAAGTGCTCAAGCTCACCCACCATTATCACAACCTGCTGCGCCAGTGGGGTGAGCCATAGGGAAACGCTGAAAAAATCGTCATTCCCGCGAAGGTGGGAATCCATAGCATTGATTTTTCTGGGTTTTACTGTTGGCCAACACGATTTTTCTGAATCAATCAGCGCCTCCATAGCGCGCCTGCGCCAGGGCAAAGCCTGGGCGCAGGGCGTCGGCCACATACGGTTTCAGCAGCGCCAGCACCTGGCTGACGCCACGTCGGCCCGAGGCCTCGCTGACTGCCTGGCCGGGCTGGGCCACTTGTTCAAAGGCAAACCAAAATTTCACCACCAGCCAGATATTGACCACCAGCGGGTTGATATCGCTGGCATCAAGGGTCAGTAATCCGGCGTCCACTGCACGCTGGCACAAGGTGTGCAGGGTGTGGTTCAGTTCTTCCTGCAAAAACTGCTGGTACGCCTGCTGCAAGGGCGGGTTGCGCGCCAGCAGGCCGGGCAGGTCGTAAAACAGAAAACGATACTGCCACATGCCGTCAAACGCGCTGTCCAGATAGCCCAGCATATCGGCCACCTGCAGGCTGCGCTCGGATGGCAGGGTCAGCCTGGCACGGATAAAATCCTGATATTGCAAAAAAATCTGGTGAACTATCGCTTCCTTGTGACGAAAGTGATAGTACAGATTGCCCGGACTGATGCCCAGATGCGCGGCAATATGGTTGGTGCTCACCTGGCGCTCGCCTTGTTCATTGAACAGCTGCAGGCTGGCGGCCAGGATTCTGTCGTAGGTTTTCATGGCTGGGCCTCACCCGGCAAACGCCTGCTCCCTCACGACAACTTCACCGCATGCTCACGCGTCTCATGGAACACCACCTTCGGCCAGCGTTCCTGGGTCAGATCCAGATTCACCCGGTTCGGGGCCAGATACGCCAGGCTGCCGGCGGCGTCGATGGCGACGTTGTTGACCAGGGTTTTTTCAAAGTCACCCAGCATGCGTCCGTCGTCGCAGCTGACCCAGCGGGCGGTGTAGATCTGGCACGGGTCGAACACCGCTTCCACGCCGTATTCGCTGAGCAAGCGGTGGGCGACGACTTCAAATTGCAGCACACCGACGGCACCCAGAATCAGGTCTGCGCCGTTGGCGGGTTTGAACACTTGCACGGCCCCTTCTTCGCCCAGTTGTTGCAGGCCCTTGTGCAGTTGCTTGATTTTCAGCGGGTTGCGGATGCGCACCGAGCGGAACAGTTCGGGGGCGAAGAAGGGGATGCCGGTGAATTGCAGGGCTTCGCCTTCGGAGAAGCTGTCGCCGATCTGGATGTTGCCGTGGTTGGGGATGCCGATGATGTCGCCGGCAAAGGCTTCTTCGACAATTTCACGGTCGTGGGCCATGAAGGTGACCACGCTGGAGGCGGAGATGTCGCGGTTGAGCCGCAGGTGTTTCATTTTCATGCCGCGCTCGAAACGGCCTGAGCAGACGCGCATGAAGGCGATGCGGTCGCGGTGTTTCGGGTCCATATTGGCCTGGATTTTGAACACGAAGCCGGAGAATCTGCTTTCGGCGGGGTCCACCTGGCGCACGGTGGCGTCGCGGGCGGAGGGCGGCGGGGCCCAGTCGACCAGGGCGTTGAGGATTTCGCGCACGCCAAAGTTGTTGATGGCCGAGCCAAAAAACACCGGGGTGAGCTGGCCGGCCAGGAAGGCGTCCAGGTCAAAGTCATTGGACGCGCCTTTGACCAGTTCGATTTCCATGCGCAGCTGTTCCATTTCCAGCGGAAACAGCTGGTCCAGACGCGGGTTGTCGATGCCGTCGATGACTTCGCTGACCAGTTGGTCGGCGATGTCCTGGCCGGCTTCAAACAGCATGACCTGATCACGCAGCAGGTGATACACACCACGGAAGGTTTTGCCCATGCCGATGGGCCAGGTGATCGGCGCGCAGCGGATATTGAGCACGTTTTCGACTTCGTCGAGCAGCTCCAGCGAGTCGCGCACTTCGCGGTCGTACTTGTTCATGAAGGTGACGATCGGGGTGTGGCGCAGGCGGCAGACGTTAAGCAGCTTGATGGTTTGCGCTTCCACACCCTTGGCGGCATCGATCACCATCAGCGCGGCATCGACGGCGGTGAGCACGCGGTAGGTGTCTTCGGAGAAGTCCTGATGGCCAGGGGTGTCGAGCAGGTTGACCACATGGTTGCGGTAATCAAACTGCATGACTGACGAGGCGACGGAAATGCCGCGCTGTTTTTCGATGTCCATCCAGTCGGAGGTGGCGAATTTGCCGCCTTTTTTGCCTTTGACGGTGCCGGCCATCTGGATGGCACCGGAGAAGAGCAGGAGTTTTTCGGTGAGCGTGGTTTTGCCGGCGTCGGGGTGGGAGATGATGGCAAAGGTGCGGCGGCGGGCAGCTTCGCTGGCCAGGGCGGTCAGGGCGTCGGACATGAGGGGGCCGGTGCGGGAAAAGCGTTGAATTGTAATGGATAGCCACCGGGACGCAAAGCCGGGCAAGCGCCAGCGTGTCATCCCGTTGCCGCTCGTCCAATAAACACGCCCCCGTCCTGCATCAGTCGGGGGCGTTTTGTCATACCAGGCTTGGGCTTGCCTGCTTAAAACGGAATATCGTCATCCATATCGTCAAAATTGGCTGCCGGCTTGGGTTCCTGGCGGCGCGGCGGCGGCGGCGGGGTGTGGCTGCTGTCGTCGCGCATGCGGGCGGGCGGGGCTTCGTCGTGGCCACCTTGCGGTGCGCCGTAGTTGCCGCCGCCCTGGCCGCCTTCATAACCGCCGCCGCCACCGCTATTGCGACCGCTGAGCATCTGCATCTGGTCGGCGATGATTTCAGTGGTGTAGCGGTCGTTGCCCTGCTTGTCCTGCCATTTGCGGGTTTGCAGACGGCCTTCAATGTACACCGAACTGCCTTTTTTCAGGTATTCACCGGCAATTTCCGCCAGACGGCGGTACATGGCGATATTGTGCCATTCGGTTTTTTCCTGACGCATGCCGTTTTTGTCTTTCCACGTTTCCGTGGTGGCGATGCTGAAATTGGCCACGGCGTCGCCGTTGGGCATGTAGCGCACTTCCGGGTCGCGGCCCAGATTGCCGACCAGAATCACCTTGTTGACCGATGCCATTTATTGAGTCTCCCTGATTGATTGGCTTACGCCTGCTTCGTCCCAGCCGGTTTGCGCCACCTTGAGATAGACCACGCCTTCTGCGGCAATCACCACGGCTTCTTCCACGCCGTGCAGCGCACGCAGGCGGGCGGATAGCGCCATGGGGTTGCCCTGCCAGTGTTCGTCCAGATGAAACATCTGGGTGCGCACCGCGCGCGGCGGGCGCATGGTCAGCGCCATGGCCAGCCACAACAGCATCAGGCTGGCGCACAGGGCAAACACGTAGGGGGCACCGCCGTGGCTGTACAGCCAGCCACCGGCCACGGCACCCAGAAACAGGCCCAGCGATTGGGCGGTATTATACACACCGATGGCCGTGCCCTTGGCATCTGCCGGGGCAATTTTAGAGATCAGCGAAGGCAGTGTCGCTTCCAGAATATTGAACGCAATGAAGTAGCCGCCCAGCAGAATCACCATATGGGTCAGTGAATCCAGCGCAAAGGTCAGGCCAATCTGGCTGGCGGTCATCAGCGCGATGGCGGCGACAAACACTTTTTTCAGCTGGTGACGCTTTTCGCCATAAATGATGGCCGGCACCATCAGGATGAAACCCACCACCACCACCGGCAGATACACCTGCCAGTGGTGGGCCTTGTCCAGGCCGGCGGTATTGGTCAGCGCAAACGGAATCACCACAAACATGGCCATTTGTGCGGCGTGCAGGGCAAAAATGCCAAAGTTCAGCCGCAGCAGTTGCGCATCGCGCAGCACGGTGGGCAGGCTGGCCGGGTTGGCTTCGGCGTCGGAATGAAAGCGCGAGATGGCCGGGTCGGGAATGGCAAATTTCACCCACACCAGTGCCAGCAGGCTGAGGATGCCGGTCAGGGCAAAAATGCCCGGCACGCCAATCAGCCGGGCCAGCAGCGGGCCCAGCACCAGACTGGCGGCAAAGGTGAGCCCGATGGTCATGCCAATCATCGCCATGGCCTTGGTGCGATGTTCTTCGCGGGTGAGGTCGGCCAGCAGCGCGGTCACTGCGGCGGAAATCGCCCCGGCCCCCTGCAGGGTGCGGCCCAGGGTCAGCATCAGCAGGCTGTCAGCATCGGCAGCCAGAAAACTGCCGGCAGCAAACACCAGCAGGCCGGCGTAAATCACCTTTTTGCGGCCAATCCGGTCGGACAGCATGCCCAGCGGCAGCTGCAACAGCGCCTGGGTCAGGCCGTAACTGCCCAGGGCAATACCAATCCAGGTGGGATTGTCGCCGCCGGGCAGGTGTTGGGCGTACAGCGCAAACACCGGCAGAATCAGAAACATGCCCAGCATGCGCAGGGCGTAAATGCCGGCAAGCCCCAGGCTTGCCCGTAGTTCGAGTTTTGTCATGGTGCCATCATCGTGCGCTGGTGCCAGGCCGCAGAGGGAGCACACCCTACGCAGCCCAGGCCAGCCCGGTCCGGGGGTAAACGGTCAGCCCGCCCATGCTGCACCACGACATGGCCGTGCGCAGAAGCCCGCCCAGACAAGGGCTGGCGCAGTCTGCAGCGCAACACGCATCCGGGTTTGGGCCGACAGCGGGAAACAGGGTATATTACCCGATTCCCCGGCTTCGAGCGCAGACACGCATGGATCTGATCCGTATTCGCGGTGCACGCACGCACAACCTCAAAAACGTCAATCTGGATTTGCCCCGGCACAAGCTGATTGTAATGACCGGCCTGTCCGGCTCCGGCAAGTCCTCGCTGGCGTTTGATACCCTGTATGCCGAAGGGCAGCGCCGCTATGTGGAAAGCCTGTCGGCTTATGCCCGGCAGTTTTTGCAGCTGATGGAAAAACCCGACGTTGACCTGATTGAAGGCCTGTCGCCGGCAATTTCCATCGAGCAGAAAGCCACCAGCCACAACCCGCGCTCCACCGTGGGCACCGTCACCGAAATTCACGACTACCTGCGCCTGTTGTTTGCCCGCGTGGGCACGCCATTCTGCCCCGAGCACAACCAGCCGCTGGAAAGCCAGACGGTCAGCCAGATGGTGGACCATGTGCTGGCGCTGCCGGAAGACACCAAGCTGATGGTGTTGGCCCCGGTGGTGGTGGGCAAGAAGGGTGAACAGCTGGATCTGTTTGACGAACTGCGCGCGCAAGGTTTTGTCCGCGTGCGGGTGGACGGCGTGGTGTGCGAGCTGGACGCCGTGCCCAAGCTGGACAAAAACAAGAAGCACACGGTCGAAGTGGTGGTGGACCGGCTGAAAGTGCGCGCCGACGCCAAGCAGCGGCTGGCCGAATCGTTTGAAACCGCGCTGCGCCACGCCGATGGCCGGGCGATTGCGCTGGAAATGGACGGCGGCCAGGAACACTGGTTCTCGGCCAAATTTGCCTGCCCGGTGTGCAGCTACAGCCTGCCCGAACTGGAGCCACGGCTGTTTTCGTTCAATAACCCGATGGGGGCCTGCCCAAAGTGCGACGGGCTGGGGCATATCACCTTTTTTGACCCCAAGCGCGTGGTGGCCCACCCCGACCTGAGCCTGGCCGCCGGTGCCATCAAGGGCTGGGACAAGCGCAACCAGTTTTACTTCCAGATGCTGCAAAGCCTGGCGCTGCACTATGGCTTTGACGTGGACACCCCGTTCGAGCAACTGCCCGACAGCCTGCGTGAAATTGTGCTGTACGGCTCGGGCCGGGAAAGCATTCCATTTACCTACCTGAACGAAAAAGGCAGCAAGTTCACCCGCAGCCATGTGTTTGAAGGGATCATTCCCAATCTGGAGCGCCGTTACCGGGAAACCGAATCCTCTGCCGTGCGCGAAGAACTGGCCAAATACCAGAACAACCAGCCCTGCCCCAGCTGTGGTGGCACCCGGCTGCGCCGCGAGGCGCGCCATGTGCTGGTGGGTGGCGAAACCCTGCACACCATCAACCAGTGGCCGCTCAAGCAGACGGCAGCGTTTTTTGCCGGGCTGGAATTCAGCGGGCAAAAACAGGCGGTGGCCGAAAAAATCATCAAGGAAATTGGCGACCGCGTGCAGTTTCTGGTCAATGTGGGCCTGGACTACCTCAGCCTGGACCGCTCGGCGGACACCCTGTCTGGCGGCGAGGCGCAGCGCATCCGCCTGGCCAGCCAGATTGGCTCCGGGCTGACCGGGGTGATGTATGTGCTCGACGAGCCGTCCATCGGTCTGCACCAGCGCGACAACGACCGCCTGCTGGCCACGCTGATGCGCCTGCGCGACCTGGGTAATAGCGTGATTGTGGTTGAGCATGACGAAGACGCCATCCGCGCCGCCGATTATGTGGTGGACATGGGCCCCGGTGCCGGGGTGCATGGTGGCGAGGTGCTGATTGCCGGCACGCCGCAGGACATTGCCGATAGCGCAGTGTCGGTGACCGGGGCGTTTTTGTCGGGCCGGCGGCGGATTGAACTGCCCAGCCAGCGCCGCGCACCGCATCCGGAGCGCTGGCTGACGCTGAGCGGCGCGCAGGGCAACAACCTGAAACAGGTTACCCTCAACCTGCCGCTGGGCCTGTTGGTGTGCGTCACCGGGGTGTCTGGCTCGGGCAAGTCCACCCTGATCAACGACACCCTGTACCACGCAGTGGCCCGCCACCTGCACGGCAGCAGCACCGAACCGGCCCCCTATGGCCGCATCGACGGGCTGGAGCAGTTCGACAAGGTGATCAACGTCGATCAAAGCCCGATTGGCCGCACCCCGCGCTCCAACCCGGCCACCTACACCGGCCTGTTCACCCCGATCCGCGAGCTGTTTTCTGGCGTGCCGATGGCGCGCGAACGCGGCTACGGGCCGGGCCGCTTTAGCTTCAATGTCAAGGGTGGCCGCTGCGAAGCCTGCCAGGGCGATGGCATGATCAAGGTGGAAATGCACTTTCTGCCGGATATCTACGTGCCGTGCGACGTCTGCCACGGCAAGCGCTACAACCGTGAAACGCTGGAAGTGCAGTACAAGGGCAAGAGCATCCACGAGGTGCTGGACATGACGGTGGAAAATGCGCTGGCGTTTTTCCAGCCGGTGCCCAGTGTGGCGCGGAAGCTGCAAACGCTGATGGACGTCGGTCTGGGCTATATCCGCCTGGGACAAAGCGCCACCACGCTGTCCGGCGGCGAGGCGCAGCGGGTGAAGCTGGCGCTGGAATTGTCCAAGCGCGACACCGGGCGCACGCTGTACATCCTGGACGAACCCACCACCGGCCTGCACTTCCACGATATCGACCTGCTGCTGAAAGTGCTGCATCGCCTGCGCGAGCAGGGCAACACCGTGGTAGTGATCGAGCACAATCTGGACGTGATCAAGACTGCCGACTGGCTGATTGACCTCGGCCCGGAAGGCGGCGCGGGCGGCGGGCGGATTCTGGTGGCGGGCACGCCGGAAGACGTGGCCGCGCATCCGGACAGCCATACCGGCAAGTATCTGGCGCGGATGTTGGGTTAAGGATACGCAGAAGCCATTGCCAGCCTTCAGTAAGGTGGGGCTGGCAATTCAAAATCCGGGTCTTTGATGGTTTTTTTGCCCCCCTGCCCTTGAATCCATCACAGCGCGCCGCTAACGCTACACCGGCCACGCCGCCAGAAACGCCTGCCAGTGTGGCTTGTCGGCGTGGCTCTCCAGCCAATGGCGCAGGCGCTGGCACTCGCTGGCGTAGGCGCTGGCGTCCAGCGCGCCGCGCATCTGCTGAAAGCGCAGAAACACCAGATAGGTGTTGGCGGCGTCGGTTTCACAGTAATCGCGGATTTCCTGCTCGGCACCGGCTTGCCAGGCACTCCACACCTTGCTGCCGTCCATGCCCAGCTTGCCGGGAAAACCGGCCAGCTTGGCCAGGTCGTCCAGCGGCGCGCTGGCGCGTGGCTGGTACATGGCCAGCAGGTCCATCAGGTCCAGATGGCGGGTGTGGTAGCGGCCAATATAGTTGTTCCACTTGAACTCCCGGCTGTCCGGGTAATGGCCGTCGCCCATGTCCCAGTAGCGCGGTGCGGTCACGCCGTGAATCAGCGCCCGATAGTGCAGCACCGGCAGGTCAAAGCCACCGCCGTTCCAACTGACCATCTGCGGCGTGTATTTTTCAATCAGGGCAAAAAAGGTTTCCAGCATGCGCGCTTCGCTGTCACCCGGCTGGCCGATAGTGCTGACGTGAACCCGGTCGCTCCAGCGCAGCACGCAGGAAATGGCCACCACCCGGTGCAGATGGTGCGGCAAAAAGTCGCTGCCGTTTTTTTGCCGCTGGCGCTGGAAGGCGTATTCGGCCACGTCGGCGTCGCTGATGTCGGCGTCGAGCAGGCTGTGCAAGGTGCGCAGGCCGGCAATGTCCGGAATGGTTTCGATGTCAAAAGCAAGAACGGGGGTCAAAGCAGGACTCCGCAAAAGGTCGGGATGAGCGGATTGTAGTGCCTGACGTGGCCAGCGCCCAGCCGCAGGCACGGCAAGCGGGCGGATGGGCACGCGCAGCGGGCTGGATTTTGCCGTTTTTAACCGTTTTGCCGTGGGCTGACAAACACGCGCCGCCTTGGAAAACCGGTACAATGCCGCCATATCTGTTCCGACCCTGAACCTGACTGCCTGTGCCCATGAATTCGATTACTCCGGTGTTGCTGCTGATTCTTGACGGTTTTGGCCATCGCGAAAATGGCGACGACAATGCCATCTTCCATGCCCATACCCCCAACTGGGACGCCCTGCGCGCCCGTTATCCGTACAGCGTGCTGGATGCCTCCGAACACGCTGTGGGTCTGCCTGGCGGGCAGTTTGGCAATTCTGAAGTGGGCCATCTGAACATCGGCGCAGGCCGGGTGGTTCAGCAGGACATCAGCCGGATTGATCTGGATATCGAACAAGGCGCGTTTGCCGGCAACCCGGTGATTGCCGACGCCTTTGCCCGCGCAGGCGCAGGCCATCGCCTGCATGTGCTGGGCCTGCTGTCCGACGGCGGCGTACACAGCCATGAAAACCATCTGCACGCCCTGCTGCGCGCCGCCCAGGCCGCCGGGGTGGCCGAGGTGTGCGTGCATGCCTTCCTGGATGGCCGCGACACCCCGCCGCGCAGCGCCGACACCTATCTGCAGCGCCTGGACGCGGTGCTGGCCGAGTGCCCGAATGCCCGGCTGGCCAGCGTGTGTGGCCGCTTCTGGGCGATGGACCGCGACAAACGCTGGGAGCGGGTGCAAACCGCTTACCGGCTGGTGGTGGACGGCGAAGGCGAGTTCCACGCCGACACCGGCCTGGCGGCGCTGGCAGCAGCGTATGGCCGCGATGAAAACGACGAATTCGTCAAGCCTACCGCCGTGGGCGCGCCGTGCCGGATTGACGACGGCGACGTGGTGCTGTTCATGAATTTCCGCGCCGACCGCGCCCGCGAGCTGACCAGCGCCATGACCGACCCGGCGTTTGACGGCTTTGCCGTGCGTCAGCCCAGACTGGCGCTGTTCACCTCGCTGACGAGCTACGGCGAAGCTTATTCCCACCCGGTGGCCTATCCGCCGCAAACCCTGAGCAATGGCCTGGGCGAGTATCTGTCCGGCCTGGGGCTGAAGCAGCTGCGGATTGCCGAAACCGAAAAATACCCGCACGTCACTTATTTCTTTAACGGTGGCGAAGAACAGGTGTATCCGGGCGAAGACCGCATTCTGGTGCCGTCGCCCAAGGTGGCCACCTACGACCTGCAGCCGGAAATGAGCGCGGACACGGTAACTGAAAAGATTATTGAGGCGATTGCCAGCGGCCAGTATCAGGCCATCATCTGCAACTACGCCAATGGCGACATGGTGGGCCACACCGGCAATTTCCCCGCAGCGGTCAAGGCCATCGAAGCGCTGGACCGTTGCGTGGGCCGTTGCGTGGAAGCCATGCGTGCCGCCGGCGGCGAGGTGCTGATCACCGCCGACCATGGCAACGCCGAGCAGATGTTTGACGCCGCGCACGACCAGCCGCACACCCAGCACACGCTGAACCTGGTGCCACTGCTGTACGCTGGCCGACCGGCCACGCTGGCCAGCGGCGGTGCGCTGCGCGATATTGCCCCCACCCTGCTGGCAATGATGGGGCTGTCACAACCGGCTGAAATGACTGGCCGCTCGCTGATTCAGTTCCAGTGAAATCACCTGCCCTTGCGCTGCTGATCCTGCTGCCGGCCCTGGCCGGCGCGGCACCGGTAGCGGACACCACCCAGGCCCCCAAGCAGGACCTGAAAGACATCCGTCAGCAGATCACCACGCTGGAAAAAGACGTCAAGACCAAGGAAGCCAACCGCGCCGAGGCCAGCGATGCCCTGCGCGCGTCGGAAGTGGCCATCAGCGAGGCCAACCGCACCCTGGGCGAGCTGAACCAGCAGCAATCCTTGTCTGAACAGCAAATGGCCAAGGTACGCGGCGACATGACCCGCGCGCGCGCCGGCATTGAGGCCTCGCGCCAGCGTCTGGGGCAGATTCTGAACAACCAGTACCGCCACGGCCAGCACGATGCGCTGACCCTGCTGCTCAACCAGCAGGACCCTAACCAGACCGTGCGCGACCTGGCCTACTACCGCAAGATTGCCCAGGCCCAGCAGGCCGTGGCCTTGCAGCTGAAAAACCAGCTTGGCCAGCTGGAAAAACTCTCTGCCCAGCTCCAGACAGAAAAAACCAAGCTCGACACCATTGCCCAGTCGCGCCATGAACAAAAGCAGAAGCTGGTTCAGGAAAAAGAAAACCGTCAGCAGGTCATCACTCAGCTGTCCAGCCAGATTCAGCAACAACGCCAGCAGATTGGCAAATTGCAAGCCGACGAACAACGCATCAATAGCCTGATTGACAAGCTCAACCGGGAACTTGAAGCCCAGCGCAAGGCCGAAGCGAAGAAGGCCGAGGAAGCGCGCAAGCTGGCCCAGGCCAAGCGTGAGCAAGCCGAGCGTGAGGCCAAAGCCCGGCGCGAACAAGCCGAGCGCGAAGCCAAGGCCGAGCGCGAAGCCAAGGCCAAGCACGAGCAGGCCGTGCGCGAAGCCAAGGCGCAGAACGAACGTGAAGCCAAAGCCCGTCAGGCGCGCGATCTGGCTGCCGCGCAGGCGGCGGCCAAGGTGGGCAAGCCCGCACCGCCGCCAGAACCGGCCCCGGCCCCCGTGGCCCCGCCGCCACCCCCCCGCCACCGCCGGTGGCCAAAGTCGAGCCCGCGCCAACAGCGCCGCAGCGGGTGGATGACAGCGTGGACGATGCGTCCAGCTCTGGCCGGGCATTTGCCAGCCTGCAGGGCAAGCTGAAACTGCCCGTGCGCGGTGAGCTGGCCGGCAAGTTTGGCACGCCGCGTGCCGAGGGGATGACCTGGAAAGGCGTATTCATCCGTACCGCCGCCGGCCAGGCGGCCCGCGCCGTGGCCGATGGCCGGGTGGTGTACGCCGACTGGCTGCGCGGCTTTGGCAATATGCTGATTGTCGATCACGGCGGTGGCTACATGACCGTCTATGGCGGTGGCGAAGCGCTGATGAAGTCCACTGGCGACAAAGTGCGCGCGGGCGACACCGTGGCCACCACCGGTGCATCCGGCGGCGGCAGTGACAACGGGCTATATTTTGAAATTCGACACCTGGGACGCCCGCTCAACCCGATGAGCTGGGCCCAATCGTAACCGGATAACCGGCACCAGCCGGGGAGAACTATGCATACTCTGCAAAAAATGGCCTTGGTCAGCGCAGGTGCCGTGGCGGGCGCCATTCTCAGCCTGAGCATCACGGCCATGGCCGACAAAGAGCCGGCCAGCACCACCCTGCCGCTGACTGAACTGCGCACCTTTACCGAAGTGTTCGGGCGCATCAAGCAGGACTATGTCGAACCGGTTGAAGATAAAAAGCTGATTACCGAAGCCATCAACGGCATGCTGTCCGGGCTGGACCCGCACTCGTCCTATCTCGATCCAGACGCCTTCAAGGAACTGCGCGAAGGCACCCAGGGCGAATTTGGCGGGCTGGGGATTGAAATCGGTGCTGAAGACGGCCTGATCAAGGTGATTGCACCGATTGAAGACACCCCGGCATTCCGCGCCGGCATGAAATCGGGTGATTTGATTGTCAAGATCGACGATGTTTCGGTGCGTGGGCTGAGCATCAACGAAGCGGTCAAGCGCATGCGTGGCAAGCCGGGCACCAAGGTCACGCTGACCCTTGCCCGCAAGGGCGAATCCAAACCGCTGGTGGTGCCGCTGACCCGAGCGGTGATCAAGACCAAGAGCGTCAAGTTCAAGATGGTCGAACCGGATTACGGCTATGTGCGCATCACCCAGTTCCAGGAGCACACCACAGAGAACCTGGCACAGGCACTGGAAGCACTGTACAAGGAAAACGCCAAGCCGCTGAAGGGCCTGGTGCTGGATCTGCGCGACGATCCGGGCGGCCTGCTCAATAGCGCCGTGGGCGTCTCTGCGGCCTTCCTGCCCAAGGATGCGCTGGTGGTGTACACCGATGGCCGCGCGCCAGACGCCAAGATGCGGCTGACCGCCGCGCCAGCCAACTATATGCGCGACCAGAGCAAGACGGATTACTTCCGCAATACCCCGGCTGCGGTAAAAACCGTGCCGGTGGTGGTGCTGGTCAACAGTGGCACGGCGTCGGCGTCGGAAATTGTGGCCGGGGCGCTGCAAGACCACAAGCGCGCGCTGGTGGTCGGGGTGAAAACTTTTGGCAAGGGCTCGGTGCAGTCGGTACTGCCGCTGGGCAACCAGGGTGGCATCAAGCTGACCACTGCCCGCTATTACACGCCAAATGGCCGCTCGATCCAGGCTACCGGGATTGCCCCGGATGTGGTGGTGGAAGAAGCCACGCTGACCGCTGCGGCCAGCAGTGCCGGTCCGTCGCTGCGCATTCGCGAGGCTGACCTGGAGCATCACCTGAGCAACCCGAATGGCGACAAGGACGGCAAGAGCGAAAAAACCGACAAGGCCGACAAGGCCCCGGTGACGCCGGCCAAGGCGCGTGATGACAAGGGCGACAAGAACAAGGACGACGACAAGTCGGCCAACCCGCGCGATCCCAACCCGAAAACCGACCACCAGCTGAATCAGGCGCTGACCATTCTCAAGGTGCAGCAGATTCTGCCGGGCGGCGCTGCGGCCAGTAAGGCAGCGGACACGCCGGTGGCCAAATAAGCATCGCGTGCGCCCCAAACAAAACGCCCGGCATGCCGGGCGTTTTGTTTGGCTGACACAATCCGTCAGCACCACCGGGAAACATCGCTTATGCCTGTATCTCTGGCGTGGCAGCAGCCGTGGGCGCTGTCGATGCGCCAAGCCAGGTCAGCAGCATGGCGTGCTCGTCCGCATTCATCTGCCACTGGCTGGCCGAACAGCGACGCACCACCGCTTCGGCATAGATATCCGCCAGTGCTTCAGCCGGTTTATTTGAATATTGCAGATTGACGCCATTGCGTTCCAGCAGGAACAAAATACCCGTTGCATCCTGACGGGATAACGAAATTTCCTTGTCCTTGGCAAAGTCACGCAGGTTTTTTGACAGCTCATTCAGGCCTGCGCCACCGTGACAAATCTGCTCGGCAATATAATTGAAGCAGATCTGGAATTCATCGGGGCTCAGCGGCGGTGTTTCTGTCAGCGCGCATACCTTGTTGGCCAACGCCACCAGCGCCGGATCGCTGGCCGGATTGCGCAGCCATTCTCCCAGCGACGCCAGTTCTCGCGGCGGGGTGTGTTTATGGGTCAGGTACAGATACCCAGGTGCCGCCTGCGAAAAAGTGACCCCTTGTTCATAAATATTGATCGCGGTAAAGAAACTGGCCGGGCGACCAAAACCAAACCAGCTATTGGCGTCAGCACCAAATTTTTCCCGCAGGATTTCAATGACCTTGGCCGAGGGAATGGCGTGTGAGGCCTGATTGAGTGCCTCAAGCAGCACCTTGGTGATGTCTTCAATCTTGTCGCGCGACATCAGTTCATTGTTCAGGCCCAGGCGGGGACGCGGGGTGTAGTCCTGGCGGTAGTCGCGGTACTCCGGGCGTGCTTCCTGGCGGTATTCCGGGCGCGGAAACGACGGGCTATCCTGGCTGCTGCCACCTGCCGGCAGCATTTCTTCCAGAATCCGGGTCAGCGACAGGATTTCATCTGCCGAGGCGCGGTATGCTGCCGACGACGGCCCGGCCAGCACCACGCAGGTTTGCCGGTCGTATTCACGCAGTTTCTGCAGCACCGGGGTGAAGTCTGAATCGGCAGAAAACAGCATGAACTCTTCAAATCGGGTGGGATGCATCAGCCGGTCGACAATGTCGATGGTCATGTGCATATCCGCCAGGGTTTTGCCCTGCATGGTCACGGCAGGGCAATCCACCACATCAAAAGCAGAATATATAAAATAAGGACGATATTCTTCAAAAGAAGTGGGATTCATATAACAGCGACGAATCAAAAATCGTCGGTCGGAGCCTTCCAGCTGCTTCAGCCACTCCGCCGGGCGTTTGGCAAAGCAATCCGCCATCGCAGGATCAATGGCTTTCAGGCAAAGAAAGACATTGTCGAAATCGACAAATAGCGCAGTTTTTTTTGGCACACATGTATCCTTGCAAAAGGTCTGGCAAGCAGGGATGGTAGCAACAGGCTTGCAGGATGGCAAACTGAATGTTTTTTCAGTATCAACTGAACAGCATGGCCTGTCCGTCTGGCTGATGCCTGAGTATTTCCCTTGAGCAAATCAATGGCATTTTTGCTGGAGCGCCACCGGCGCAAGCGCTGTGATCTGCATCAGGGTTTGCTGCGCCTGGGGCGTTTGTGCCTTGGCTGGCGGGCAGGCCAATCATAGGCAACGACTATGGACATCGACATGGCACTAAAGTTCAGTGCAATTGCGTATTTTTACATTTTTTATCCGACGCGCCAGACGATGCTGCTCATCTGCCCTGCCTGGCCAGGCAGACAGGATCGGCCAACACCAGGGCCAGCGCGCAGGCATGGCCAGACCGGTAAAATCTGCTGAAGAATCTGCCATGCATCGGAACTTTGCCCGGATTTCCCTGACCATCCTGATACCATGGCAAGCATGTCATGGTTTGGCGTGTGCTGGATTCGGTTCAGCCAGGAGGTTTGTATGTTCATCCCCGCCGTGTCGCCGCAACTGCCGGTGTACACCCCAAAAGCTCCGGATCGGGTGCCGGATGTGGCCGCCGTTAGCCAGATTGCCCCGGTGCTGGCCAACGCAGGACGCCCGCTGCTGGATCACACCCGCACCAGCCGCCGCCAGCCACGCGCTGGCACGCTGTGGGATGCGGTGGATGTGTCCGAACGCGGTGAATTGCTGTTATTGCTGGATGAAGTGGCGGAAGCCTTTGTTTCGGTGCGCGCCCGGCTGGCCAGCGATGATGCGATATATACCGTGCTGCGTGGTGCAGACCAGTTGCGCCAGGCTTATCAGCGCCTGGCCGCCCCCCATGGCCGCCATGCGCACCCGGCACGCATGCTCGGTGTGACTGCCAGCCTGGCCGAAGGCCTGAGCCGGATACCCTTGGGCGGCGGCCTGCCTTTGACCAGTCAGGGCATTAGCCTGGATGGCGACGGGCAGTTGCAGGTGGACGCTGCCCGGCTGGCCTGGGCGGCAGAGCGCGATGCCATGCTAAGCCGCCGGCTGGATGCGCTGGTGGCCGGGGTACACGCTGAAGTGCTGGGTGCCCAGCGCAATCTGGGCGGGCAATTGGCCCATGGCGGCGGGCATACGCTGGATGCCCGCTTGCTCAGCGCCCACTATGCAGCACTCAGTGCCGAAGTGCAGGCTGCCACCGCCGCCTTGCCCGAATCTGCCCGGCCTGCGCACTGGCAGGGTACACATTCGACAGCAGACGCCGAAACCCACCCACCCGCAGAGCCGGATTCAATGGTGCCAGCACCTGGATCTGGCCCGTAATTCCCCGGCCTACTCGCGCCACCGTGCTGGCGCAAATTGCCCTGTGGCTGAAGCGGTATTGGAGGGGGTGAGCAGATGTTGTTGAAAAACCATGGTTTTTCTAAAACATTTTGCCAGATTGGGCTTTTTTGAAAATTAGCGCTTGACAGGGCGCTGGGTGATCGGTACTATACGCCCCATCGATTCCTCGATAGCTCAGTCGGTAGAGCGACGGACTGTTAATCCGCAGGTCCCTGGTTCGAGCCCAGGTCGAGGAGCCAGTATTCAGCAAAGCCCCGCATCGCAAGATGTGGGGCTTTTGCTTTGTCTGCTTCCCATTTTCCTTTTTCAGTGCTGCACCGAGCGGCAGCGCTAAAAATTTTTGCTGGTTTTTTGCCCGAAACCGGAACTTCCTGGTCACACCCCAGTCATATCACATACTGTAACCGCGCTGTTTCAGGCTGGTGGGTAAGCCGCAGCCGCAGCCGGTTGTTGTCTGACAGGAGGCCTGTAATGATGACTTCCCGCCCGATTTCTCCTCGACTGCGTCGTTTGATGCAGCAATGCTGGCAACGTCTGACCGAACGCGACCTGGACCAGGTGGCCAACCGGAACAGCCTGCTTGCCGTGCTGCGTCAGCGCTATACCCGCCCTGTGGCGGAGATTGAACAGGAAATCGACCAGTTTTTCCGTACCTTGTTTGCTGGCGGCGCGTTTCCACGCCCGACGCTGGCTTAAGTTTTTCCGGCAAGTCTGCCCCCAGGCTTGTCCGGTGGTTTTCTCCGGGTTGTTCCCACATCCTGTTCGTGCCCATCCTTGGTGATGGGCATTTTTTTGTCAGCCTATATACCTTATTGGTATTCTTTGGTTGATACGCAAAAAAAATACTATTCACAAGCATAAACCTGGACAGAATGAGATGGCATTGATGTGGTAGTTTTACCACATCGTTGCGCATGAAATGCCCAGGGATGTCCGGTCAGTTCAGACTTAAACCTGTTAAGCATTTTAGCCTGGATAAACAATCAGTTATCGGCTAATTTTTTCTTTGCCAGGCTAGGTCATACAATTGAATCATACAATCATATTGTAACAATTCGCATAAAACCCGGCTCTTTTTTAAGTAATTATACGTAAATAACCATAAAGCGTATCAGGCCAGCACATTTGAGTTGCTCCTTGCAAGCAAGCAGGAGGGTGAGTTTAATTTGCCTGTTTGACGACAATCATCGTAGCTTAGCGCTGGCAGTTCGTTTTTATCGAATCTCAAAGGACAAAAATCATGACTACTGTGAGCTCTGCTGTCAGCTACACCCTGGCCGCTGCTGAAGATGATCTGGTATTGACCGGTGCGGCCAATATCAATGGCACAGGCAACAATACCGCCAACAGTATTTCTGGCAACACCGGAGCCAATGTGATCAAGGGCTTGCTGGATGCCGACACCCTATATGGCTACGCGGGTAACGACACCCTGTATGCCGGAGATGCAGGCAGTGTGGATACGGTATACACCGACCTGCTGTACGGCGGGGACAATGCCGACACCCTGTTTGCCGACGGCCTGGATTACCTGTATGGCGAAGTGGGCAACGACATCCTGCATGGCGAATTGGGTGCCAATAACGTGCTGACTGGCGGGGTGGGCAACGATGTCTATTATGTGGCGGCCAATAACGCCATCATCAATGAAGCACCGGCTGGCGGCATCGACCTGGTGTACAGCAGCACCACCATTGCGCTGAATGGCACCTTGCCGTTTGTTGGCGCAGCGCTGGTCAGTGGCGAAGTGGAAAAACTCACCCTCACCGGCACCGCCAATATCGACGGCATAGGCAATAACCTGGCCAATACCATCAATGGCAACGTCGGGGCCAATGTACTGTCCGGCGGCCTGGGGGCTGATTCGCTGTATGGCGGCGATGGTGATGACAAGCTGTACGCCGATGCACCGGGGGTCGGGGTGACGGCGGATGCTGACTGGCTGTATGGCGGCATTGGCAACGACCAGCTGTTTGGCAACGGCAATGACAAACTGTTTGGCGATGCCGGCAACGACATTTTTTACATCATTGGCGCGCAAAACATGGTGGTGGATTCCGCTGGCGTTGACCTGGTGAAAAGCGATGTCTCGTTCAGCCTGCTGTATACCGCCGATCCGGCTGCATCGTGGGCCAGCGGCAATATTGAAACCCTGGAACTGACCGGCACCCTGAATACCTACGGCTTTGGTGATGGTCTGGCCAACACCATTCTGGGCAATACCGGCAATAACACCCTGGATGGCAAAGGCGGCAATGACATTCTGGAGGGCCGCAGCGGCGACGATGTGCTGAAAATCGGCTCCGACAGCGGCGGGGTCAGCGGTGCCACCACGATGAATGGCGGCCTGGGCAATGATGTGTTCTGGACCGGCAAGGGCTATCGCGGCGACCACAGCAGCGGAGCCAACCAGCTGTCACTGCTGGATTTCACGTCCGGCACGGACAGCATCCGCTTTGGCATCAGCACCACAGCCACCGCGCCAGCCACGCTGGACACCACGCCGGTCTACGGCGGCGACACCCTGGCCATGGTGCTGGATCGCGCCGCATCTGGCAGCGGCAGCGCCACCAACCCGACCATCAATCAGTTTGTGTTTGGCGCAGACACCTATCTGGTGCTCGACCAGAGTAGCACGCTGACCTTTACCGCGTCGGATCTGGCCATTCGCCTGGCTGGCACGCCGGGTGTGGCACTCAGTGATTTAGTGTTTGATCTGGTGTAAGCCAATCACCCGCCCTGATTGTGCCAAATGACTCGGCCCACCCGACAGAAAATCGGGTGGGCCGAGTCATTTGCGACGATTATTCCACGCCCATCTGTTGCTTCAGCGCTTCCTTGCGCCGCAGGATGTCATCGTGCAGCGCCTGGGTATTGGGCTGGGTATTGGCTCGGGCGGGGGCGACCGCTGGGGCGGGCGCTGGCACGGCAGGTGGCGTGCTGCTTTCTGGCGGTGGCTGAAAGGTTTGGCTGGGCGGGGCCGGGGTTTGTCGGCGATTGGCATCCGGGCTGGCGGGCACAGGGCTGGCAGCAAGCGCCGGCTTGGCAGGCACAACACTCACCGCCGGCGCAGGGGCGGCGGCGGGTGGCGCGGGCAGCGGTGCAACGCTTGCTGGCGTGGCCGCCGGTGCCGGAGCCGGGCTGGCCGACACCGCTGGCGTAGCAGGTGCGGCTGGCGGGCTGGGTGTTTCTGCTGGCCGGCGCTCCTGCAAGGTCAGACCCGGTGCCAGTTCAATGGGGGCGGCGGGCGCAGCAGCGGGGCTGGCGGGGGCCGGCAAGGGCGCTGAGATGGTATGTTCCAGCCATAACCAGCCGCCGCCCATCAGGCCAAGCAGCAGGGTGAACAGGCTGCCCAGCAGCCACCAGCCCCAGCGCAACGAGCCGCGCGGCGGCTTAGGCTGAACGCTGGGCTCAAGTGGTATGGCTGGTGCAGCGGCAGCGGTATCGACCCGCAAGGTGGCCACGGTGGGTGGCGTGCGGTCGGCCAGCACAGGCGGCATGGCCGTTAGCGCCTGGCCGCACGCCGGACAAAAGCGTGCCGCATCCGGGCAGGGGGTGTGGCAGGTAGGGCATTCAGCCATGAAACTTCCTTGGTGTCCGCACTGGAACGGGAGGGGAGGGCGCATGCTGAAACAGGCATGCTTCCGCGCCCTGGGCTGATCCGGTGCAGCGCGTCACAATGCATGACGTGGTCAATTCAGCAGATTCTTGCCAAATTGCACCACGCCACTGAAAAACCCGGCCAGATCGTCCAGCACGCTGCCGATGTTTTCCTTGCGCTCGTTCAAAATAATGATTTCGGTCCGCCGGTTCAGCTGGCGGCCCTCCATTGTACTGTTATCGGCAATCGGTCGGCTCATGCCGTAGCCCACATAGCGCATGCGCGCCTTGGGCACGCCCCGGTCGAGCAGGCCTTTCATCACCGCCAGCGCACGCAGCTCAGACAAGTCGCGGTTCAAATCCGGCGGCCCGATATTATCGGTGTGGCCTTCAATGGAAACCGGCTGATGGGTGCGGTGGGTGAGGATGCTGGCCACCCGGTCCAGAAACACCTGGCCCGCCGGCTTGATATCCGCCTTGCCACTGTCAAACAGGATGATATCGCTGGAGCGGATTTCTACCCCACGCGCAGTCTGGGTGATGGTGACATCACGCGAGGCCGGCGGGGTGGCGCAGGCGCTTAGCACGGTCAGCAGCAGCAAGGCGAGCAACGGTTTCCAGCGCATGGGCATTTCCTCGTTCGGGCAAAACGTTGGCATGTCTGGCATTTTACCGGAGGAAGCCATGACATGGCACTGGGCAAGCCGCCTGACTTGGTGCGCTCGCTTCAAAAAAAACAGGCCTGCGCTGGTCTGGCGCGGCCTGTTGCGGCGGGGATGGCTGGCTTGCGCCGATATCAGGCCGGATTGCGCCCCAGCGCCACGGCAAAAAAGCCGTCGGTATTATGCTGGGCCGGGTTCAGGCGCAGGCGGCTGCCGGTGGCCAGGGTCACCCGTTGTTCGGCCAGCAGCGCCTCGGCGTTCAGCTCGCTGAATTCTGGATGGCTGGCCAGAAAAGCGTCGATGATCGCGTCGTTTTCGGCAGGCAGCAGACTGCAGGTGGCGTACACCAAACGCCCACCCGGCTTCACCAGCGCGGCAGCAGCATTCAGGATATTGGCCTGGGTGGCGTTGAGCTGGGCCACGCTGTCCGGGGACTGGCGGAATTTCAGGTCTGGGTTGCGGCGCAAGGTGCCCAGGCCAGAGCATGGCGCGTCCACCAGCACGCGGTCAATCTTGCCGGCCAGGCGCTTGATGCGTGCGTCTTTTTCTGAGGCCAGCAGCTGCGGATGCACATTGGACAGCCCCGAGCGGGCCAGACGCGGCTTGAGGTTGGCCAGGCGCTTTTCTGAAATATCAAATGCGTACAGCCGGCCCGTTGACGCCATCATTGCGCCCAGCAGCAGGGTTTTGCCGCCGGCACCGGCGCAAAAATCCACCACCATTTCGCCACGACGCGGGGCAAGCAGCAGGCCAAGCAGCTGGCTGCCTTCGTCCTGCACTTCCACCATGCCGTTGGTGAACAGCGGCATGCGGGTCAGCGCCGGCTTGCCTTTTACCCGCAGGCCAAACGGCGACAGCGGGGTAAACTCCGCCGGAATGCCCAGCGCGGTCAGCTCATTCAGCGCGTCTTCGCGGCGGGTTTTGATGGTGTTGGCACGCAAATCCAGCGGGGCGGGATGTTGCATGGCCCGACCCAGGGTCAACACGGCCTCGTCGTCCAGGCCGCCATCCTGCTGCATGGCGCTGACCACCCAGTCGGGCAGCTCGGCGCGTTCGGCCAGGGTCAGTTCCGGTTCAAGCGCCTTGAGTTCGCCGGCCCATTTTTGTTCGGCCTCGGTCAGGGCGTCGGACAGTTCGCGCAGATTATGCCCGCGCACCCGCACCAGCGAGGCAATCAGCAAACGCTTGGGAGTGGCTTGCGGGGCGGTCAGGGCGCTGAGCAGCGCGTGGCGGCGCAGCACGGCAAACACGGATTCGGCAATAAAATGGCGGTCTTGCTGGCCCAGCTTGGGGTTGTCACGAAAAAACGCCGACAGCGCGGCGTCAGCCGGCTTGTCGCACGGCAGCACCCGGCGCAGGGCATCGACAGCATGTTGAAACAGGGAATGGCTAATGGCCATGGGGCAATCTTTCAGGTTCAGGTCGTTCCAGAATCGTCACGCCATCCAGCTGAACCCGGATGGCGCGTTGATCAATGATTTTGTCGCCGCTGCGACGTATCCGCAGTGGCAGGTGATGCTGGTCGCGGGCCAGCCAGACATCGGTGCGATCCCCCCGGGCTTCACTGCTCACCTGCACGGTAGCCAGGGTGTGTCCGGCCAGGTTTTGCGCGGCCTCGCCGTCGATGCTGACCGGCTGGCGATACACTTTCTTGCCGGTGGTCATCTGCACCGTCTGCCCTTCCAGCGCGCCGGCGCGCAATGCCAGCTGAAAAATCAGGCTGAGAATATCCTGCGCGCCGTCTTCCAGCTCGGCGGTTTTGTCGTCGCGGTCGCCGTAGTGCAGCGTATGGCTGGCCCAGTCAAACTCGGCATGTTCGCGCCGGGTATCGCCCCGATGCGCCTCAAAGCGCAGCGGGCGCAAACCCTGGGCGTTCAGCGTCCCCTCACTGGTATAGCGCAAGGTGGGGCTGAACAGCGAGCGCAGGGTGAGCACAATCCGGTACTGGCCATCGCGGCTTTCCCAATCCAGATCGGCCACGCCGGCCATCAGTACCCCGTACAGCACTTCGTAGCGCACGCTGGCCTGAGCCGGAAAAGTGGCCACGGCGGCGTCAGCGCCAGCTGCGGGCGGGTCTGCCACCGGGCTGGGTGCTGGGCTGCTTTCGGCCCCGGCAGACGCTTCCGCACGGTTGTCGTTTACTGCTGCCTGGTCCTCGTCTGCCGCTGGCGCGGCTTTCGCCTGCACGGGCACGCGCAGCGTCGCCCCATGGCCCTTGGCCGGTGACACGCTGCGGGCCGGGCTTAGGTCAGCCTGGCTGGCCGGGGCCAGGGTGCGCAGGGTGGCCGACAAGGGCTGTAGCGCCGGGCTGTCGCCAGCCGCAGGCAGCGCCAATCCGGGCCAGTCGCCCACCAGGCCGAGCAGATGCAACAGCAGCGAGGCCAGCAGCGCCAGCCCCAGCAGCCCGCCAGGGCCAGGCTTACTGCGGGCTGAGCAGTTCGCCATGTCCTTGCCCGCCGTCCACCCGGACACGCAGGCCGTCAATCTGCAAGCGGCCTTCCACCCACCAGCGTACCGCCTGCGGGTAAATGCGGTGCTCGACGCGCAACACCTTGGCCGCCAGGCTGTCGGCGGTGTCGTCGTCGGCCACCGCCACCGCACCCTGAATCACCACCGGGCCGTGGTCCAGTTCGGCGGTGACAAAGTGCACGGTGGAACCCGCCAGCCGGCAGCCGGCGTCCAGCGCGCGCTGGTGGGTGTGCAGGCCGGGAAAGGCCGGCAGCAGCGACGGGTGGATATTCAGCATCCGTCCGGCGTAGTGCCGGGTAAAGTCGGCGGTCAGAATGCGCATGAACCCGGCCAGCACCACCAGGTCGGGCTGGTGGCGGTCAATGCTGGCCTGCAAGGCGGCGTCGAAGGCTTCGCGGCTGGCAAATGCCTTGTGGTCGAGCGCTTCGGTGGCAATGCCTTGCGCCGCCGCCCAGGCCAGGCCGGCGGCGTCGGGGCGGTTGGCAATCACCGCTGCCACGCGGGCACCGGGAATATTTGCCTCCACCAGCGCCTGCATATTCGAGCCTCGCCCGGAAATCAGGATGACGAGATTTTTCATGTTCAGCTTTAACCCATGTGCCGGCGCGGCGGTAAAACAGCACGCCCGGCAAAAGCGTTGCGCCGGGATGCCCCGGAAAACGCCTCCAACAAACAAAACGGGCCGGGGACTGCTCACCCGGCGCACGAGAGGCCATCCGGGCGGACTGCTACCCGGATGGCAAGCCTGAATTCAGCAATCAGACAATCTGGGTCTGGTGCTCGTCACCCTGACGCGGGCGAATCTGGCCCAGGCGGTATACGGTTTCGCCTTCAGCCTGCAGCAGCGCGGTGGCGGCGTCGGCCTGGTCGGCGGCAACAATCACCACCATGCCTACGCCACAGTTGAAGGTGCGGTACATTTCCTGCGCGTCCACCTGGCCTTCGGCCTGCAGCCACTGGAACAGCTTGGGCAGCGCCCAGCTGCTGGCGTCGAGCTGGGCCACCACATTAGCCGGCAGCACGCGCGGGGTGTTTTCGGTGATGCCACCGCCAGTGATGTGGGCCATGCCCTTCACCAGTTTGGCGGCCATCAGCTTGAGCAGCGGCTTGACGTAGATGCGGGTGGGGGCCATCACCACGTCGCGCAGGCTCTTGCCGCCGTCAAACTCGGCGTCCAGGTCTGGCTGGGCGCGGTCGATGATCTTGCGCACCAGCGAATAGCCGTTGGAGTGCGCGCCGTTGGAGGCCAGGCCCAGCACCACGTCGCCAGCGGCAATGCTCTGGCCGGTGATGATGTCGCTTTTTTCCACCACGCCCACGGCAAAGCCAGCCAGGTCGTATTCGCCCACCGGGTACATGCCCGGCATTTCGGCGGTTTCGCCGCCAATCAGCGCGCAGCCAGCCTGTTCGCAGCCAGCGGCAATGCCCTTGATCACTTCGGTGGCGGCGGGCACGTCCAGCTTGCCGCAGGCAAAGTAGTCCAGAAAAAACAGCGGCTCGGCACCCTGCACCAGAATGTCGTTCACGCTCATGGCCACCAGGTCAATGCCAACGGTGTCGTGCTTGTTCCATTCAAAGGCCAGTTTCAGCTTGGTGCCCACGCCGTCGGTGCCGGACACCAGCACCGGCTCGCGGTATTTTTTCGAGATTTCCACCATCGCGCCAAAACCGCCCAGCCCGCCCAGCACTTCAGGGCGCATCGTCCGTTTGGCAAACGGCTTGATGTTTTCAACCAGTTGGTCACCGGCATCGATGTCCACGCCGGCATCACGGTAGGAGAGGGAAGCTTGGGTCAAAATGGGCTCACTTTCGTCAGTCCGGCTTCCGGCAAACAGCCAGCCCGGGTCGGGTTGGGCTTGACGGAACGCCGCAGGGATTGAATGCTGTCGTTGTCGGCCACCGTTCGGGCGGCCAAATTTTCGAGCATTTTACCTCAAATCATGAAACACACCCGCGATTCCGCCAGAAATGGCTGGTTATGGCTGGCCGCGCTGGCCGGACTGGGCTATTTGCTCTACCTGCTGACGCCCATTTTAACCCCGTTTGTGGCCGGTTCGGTGCTGGCCTACATTGTGGTACCGCTGGTGGATGGCCTGGAGCGCCGCCGGCTGGGGCGCACCCTGGGCACCCTGCTGGTGATTGTGCTGCTGATGCTGGCGCTGGCCTGCCTGCTGCTGCTGATTGTGCCCATGCTGATTGAGCAGGGCCAGGCGCTGTCGTTGCGCCTGCCCGGCCTGGTGGACTGGGCGGAGCACACCCTGTCGCCCTGGCTGCGCGACACCCTGGGGCTGGTGTGGCATTTTGACACGGCTACCTTCAAGCGGGCGCTGACCAGCAATATGGGCTCGTTGCGCGGCATGCTGGCCCGTGCCGTACCGCTGATTACCGACCAGGGCCTGGCCTTGTTTGGCTATGTGTCCAATGTGCTGCTGCTGCCGCTGGTGCTGTTCTATCTGGTGCGCGACTGGCGCAGATTCACCGCGCCAATGGCCGAACTGATCCCCCGGCGCTGGTTTGCCGAGCTGGACCGCATCGGCGGCGAAATCGACAGCATGCTGGGCCAGTTTCTGCGCGGCCAGCTGGCGGTGATGGTGATCATGGCGGCGGTGTACGGCTGCGGGCTGTGGGCGGTGGGGCTGGAATCCGGCTTTGCCATTGGCGTGGTGGCCGGCCTGCTGGTGTTCATTCCGTATGTGGGCGCGGCCATTGGCCTGCTGCTGGCCACCCTGGCGGCGGTCTTGCAGTTTGGCAACCTGAGCGACCTGCTGCTGGTGTGGCTGGTGTTTGCACTGGGCCAACTGCTGGAAAGCATGATCATCACCCCCAAGCTGGTGGGCGAGCGCATCGGCCTGCATCCGCTGGTGGTGATTTTTGCCCTGATGGCGTTTGGCCAGCTGTTTGGCTTTGTTGGCATCATGCTGGCGCTACCGATTTCGGCGGTGCTGGTGGTGCTGGTGCGGCTGGGGCGCTTGCGCTATCTGGACAGCCGCTTTTACCGGCGGCAGCGGCGCACCACGCCACAAGGCCAGTGATACAATCGCCCTCCCCCAAACCGAAATTCCGCCGCCCTGAGGAGCGCCGCCATGCTGATGGTGATTTCCCCCGCCAAAACCCTGGATTACGACACCCCGCCCGGCATCGACCACCACACCACGCCTGACTACCTGGACCGCTCCGCCGAGCTGATCGCCCAGCTGGCCACGCTCAGCCCTGCCGAAATTGCCCAGCTGATGCACATCAGCGACCCACTGGCGGTGCTCAATGCCGGGCGCTTTGCCAGCTGGGCGGTGGACTGCAGCCCGGACAACGCCAAGCAGGCGGTGCTGGCGTTCATGGGTGACGTGTACACCGGCCTGAATGCCGCCGAGCTTAGCCACGCCCAGCTGGACTGGCTGCAGCAGCATTTGCGCATTTTGTCTGGCCTGTATGGCCTGCTGCGCCCGCTGGACCTGATGCGCCCGTACCGGCTGGAAATGGGTACCAAACTGGCCAACCGCGCCGGCAAGGATTTGTACGCCTTCTGGAGCGACAGCCTGACCGAGGCACTGAATGCGCTGCTGGCCGAGCATGACAGTCGCGTGCTGGTGAACCTGGCCAGCGATGAATACTTCAAGGCCATCCGCCCGAAAAAACTGGCGGTGCCAGTGGTCACCCCGGTGTTTCAGGATCTGAAAAACAGCCAGTACAAAATCATCAGCTTTTATGCCAAACGCGCCCGTGGTCTGATGGTGCGCTACGCCGCCCTGCACGGCATCGACCGGCCAGAAGGGCTGCGCGATTTTGATCTGGACGGCTATCAGCTGGTCAGCGCCGGGTCGGATGCAGAAACGCTGCTGTTCCGCCGCGACCACGCCGAGTAAAAGCCAGCCAGCCGGGCTTGCGCTGGCCGAATAACTTCGGCATAATTCGCCCTCTTTCGCCGGCGTAGCTCAGTTGGTAGAGCAGCTGACTTGTAATCAGAAGGTCGAGGGTTCGACTCCTTTCGCCGGCACCACGATTTTGTTTTAAATCAATATGTTACGCAGGAATTGGCGTAATTTTGGCGTCATCGCGTAAAAAAGCCCCGGACTTCCGGGGCTTTTTTACGTCAGTTTGCTCAAGTCAACCGTCTACCACTTGCCTTCCAGCGTCAGCAAAAAACTGCGGTTGGCGCGGCGGCTTTCCACCTCCTGGCGCTTGAGCGCGCCGGTGCTGTCGTACTCCCACACCTGATTGCGAGCTTTTTCGCCAGTGACATTCTGCGCCGAGGCACGTACCGTCAGCTGGCGGTCGATTTTATAGGTGGCGTACAAATCCAGCTGGCGGCGGGCGTCCTGCTGCTGGCGCACGGTCAGGCTGCTGTCGCGGTCCAGCGCCGAGGTGTAGCTGAACAGGCCGCCCAGCGTCAGCCCGGTGTAAGGCGTTTCATAATCCAGGCCAACATTGCCGCCCTTGCGTGGGCCATCGCCCAGAATCGAGCCTTCCACTTGGGTGCGCGACAGCGACAGATTGGCCCGCGCAGTCAGCTTGGGCAGGCCCAGGCTGTCCAGCTTGGCCTTGGCGTCCAACAGCAGCCCGCGTGAACGCGCCTGGCCGAGGTTGAACGGACGTTCCACCCAGCGCTCGCCTTCCAGCAGCGTGAGCCGCTGGCTGTAGTCGTCAATGCGCCGCTCGAACAGCGACAGGCCAATGGTGCCGGCGCGGGCGGGCAAAAAGTGCTCGATGCCAATTTCCAGCACGCGCAGGGTTTCGCCCTGCAAATTGGCATTCCCCGCACGGTCCGGGTTGCTGGCGCTGTTTTCACCGTTGGCGATGCGTACCACCGGGCTAAGCTCGCGGATTGACGGCGCGCGGTTATTGCGGCTGGCGCTGGCGCGCAGATTCCATTGCGTATCCACCTGCCACAAATAATGCAGCGACGGCAGCCAGGCCTGGTGGGTGCGGCGCAGCGTGCTCTGGCCGTCGTCTACCTCGGTCTGGTCCAGCTGCCAGCGCAGGCCGGGAGTGAGCACATGCTGTTCAGCCAGCTGCCATTCGTCCTGAATCCAGAACACTTTTTGCTGTTCGCTGGTTTGTGCGCGGCTGGTGCCGGCGCGCGTGCCGCTGCTGTCCTGGCGGTCATCGCTGGCGCGGGTGCGCCATTCCAGCGCGCTGGTGATCAGATGATCGTCGCCCCAGGCTTTTTTATGGCGCAGGCTGGCCAGCCATTCGCGCTCGTGGCGCAGGGTGGTGTCCTGGCTGGCGCGCGCACCCTGGCTGTCCTGGCGCTCGGTTTGACGGTCGGATTGCTCGCGTTCGCCTTGCGCCATCATGCGCACGCTGGTTTCGCCAATCTGCGGCGTGGCCAGTTTCCATTCCGCCATTAGCCGGCCACTGCTGCGCACCTCACGCTGGTGGCTGTCTTCATGGCTGCTGCTGGCCGTGCCGCTACCCTGGCTGTCTACCGCACTGGTGCGGGTAAGCCGGCTATAGCTCAAGAACGGGCTGAGCGTCAGCTGGCCATATTCGCCCAGCTTCCAGTTCAGCCGGGGGCTGAAGGTGGCATTGCCGTCCTGGCCGTGGCTGTGCGCCACCTCATGCACCTGACCTTCGCCCTGGCTGGCGTACTGGGTTTCATCGGTGGTGCGGTTGCCGCTGCTTGGGCGCTGGGTAAACGACCCGGACAATAAATAACTGAACGCCCCCAGATTATCCCCGGCCTGCCCTTCCAGCCGGGCATTGGGCCGGCCCTGGCTGGCCCCCAGGCCCAGCTTGGCCGCCAGCGTGCGGCTGGGGGGCGTGTCACGCAGAATCAGGTTGATCACCCCGCCCGAGCCCACACTGGGAAACTCCGGGGTGCTGTTGCGGATGATTTCCACCCGCTCGATCAGCTCCACCGGAAAACGCAAGGCCGTGCCCAGCGCCGCCGGACCGCCGGGCAGCGCCTGGCCATCCACCACAATTTGCGGCATATTGCGGCTGGGCGAACGCCCGCGTGGCGCGCGGCTGCCGGTGTCCGGGTCGGCAAACAGGCCGGTGCCGGGCAGCTTGCGCAGCAGCTCGCCCACACTGCTGGCGTCCAGCGTATCCAGCTCCTTGCGATCGACAATAATCTTGCCGGCGGTTGAGTTACGGCGCATTTCCTGGGCATCGCGGGTGGCAGTGACGCTGACCTCTTGCAGCACCGCGTCGTTGGCCTGCGCCAGCGGCGTCAGGCTCAGGCACACGGCACCCACATGCCACCAACGGCGCGGTGGGTGGGACGAAAAAGACACGGACATGCTGAACACTCTCCTGTGGCCATGGGATTTGGGCGTGCAGCAGCGCCACGGGCCAGGCCAGGGTTAAGTTTTGTAAACGTGAGAACGGTTCCTGATTAAACCGCAGGCATGTAACCGGTGCATGTCCGGGCAGAGGGGAAATGTAACGTAATGTTGCAGCGGGAGGTTAAGCGCGAACACACCCGTCCTGACGTTGTGGCACGACCTTGCCGGGCTTCTTCGTACTTGTCGTGGTTCGAAACAAGCCGACTATATCCGCACACGCAGCGGCTGTCTCTAGCATGCACCCAGCGGAATTTGAAAGACAATACCGGCTTAAACCTGCGCCCGAGCAGGTTTAAGCTGTTGATTCCCCATCGAGGTGTTCAAACCAGTCCAGTTGGTCGCTGGTGCAACAACCGCAGCCCAGGCTTACTCCGGCTCCCAGGCGAGGGCGTCCTGGTGTACCTGATCTACCTTGACCGGCTTCAGGCTCTTGATGGTTTTGCTGCTGCCGTCCATGTAATCCACCCGCAACGACACCAGTTTTGCCCATTCCACCGCATCGGTAAACCATAAGTGCTTAAAGGTGTAGGTGCCGAAGTCTCGCGGTTCGATGGGGCCAATCCCTCTTACCCGCTTGACAGCGCTGCCGCCAAAACGGTCACGCACCGGGTCATCGACGGCGTTCATGCCCATCAGCTCGACACGAATGTATTTGATGGTTTTTTGCGTGGGGTTGTACACCTCCAGCTTGAAGCCGGTGGCCTCGGTATGCTCGCTTTCGTCGTACACCGAGAAACTCAGCACGCTGACGCCATGTTTTGCCGGCGCATGGTAGGCTTTCAGCGCACTATGGATTGCCACATCGCGATAGTGCTCCCCGGCCTTTTCCAGCGCGGCAACGTCCAGCCTGGCCAGCGTCTGGTCGTCCAGCTCGGGGAGCGCTGCGCGTTTTTCATCCAGCATGAACACTGCATCGTGCTCAACAAAAAAGTGCTGCTTGCCGAAATACGCCACCAGATAGTCTTTGGCTTTGCCATACGCCGGTGTGCAGCGGTAACGACCGGCCACCACCACCGCCATGTCTTCAAACAGCATTTTGCCATTGCTACCCTTGCATGCCGTCATAGTGCGGTCTGCGAAACTGCTGTGCCGCAACACCCCCAATGGCGGCTCCGTGGCGTCATTGGCCATGGCGATGGCAGGAAACAATAAAAAAGCCAAATAGCATGGTCGCAAGGCGCGGGTGAAACAGGTCATGGTTTTCATCAGTAATCAAGGGGGAAAGGGTGAGGAAGACAGCCCCGAGGTGGGCCGCATGGGGGCGCGGCTAAGCTCGGGGTGGGTGGGGAAACGTAGGCTGTGTGGGTTTAGGCTAGGCCACTATACCAATAAACTTCCATGCAAAGAATCAGAAAAGCATGCTAAATCGCCGGAGGCTCTACTAAATTTCTTAGCAAATAAATCAACAGTCTCGGCCACTGCTGCGTACTTTTAGGGTAACACCCAAGCGCGACGCTGACAGGCTGCTTTGTTCTTGATTGAATACTTCCAGTCCGGCGCGAACCTCGACAACCCCCAGCGTCGGTGTTGCTGCTTTAGCCTGCATGCAAAATGCCTGCATACAGATCAGCATGCCAACCGACAAACGGATCTCTCCCATGATTCGCCCTTCCCCAGTTACGTTTTTTTGGAAGGCCGAACTGCAGCAGCTTAATTGGCGGCCCCCCCTGCGACAAATTGTCGCTGTCAGGCCAATTGTTTTTCTAAAAATAAAATAAGCAAAATCAATGTGTTGAATCATGGGTGGCACGGAAGTCATGGTTTTTCTCCGCCTCCCCCCACGCCTGCCCCCCACCCAGCAACAACTACGACACTGGCCGGTGTTTGGGTGCGTCCACCCGCTGGGCGCGGTAGATGCCGTGGTGGCCGGAGCAGGCGTAGCTGGCGGCGCAGGCCAGGGCGGCGTACGCGCCCACGCCGCTGCCAAACAGTTCCATCGCCATCAGCGTGCACGCCAGCGGGGTGTTGGCTGCGCCGGCAAACACCGCCACCAGGCCGATGCCGGCCAGCAGCGGTGCGGGCAGCGCCAGCAGCGGGGCCAGGGCGTTGCCCAGGGTGGCACCGATAGCAAACAGCGGGGTGACTTCGCCGCCCTTGAAAGCGCTGGCCAGTGACAGCACGGTGAACGCCCACTTGCCGGCGGCTTCCTGCATGCCCAGCGGCTGGGTAAACGCCGCGTCAATCAGCCCCAGCCCCAGCCCGAGAAAGCGCTCGCCGCCCAGCGTCCAGGCCAGCCCGGCCACCAGCGCGCCGCCCAGCAGCGGGCGCAGGGGCGGATAGCTGACCCGGTTTTTCAGCCACTGGCCCAGGCCGTGGGTGGCGTGGGCAAAGCTGCGCCCGGCCAGGCCAAACAGCGCGCCAGCCAGCAGGATGGCGGCCAGCGTGGCCGGCGATAGTGCCGGAATGGCCGCCACCGTGTGGTGCGCATGCTGCGCGCCCCAGGCCAGGCACACCTGGTCGGCCAGCAGCGCCGCCAGCAGGCAGGGCAGCAAGGCATCGGCGCGCACCCGGCCCAGCGCCAGCACTTCCAGCGCAAACACCGCGCCGGCCAGCGGCGTGCCAAACACCGAGGCAAACCCGGCGCTGATGCCGGTCAGCAGCATGCGCTGGCGGTCGAAGGCGTCCAGCCGGCAGCGCTGGGCAACCTGGTCTGCCAGCGCGCCGCCCATCTGCACCGCCGCGCCTTCGCGCCCGACCGATGCACCAAACAGGTGGGCAATCACCGTGCCCAGCCAGATCAGCGGCACCATGCGCAGCGGAATGGTGTTTTTCGGGTTATGGATTTCGTCAATCAGCAGATTATTGCCGGCCTCTACCGGCTGGCCGACGCGCCAGTACACCCAGGCCACGGCAAATCCGGCCAGTGGCAGGCCGGCCAGCAGCCAGGGGTGGGCCAGGCGGGTGGCGGTGGCCCAGTCCAGCGCGGCCAAAAACGCTGCCGATGCACTGCCGGCCAGCGCGGCCACCGCCAGAATCAGCGCCAGCCATTTCACTGGTGCAATCAGGGGCCGCCGGTACTGCGCTGCGCGGGGGAAAACCATCGTGTTGTTCTCGGGGTAAACGCCAACGGGGCAAAGTGTAGCATCGGAACGTGCCGGCACTGGCAGCGGCCCAACTGCACGCCTGGCGGGCCAGGGCCGGGGGAGGCTCTGCCGCTGACCGCCTTCCACGGGGTGTTTATGTTGCCATGCAATATAATTTGCCAGTGGTGTAAGCCACCCACTGAGCATGGCGCAGTTGTTGCTTATGTGGGCCACCACACGGAAAGCCTTGCTTATTAAGTCATTTTTTTGTGCAGATGCGACATTACCCATAAAAAACTGACTATTGACTTTGCCGAAATCCGTAAAACCACGTATAGTTATGTTGCAATGCACAATAACTGGAAAGGACGCATCATGGACTATCCTGCCGTCGCCACACTCAATGTTGCCCTGGGCAACGAAGCCACCCTGCACGCGCTGCGTCAGCAACAAACCTGCTACACCCGCGTGGCAGATTCGGTACTGCGCGTCATGCGCGAAGCTGCCCGGCAAAAGCCGTGGGAGCGCAAACGTGAACGCCTGGCATGTATCGGCTTTAGCGACAGCCTGGCGCTGGGTCACGATCTGTCGATCCAGGCGCTGGAAGCACAAATCAGCCAGTGGCAGCTGATGTTCAACGCCTGCGGCCAGCCGGCCTGGGCCAAGCCGTGGGGGGATTATCTGCAGCGTGAAGTCAGCCACACCTCGCGCTTCTTCACCGAGCTGGGCCGCGCCAATGGGGGTCTGGCTTACGCCAGCACCACGCTGCACTAAGCACGCCAGCGACACACACGGCCACACCAGCCCGCGTGATGCAAAACGCCCCGTCAGCCAGCAGGCGGCGGGGCGTTTTGCGTCAAGATGCCAGTCACCAGTCATCATGATATAAACCGATCATTGGCATAGATACCCAAGGTCAGCGCGCTTGCCTGCTGGCGGGTATTTCAACGGGACGGCGACTCGACCGCTTTCGGCATGAATCTCACCCGACGTGTCGTTCCCGCTGAGGCGGGAACCCAGACCATGCCACAGTGTGCGCTGTGGGCGTGGAGCAGACGGGGCAGTCGTGAGCACACACCCGCTGCACGCTGTGGATGCCCCTGGATTCCCGCCTGCGCGGGAATGACGGGGTGGGGTGCGGCGGGTGGTTCGCTGTGGCTAAGTAAGGTTTTGTTTCAAAAGAAATGAAACCGGGAAACCCATCGGAGGCTAGCCCTCTTCTGGCATGAGTTTCACCCACTTGTCGTTCCCGCTGAGGCGGGAACCCAGACCACGCCACCGCGTGCGCCGTGGACGTGGAGCAGGCGGGACAGTCATAAGAGCACACACCCGCTGCACGCTGTGGATGCCCCTGGATTCCCGCCTGTGCGGGAATGACGCGGTGGGGTGCGGCGGGTGGTTTGCTGTTTCTAGATAAGACTTTGTTTTAAAAAAAATTAAACCAGATCCCCCATCGGAGGCTAGCCCTCTTCTGGCATGAATTTCACCCGACTTGTCGTTCCCGCGCAGGCGGGAACCCAGGCCGTGCCACTGCGTGCGCTGTGGGCGTGGAGCAGGCGGGGCAGTCGTGAGCGCACATCCCCGCTGCACGCTGTGGACGCCCCTGGATTCCCGCCTGCGCGGAATGACGATTTTTTCAGCGTTTCCTGAGCTGTGCCGCCAGCCCGCTGGCATTGCGTAGTGCCAGCGCATACACCGACAGTTGCGGGTTGGCACCAATGCTGGTGGGAAACACCGATCCGTCAAACACCGACAGATTGCGCACGCCCCAATACTGGCCGTCGGCGTTGACCACGCCGCGCTGTTCATCCTTGCCCATCATTGCCCCGCCCATCACATGGGCGCTCACCCAGCGCGCGCGCAGGATCTCCAGTGGCAGCTGCAGGATGGCGGCGCGGGCTTCGGGCCAGTTGCGGTATGGGCGGGCGTCTTCGTGGATGGGCAGCACCTGCTGGGCACCGGCGGCAAACTGCAGCTCGGCCATGGATAGCCAGGCGCGGCGGGCGGCTTCCCACAGCGGGTCGGTCAGCGGGTAGTCCAGCCGGGCATGGCCAGCGTCGTCCACGCTGACCACACCGCCCTGGCTGTCCACATGAAAACCGTCGCGCAGCAGCGCCAGCATTACCTGCAGATGCGGCAGGTAATGCATCAGCGCAGCGTGGCTGCTGCCCATGCCGGTGAGGGTGACTGCCGCCAGCAGCGGATGCACTGGCGGGGTTTCCAGCTTGTAGCCCAGTGGGCCGTCAATCTCCTGGGTATGCAGAAAGTGATCGCTGTATACCGTTTGCGGCGCACCATGGTAGGGGTGGACTGCTTCGGAAAATACCCCACCCGATAACACGGTGGGGTGCAAAAAGGTACGCTTGCCCAGCCGGCGCGATGGGTCGGGTGCGTGGCTGCGCAGCAGCAGCGCCGGGGTGTTGATCGCCCCGCCGGCCAGTACATAGTGACGGGCACGCACCGACACCCGCACCCCGTTGGGGCGCAGGCCGGCGCTGTCCAGCGCCAGGCATTCCAGCCCGGTCACTTCGCCTGCGGTAAACGTCAGCTGCTCGGCGCGACAGCGCACCAAAAGGCGCGCGCCCAGATCCAGCGCAGCCGGAATGGTGGTGACCAGCATCGACTGCTTGGCGTGGATGGGGCAACCCATGCCGCAGTAGCCCAGGTTCCAGCAGCCTTTGACATTGCGCCGAATCCGCCCATGGCTGATGCCCAGCTGTTGGGCGCCACGCGCCAGCAGTGCGTTATTGGCGTTGGGCGCGTCTGGCCAGTCCACCACCGACAGCCGGGTTTCGATCTGCTCGAACCAGGGGCGCATTTCCGCTTCGGTCAGCGGCAGGTCGTAGCGTTCGTGCCACACCGCCAGCGTGCTGGCCGGGGTGCGAAACGAGGACGTCCAGTTTACCGTGGTGGAGCCGCCCACGGTGCGGCCCTGCAAGATGGTGATGGCCTTGTCCTGGGTTTGCCGCGCCGCGCAGGCCTGATACAGCTGCGGGTAGGCGTCGGTTTCCTGCAGGCGAAAATCACTGCCGCGCGGCAGCGGGCCTTCTTCAATCATCAGCACCTTCAGCCCGGCCTGGGCCAGCACTTCGGCACTGACGCCACCGCCCGCGCCAGTGCCCACAATCACCACATCGGCGTCAAACCGGGCATCGGCGTTCAGCGTGGCGGCATCTACCACCTGCCAGCCACGGGCCAGCCCGGCGGCAATCGGATCAGGAAAATTCATGTCGGGTTCCTTGCCGCCAGCCAGTGCGCGGGCGGGCCGGGGTAGCCAATGGCCTGCTGGCTGGTGGGTAACGCATACCAGCCAGCACACAGTAATTGATGCAAGCCCTGATAGCCGGCGCGCAATAGCTGAAAGCGGCTGGTGCGCCAGCCATACAGAAAATCGGTAATCTCCGCTTCGCTGGCGCGGGTCCATTCGCCGCGAATGCCGGCCAGCCAGCGCCGGGTAAGCGGAAAAATCAGCAAATCCAGCAGCTGGGTCACTTCGGCCTGCACCGGCACCGGCAGGGCGGCAATGGCCTGGTCAATCGCCTTGAGCAGCGCATGCAGCGCCGCCAGACGGGCGTCTTCCGCGTCTTCTGGCGGCAGCACCGAGCCCAGCATGGCCGGGGCAATTGCCGCCAGGGCAGTGGCGGTGCGTTCGTTCAACACCTTGAACTGTTCCGGCACATCGGCCAGACGCATGCGGGCAAACGGCCCCCAGGCCAGGCGCACGCCCAGCAGCAGCGCGCCGCCAGCCAGGCCAGCACGCAAAAAATGGCGTCGGGTCAGCAGGGGTTTCATACACCCTCCGGGTGGGTAAAGTGGTGGCGCGCCTTCACCGTATCATCCAGGTTTGCAGCCAGCGCAACAGCCGGCCATACGGCGGGCGCAGCAGCGGCATGGCGTTCAGGCGGGCCTGGTAGAGCACTGGCTTAAGCGTGCTGAAGGTCAGAAAGCCGTGATGGCCATGATACTGGCCCATGCCGGAAGCGCCTACCCCGCCAAACGGCAGGCTATCCTGCACCACATGCAGCAGCGTGTCGTTGATCACCACGCCGCCGGCGTGCGTGTGTTTCAGCACCTGGCGGATGCGGGCGCGATCATGGTCAAACAGGTACAGCGCCAGCGGGCGCGGGCGGGCCTGAATCCAGGCCAGCGCATCGGCCAGCTCGTCGTACACCAGCAGCGGCAGAATCGGGCCAAAAATTTCTTCTTCCAGCACTGCCTGCCCGTCCGGCACCGCCCACAGCAGCTGTGGGGCGAGTTTGCCCACGGCGCGCAGTTGCGCCTCCGTTTCTGCTGCGGGCAGGCAGGCATGCCACTGTGCGCCGGCAGCGCGCGCCTGGTCCAGATAGCCTTGCAGGCGGTCGAGCTGGCCACGGTGGATGATGGTGCTGTAATCCGGGTTGTCGGCCAGGGTGGGGTAGCTGCGCGCCACCGCCTGGGCAAACGCCTGAACAAATTCGGCCAGCGCCGCGCGCGGCAGCAGCACATAGTCTGGGGCCACGCAGGTTTGCCCGGCATTCATCAGCTTGCCCTGGGCAATGCAGGCGGCAGCCTGGGCAATGGGATAGCCGGGGGCAATCAGGGTGGGCGATTTGCCACCCAGCTCCAGCGTCACCGGGGTGAGGTTGGCGCTGGCCGCCTGCATCACCTGGCGGCCCACGGCGGTGGAGCCGGTAAACAGCAAGTGGTCAAAGGGCAGCGCGGCAAACGCCCGCGCCATGGCCACCTCGCCCAGCGCCAGCTGCACCTCGCCCGCCGGAAACACCTCGGCCAGCAATTGGGCCAGGCAATGGGCGGTGGCCGGGGTGTATTCGCTCATCTTGATCATCACCTGGTTGCCCGCCGCCAGCGCGTCGGTCAACGGGCCGATGGCCAGATACAGCGGGTAATTCCACGGCACGATAATCCCGACCACCCCCAGCGGCTGCGCCTGCACCTCGGCCCGCGCTGGCCAGAACCAGGGGCTCAGCCCGCGCCGCTGCGCGCGCATCCAGCGGCGCAGATGGCGCTGGGCGTAAGCAATGCCCTGCAGCGCCGGAAACAGCTCGGCCACCCGGGTTTCGTCAACGCTGCGCTGGCCAAAGTCGCGGCTGATGGCCGCCGCCAGCGCGTCGGCATGGCGCAGCAGGCCATCGTGCAGCCTCTGCAGCCGCGCCCGGCGACAGGCCAGATCCGGGTAGGGCTGCTGTTGCCAGGCAGCCCGGCTGGCGGCCAGGGCGGCAGGCAGCTCGGCGGGATCGCAAAGTAAACGGGGGGCAGGCATATGCTATCCTCGGGGCAGGCGCAGCCAGACTGCGTCAGCGTGGTTTAGAGTAAAAGCTCTAGACAAGATTAAACGATTGTTTACCTGGGTACAAGCCCATGCTCATCGACTTTTTTCTGGCCCTGCGCCAGGCCGGCTTGCCGGTCAGCCTGAAAGAATGGCTCACCCTGCTGGAAGCGCTGAAACAACACCTGGCGTTTGCCAGCCTCGACCAGCTGTATTATCTGGCGCGCACCACCCTGATCAAGGACGAAAAGTGGTTTGACCGCTTTGACCGGGTGTTCGCCGCACATTTTCAGGGGCGGGAATGGCAGGCCGAAGACTTGCAGCAGGACATCCCGGAAGACTGGCTGCGCAAGCTGGTCGAAAAGCACCTGAGCGAAGCAGACAAGGCCGCGCTGGAAGCCATGGGCTTCAAGCAGCTGATGGACACCCTGAAACAGCGGCTGGCCGAGCAGCGCGAACGCCACCAGGGCGGCAATAAGTGGATTGGCACTGGCGGCACCAGCCCGTTTGGTGCCTATGGCTACAACCCCGCCGGGGTGCGCATTGGCCAGGAGGGCTCACGCCACCAGCGCGCCGTCAAGGTGTGGGACCAGCGCGAATTTCGCGATCTGGATGGTGACAGCGCGCTGGGCAGCCGCTCCATGAAGATTGCCCTGCGCCGGCTGCGCCAGTTTGCCCGCGAAGGCGCCACCGAAGAATTGGACATCAGCGCCACCATTGCCGCCACCGCCCGCCAGGCCGGCCTGCTGGATTTACGCTATCACCCCAAGCTGCACGACAGCACCAAGGTGCTGCTGTTGCTGGACATCGGCGGCTCGATGGACCATCACATCCGCACGGTAGAAACGCTGTTTACCGCAGTGCGCAGCGAATTCAAGCACCTGGAACACTTTTACTTTCATAACTGCGTGTACGAAAGCCTGTGGAAGCACAACGCCCGCCGCTGGACCGAACGCACCCCGACGCTGGATGTGCTGCACACCTATGGCCGCGACTACAAGTTGATTCTGGTAGGCGATGCACGCATGAGCCCGTATGAAATCGTTTATCCCGGCGGCAGTGTGGAACACCACAACGAAGAAGCCGGCCAGGTGTGGATGAAACGCCTGCTGGCGCATTTTCCGCACGCGCTGTGGATCAACCCGGTGGCCGAGGCGCACTGGGATTACAGCGAATCCAGCCAGCTGATCCAGCAACTGATGGGCGGACGGATGTGCCCGCTGACGGTGGAAGGGCTGGAACGGGGCATCCGCCAGCTGAAAATCGCGCATGTGGGGTGAATCATGCGTCAGAAAGGGGGGATTGGTGCAGGCAAAATCAAAGCACTGGATTCCCGCCGCCGTGGGAATGACGATTTTGTCAGCGCATCTCTAGTAGTCAGTTACGTTGAAACACAAGGGTTCATACGAGCAAGTTTATGCCGGGCATCTCGGTTTCATTTCTGTTAAAACAAAACCTTACTTTGCCACAGCGAACTGCCCATCGCACCCCATCGTGTCATGCCCGCGCAGGCGGGAATCCAGAGGCATCCACAGCGTGCAGCAGGTGCGTGCGCTCACGACCGTCCCTCCCACGCCCACGGCGCACGCGGTGGCACGGTCTGGGTTCCCGCCTGCGCGGGAACGACAAGTGGGTGAAATTCATGCCAGAAGAGGGCTAGCATCCGATGGGTTTCCCGGTTTCATTTCTTTTGAAACAAAACCTTACTTAGCCACAGCGAACCACCCGCCGCACCCCACCCCGTCATTCCCGCGCAGGCGGGAATCCAGGGGCATCCACAGCGTGCAGCGGGTGCGTGTTCTCCCGACTGCCCCACAACGCCCACACCCACGGCGCACGATGTGGCGCGGTCTGGGTTCCCGCCTACGCGGGAACGACAAGTGGGTGAAATTCATGCCAGAGGAGGGCTAGCCTCCGACGGGTGCTCCGGTTTAACTTTTTAAAACAAAGCCTTATCTAGCCGCAGCGAACCACCCACCGCGCCCCAATCGTGTCATTCCCGCGCAGGCGGGAATCCAGGGGCATCCACAGCGTGCAGCGGGCGCGTGTTCTCCCGACTGCCCCACAACGCCCACACCCACGGCGCACGATGTGGCGCGGTCTGGGTTCCCGCCTACGTGGGAACGACAAGTCGGATGAGGTTCATGCCCAAAGCGGTCGAGTCGCCGTCCCGTTGAAATACCCGCGTGCAGGCGAGCGCGCTGACCTTGGGTCTCTGTGCCAATATCAGGGTGACTGACGACTCATACGCTCAGCGATCTTCGTATGTCGATACCCGCAGGCGGGAGCCAATCAGGCGCTCGCCTGCGGGGTTTCTGCCGTGCTTACTTGCTCCACGTATCCTTCAGCCCCACCGTGCGGTTGAACACCGGGCGGTCAGCGCGGTGGTCGTGGCGGTCGGCACAAAAATACCCGATGCGCTCAAACTGGTAGCGATCTTCCGGCTGGGCCTTGCCCAGCGCCGGTTCGGCGTAGCCGGTGACCACGCTGAGTGATTCCGGGTTGATGAAGGTCTTGAAGTCGATTTCGCTGCCGGTGTCGTCCTTCATCGCGTCCGGGCGCGGCACGGTGAACAGGCGGTCGTACAGGCGCAGTTCAATCGGCAGCGCATCAGCAGCGGCAACAAAATGAATCACGCCCTTTACCTTGCGCCCCACCGGATTTTTGCCCAGGGTGTCGTGGTCGATCGAGCAGCGCAGCTCGGTCACTTCGCCAGCGGCATCGCGCACTACTTCGTCGCACTTGATCACGTAGCTGTAGCGCAGACGCACTTCGCTGCCCAGGGTCAGACGCTGCCAGCCGGGCGGCGGGGCGTCGGAGAAGTCGTCGCGTTCGATCCAGATTTCCGGCGACAGGCTGACTTCGCGCTCGCCAAATTCCGGGTGGTGCGGGTGAAAGCCGGCGCTGCGGGTGCCAGTCACGCCGTCGGTGTAGTTGGTCAGGGTGACTTTCAGCGGGTTGACCACGGCCATGATGCGCGGCGAGCTGTTTTCCAGCTCTTCACGCACCGCGCCTTCCAGCACGCTCATGTCCACATGGTTGTCCGACTTGGAAATGCCGATGCGCCGGGCAAACAGGCGAATGCCTTCCGGGGTGTAGCCACGGCGGCGCATGCCGGCGATGGTGGGCATGCGCGGGTCGTTCCAGCCAGCCACCAGTTTTTCAGTCACCAGCTGGTTGAGCTTGCGCTTGGAGGTGACGGTATAGAACAGCTCCAGGCGGGAGAATTCATACTGGCGCGGGTGGCAGGGGATGTCGATATTGTCCAGCACCCAGTCGTACAGCGGGCGGTGGTCTTCAAATTCCAGCGTACACAGCGAGTGGGTGATGCCTTCCAGCGCATCGGAGATGCAGTGGGTGTAGTCGTACATCGGGTAGATGCACCACGTATCGCCAGTGCGGATGTGGTGGGCGCGGCGGATGCGGTAGATCACCGGGTCGCGCAGGTTGATATTGGGCGAGGCCATGTCGATCTTCAGGCGCAGGGTCTTGCTGCCGTCAGGAAATTCGCCCGCTTTCATGCGGCGGAACAGGTCGAGGTTCTCGGCCACGCTGCGCTCGCGATAGGGGCTGTTCTTGCCTGCTTCTTTCAGCGAGCCACGGTATTCGCGCATCTGTTCGGCATTGAGCTCACACACATAGGCCTTGCCCGACTGGATCAGCGCTTCGGCGTAGCCGTACAGGGCATCAAAGTAATTGGACGCCCATTTCACTTCACCGGCCCAGTCAAAACCCAGCCAGCGCACGTCGGCCTGGATGGATTCGGCGTATTCGGTGCTTTCTTTTTCCGGGTTGGTGTCGTCAAAGCGCAGATTGCACTGGCCGGGGTAGGCGGCGTCGCCCTGCACCAGGCCAAAATTCAGGCAGATGGATTTGGCATGGCCAATGTGCAGGTAGCCATTGGGCTCCGGCGGAAAACGGGTGAGGATGCTGCTGTGTTTGCCCTGGGCGAGGTCGTCATCAATGATGTTGCGGATGAAGTTGGAGATGACCGGCTCCTGGCCGGGGGCTTTGTCAGTATGGCTCATGGTGGCTCGCGTCATGGAAAGAAGAAGTGTGTCCCGACGCCACGCGCGCGTCACGACCTGGCAAGAACGTCGGCGCGGGCGGGCTGGGAACACACTGTCTGCCTGCGGTGTGCCCGTTGTCCCACTGCAGCCAGGGGCAGATTTGGCCCCAAGGCGCAGGCGGGAAGCAGGGAAGACACCCGGATCAGCCCATGATTCTACCCAAAACTGCCTGCCATGGCGCTGTGTATGCGTCGTGGCAGGCAGAAAACGCGTCACTGGATTGCAATACTGTCGACAGGGTTATTTGAAAGGCATAGGATAGCGGGTGAGGTTTATCCCATCCCGAACCGGCAGAATCGCCAGAACGGGGCGTCAAGCCGGGCCAGGGGCAGCATTTGCCCTCTGGTGTCGGGATGAGTGCCCCAGGCGCGCTGCCAGACCACTACGGGACGGGCCGACGGGCACCGCCTGCCGACCTGCCACGCCAGGCCTGGACACGCTTGATCCATGATCCATACAAAACAGATGAATCCTAGAAAGGGAGGTTGTGCAATGACCGACAAGCTGGAAGACAAACCCGTTACCCTCATCCACCCGGCTGAAGCACCGATTACCGCCACCTCGGCTACCCGCCTCCGTCACCGTCCTGCGCCGGTCAGCAGCAAGGCGCAGCAAGAACACGCCGCCGAAGAAATTCGCGCCATCAGCGATGCGCCGGTGGCCGTTCAGGTGGCCAATGCACCGCATGGCAGCAGCGAAGACAGCGCCACGGCACCGCTGCCGGCAGATTATCCGTACAAAACCCGCATTCGCCGCGCCGACTACGAACGCCAGAAGCAGGAGCTGCAGGTTGAGCTGCTGAAAGTGCAAAACTGGGTGAAAGAAACCGGCCAGCGCATCGTGATCCTGTTTGAAGGCCGCGATGCCGCCGGCAAGGGTGGCACCATCAAGCGTTACATGGAACACCTCAATCCGCGCGGCGCGCGGGTGATTGCCCTGGAAAAACCCACCGAAATCGAACGTGGCCAGTGGTACTTCCAGCGCTATGTCCAGCACCTGCCGTCTGCCGGTGAAATGGTGTTTTTTGATCGTTCCTGGTACAACCGCGCCGGCGTTGAGCGGGTGATGGGCTTTTGCACCCCAAGCGAATACCTGGAATTCATGCGCCAGACGCCCGAGCTGGAACGCATGCTGGTCAACAGCGGCCTGCGTCTGTTCAAGTACTGGTTCTCGGTCAACCGCGAAGAGCAGCTGCGCCGCTTCATTGCCCGCCGTGACGACCCGCTCAAGCACTGGAAGCTGTCGCCAATCGACATCCAGTCGCTGGACAAATGGGACGACTACACCGCCGCCAAGAAAGCCATGTTCTTCCACACCGACACCGCCGATGCGCCGTGGACGGTGATCAAGTCCGACGACAAGAAGCGCGCCCGGCTCAATTGCCTGCGTCACTTCCTGTCCTCGCTGGATTACCCTGACAAGAATCTGAAAGTGGCTTGTATGCCCGATTCACTGCTGGTGGGCACTGCGTCGCATGTGATGGAAGCCGACGAAACCCATATCGACCGCTTCTGAGCCGCAACGTCAGTGCGGTGATTCTGGTGGGGTGCTGCCCCACCCGCGCAGCCTGCCCGGCCTTATTGGCCGGGCAGGCATAGCACTTTGGTTGTATGGCTCGAATGAGCTGACCCTTGCACACTGCAGGATAGCGCCGCTGACCAAACCCTGACTGGGCACACAAGTGTTTCTTGCGCCAGGAAGGTTTGGTGAGCCGCGCTTAACGGTTTATGCTATAGCCGGCGGGCCAGATTACCGTGACCCGCCCGCTGTTTCCGGCGCTGGTGCGGTCAGTCTCCGGTGCGCATCGCCAGGGCCATCACACGCCCCGGCTTGCTCGCGCGCCAGGCCCCGCCTCGCCTGGCAGGTGTTTCAATTGCTGGCACATTGCGCTGTGCCGGCCATGTACGGTGCCACCATGAAGCACCGGCATATCTACCCACCCGAGTGAGGCCGTCATGTTGTTTTTTCGCAAGAAACCTGCTGCCGACGACAGTTCGGCTCCGGCATCCAGCATTCCGCCCATCCAGCTGATTCGCAGCAGCGCCCCGCAACTGAGCCAGGCGCTGCCAGCCCAGCCCGACCCACGCATTCGTCTGGTGCTGGGCTATATCAGCCCGAATGCCGACATGGACGCGGTATCGCGCAGCGTGCGTGAGCGCTACCCGAAAGCCAGCGTGCTGCTGACCAGCACCGCCGGCGAGCTGTGCGCCCAGCGCAGCAGCGATGCGCTGTACCAGGACACCCCGCAAGGCTGGCAGGGCGTGGTGCTGCAGCTGTTCAGTGATGCGCTGATCGAGCAGGTGCAGATTGCCAATGTGCCGCTGGGCTGCGAGGACATCCGCCAGGGCGCGCCCAAGCTCAGGCACGACGCCCGCGTGGCGCAACTGGCGCACACGCTGGGCCAGCTGCGCCTGCCATTTAGCATGCGCGCCGAAGAAGGTTTTGTGCTGACGCTGGTGGACGGGCTGTCCAATAGCGAAAGTTTTTTGATGGAAGCAGTGTACGAATCCAACCGCTTTCCCTATCTGTTTGTCGGCGGCTCAGCCGGTGGCCTGCTGGACTTCAGCCACACCCGGCTGAACGACGGCCAGCAAACCCGGGAAAACCACGCGCTGCTGTGCTTTGTCAAACTGACCCCGGCCTATCGCTACGGGGTGTTTAAAACGCAGAACTTTGAAGAAACCGGCAAGGCATTCCTGATTGCCGGCGCCAATACCGAACTGCGCACGGTCAGTTCGGTGATGGACCGCCAGACCGGCGAAGTGCGCGATATGGTTGACGAGCTGTGCCAGCATTTTCATTGCCGCGAAGAAGAACTCGACAGCAAGCTGCAAAACCACACCTTCGGCATCAAGATCAACGGCGAGCTGTTTGTCCGCTCGGTGCTGCAGATCAACCGCAGCACGCGCAAGCTGCACTTTGCCTGCGACATTGCCTTTGGCGAAACGCTGCATCTGCTCAAGGCCGTGGACTTTGCCGGCAAGACCACCAGCGACTACCGCGCCTTCAGCCAGAACAAACCGGCACCCGTGGGCGGCATCCTGTCCGACTGCATCTTGCGCCGGCTGAACAATGCCCAGCAGCTGAACCGCGCCCAGGTATACGGCGATGTGCCGGTGGCGGGGTTTTCCACCTTTGGCGAACTGCTTGGCGTCAACATCAACCAGACACTGACCGCCGTGTTTTTCTACCCGGCCAGCCAGGGCTTCCGCGATGAATTTGTCGACCAGTTCACCCTGCACTACGCCAACTACAAAAACTATTTCTTCCGCCGCGAGCTGTCGCGCAGCACGGTAATCAGCGGGATGAAAAGCCAGATCATTGCCGACCTGCAGGGCTACAAGACCCTGGCCACCGAGCTGAGCGAAACCCTGCCAGCGTTTCGCGGCAATGCGCAAACCCAGATCGAGCAGCTGGAAAGTATTGAAACCCGGCTGCGCGACTTCAGCGAGCATGTCAGCGACGGCGTGCGCTCCACTGAGTCGGTGCGCAGCCAGATTGGCGAGCTGGCCCAGCATGCCGGGCAGATTGGCAATGTGCTGGGCATGATCAAGAAAATTGCCGAGCAGACCAACCTGCTGGCGCTGAACGCCGCCATCGAAGCCGCCCGTGCTGGCGAGGCCGGGCGGGGGTTTGCCGTGGTGGCCGACGAGGTGCGCAAGCTGGCCAACAACACCCAGTCCAACCTGGAAACCACCGGCGGCTCCATCGATAATGTCTTGCGCGCCATTGACCAGGTCAGCAGCCAGATTCATCAGGTGGGCGAGCTGGTGGGCGGCTTTGCCGAACGGATGGGCGACACGCTGGACACCCTGCAGCAACTGGGCAGCGCCGCCCGTCAGGGCAAGGGCGATGTGGAAAGCATGCTCAACCACACCGAAACGCTGTATGCGCAGATGCAACGGGTGGACAAGGAAATGGCCGACATCATGGCGCTGGAGCGCGCCAATGTGGCCAATTGAACGCCTAGCCCTACTCTTGACATCCTCCCCCGCCTAAAGTCGGGGGATTCCTACGGCGCTCATCCCGACATCGAGCCGGCATAAGTCGCTTCGGCGGGTTCCTGCTGCTGGCGGCATGACTGCACCGCTCACTTCACAGGTGATCCGGGCGGCGGTTTCCCGCCCGGCGGAAGCATCCGCCGTGTCCTGCCCTTCGTCTCGCAATCGTTGCATCCCGCGAGACAGGATGTTGATCGCGCCGACCCGATCGGCGTTTTCCTCGAAACCGCATTCCACACACTGGAACCGTGCCTGCGTCTGGCGGTTGTCCGCCGACACATGGCCGCAGCACGGACACCTGCGGCTGGTGTTCTGCGCCGGCACGGCGATGAGATGCCCGCCGTTCCACGCCAGCTTGTAGTCCAGTTGGCGACGGAACTCGGCCCATCCTTGATCGAGGATGGCCTTGTTCAGCCCGGATTTTGCCCGAACGTTCTTGCCCGGTGTTTCGGTTGTACCTGCCGCCGACCTAGACATATTCCGCACCTGCAAGTCCTCAAGACACACCATGTCCTTGAGCGTCTGCTGCAGCGGATGAACGGGCGCATCCGCCAGCCATGCTGTCTCCGCGCTGTGGCGCCACTCGGTAAGCAGCTTGCACAGCCCGGCGTAGCCGAGCTTCTTCTTGCCTTGCTCGTAGCGCTCCTTTCGGCATCAGTTCGTATTTGTAGGCTTGAAGGCGTTGCATACTGGTATTTTATACAGTCCACCCCCATCGACGGCACGGACGGCTACGCCGTCCGTGCCATCCTTCCCCGCCCTGGGTCAAAGGGTTTGCTGGGCATGCTGGGCGGTTCCAGAGAATCAAAGTTCACGCCATGATATTACCTGACTGTTATCCCGCACGCATGCACCCGATCAGGCAACGCCCGGCACAGATGCCCTGTTGTCCATTGGCCCCAACCCGCTGCCCCAAAAAAACACGCCGTCGGCGCAAGCGCAAGACGGCGTGGGGGTCAGGCCAGGGGCAGCAATCAGCGACGCATCGAGTCGAAGAACTGCTGGTTGCTCTTGGTGGCCTTGATCTTGTCGAGCAGGAATTCCATGGCGTCCAGATCGTCCATCGGGTACAGCAGCTTGCGCAGCACCCAGATCTTTTGCAGCTGTTCCTGGGCAATCAGCAACTCTTCGCGGCGGGTGCCGGAGCGGTTGACATTGATGGCCGGGTACTGGCGTTTTTCGGCCATACGGCGATCCAGATGGATTTCCATATTGCCGGTGCCCTTGAATTCTTCGTAGATCACATCGTCCATGCGGCTGCCGGTGTCAATCAGCGCGGTGGCGATGATGGTCAGGCTGCCACCTTCTTCGATATTGCGCGCCGCGCCAAAAAAGCGCTTGGGGCGTTGCAGGGCATTGGCGTCCACACCGCCGGTCAGCACCTTGCCCGAGCTGGGCACCACGGTGTTGTAGGCGCGGGCCAGGCGGGTGATGGAGTCCAGCAGGATCACCACGTCTTTTTTATGCTCAACCAGACGCTTGGCCTTCTCGATCACCATTTCGGCCACCTGCACATGGCGGGTGGCGGGTTCGTCGAAGGTGGAGGCCACCACTTCGCCCTTGACCGTGCGGGTCATTTCGGTGACTTCTTCCGGGCGTTCGTCGATCAGCAGCACAATCAGGATCACATCCGGGTGGTTGGAGGTGATGGCATGGGCAATATGCTGCAGCATCACGGTTTTACCCGACTTGGGCGGTGCCACCAGCAGGCCACGCTGGCCCTTGCCGATGGGGGCGATCAAGTCGATGACCCGTCCGGTGATGTTTTCTTCGGACTTGATGTCGCGTTCCAGCTCCAGACGGCGAGTGGGGTGCAGCGGCGTCAGGTTCTCGAACAGGATCTTGTGCTTGGATTTTTCTGGGGCTTCACTGTTGATGCGGTCCACCTTGACCAGGGCAAAATAGCGCTCGCCCTCTTTCGGGGTGCGGATTTCGCCTTCAATGGTGTCGCCGGTGTGCAGGTTGAAGCGGCGGATTTGCGAGGGCGACACATAGATGTCGTCGGGGCCTGCCAGGTAGGAGGTGTCCGGGCTGCGCAGAAAGCCAAACCCGTCTGGTAAAACCTCCAGCGTACCATCGCCGTAAATGCTCTCGCCTTTCTTGGCCTGATTTTTCAGCAATGCAAAAATCAGGTCTTGTTTGCGCAGGCGATTGGCGCCGTCAATCTCGTTGCTGATGGCCATCTCAACCAGTTGGCTGACATGCAGGTGTTTTAAGTCGGATAGATGCATAAGGGGAGGTCAACTCTAGACGAGTGATCGGAAAAGACGTGGGGAATCACTGATAAGGTGCGGGGGAATCCGGGCGGCATTGCGCCACCCGTAATCAAACATGACAGCTAGAGAATAGACGCTTTAGATGTGGCTGTCAATAAACGCGGTCAGCTGGCTTTTGGACAATGCGCCCACCTTGGTGGCCACCACCTGGCCATCCTTGAACAGCATCAGGGTGGGGATGCCACGGATGCCGAATTTTGGCGGGGTCTCGGCGTTTTCGTCGATGTTCAGCTTGGCGACGGTCAGGCGGCCCTCGTAGCTTTCTGCCACTTCGTCCAGAATCGGGGCGATCATTTTGCACGGGCCACACCATTCGGCCCAATAATCCACCAACACCGGACCGCTGGCCTTCAGTACATCAGTGTCAAAGCTGGCATCGCTTACGTGCAAAATCTTTTCGCTGCTCATGTGTGTGTCTCCAAAAACGGCACAGATATAAGGGGGGAGTAAAACAGTTAGCCTGTGGCCCTGGCGGCCACAGCGCAGAATAGGGGTTCAAGCGGTCTGTCTTTTGATAGTAACAAGGCTGCTGCCTTGCAGCAAGATTGAATCGGCACAAAGCCGCTGCCCCCAAGTGCATTGTAGACAATTAAATTGTGTGCAATGATATTTTCTGTTGCCCTTTGCCCAGGAACCCATCATGTCCGCTGCCGCCCTCTATCAATTTAGTGCCACCCGCCTGGATGGCAGCCCGCTGGCGCTGGCCGACTACCAGGGCCAGGTGCTGCTGCTGGTGAATACCGCCAGCCAGTGCGGCTTTACCGGCCAGTATGCCGGGCTGGAAGCGCTGCACCGCCAGTACGGCCCGCGCGGGCTGGCGGTGATGGGGTTTCCCTGCAACCAGTTTGGCCATCAGGAGCCGGGCAGCGCCGACGAGATTGGCGCATTTTGCCAGCGCAATTATGGGGTGAGTTTTCCGCTGTCGGCCAAGGTGGACGTCAATGGCGAGCACGCCCACCCGCTGTGGCGTTATCTGGCCGAACAGCGCCCTGGCCTGCTGGGCATTCGCGCCATCAAGTGGAATTTCACCAAGTTTCTGGTCAATCGCCAGGGTGAGGTGGTGGCCCGATTCGCCCCACAAACCACGCCGCAGGCGCTGGCCAGCGAGATTGAGGCGCTGCTGTGAGCGCCTTGCCGCCGCCACCGGAAGCCCAGCTGTGCTTTGCCCTGTACACCGCCAGCCGGGCGATGACCCAGGCCTACCAGCCGCTGCTGGCCGAACTGGGGCTGACCTACCCGCAGTATCTGGTGATGTGCGTGTTATGGCATGGCGACGGTCTGAGCGTGCGCGCGCTGGGCGAGCGGCTGCAGCTGGATTCCGGCACGCTGACCCCGCTGCTCAAGCGCCTGGAAGCCCAAGGGCAGATTCGCCGCGAACGCGCCACCAGCGACGAACGCCAGCGGCAAATCTGGCTGACCGAATCGGGCCGGGCGCTGGCAGAGCCCGCCAGCCAGGCACCTGCCCGGCTGCGCCAGTGTGCCTCTGAGGTTGAACTGACCCGGCTGGCCAGCCTGCGTGACCAGCTGACCGAACTGCGTGATGCCCTGCAGCATCCGCACCCTGCCACCACGCCCTGAATACCGGCCTCAGCCGGCGGGCGATTCGCGCAGTAACTGCCCCAGCAAGGCCATGCCGCGCTGCAGGCTGGCCGGGTCGCTGTGGCTGAAATTCAGCCGCATGGCGCTGGCTGCTGCCGGGGCTGCCGGGAAAAACGGCTCGCCCGGCATGAATGCCAGCCCACGTTCCAGCGCCTTGGGCAGCAGGGTGCGGGTGTCCACCCCTTCGTGATTCAGTTGCAACCAGAAAAACAGGCCACCGGGCGGACATTGCCAGTGCGCCAGCCCGCCCAGTTCGGCACTGAGCGCGGCGTGCATCTGGTCGCGCCGGTCGCGGTACAGCGCGCGCAAGCGGGCCAGATGGCCGGGATAATCGCCCTGTTCCAGCTGGCGCAGCACCAGCCACTGGCCCAGCCGGTTGCTGTGCAGGTCCGACGCCTGTTTCAGCCGCAACAGCAGCGGAAACAGCTCGGGCGAGGCAATCAGATAGCCCACCCGCAGGCCGGGTGCCAGGGTTTTCGAGAAGGTGCCCAGGTACACCCACGGTGCCCGCTCCAGCCGGGCGCAGATCGGGGTGCGGTCACAGCTTGGGTCGTACACCAGTTCGCGGTAGGGGTCGTCTTCCACCAGCATGACCTGGGCGGCGTCCAGCTCGGCTGCCACGGCATCGCGGTGGGCGCGGTCATAACAGCGCCCGGAGGGGTTCTGGAAGGTGGGAATCAGATAGCTGAACGCCGGGCGACGGGCCAGCTGGGCGCGAAATTGCACCAGGTCGGGGCCGTTGGCTTCCAGGGGCGTGGCCAGGCAGTCCGCACCAAAAAAATGGAAGGACTGCAAGGCGGCCAGGTAGGTGGGCGCTTCCAGCAGCACCGGGGTGCCGGGGTCGATCATCAGCTTGGCCACCAGATCAATCCCTTGTTGCGAGCCAGTCAGGATCAGCACCTGGCTGGCGTCGCAGCGCAGCCCCATCTGGCGCGCCTGTTCGGCCACGGCGTCACGCAGCGCCGGTTCGCCCTCGGATGGCCCATACTGCAGCACGCTGGCCGGCACGCCGGCGAAATCTGGCAGCTGCAGGGTTTCGCTGGCCGGCAGGCCGCCGGCAAATGAAATCATGCCGGGGCGCTGGGCGGCGGCCAGCACGTCGCGAATCAAGGAAGAGGTGAGTCGTTCAACGCGGCGGGATACCATAGGGCAGTCTCCAACAGTTATATGGTCAACAATATTGACCTATTATCGGAACACAAAGGAAAATAGTCAACATGGTTGACCAAAATCGTGACCCGGCGCTCGACGAGGCGCTGGAACTGTTCTTTTATGGTTTTCGTGCGTTTACCGCTCTGCCAGACCAGGTGCTGGCCCAGCGCGGCTTGCAGCGGGTGCATCATCGGGTGTTGTATTTTGTGGGCCGCCATCCGCGCCTGAGCGTCAACTCCCTGCTGGGCATTCTGGCGGTCAGCAAGCAGGCGTTGAATGCGCCGCTGCGTCAGCTGGTGGAGCGTGGCTTGATTGCGGTGGAAGTGGCCAGCCATGACCGGCGGGTGCGTGAACTGACGCTGACCGAAGACGGCAGCCAGCTGGAAGCGGCGTTATCAGCCGCCCAGCATGCGCTGATGGGCAAGGTGTTTGCCGAAGTGGGCCCACAGGCCGAACAGCAATGGAAAACCGTGATGCGGGCGCTGGCCGCCCGCTAGGGAAGCGCTGAAAAAATCGTCATTCCCGCGAAGGCGGGAATCCAGTGTGTTGATTTTGCTGGGTTTTTCTTTTGGAAAACACGATTTTTCTGAATAAATCAGCGCGTCCCTAGGGATGCGCGGCTGGCGATCCGGATACGCCCGTCCCCCCCTGGAGGGCGAGGTTTGCCAGGTGAGGGGTCAATCAGGTGAGCCCTTGTCTTTGCCCGGATGAGGCGGTTTCTGTCTGTCTCTTTGCGCCAGATGGCATACGGTAGTACCATACCCCTCTATACTATTATTGACGGAGCCCGCCATGTCGCATACCCAGCGTGACCAGGCCAAACTGCTGGCGCGAGTGCGCCGCTTGACCGGGCAGATGCAGGCGCTGGAGCGGGCCTTGCTGGCAGATGCCGCTTGCGCTGATGTGCTGCAACAGCTGGCGTCGATTCGTGGTGCGGTTAACGGACTGACCGCTGAACTGATGGACGGCCATTTGCGCGAGCATGTGCTGGAAGCCAGCGACGATGCCGCCCGCCAGCAGGCGGTGGACGAGTTGTCCGCCATTTTGCGCACCTATATCCGTTAATTGCCCAGGACCGCCGCCATGACTGCTGCTTCTCCCCGTTACCGGCTGGCCAGCCGTACCCCGGCGCTGCCGGCTGGGTTTTTGCCCCAGCATGCCCATGTGTTTCTGGGTGATGATCACCAGCGCAATGCCCGCCGGGTAGGCTGGGTGATGGCGCTGACCACGGCGATGATGGTGGCGGAAATTGTGGCCGGCAGCTGGTTTGGCTCGATGGCGCTGCTGGCCGACGGCTGGCATATGGCCACCCATGCCGGGGCGATGCTGATGACCGCGCTGGCCTACCGCTATGCATTGCGCCAGGCCAATAATCCGCGCTTCAGTTTTGGCACAGGCAAGGTGGGCGATCTGGCCGGATTTGCCAGCGCCATGGTGCTGGCCGGCGTGGCGTTGACCATGGCCTGGGAAAGCAGCCTGCGGCTACTGAGCCCGGTGGCGATTGAATACAGCCAGGCCATGGCGGTGGCGGTGCTGGGCCTGCTGGTCAATCTGGCATCGGCCTGGTTTTTACACGACAGCCATCCTCACCCTGACGGCCACGGCCATCACCACCCGCCTGCATCAGGCCACCACCACGCGCATGGCCACAGCCATGGCCACGACCATAATTTGCAGGCCGCTTACCTGCATGTGCTGGCCGATGCACTGACCTCGGTGCTGGCGATTGTGGCGCTGGCGCTGGGCCAGCAGTATGGCTGGGCGTGGCTGGATCCGCTGATGGGGCTGGTCGGCGCGGTGGTGATTGTGCGCTGGGCCTGGGGCTTGCTGCACACCACCGGCCATGTGCTGCTCGACGCGGCACCGCCGGCGCTGCCAGCAGCCATTCGCGCCGCGCTGGCTGATGCTGCCGTGCGGCTGGACGATGTGCATGTCTGGCAGGTGGGGCCGGGGCAGTATGCCGCCATTGTGGCGCTGCAGGCCAAACAGCCCGCCCCGCCTGCGCATTACAAGGCGCAGCTGGCTGGCGTGGCTGGGCTGGTGCATGTGACTGTTGAGGTGAACGCCAGCGCTGGCTGAACTGGAAGGGTGCCGGCTCTTTTGCCTGGGGCGGAGGGGGTGGTGAGTAGCGGTTAAGGATACGCTGAAAAAATCGTCATTCCCGCGAAGGCGGGAATCCAGGTTTTTGATTTTGCTGGGTTTTGCTTTTGGCAAACACGATTTTTCTGAATAAATCCGCGCGTCCTTAAAGCCCGCAACGCTTTTTTACCAACTCAACCACAGGCGCAAACTGCGCCGCTGACAATGCCGGCGGGCGCGGCATCACCCGGTCGGCAAAGGTATCGAGCGCATCGGCGAGATGCATCGTGAAGGTGTTGATGTCTTGCAGCCGCTGCGGGGTGCTTTTCCCTCCATACATTGGGCCAATTCTACGGGCTGAATTTTCTAATCTTGTCAGCTTGGCTTGCCAATACTCAACGCATGCCAAGCGGTCTTCCACGTCTTCAATCCCGGCGTCTTCCAGCACCACCGGAATCACCCGCTGGGCAAACTGCTCGGGCTTGCATTGCGAGTATTGCCACATCAGCCCCAACTCACGCATGCAATCCACCGATTGGGTGTATTTGCCGCTCAGCACAACAATCACGCAAAACCCCCGGCCAATTTCTTCCTCAAACTGGCGAATGCTGTCGCCCGTGAGCATCACATCTATATCGCGCAGCACATTCACCCAAGGCTTCAGCGCCTGCTGTAATGCTTCTACCGTGGCATCGCTCTCGCCGCCCCAGGCGTAAGACACATAGACCGACGGTATTGCGCGGGGCTGGATTTCGGCAAAGGCTTGCTGCTCGGGCTTGCTTCGGGCATGGCTTGCTTCATGGCCCGTGACCTGCTGGGTTTGGCCGATGTCCCAGTGCAGGGTGGGCGCCTGTCCAATGCGGATTTGCTGAATCGATTTAATCAAATGCGCCACCACTTTAGCCGCACCGCTGCCCCCAGCCTCCACCACAATGCGCCCCTTGGCGCAGCCAGCATCTGGGGTGTGCGATTCCACGGCAATGCGCACCGGCCCCTTGGCGGCATCATCGTAATAGGCCACGCCGGCATCCCAATACGCGGCCAGCCGACCTGCTTGCTGGCCGATGGCGCACAGCGCGGCGCGCAGCACGCCTTCGTGCAGAAAGGCGTATTCCAGATAGGCGCGCGCTTCAGCCGCCCGTTCTTGCCAGATTTGTGCCACTTTTGCCGAGGCGGCCGCGTAGCCAGGCAACAAGCCGGGGGCAATATACACGCCTTTGCTGATTGCAAAGCAGACGCCGCACTGCTGCATCATGGACAGAAACAGCGATTGCTCTTGCGCGGAATACTCGCCCCAAACCAAAGCAGACAAGAGTTCTTGAGTGAACTCACCATCCCGGCTTCGGATGATTGGCAAGGTGTGGGCGCGATCCAGCACCGCATAAATGCCACTTAAAGCCCAGGCCTGATCCAGCACCACCTGTTGGTCAAACAGGCCCGCACGCCAAAACACCTGCCCGGCGCGGTGCAGGTAGTCAATCGACACCTCTGGGATGGCCTGCGAATGGGCCGCCTGGCAGAGCGCCACATAGCCCGGCCAGCTGAGGGTTTTGTGCCCGGCATCGCGTTGCGCGCGCAGCTGGTCGGCGATGCTCACCCAGCTTTGCGGCAGCCGGACGGCGCCATAGCGTTCTTGCAGCATGCGGGCGGCGGCCTTGAGCGCCGGCACAAAGCGCTCCATGCCATCGCGTTGTTTGGCGCTGCACGCCGTGCGTTGCAGGCGGGCAAAACCATGTTGGCCCGGCATTGGCGCTTCCTGCTCGTCGCTGACTCGGTCGCATTGCGATTGCACCACGATCACCGGCGCCTCGGCCCCGGCCAGCGAGCGCACGTATTCCAGCCAGTACACCAGCGGCCGGTTTTGCATCGGCACGCTATTTTCTTCAAACGCCTTGGTGTTTTCATGCTCGGGCGTCCAGACAATCACATACACCGCCCGCTCATCCAGAAACAGGCTGTGCGTGCCCAGGTAAACATCCTGCCCGCCAAAATCCCACAGATTGCCAAACAGCGTGGTGTCCCCGTTCTCATCACACAACAGCGGAAAGCGCCCAAGGTGGATGCCATGCGTGCTGGCCACGCCATCGTCAAATGGCAGACCTTGCAACTGCCGGCAGATTTGGGTTTTGCCGACGCGGCCATTGCCGAGGACAAAAATTTTCACCTCGCGATTGCTAGCCTCGCCGCTGGCCAGGATGTCTTTTTGCCAGGCCAGGATGCGGTCGAGGCAGGCGGCGCCGGAGTAGGCATCCCGGCCCCCAACGTAGGCAAGCTCCTGGGGGGCATCGTGCAGGGTGTCCGCTTGCAGCTCTTGCAAATAAGGCAACTGATGGATGAGGCTCGTGGCGGGAAGGCAAGAAAAGGGAAAACTACACGCTAAGCTTTGTAGCTTGGGAAAAGATCGTAATGTTGCTTGGCTATCGGGAGAGACGCCTGAATGGCGCAAGTCCAGTTGCTGGAGGGCGGAGAGCTGGGCGAGGGGCGTCAGGTCACTGACTTGCTTGCACCTGCCCAAATCAAGTTGCTGGAGACCGGGGATCTGAGCAAGGGGCGTTAGGTCGCTGACTTGCTCGCACATGCTCAAGTCAAGTTGCTGAAGGCCGGAGAGTTGGGCGAGGGGCGTCAGGTCGCCGACTTGCTGGCACCAGCCCAAGTTCAGTTGCTGGAGAGCAGAGAGCTGGGCAAGGGACGTCAGGTCGCTGATTTGCCAGCAGTTGCTTAAGTCCAGCTTCCGGAGGCTGGAGAGCTGAGCAAGAGGGGTCAGATCACTAATTAGCAGGCATTCGCTCAAGTCAAGTTGCTGAAGGCTGGAGAGCTGAGCGAGAGAGGTCAGATCACTAATTAGCAAGCATTCGCTCAAGTCAAGTTGCTGAAGGCTGGAGAGCTGAGCGAGAGGGGTCATATCACTAATTAGCAGGCATTCGTTCAAGCCAAGTTGCTGGAGACTGATAAGCTGAGCAAGGGGCTCTAAGTTGGTAAGTTGGCGACATCCGTTCAAGTCCAGTTGCTGAAGGCTGGGGAGCTGAGCGAGAAGGGCCAGGTCACTGATTTGCTGACACCAAGATAAGTCAAGTTGCTGAAGCTCGTTAAGTTGAGTGAGTGGCGTGAAATCGGTAGCTTGGTCACACCCACTCAAATCAAGCTGCTGAAGTTTGATGAGCTGGGCGAGGGGCTCCAAGTCAGTGACTTGCTGACACCCACCCAAGTCAAGTTGCTGGAGGCCGGAGAGCTGAGTGAGCGGCATCAGGTCGCTGGCTTGCCAGCCGTCGCTCAAGTCAAGTTGCTGGAGGTGGATGAGCTGGACAAGGGGCGTCAGGTCGCTGACTTGCTGGCACCAGCTCAAGTCCAGTTGTTCGAGGTCGAAGAGCTGGATGAGCGGCGTCAGGTCACTGACTTGCAGACACTCACTCAATTTCAGCTGCTGGAGGGCGGAGATTTGGGCGAGGGGTGTCAGGTCGCTGACTTGCCGGCACTTGCTCAAGTCAAGTTGCTGGAGGCAAGAGAGTTGGGAGAGCGGTGTCAGATCCCTAATGCGCCAACACCTGCTCAAGTCAAGTTGCTGGAGGCCAGAGCACTGAGCAATCAGCGTCAGATCGACCAATTGATCGCAACCACTGACATTCAACCGTCTAAGCTTTTTCAGCGCGCCAATTGGCTGTAAGTCACTCAGCGACTCGCAGTCCGCCAACTCAAGCGTTTCCAGCTCAGTCAGCGCGGCAATATGCCCGATGTCGGTCAGCTGCCGACACCCTTTCAATGACAGCTTCTTGAGCTGAGGCAGTTGGCTCAGGCTGGCCGGTAGTATTTCAAGGCGCAGACAGTCAAAAACCAGCTCGGTGGCGTGGTTGGCGATGGCTTCGGCGACCAGCCGTTCGGCCTCGCACTCGACGTAGTGGTTCAGAGAGAACATCAGGGATCCGGTCTGGAGGGCAGCGGGGCAGATGATGAAAATTATGCCATAAGTCTGCACCAGAATGGCTAAGCGCCACGCATCACACCTTGCTGGCGTAGTTGAGCGGCTGCGGCGCAATGCTTGGCCGAACCGTCTGCGCATCGCGTCAAGGAGATTTCCAGCAGGCGGACACAAGTGGGGGGAGGGGATTGCCGCGTTGTCACGGTGGGCGCAGCCCGGCGGTGGGCTGGTGTGTTTTGGGTGGCGCGGGCTGATGTTGCCGTGTGGCTGGATGATGTGCCTGACCTTGCCACCGCGAACCACCCGCAGAACCCCATCGCGTCATTCCCACGCAGGCGGGAATCCAGGGGCGTCCACAGCGTGTAGCGGGTGCGTGCGCTCACCCCCGCCCCGCCATGCTAAAGCCTCCCACAGCGCACGCGGTGGCACCGTCTGGGTTCCCGCCTGCGCGGGAACGACAAGTGGGTGAAACGCATGCCAGAAGAGGGCTAGCCTCCGGTAGGGGCTTCGATTTAATTTATTTTGAAACAAAGCTTTACTTAACCACAGCGAACCACCCGCCGCGTCCCATCGTGTCATTCCCGCGCAGGCGGGAATCCAGAGGTATCTACAGCGTGTAGCGGGGTGAGCGCTCACGACCGTCCCGCCATGCTAAAGCCTCCCACGGGGCACGCGGTGGCACCGTCTGGGTTCCCGCCTGCGCGGGAACGACAAGTGGGTGAAATTTATGCCAGAAGAGGACTGGCCGCCGATGGGTGTTCCGGTTTAATTTATTTTGAAACAAAGCTTTATCTAGCCACAGCGAACCACCCATCGCACTCCACCCCGTCATTCCCGCGCAGGCGGGAATCCAAAGGTGTCCACAACGCGCAGCGGGTGCGTGCGCTCACCACCGCTCCGCCATGCTAAAGCTTCCCACGGCGCACGCTGTGGCACCGTCTGGGTTCCCGCCTGCGCGGGAACGACAAGTGGGTGAAACTCATACCAGAAGAGGGCTAGCCTCCGGTAGGGGATTCGATTTAATTTCTTTTGAAACAAAGCTTTACTTAACCACAGCGAACCACCCGCCGCACCCTACCCCGTCATTCCCGCGCAGGCGGGAATCCAGGGGCATCCACAGCGTGCAGCGGGGTGAGCGCTCACCACCGCCCCGCCATGCTAAAGCTTCCCACAGCGCACGCGGTGGCGCGGTCTGGGTTCCCGCCTGCGCGGGAACGACAAGTCGGCTGAGATTGATGCCAGAAGAGGACTGGCCCCCGATGGGTGCTATGGTTTAATTTCTTTTGAAACAAAGCTTTACCTAGCCACAGCGAACCACCCGCCGCGCCCCACCGCGTCATTCCCGCGCAGGCGGGAATCCAGGGGCATCTACAGCGTGCAGCAGGGTGAGCGCTCACCACCGCCCCGCCATGCTAAAGCTTCCCACAGCGCACGCGGTGGCGCGGTCTGGGTTCCCGCCTGCGCGGGAACGACAAGTCGGCTGAGATTGATGCCGAAAGCGGTCGAGTCGCCGTCCCGTTGAAATACCCGCGTGCAGGCAAGCGCGCTGACCTTGGGTATCTGTGCCAATGGTCGGTTTATATCATGATGACTGGCTACTAGGGACGCGCTGATTTATTCAGAAAAACCGTATTTGCAAAAAGCAAAAACCAGCAAAATCAAAGCCCTGGATTCCCGCCTTCGCGGGAATGACGATTTTTTCAGCGTATCCCTAGGCGGCAGGCGCGGTGGCCGGGCTGGCCGTATCGGGCCGCAATGGCACAATGCTGTTGGTGTATTCGTCAATCAGCCGCATCAGGCCTTCTGGTGGCTCCAGCGCCACAAAGTCAATGGTGATGTCCATCAGCGAACGCTCGCGTTCGTCGCCTTCGCCTTCGGCGCGGCGTGGTGCCATGGAAATGGCAAATCGCCCGCGCCGGTGGCTGCTGCCGTCAAACGGGTGGCTTTCGTCGATTGGATGCACCTGGTCGGAGCGCACCGCCAGTTCGATGCGCATTTTTTCCATGGCCATGCCGCGCGGGGTGACCAGCGCCACCAGCGGCACCTGCAGCTGCCCGCCATTGGCGGTTTCCAGCATCATCAGTTTGGGCGTCAGCACGCCATCGGGCTGCTGGTCAAAAAACTGGTCAAGCAGCTGGGTGTACTGATGTGCCACCACCACATTGGCCGCTGCTGCAGCGTGTTGCAGGCCACGGGTGATGTCGCTGAGCGATATGCCATTAAACGACAGCGGTGCATCGGCGTTGTCGTTCAGCTCGGGTGGTGGGTTGGGCGGCGGGGTGCCGTCGCCGCTGCTGTCCGGGTGGGTGGGCGGCGGCTCATCTGCCGGCGGTGAGGCGCTGGCCACGGGCTCGGGAATGGGCGCAGGGGTGTCAGCAGCGACCGCAACCGGCGGTCGTCTTTTCAGAAAATTCCACATGGGCTGTCCTTGCTACAGGGAAGCGGGGTGTCCGGGAAATGCGGGATGGCGGGTCAGCGGTTAGGCTGGCGCGGCGCTGGGGCCTGGCGTGGGCTGGCTGGGCAGCGGGGTGAGCGTGCCCTGGTTTTCTGGCAGCAGCGCCGGCCTGGTGGCGGCTTCGGTGAGAAAATCAATCACCTTCAGCACCGCTTCCGGGGCCGGCTGGCGCGCCACTTTGGTGTGAATGGAATACTTGGCGCTGGTGTCGGTCTTGCGGGTTTGTTCCGCCTTGTGCGATAGCTTGCCATGCACCGCCACACTGAATGGCCCCCAGCCCAGCTTGGCTTCGACGCTGCCTTCGCCGCTGGTGTTGGTTTGCGTCATCTCGCTTTGCGAGATGGTCACTTCAAAGTCGATGGTGCCTTCTTCCACGGTAATCACCGGGTGTACCACGGTGGCCATCAGCGGAATGCGCATGGTTTTGCGCACCACGCCCTTGGCGTTGCCTTCGCTGTCCACCAGGGTTTCTTCGTAGTCAAACTGGATGGTTTCCGCCTTGCCATTCTTGATGCACACCGACAGCAAGAAGTCGGCATAGGCTTTGGACGCCTGGATCTGGGCGCTGATCATGGCCTGCAGGGGCGTGCTGATCATCTGGTCCAGCGGCAGGGCATTCAGCACTGAGCCAATAAACGAGGGGTCGAGCGACATGGGCGCTTCCTTTTTAAAATCAGCCAAGAAATGCAACGCAAGCCAGCGTTACATGGCAGGAAACGCTGCCGAGTACCGGGTGTGAAGGGAGGGCGGGGGGATTGTGGCAGAACAAGCCGAAAAAACCGGTTGAGGTGCCTGGCGTCAGCGCCCGCCCGGTGGCGCAAAGCTCAGGCAGGCGCTTTCCAGCATGCGCCGGTAACGGCGAAACTCGCTTTCCGCCGCCACGCAGCGGAGGGTCCACAGCTGGCGCTGGCTGAGGTACACGCCTTCCAGCCGGCGCTCCACTTGCCATTGCCCATCGCTGGCGTAAGCGCCTATCCGGTACTCTACCCAGTATGGTAAACCCGGCCCGGTGGGCTTGCGCCGCACGCGCATGGCGTCGCCTTCGCGGCCAATGCCCGCCAGGTAGCGTTGCAAGCCCGCGCCAGACAGCGCCGGGCGTGACCAGACATCAATGCGCACCAGGCCCCGGTCGCGGTCGGTGCGTTTTGGCGGGCGCAGGCGCACGGCGTTTTCTGCTGGCGCGCCGGGTGGATGCCTACGCACCTGCCAGCCGGGCGGCAGCTCCAGGGTAAAGCGCAGGGACGGGTCAAGGTAGCGGGCGGCCTGGGCTGGCTGGCTGAGGCCAAGCAGCAGCCCCAGCAGGCTGCCCAGGCCGGCGTGGTGCCATCGGCAGGGTGGGCGGGCCGTCCCTGTTCCCGGTTTACACACGGCGGCCAATCGCCTCGGCCACCGCCCGCACTGAGGCCATCAGCGCCAGCAGTTCCTCGGGCGTCAGTGCCTGGTCGGCGTCGCACCAGGCTTCGCTGGGGGTGGGATGGGTTTCCACCAGCAAGCCATCAGCCCCGGCAGCAATGGCCGCCAGCGACAGTGCCGGTACCAGCCAGGCTTTGCCGCCAGCATGGCTGGGGTCTACCAGCACGGGCAAATGGGTTTCGCGCTTGAGCACCGGAATGGCGGTCACGTCCAGCACATTGCGGTAAGCGGTTTCAAAGGTGCGGATGCCGCGTTCGCAAAAAATGATATTGTGGTTGCCGCCAGCTGCAATATATTCTGCTGCCATCAGCCACTCGCTGAGGGTGGCCGATAGGCCACGCTTGAGAATCACCGGCTTGTTGACCCGGCCCACTTCCTTGAGCAGGTCAAAGTTTTGCATATTGCGCGCGCCAATCTGGATCACGTCCACGTCGTACTCCAGAAAGGTGTCGAGCATGCGCACGTCCATCAGCTCGGTGACAATCGGCAGTTGCAGGGGGCGTGCAGCGGCCTGCAAATACGCCAGCCCGGTCACCCCCAGGCCCTGAAAGGCATACGGGCTGGTGCGCGGCTTGAACGCGCCGCCGCGCATCAGCCGGCAGCCTGCGGCGCTGACCGCCGCCGCTGATGCGTGCATTTGTGCCTGGGTTTCCACTGAACATGGCCCGGCAATCACCTGAATGGTTTCGCCGCCAATCGGAATCCCGCGCACCTTGACCACGGTGTTGTCCGGGTGGCTTTCCCGCGACACAATGCGGTAAGGCTTGACCACATGGATGGCGCGTTCCACGCCAGGCATGCGTTCAAACAAGTCCGGCGTCAGCCGGCGCTCGTCGCCCACCGCGCCAACAATGGTGCGCTCGGTGCCACAGGAGACATGTTCAGTCAGGCCGGCGTGGCGGATTTTGTCCACCACAGCCGCCAGCTCGGCGGCGCTGGCCGCGTGTTGCATGACGATGATCATTGGTATGGGTCCGGAAAATGCACAGAAGGCGGAACCGACAAGGATAACGGCCCGGCGTCAGGATGACTACCGGGCCGTGCCAGCCAGGCGGACAAGCGCCAACGATTCAGTCCAGCATGTCCACCAGCGCTTTCACGGCGGCCTGGATGCTGGCAAACACCTCGGCCGGGCTGGCATCGCCGTACATATACGCCGGTGCGCTGATCATGCGGTGAACGCTGTCCACGCAGGCTTCCTGCAGCGGGGTGACCACATGGGTTTGCCCCCAGGCGGTCAGTGCGGCGTTCATGGCTGGGCCTTCGCAGTCGCCAAAGGTGAGCCGCACGCCAGTCAGGCCAGCGTCACGGGCGGCAATGCCGAGTACCAGCGGTGCGGCGCACAGTGCCAGCAGCGGCAGTTTGCGGGTGAGTGCGTCGCTTACTGCCGAGTTTACGTCGGCATACAGCTGCGCCTTGTCGCCCTGCTCGATAAAGGTGCAGAGGTTCTTCGCCGCGCCAAAGCCGCCCGGAAAGGCCAGTGCGCTGTGTTCAGCGGCCTTGAATGCACTCAGCGGCTGGATGGCACCACGGGCAATCCGGGCCGATTCCGCCAGAATATTGCGCGAGCCATCGGCGGGCGCGCCCTTGAAGTGGTCAACCACATGGTATTGGTCGCGCACCGGGGCATAACAGCGGTAGCTCAGCCCGGCTTGCGACAGGGCAATCAGCAGGCCAACGGCTTCGGTGATTTCCGAACCATCGTAAACACCGCAACCGGACAGGACCACGGCAACAGGCAGGGAGGTTTTCATCGGGGCTTCTCCACAGATAAGGCAAAAATGGGCAATCAGCGCCAGCTCGCGCCACACACCGACCGTCTGCCCGCGTGCCGTGGCGGCAAGCGGGCGTACTCGTCGTCAGTCACGTTCAAACACAAAGGCACATGCGAGCAAGCTTATGTCAGGCATCTCTTGAATTTCTGTTAAAACAAAATCTTACTTTGCCACAGCGAATCACCCGTCGCGCCCCACCCCGTCATCCCCGCGAAGGCGGGAATCCAGGGGTATCCACAGCGTACAGCAGGTGTGAGTTCTCACGACCACCCCACAAGGCTAAACCCTCACGGCGCACGATGTGGCACCGTCTGGGTTCCCGCCTGCGCGGGAACGACACGTGAGGTGAGGCGCATGCCGAAAGAGGTTTAATCACCAAATCACCTTGAAACGCAAGTGTACATGCGAGCGAGCTGACGTCAGGCATATCTATGTTATTGTTTTAAAAAAAAACCTTGCCTTGCTTTGCCACAGCGAATCACCCCCCGCACTCCACCCCGTCATTCCCGCGAAGGCGGGAATCCAGGAGCATCCACAGCGTGCAGCAGGTGCGTGCTCTCACGACCGCCACGCCACGCTCAACGCTCAACGCCCACGGCGCACGATGTGGTGCGGCCTGGGTTCCCGCCTGCGCGGGAACGACACGTCAGGTGAGGCCCATGCCGAAAGAGGTTTAATCACCAAATCACCTTGAAACGCAAGTGTACATGCGAGCGAGCTGACGTCAGGCATATCTATGTTATTGTTTTAAAACAAAACCTTGCCTTGCTTTGCCACAGCGAATCACCCGCCGCGCCCCACCCCGTCATCCCCGCGAAGGCGGGAATCCAGGGGCATCCACAGCGCGCAGCAGGTGCGAGCTCTCACGACCGCCCCACAATGCGAAACCCCCACGGCGTACGATGTGGCACCGTCTGGGTTCCCGCCTGCGCGGGAATGACACGTCAGGTGAGACTCATGCCGAAAGAGGTTTAATCACCAAATCACCTTGAAACGCAAGGGTACATGCGAGCAAGCTGACGTCGAGCCTCCGCACCAATTATCCGTTTATATCATGATGACTGACTACTGGCAGGTGCTGTGGCGGGGCGGCTTTGCGCTAACTGGCATTCAGGGTGGCTTGAAACTGGCGCAAGGCCTGCTTGACCGATTCTGGCGTAGACGCTGTTGAGGTGGGGCTGAGCAGGCTGTCGATATGGCGGTTGATGGATTCGGCGTTCAGGGTGCGCGGCTGGTAATACGCATTCAGTGCCAGACTGGCGCGCAAGTCCTGGCGAGGCACACCCAGGTCCAGCGTGTTGGCGCTGGACCCGGAAAACAGTGCCGCTTCAAAGACCTGGCGGGTGCTGGCCGGTGTGGTGTCGGGGGCGCTGGTCTGATTGCCGGTTTTATTGGCTGACGCGGCGTCGATTCGGGCTTGCTGGGTTTGCAGCATTTGATCGAAGATGGTGTTGTCCGTGCTGGTGCCAGATGAAAATGGCACACCAGCAAGGGCGCGGGCAAGCACGGCAGGATCCAGACGCTGAACAGACATGGTGAACTCCTTGGGCAAAAGGCTCGGGGTATCCTGACACTATATACCTGATACCTGAGCGGGCACAGGCAGGCCAGACCATTGCGCAATCACATGAATGGCCAGGGGTTTTGGCGCCTGGCCCACGCACCGCCCGGCAGGCCAGGATGGCGCACGGGCCAGGCGTGATGCACGGGCCTTAGCAGGCGGTGCGATCCAGCCATTTATGCGCACTGGCCGGCTGGTAGGCACGCATGCGTGCCAGCAGGGTATCGGCATCGCTGTCGGCCAGCATCAGGCCAACATGCTGTTCGCGCATAAAGCCCTGGCGGGCGGCGGTGTCGAGCAGGGCCAGCAGCGGGGTGTAAAAATCGGCCACATTGAGCAGACCAATGGGTTTGTTGTGCATGCCCAACTGCGCCCAGCTGGCCACTTCAAACAGCTCTTCAAAGGTACCCAGGCCACCGGGCAGGGCAATAAAACCATCGGCCATATCGGCCATCATGGCCTTGCGGGTGTGCATGGAGTCCACCACATGCAGCTGGGTCAGCTGGCTGTGCGCCAGCTCCTTGTCGCGCAGGAATGTCGGAATCACGCCAATGGCTTCGCCGCCAGCGGCCAGCACGCTATTGGCCAGCGCGCCCATCAGGCCAACATTGCCACCGCCGTAAACCAGCCCGATGCCTTGCGCAGCCAGGGTTTGCCCCAGGTTGACCGCTGCTTGTTCATACTCGGGATGCGCACCCCGGTTGGAGCCGCAAAAGACGCAGAGCCGTTTCATGATGTCCGACTTTCCTTCAAAAATGAAACTGTTTGGCCAAGCAAAATCGTGGCCAGCACGCGGCGCATTTGCCGCGCTGCGCTTATAACACCGCCACCGGGTAGGAGCCCAGCACCTTCACAAAGGCGGCATGTTCGTGCAGTGCTTCCAGCGCGAGCTGGATTTTGGGCTCACTCTGATGGCCGTCGATATCAATGAAGAACACGTATTCCCACAGGCCGGTGCGCGATGGGCGCGATTCCAGCTTGGTCATCGACACGCCATTGCTGGCCAGTGGGGCCAGCAGGCGGTGAACGGCCCCCGGCTTGTTTTGCGCCGACAGCACCAGCGAGGTTTTATCGCGGCCCGACGGGGTGGAATCCTGATGGCCCAGCACCAGAAACCGGGTGGTGTTGTTCGGCTCATCTTCGATGTTGATCGCCAGCCGGGTCAGGCCGTAGCGTTCGGCGGCGGCTTCGCCGGCAATGGCAGCCACGCTGGGGTCTTCGCTGGCCAGCCGGGCGGCTTCGGCATTGCTGGCCACCGACACCCGTTCGACGTCGGGCAGGTTTTTGTTCAGCCATTCATGGCATTGCGCCAGCGACTGCGCGTGCGAATACACCTTGCGCGGCGGCGGGCTGTCGGCGCTGGGGTCTTTGCGCAGCAGGTGGTGATGGATGCGCAGCACCACTTCGCCACAGATCTTCAGCGGAGTGTTCACCATCAGGTCGAGCGTGCGGCCCACGGCACCTTCGGTGGAGTTTTCTACCGGTGCCACTACGTAGTCCAGTGCGCGTGATTCTACCGAACGGAATGCTTCGTCAATCGAGGCGCAGGCTACGGTGTTGGCAGCATGGCCAAAGTGCTTGATGGCCGCTGCCTGGGTAAAGCTGCCTGCCGGGCCAAGAAAGGCAATCGACAGCGGTTTTTCCAGCGACAGACAGGCCGACATGATTTCACGGAACAGCCGGGCAGCGGATTCGTCCGACAGCGGGCCGGGGTTGATTTCCTTGATCCGGCGCAGCACCTGGGCTTCGCGTTCCGGGCGGTAGATCACCCCGCCGCCCTTGATTTCGCCAATTCGCTGGGCGTGGCTGGCCCGCTCGTTGATCAGTGCCAGAATATGGGCGTCGATGCTGTCGATGGCATCGCGGTGGTGTTTGAGCAGGTCGTCGGACATGACGTCAGTCCTTGAGGATGATGAATTCGCCATTCCCGATCGGGAGCAGCTCACAAACAAAACCCGGCGTGGCGCGCACCCGGGCAAAAAAATCCGCACACTCGCTGGCATGCGACACGGCGTTATCCACCACCATCAGCCCGCCGGGTGCCAGCAAGTCGGCCAGCGCCGGCCAGTCGCCCACATAGCGGCTGCGGTCAGCGTCAAGAAACACCAACTGGGCCGAGGCAGCCTCCTGCTGGCGCAGCCAGGCGCTGGCGTCGGCGGTAACCAGGGTGACGCTGTCCTGCAGGCCGGCTTCGCTGAGGTTGTGCTGCGCCGAGGTGGTTTTGGCGGGCAGATTGTCCAGCGAGGTGACATGACCGCCGTAACACTGTGCCGCTGCCGCCAGCCATAAGGTGGAATAACCATTGGAGGTGCCAATTTCCACAATATGCGCCGGCTGGCCAAAACGCACCCACTGGTACAGCATCAGCCCGGTATCCGGGGTGATATTGAGCAGTTTGTCTGCGCGGGTCAGCGTCACGGCGTCGTGTTTCTGGCCGTGACTGGACAGACGATCAAGCTGGAGCAACAGGGCCGGGGTCAGCATGGTGAGTCTCAGCCGTGGCGGCGGGCAAAGTCGGTCATGAAGCTGGTCAGGGCTTTCACCCCTTCCAGCGGCATGGCGTTGTAAATTGACGCGCGCATGCCGCCAACCGAACGGTGGCCTTTCAGTTGCAGCAGGTTGCGCTGCTCGGCTTCGGCCAGGAAGCTGGCTTCCAGTTCGGCGCTGCCCAGACGGAACGGCACATTCATCCGCGAGCGGTTGGCGGTGTCTACCGGGCAGTGGTAAAAGCCATGGCTGTTGTCGATGGTGTGGTAGAGCAGGCCGGCTTTTTCTTCATTGCGGCTGTGGATGCCCGCTACGCCGCCTTGCTGTTTCAGCCATTTGAACACCAGGCCGGCAATATAGATGGCGTAGGTGGGCGGCGTGTTGTACATCGAATCGGCGTCGGCGTGAACCCGGTAGTCAAACATGGTGGGCATGTGCGCCGGCAGCTTGCCCAGCAGGTCGTCGCGCACAATCACCAGGGTGAGCCCGGACGGGCCGATGTTTTTTTGCGCACCGGCAAAAATCAGCCCGAAACGCGATACGTCCACCGGACGCGACAGGATGTCGGACGACATGTCGCACACCAGCGGTGTCTCGCCGCTGTCGGGCACAAACGGGAACTGCACGCCACCGATGGTTTCGTTGGATACATAATGCAGATAGGCGGCGTCTGGCGAGCGTTTCCAGCTGGCCACATCGGGCACATAGCTGAACTGGCGGTCTTCGCTGGAAGCCACCACATTCACCTCGGTAAACTTGCGCGCTTCCTTGATGGCCAGTTTGGACCAGTGACCGGTATTCACCACGTCGATATGGGTTTTGTCGCCCAGCAGGTTCAGCGGCACCATGGAAAACTGCGACAGTGCGCCGCCTTGCAGAAACAGCACTTTATAGTTGGCCGGGATGCCCATCAGCTGACGCAGGTCAGTTTCGGCATCGTGAATGATGGACATGAACTCTTTGCCACGGTGGCTCATTTCCATCACCGACATGCCACTGCCGTGCCAGTCCAGCAGTTCCTGCTGGGCCTGCAACAGCACGTCACGCGGCAACACCGCCGGGCCGGCGGAGAAATTGTACACTTGGGTCATGACCAGTCCTTGTTCGGTGGGCCGGCCCGCATCGGGGCGGGAAACCGGGCCGCTCCCCCTTGCCTCTGGCGATGGCAGGGGCGGTTTAACTCAACAAAAAATGCGCGCGGGCCACGGCCACCGGCTTGCTGCGGTCGCCCTGCCACGATTCAATCAGCATGTTTGCCACCCGCTTGCCCTGCTTGGTCAGCTGGCACTGGGCGTACAGGGTTTCTGGTTTGCCCGAGCGCAGGTAGTCGAAGGAAATATCCACCACCTTGGGCGGCTCCAGCGTGGCGCGCACCCACATCAGGTGGATCAGCCCGGCGTTTTCCAGAAAGCCGCCAATCAGCCCGCCATGCAAGGCCGGCAACAGGGTGTTGCCGATATTGTGTTCGTAGAAGGGCAGACGGAACAGCAGGCTGTCTTCGCCGGTTTCTTCAAACTCCACCCCGAGCAGCTTGGCGTAGGGGATGGTTTCGATGATGCCAGCATAGTCCTTGCGCTCGCGCAACGCCAGAAACGATTGCATGAACGCGCTCATAGCGGGGCTCCTGTGGCGTCGCCGCCCAAAATGGCATTGGACGAGCCGCGCATGAAGGTGGCCACGCTGTGGGCAATCGGGTCGGAGGCGTCGCCGTGGTGGCACACCGCACGGGTGAAGCCAATTTGCCGGGTCAGCTTGTAGCACTCGGCGGTGCAGTAAATCGCCAGCCCCGGCGTGGCTGCCTTCAGGTAGTCGATGCGCAGGTCCAGCGTGGCCATCGCCTCGGCGCTGTCCAGGTGGCTGAATACCGACAGGGCGCTGGTGGTGTCCACCAGCGAGGTGATCACCCCGCCGTGCACCACGCCATTGCTGCCATTGCCCACCAGATCGGGCCGGTAGTTGACCTTCAGCGTGGGCTTACCGTGGCTGACCCCGACAAATTCAAAGCCCAGGGTGGCGCAGTGTGGCAGGGTGATCAGCCAGCGCTGCAGGGTATTCAGCAGTTCGGTCATGCCTGGGCATCCGCAGCAGGGCTATCGTCGGCGGCGGTGCTGTCGCTGGCCGGCACGGCAACGGCAGTGTCTGCCTCGCTGGCCGCAGCATCCACGCCGGTCAGGTCGCCGTCTTCGGCTTCCGGGTCGTCGCTTTCGGCCACTTTTTCAAAACCCACCAGCTTTTCGCCGTCGTCCAGATTGATCAGCCGCACCCCTTGTGCTGCCCGACCGGTTTCGCGCACTTCGCACACCTTGGTGCGAATCAGCACGCCACCGGTGGTGATCAGCATCACGTCGTCACGGTCTTCCACCAGGCTGGCAGCCACCAGCTTCAGGCCGGTCTTGTCGGTCAGGTCCATGGCAATCACGCCCTGGGTGCCCCGGCTGGTGTGGCGGAACTCGCCGGTGCGGGTGCGCTTGCCGTAGCCGCCATCGCTGGCGGTCAGCACTTGCTGGTCTTCCGAATTGGTCACCAGCAGCGAAATCACCTGCTGGCCTTCGCCCAGCAGCATGCCGCGCACGCCAGTGGCGGTGCGGCCCATCGGGCGCACGTCGGTTTCGTCAAAGCGCACCGCCTTGCCGGCGTCGGAGAACAGCATGATCTGATCCTGGCCATGGGTCAGCGCCACGCCAATCAGATTGTCGCCTTCGTCCAGGCCCACGGCGATGATGCCGGCGCTGCGCGGGCGTGAGAAATCCACCAGCGGGGTTTTCTTTACCGTGCCATTGGCGGTGGCCATGAACACAAACTGGTCGTCGCGGAATTCCTTCACCGGCAGCAGCGCATTGATTTTTTCGCCTTCGGCCAGCGGCAGCACATTGACCATCGGCTTGCCCCGGCTGTTGCGGCTGCCTTGCGGCAGGTCGTACACCTTGATCCAGTACATCCGCCCCAGGCTGGAGAAGCTCAGCAGATAGTCGTGGGTGTTGGCGACAAACAGCGTGTCGATGAAATCGTCTTCCTTGGTGGCAGTGGCCTGCTTGCCACGTCCGCCGCGCCGTTGCGAGCGGTAATCGTCAATCGGCTGCGCCTTGATATAGCCGGTGTGGGAAATGGTCACCACCATATCCTGCGGGGTGATCAGGTCTTCGATATTGATGTCGCCGCCAAATACCGAGATTTCCGAGCGGCGGGCGTCGCCAAACTGGGTTTTGATCTGGTTAAGCTCGTCGGTGATGATCTGCGACACCCGCTCTGGCCGGGCCAGAATGTCCAGCAGGTCCATGGTGGTGGCCATCACATCGCGGTATTCGCCCACGATCTTGTCCTGCTCCAGCCCGGTCAACCGTTGCAGGCGCAGTTCCAGAATCGCCTGGGCCTGCACATCCGACAGGCGGTATTCGCCACCGTGCAGGCCGTATTCCGGCAGCAGCCCATCCGGGCGCGCCTGGGCCACGTCCACCCGGCTGAGCATGTCGGTAACCAGCTCGGAGGCCCACACTTGCGACATCAGCTCGCGCTTGGCGTCTGCCGGGGTGGGCGAGGCCTTGATCTGCAGGATGATCGGATCGACATTGGACAAGGCCACCGCCAGGCCTTCCAGCACATGGCCGCGTTCGCGCGCCTTGCGCAGCTCGAACACGGTGCGGCGGGTCACCACTTCGCGGCGATGACGCAGGAATTCTTCCAGAATCTGCTTGATATTGAGCAGGCGCGGCTGGCCATCAACCAGCGCCACCATATTGATGCCGAAGCTGTCCTGCAGCTGGGTCATCTTGTACAGATTGTTCAGCACCACATCCGGCACTTCGCCGCGCTTGAGCTCAATCACCACGCGCATGCCAGACTTGTCCGACTCGTCGCGGATTTCGCTGATGCCTTCCAGGGTTTTTTCCCGCACCAGCTCGCCAATGCGCTCGAGCAGACGGGCTTTGTTCACCTGATACGGCAGCTCATCGACGATCAGCGCCTGACGGTCGCCCTTGCCGATGTCCTCGACATGGGTGCGCGCGCGCATCACCACCCGGCCACGGCCAGTGCGATAGCCTTCCTTCACCCCGGCGGTGCCGTAGATGATGCCGGCGGTCGGGAAGTCCGGAGCCGGGATGATGTCGATCAGCTCGTCGATGGTCAGTTCGCCATTGCCCAGCAGCGCCAGGCAGGCATCGACCACTTCGTTGAGGTTGTGCGGCGGAATATTGGTGGCCATGCCCACGGCAATGCCCGAACTGCCGTTGATCAGCAGATTGGGCAGCTTGGCCGGCAGGATCAGCGGTTCGTGCTCGGAACCGTCGTAGTTGGGACCAAAATCGACGGTTTCTTTTTCGATATCGGCCAGCAGCTCATGGGCAATGCGCGACATGCGGATTTCGGTGTAACGCATGGCCGCCGCGTTGTCGCCGTCCACCGAGCCGAAGTTGCCCTGGCCATCCACCAGCGGGTAGCGCAGGGAGAAATCCTGCGCCATGCGCACGATGGTGTCGTACACCGCCGTGTCGCCATGCGGGTGATACTTACCGATCACGTCGCCGACAATACGGGCGGATTTTTTATACGGGCGGTTCCAGTCGTTGGACAGCTCGTGCATGGCAAACAGAACGCGACGGTGCACAGGCTTGAGGCCGTCGCGCACATCCGGCAAGGCACGTCCCACAATCACGCTCATCGCGTAATCCAGGTAGGAACGACGCATCTCTTCTTCGAGGCTGACCGGGATGGTTTCTTTGGCGAATAAATGTTCTGTCATGGATCAGGTCAAGCCGTCTCTGTCTAAGCAAAATAGGCTTGATTCTAGCACGGACGGACCGTCCGGGTATCCTTGTCCGTATGGGGACAGCACAGGCGGGCTGTCATGACGCTGGCTTGATTTTCAGCAGAAATGGTCGATAACACGGTATTGTCCGTTTTCTGCCACGAGGCCCGCCATGAACCTGTCCAGCTTGGGTGACTCCCTGCGTAGCCGCTTTACTCAGCTGAGCGTGCGCTTGCGTCCACCTGCCGAGCTGCTCACCCAGCTGCGAGAAGACGCTCAGGCGGTGCAGGACAGCGTCAAGGTGTCGCTGAAGGAACAAGCCGAGCGGCCCACCGTATACGACCGTCAGGCGGTGGTCACCAGCAGCCCTGGCCGCGACACCAAGCTGCGCGCGCTGGACAAGGTGGCCGAACTCAAGGCGCGGGTGAGAATGCTCAAATCGCGGATTGCCGGGGCCAGCGGTCCGCTGCTCAAGCGCCTGGCTCGCCAGCTTGGGCAGATTGCCGCCGAGCTCAAGCAGGCGGTCGGCCTGTACACCGGGGCCAGCGCCCGCGAGGCCGGAGCCAGCGCCGCAGGTGCGAGCCAGAGCGGCAACGCCAATTCGTCTGCCAGCACCTCAGGCGCTGCCGCCAGTCCGGCCCAGGCGGGCGGCACTGGCGCATCGGCCAATGCCGCGATGACGGTGGACGCAGCGGCCACCATCAGCACCGAGGACAGCAGCGCGCAGGCGCATGCCAACGCCAGCCAGCATGCGCCTGCCGACAGCGCTGCCGAGGCCGACGGCCACGCGTCCGCCGAGCAGGCCCATTCCAGCCAAGCCGCCCGCAACGAGCAGGAAGACCCGCTCGACAAACTGTTTGCCCGTGAAGTGAAAACCCTGCTGGAAGAAATCAAGCGCGCCGCCGCCTTGATCCGGCAAAAGGCCGACAAGGATAGCCGCAACGCGCTGAGTGAACTCGACCGCGTGCTGGCGGATATTCAAAACATGCTGGCGCAGCTGAATCAGTCTGGCCAGGGTCAGGCGGCAGGCAGTGCCGTGGCCAGCGTGGTGGCCAGCGCCCTCAGTAGCGTGGGTGCCCTGGGCGGGGTCAGCGGGGGCAGTGCCGATGGCGGCGCGGCAGTGGGGGCGGTGAGTGGGGTGGGGGATGTGTCAGTGGGCAGTGTCACGGCAGCCGTCAGCCCTGGCGCTTAAATCTGGCCGCCTGGGCCAGGGCGGGCACCGCACCCGGCTTGCCGGGCGTGATGCCGCCGCATGACGCGTCGTGGCAGCGGCGCTTACCGCTTGGGCAGGGCAATATTCAGCGGATCTGCCGGGTAGTCCTGGGTTTGTGGCGGGCATTCCAGCTCGCTGGTGCGCGCCCATGGCTTGTTGACAAACGTCTGCCAGGTGGTCGGATTGGCCGGGTAATGCTCCTGCCCGGTCGGGTCGCCACAGCTTTCTGCCGACACCGACTGGCCCGGCCCAATGGCCACCACCGCGCCTTTTTTCAGCGAGCAGGTTGCCACCCACGTCAGCTTGTTCCAGCTCAGGCAAATTTCATTGGCCACCCGGTAAGCGGTGACCGGGCCGCTGGGCGCATCATACGACCACCAGCCACCCAGCCGGTTGGTGTTGCCTTGGGCATTGACCTCGTCCGGACCATTCCACATCCGGTACACCGGTATATCTTCGATCAGCCGCACCACCAGCGCAGCGTACACCCCGCCCATGCCTGCCGGCTTGACGGCGTTTTCCACTGACGCGCGAGCATAATCCGGGTCATCCGGGTTCAGCAGCACGGCCTTGCCAGTCAGCTGGCCAGGCAGGGTGAGGGTATCGGCCAGCGCCAGGGGGCTGCCCAGGGCCAGCAGCAGCGAGGTGATCAGACGCAAGTTCATGATTATCCTGTGTAAGATAAAAAATGGGGAAAATGGGGTGGGGATGTCCTGCTCAGCTGTCCAGTGTCAGCGCCGGGCCTGGCTGAAGGGTAAAGCCGCCTTCGCCACGCGGGGTACGAATGCGGTATTGATCGTCACCGTCCAGCCAGGCTTCGTTGTCATCCCAGCGCAGGCGGGAAGCGTGTTGCAGCGTCACACCAGACCCGCTGCGCTGCCAGCCCTGGGCGTCCCACACTGACAACATGGTGGCATGGCCGCTGTGGCTGGCGTGTGCTACCGACAAATCCAGCCGCGCGCCCTCGGCGTGTACCGCAGTGAGGATAAATTGCTGATCGTTGGGACGTACCAGGGCAAATCGCCAGAAACGCACGCAGCCAAATGGCTGCAACAGCCAGTGCTGGCGCAACCAGTCGGCCATGTCAGCCGAAGAAACAGGAGAGGAAGGCATGGGGCATACCGCAAAGGTCGCCAGCTAAGGCGGGAAGCGGCTACTGTACCCGATTTTATGCTAATGGTGTTATATTTGTATGGGATGGCCGATGGGCAAAGGGCGTCTGGCAAGCGATTGTTGTGATAACCGACGCTTTCAACCTACCCCTTGCCATTGCTGTTTATGTGACGTTGTTCAGGCCGGGGGGATAGCCGCCACCGCCGCAACAATCTTGATTTCCACCTTCCAGGCCGGGTTGGCCAGCCGGGCCTCCACCGTGGCCCGTGCCGGGGTGTGGCCAGGAATGACCCAGGCATCCCACGCGGCATTCATGGCTTCGTAGTCGGCCAGATTGGCCAGAAAAATCGTGGCGTCGATCACCTGGCTTTTATCACTGCCCAAATCGCGCAGCACGGCGTCGATTTGCGCCAGCACATTGGCGGTTTGTGCCTGTGCGTCGGCATCGGTGTTTTCCGGAACCTGACCGGCCAGCCAGGCAATGCCATTGCAAACCACGGCTTCAGCCAAGCGTGCGCCGGGCAAGTGACGATGAACAGACATGCGTTTCCTTTCAAGTCAAATCAAATCGGATTGAATTCAATAGCAATGGGCACGGGATGCCGCCGTGATGGGCCGCTCCCATGCCGATCAAGCATAACGGGTTGATCAGAAGCGCGCACTCACCCCCAGCTGCACGCCCCACTGCTGGCCACTGTCACGCCCCACGCTGCTTTGCGCTTCCAGCGTGGCGCGAATGGTTGGGGTCAGCTCGATATGGCTACCCAGACGCAGCAGGCCCCAGTTGCTGTCCGGGCGCGCCAGTTCGGTGGTGAACTGGCCCGGCTGGCTCTTGATGCCGGCGTCCAGCTGGGTGGTGCGGCTATTGAACTGATGCACATACTGTGCCCCGGCAAACGGGGTGAACTGGCCCACGCGGGTGGTCAGCTCGGCCCCCAGCCGGCCTTGCCAGCCCGATTGCGACTGCTTGCCAAAGCGCATGGCGGTGCTGTTGCTGCCGTCTTCGCTGTAACCGGCCACGCTCAGGTTCTCGTAGGCCAGGCTGGCCAGCGGGCTGACGGTCCAGTTGCCGGTTTGCCAGTGGTAGCGCCCGGTCAGGCGCAGGCCAGCCTGATGGCCGTCGGTGTCGCCCTGCTCGCTGCGGCTGACATTGCCCAGGGCAAAGCTGCGCCGCACTGAGCCGTAGTCGTTATTGGCGGCAAAGGCGTCCACGTCCAGCGACACCGGGCCAAACTGCTGGCTGACAAAACCGGTCAGCCGCTGTTGCTTGAAGGTGAAGGTGCTGCTGGCACCACTGTCCAGCTGGCCACGGCCATAGCCCAGGGCCAGACCGGCGCGGGTGTTCGGGCCGAGTTGTGCTTCCACGCCCACGGTATAGCTGTGCTGTTCACCCTGGCCATCCAGCTTGCCGGCTCCCTTGGCGGCAAACGGCAGATAGCCGTAATGGGCAAAGGCGCTCAGGCTGCCCACTGGCTCCGGCGACAGGCGGGCCTGGCGGTAGCGGCTGTCCAGCAGGGTATACATGCCTTCGCTGGCCGAACGGGCGGCGGCGGGCAGCGCAGCGGCGTAGTACGGCGCGGCCAGGGTGGCCACGGCGTAGTCGCCAATCATTTGCTGGGCCAGTGGGGACGGATGACGATCATCGGCAAACAGATAGCTTTGCCCGGCATTAAAGCCTGGGGTGGACGAGAAGCACACCAGCGAGCTGACGCCAGGCGGGCAGGCGGTGCCGGTGACATTGTTAAAACCATAGGCGCTCGGGGTGGCCAGAATTTCATTCAGCAGGCCGGCCACATCCAGCCGCACCATGTTCACCCCGGCAGTGCTCAAACCCAGGCCCACCGTGCTGTTGAACAGCCCGGCCAGTGCATTGACGCTGCTTTGCGCGCCACTGCTGCCTTCGTATTGGGCGCGCAAGGTGTTGGCCGGCAGGCCCAGCGCGCTTTCGGCGTTGGCCAGCACCTGGCGTTGCAGCGCCTGCTGGCTGGCGGCGTCGGGCGTGGCACCGGTAGACAGGGTTTGCTGGGCCACCGCCACCACGTTCAGCCGGGTGGCGGCGGGCAGATTGGCCAGCGCCGGGCTGTTCACTGCGGCGGCAATCACCGACAGCAAGGTGGCCGGGGTGCTGCCAAAGGCCGGCAGATTGGGCACGATAAAGCGGTTGGCACCGGCGGCCTGCAGGCGCAACACCTGCGCCACCAGGCTGTTGGCGTCGCTGCTGGCCTGGGCAATCCCGGCTGCCGAACCTGATACGGCGGCGGTTTCTGCTGCAGCCGGAATGTCATTGCCACCAGCCCACACCACATGCCAGGCCTGGCTGTCGGCGCGCCCCTGGCGGCTGTTCAGGTAGTAGCTGACCTGGTCGGGCACATCCACAATCGGCAGGACGTTGGTGCTGGCAATGCGCGCCTGGCTGGTAGAGCGCGCGCCGCCCTGGGCAAAGTTATTGCCTTGTGCCGAGGTGGCCGGGTTCACCGGGTTATTGGCCAGCGCCTGGCTGCCCAGCGACTGGGCCAGCACGTCAGCGTAAAACGGGGCGTTGTTATAGGTCCAGCGGCTGCCGGTGGGCAGCACGCCATTGGCGGTGGGAAAGCCCTGGAAGGCGCCGGTGTCGGTCAGGCTGTCGCCAAAAAAGTAAACATTGCCGGCGTGGGTGTGGCTGCTGGTGAGCAGGCCCAGCGCCAGTGCGCTGGCAAGCAAGGTGAGCTTCATGCGGTGTTCCTCGTGAGCGTGATGAGGGCGGGGTGGCGTCTTGTTGCGCCGTGGCGCTGCCTGCGTCTGGCCCGATCTTGCCTTGGGGGAGGCCAGCGCAACCGATAAAGTAAACGGTTGCGCCATGGCTGCAAAGCGTCTTGTGTCGTGCAGTGCAATATCCATGGCGATGGTGGCGCAGCATGCGGTGAGGCAAACAGCGGCGTGTCAAAGGCGTTGGCGATTATCCTGATCGCACATCATCACACCAATCGGCTGGCCATTTACCGCTTTGCCGCTGCTGCCCCACCTTTGCGTGGGAGACACTTTTTTCAGCGTTCCCCTCCTGAACAGGGGAAACCCAGCCTGCGCACGCCAAAGCAGCCAGCCATGCATGATTCGCCCCCATCGGCTCGCTTACTTCATCGCCCCCCACAAGCCGTCAACATTGTGCTTGAACAACTGCACATAGCTGGCCGCCGGGCCGTTGGCGGGCGACAGCGCATCGGCGTACAGCTTGCCGCCAATCTGCACCCCGGCTTCGCGGCTGAGCTGCTCCAGCAGGCGTTTGTCGCTCATGTTTTCCATAAACACCGCGCGGATTTTTTCGCTCTTGACCTGGCGCACCAGCTTGGCCACGCCCTTGGCCGAGGCTTCGGCTTCGGTGGAAACACCTTGCGGCGACAGGAAGCGGATTTGATAGCGCTGGGCCAGGTAGGCAAAGGCGTCGTGGCTGGTCAGCACCTTGCGCTGGCTGGCCGGAATGGCGGCAAAGCGCTGGCGGGCGTCGTTGTCCAGCTGCTCCAGCTGCTGGCTGTAGGTCTGGGCGCGCTGGCTGTAGTAGTCCTTGCCGGCGGGATCGGCCTGAGTGAGCGCGGCGCTGATATTGCGCACGTACAGTTTGACGTTTTGCGGGTTATGCCAGGCGTGCGGGTCCTGGCTGGCGTGGCCATGATCGTGACCATGGTCGTGGTCGTCGTCCACCATGACCAGCGGTTTCACCCCCTGGCTGGCCACCACGGTCTGGCCCTTGAAGCCGGACGATTTGCTCAGCCGGTTCAGCCAGCCTTCAAAGCCCAGGCCATTGACCACAAACACCTTGGCGGCAGCCAGTTTTTTCACATCCTGCGGTGCCGGCTGAAACACATGGGCATCCTGGTCGGGGCCCACCAGGCTGCTCACCGTCACGCGCTCGCCACCCACTTCCTGCACCAGGTCGGCCATGATGCTGAAGCTGGCCAGCACCGGCAGCTTGTCGGCCAGGGCCGGGGTGCTGAGCAAGGCCAGCAGTAGCGGAATCAGGGGTTTTTGCATCGGGTTTCCTTTCAATTCAATGCCTTCAGTCAGTCAACAGCGGATCAGTGTGCCAGATGGCGCTGACGAATCAGTTTGGGCAGCACGCCACCCGCCGGTGCCAGCAGCAGCGACAGCAGATACAGCGTGCCGGCAAACAGGATGATGGCCGGGCCGGACGGCAGGTCGAAGTGGTAGGAACACAATAGCCCGCCCAGGCCGGAGCCCAGCGCCAGGGTGATGGCGGTAATCAGCATGCCGCCCACGGTTTGCGCCCACAGCCGGGCAGTAATGGCCGGCAGCATCATCAGCCCCACGGCCATCAGCGTGCCCAGCGCCTGAAACCCGGCCACCAGATTGAGCACCACCAGCACCAGAAAAATCAGGTGATACACCCCACCAGACACCCCCACCGACTGCAAGAACGCCGGGTCGTAGCTTTCCAGCAGCAGCGGGCGGTAAATCACCGCCAGGGTGAGCAGGGTGAGCGTGGCGATACTGGCCACCAGCAGTAGCGCGGCGTCGTCCACTGCCAGCACGGTGCCAAACAGCAGATGGATCAAGTCCACATTGCTGCCGTACTTGGACACCAGCAGCACGCCCAGCGACAGCGCCAGCAGGTAAAACGCGGCAAAGCTGGCGTCTTCGCGCACGCTGGTAAAACGGCTGACCAGCCCGGCAATCAGCGCCACGGAAATGCCGGCAATAAAACCGCCCAGCCCCATCGCCGGCAGCGACAGCCCGGCAAAGATAAAGCCCACTGCTGCGCCAGGCAGTACGGCGTGGCTGAGCGCATCGCCCATCAGGCTCATGCGCCGCATCACCAGAAACAGCCCGATCGGCCCGCAGCCCAGCGCCAGCGCCAGGCAGCCCACCAGGGCGCGGCGCATAAAGCCAAACTCGACAAACGGTTGCACCAGCAGGGTATACAGCTCGTTCATCGGGTTTTCTCCGCCGGGGCGCTGCCCGGCATTGTGTCGTCCACCCGGCATACCGGGGCTTGCTCGTGCCAGTGCGCCACATTGGCGCTGGCGCGCTGCAAATTGGCCTCGGTCAATACCTCCGCCGTGGGGCCCCAGCCAATCACCTCGCGCGACAGCAGCAGGGTGTACGGAAAATACTGGCGCACCTGGGTAAAATCGTGCAGTACGGCAATCACCGTGCGCTGTTCGTGCTGCCAGCGTTCAATCAGATGCAGCAGGTCGTGGGTGGTGCGCGCATCAATGGCGGTAAACGGCTCGTCGAGCAAAATCAGCGGCGCGTCCTGCACCACAATCCGGGCAAACAGCACGCGCTGAAACTGGCCGGCAGACAGCGCACTGACTGGCCGCTGGGCAAATTCGCCCAGCCCCACGGCGTCCAGCGCCAGCTGGGCCGCGCGCCAGTCGCTGCTGCGCGCCGCGCCAAACGCACCCATCCGGTGCCAGGCCCCCATCAGTACGGTATCCAGCACGCTGACCGGCAGGCTGCGATCAATCTGCGCGGCCTGGGGCAGGTAGGCAATCCGCGCCGGCGACAACCCACCCAGATCCACCCGCCCGGCATCGGCACGCTGCGCGCCGATCATCGCCTTCAGGATGGTGCTTTTGCCCGCGCCATTTGGCCCGACAATTGCGGTGGCCTGGCCGTCGGCAAACTGGCCGGACACATGGTGAACCGCTGGATGCCGCCGGTAGGAGACAGTGAGGTTTTCCAGGCGAACGCTCACGCTGCGCCTCCGGCCAGCGCCCAGATCACCGCTGTCCATAAACCGGCCACTGCCAGCAGTGCCAGCAGCACGCGCTGGCCCGCTGATGCGGCCAGCAAACTGAATGAAGACAACCTTGCTAACTTCATGGGTATTCCCGACATGATTCCGCCCCGATCAAGCGGGGCGGTGGAATAATGCAAGCAATGGCATGGGCATGCATGCCCTGCCGGTTTGAAAAATACGTCCTGCCAAATGTGGGGCAGCCCACCGGGGAAAGCCGTGAACGGGTTGGGTTCAGGCCATCACGCTGGCAATGGCCTGCCCCAGCGCGGCTTCCACTGCGCTGGCCCACTCGCCGGCTGGCGCAATCAGCTCAAAGCGGCTGTCGCGCCGCCAGGCCACTTCAGTGGCGGCCCATTCGCCGCCGGCCACCCAGTTGAACCACAGCCAGGTATGCGGCCCCATGCGCAGCACCGCCTTGGCCCGCACCAGCCCCGGTACATGCTCGGGCAGGGTGCGCAGCAGGGTGCCAATACGCTCCAGGTCAAAGCACACGCCGGGTTCAAAGGTCCAGCCGGCACTGCTCATGCCACTTTCCGCTGGCGGCAGGCGTGGGCGGTAGCGGGCAGCCGGGCGGGCGGGCAAGGTCAGCCAGGCCGGGTCAATGGCACCATGGGCCACCGCAGCAATCCGGGTTTTGGGCGGAAACAGCGCCTCGGCCTGCTGCTGAAATTCGGCCAGGGTGGCGTCATCGCACACATCACCCTTGCTGGCCACCAGCACGTCGGCCAGTTCTACCTGATCGCGGTAAATCGGGTGGCGGCGGTAATTGGGGTCAATAAACTGACGCGGGTCTACCAGGGTGATTGACGCCTGTACATCCAGCGCCTCGCCCAGCGGCGCACGGCGCAGCTCGTCCACCACATTGGAGGCATGCGCCAGCCCACTGGCTTCGATCAGCACCCGTTGCGGGTGTTTTTCCCGAATCAACTTGGCCAGGGTGATGGGCAGTTGCGGCCCGGTGGCGCAGCACAGGCAGCCACCGGCGATTTCGCGCACTTCGGCACCGCCCTGGCTGAGCACGGCACCGTCGATGCCGATTTCGCCAAATTCATTGACAATCACCGCCCAGATTTCATCCGCTGGTTTGTGCGCCAGCAGGTGCAGCAAGGCGGTGGTTTTGCCGGTGCCCAGAAAACCGGTCAGCAAATTAACAGGAACACGCGGCATCATGAGGGTTGGCAATCCTTGCACAGGCCGGTCAGCAGCACATCCTGCCGGCGGGGTTGAAAACCGGCCTGCGCCGCCACGCTGGCCAGTTGGTCCAGGCTGGAAGTGGCGTCGATTTCCGCCACTTCATTACAGCATTCGCACACCAGCAGCAGGCCATGGTGCTGGCAGTCCAGATGCTGGCAGGCCATATAGCCATTCAGCGCGTCTACCCGGTGCAGCAGGCCGTGTTCCACCAGAAAATCCAGCGCCCGGTACACCGTGGGCGGTGCGGCCTGGCCACGTTCGGCCTGCAAATCGGCCAGCACCTGATAGGCTTTGACCACACCGCCACGGGCCAGCACCAGAGCAAGAATTTTCTGGCGCAATGCCGTCAGGCGGGCACCCCGCGCTGCGCAGTGTTTTTCTGCGGCAGCCAGGAACTGAGCGGGAGGAAGCAGCGTCACAGCACGGGCCTTTAGTCGGAGTGGATAACTGATATGTTATAGTGTAACGCTTTTTGCCGCGTTCAGATAGTACCCTCCCCGCCATCGGCGCAAACTGAACCACCCCATCATTATGCTTTAATATATAATGTTGCCTGCGGCGATGCTTTCCGGCTAAGCTTGCCGCCATCACCCCAAAAACCTGCTCGCCCTGCCATGGGCAAGCGCCCCATCCCCAAATTGTGACAAGGAGTGTCTGATGCGCGTTGTTTCTTCCCTGCTGGCAGCTGTGCTGGCAACGGTGGCTTTTTCTGCAGTGGCCGCCGATGGCAAAGACCCGCTGGAAGCCCGCAAGGCTGTGTTCAAGGAATACAAAAAAGTGTTCGGCCAGGGCATGGGCGCAGTGATGAAGGGCGAAAAGCCATATAACAAGGATGAGTTTGCCGCGCTGGCCGCGCAGATGGTCGATCTGTCCAAACAGCCGTGGCAATATTTCCCGGCAGGCAGCGACAAGGGCAAAACCGAATCCCGCCCGGAAGTATGGACCAAGCCGGCTGAATTCAAAAAAGCCGCTGATGAGCATCAGGTGCTGATTGCCAAGCTGGCCGATGCCGCCAAGGGCGGCGACCTGGCGCAAATCCGCCCGGCATTTGGCGCGGCACAAAAAACCTGTAAGGCTTGCCACGAAGTGTTCAAGAACGATTGATCACCCGGTCAGCCAGGGTAAAATGGGCATCCACCACGAGCAGGCCGCATCCTGTGCGTGGTGGATGCCCATTTGCCGCTATAGGCCGTTGTGCTGAACGTTCTGCGGTATGATGCAGGTCAAGGACGCTGTGACTGTCCGGGTGCATGCTGACGCCTGCTGGGCGTGTGATATGCTGATGGCTTTGCTGGCATGCCACTGGCCCTGCCGGGGTGTGTCGGTTGATTGCGCCGGTGTGCCTGCCTGCCCTCCTTGCCGAACGGAACACGATGAAAGTCCTGGCCCTTGCTGGTTATTCCGGTAGTGGTAAAACCACCCTGCTGGAAAAACTGATTACCCGATTAAGCGCAGACGGCGTGGATCTGGCCGTGATCAAGCACACCCATCACGATGTCGATCCAGACACCCCGGGCCGTGACAGCTGGCGGCATCGCCAGGCGGGGGCTCGCCAGGTGATGCTGGCCGCTGCGCGCCGGCGAATGCTGATTGAAGAACTGCCCGCTGCCAATGATTTACCGCTGATTGAGCATCTGGCTGCCTTGCAGCCCTGCCGGCTGGTGCTGGTGGAAGGCTTCAAGCACGAACGCGGCCTGGCCAAGATTGAAGTGTTCGACCCGGCCTTGCAGCGCCCGCCGCTGTATCCCGACGACCCGGACGTGCTGGCAGTAGCCTGTGATGCGCCGCTGCCGGATTGCCCGGTGCCCTGCTTTTCCCGCAATGACGTGGAAGGCATTCTCCAATTTATCCGAATGAGTGTACTGCCATGACTGCACCCGCCATGCTGGCCGTTGAGGCCGCCCTGGAGTTTCTGCTTGACCGTGCCCGCCCAATCACCGACACCCAAAATCAGCATCTGCTGCATGCCCGCCGCTGCGTGCTGGCGCAGGATATCCGCGCCAGCGTGGATGTGCCGCCGTGCGACAACAGCGCCATGGACGGCTACGCCGTACGCAGCAGCGATATCCAGCCGGAGCGCATGCTGCCAATTTCCCAGCGCATTCCGGCGGGTGCTGTGCCTGGCCCGCTGGCCGAAGGCAGCGTGGCGCGGATTTTTACCGGCGCACCCATTCCGGCGGGCGCTGACGCGGTGATCATGCAGGAGCAGGCGCACCCGGATGGCGACAAGGTGCGCTTTAGCGCAGCGGCCAAGCCGGGGCAGAATATTCGCCGCAGCGGCGAAGACATCAGCAAGGACAGCGTGGTGCTTAGCGCGGGTACCCGGCTGTCGCCGGCAGATCTCGGCCTGGCGGCATCGATTGGCTGCGCCTACCTGGATGTGTTGCGCCCGCTGAAAGTGGCGGTATTCTTCACGGGCGACGAGCTGGCCGAGCCGGGCGAAACGCTGAGTGCCGGCAAGATTTACAACTCCAACCGCTACTGGCTGCGCGGCCTGCTGGAAACCCTGGGCTGCCAGGTGCGTGACCTGGGCATTGTGCCCGACAGCCTGGCCGCCACCCGGCTGGCGCTGGCCGATGCCGCCGCCACCAGCGATCTGGTGCTGACCTGCGGCGGGGTATCGGTGGGCGAAGAAGACCATGTCAAGCACGCCGTCGAGCGTGAAGGCCAGCTGGACTTGTGGAAAATTGCCATCAAGCCGGGCAAACCGCTGGCGTTTGGCCGGATTGGCGAGGCGGATTTTGTTGGGCTGCCGGGCAACCCGGTGTCGGGCTACGTCACCTTCTTGCTGTTGATCGCCCCATTCATCAAGGCGCGCCAGGGCCGTCTCGACGTGCAGCCCTGGCCGGTAACCCGCTTGCCGGCGGGCTTTGAATGGCCGCGCAAGGATCCGCTGCGCACCGAGTTTCTGCGCGTGCGCCAGGTGGTATCCGAAGGCCGCGTGACGCTGGAAGCCTTCCCGAAACAAGGCGCAGGCGTGCTCACGTCGGTGGCCTGGGCTGATGGTCTGGTGCGGGTGGGGCCTAACCAGACCATCAAGCCGGGCGATCTGGTGGACTATCTGCCGCTGTCTGCCCTGCTGGCCTGATTCCACTGGCCGTGCCCACCATCACCTTCATTCACCCGGCACTGCCTGCCCCTGCCGTCTTGCAGGCGGAACCGGGAGAAGTGCTGATTGACGTGGTGCGTCGCGCGGATGTGCCCTTGTACTGGCGCTGCGGCCATGGCACCTGCTGCGCCTGCCAGGTCCGCATATGCCACGCCCAGCAGCCGCGCGACTGGCCGTGGTCACGCAAGGAACGCAATGTGCAGGCTCGCCACGGCCTGATTGATGCCAGCACCCAGGCGCAAGAGCAGATTGACGACAGCCCGGAACGCTGGCGGCTGGCGTGCAGCCTGGTGGTAGGGGAGGAAGACTGGGAAGTGCGCTGGTAGTGTGAGGTCACAACAATAACGATTTGAATCAAAGCAAGAGGTGAAAATGGAAATTGGCGAAATACTGACGCTGGCCGGATTGGCCGGTGGAATATGGCTATGGGTGCGCTGGCGCACGCCAAAAACCCCACCACCTGCCCAGCCAGCAGCACCCGCCTATCGCCCTGACAAACGCGCGCCGCTACCTGCGCCACACCCAGTGGCCGTCCTGCGCGACCAACTGCGCCAGCACTGCCAGAACATCCTGGCAGACGGCCTGGTGGAAGAAGACGAGCTTGAAGCGCTGCACACCTGGCTGAGTGCCCAGCCGGCGCTGGACGCAGAACCCAGCATTCGCCGTCTGGCCACCCAACTGGGCGATGCCCTGGCCAAAGGCGCGCTGAGCACCGGCCAGCGCCAATCCATCGAAGACCAGCTCCAGAATCTGGCCGGCATCCGCCTGCCGGCTCACCCCCCACCCCGCCGAGCGGCCAGCCGGGCAGCACTGCCCTACCTCGAAGGCCGTCAGCTCGACACCGTACAATTTGCCTACATCGACGCCACCGGCGAATACTCCGACCGCCGGGTGGTGGTTCGCCAGCTGGATGGCCAGTGTTTTCAGGGGCTATGCCTGAACCGGCGCGCCACCCGCACATTTCGCCTCGACCGTGTGCAGGGCGACATCACCTCAGAAATCAGCGGTGAGGTTCAGGAACCCTGGACATGGGCGCGTGGCCTGGCCAAACCCAAAGCCAAACCAGCCCCAGGCAAGCCGGCCCCGCAGGCCACTCCAGCGCCCGCCCCGGCAGCAGAGCAGGTGGGCGAAGTGCTGTTCACCGGCTTTTCCCGCGCCGAGCGCGACGAGCTGGAACAACTGGCCGACGCGCATCGCTGGCGCGTGCGCAAGTCCATCACCAAAAACCTGACTGTGCTGGTGGCCGGGCCCCGAGCGGGCGAGGCCAAACTCGCCCAGGCGCGGGCAGCGGGGGTGCACGTGATGGAGAAAAGTGCATTCGAACTGCTGTGCAAATGAAAAAGCGCTGCTGACCAAAGTAGCCAGTGGCGCGGTGAACAGTAGGGATAAACCTGTTTACTTCGGGTCAACAGACAGGCTCATGAGCGCTGCCCAGCGCTGGCATAGCACTGCAACTTGATCGAGCTGATTGCAAAACCGATCTTTCACCGAAAGTTTTTTTATGAAATAAACGTGAAATGATTGTGTGGTCAAAGTCATGTTGGGTCTGAATACGACAATTGCCTTACATGACTGACGGGTGACGTCAGGTACGAAGCGTACCGTCAGGAAGACAGGATGGATGGTTCAGTATTCGGCGTCAGTGCTTTTTGCAAGACGCTCGCCACTCACCCACCCTACCCACACCATCGTATAATGCCCGGTTTTCCGCCACTTTCTGCCCGCAATGACCACCCCCTCCGACCTCAAACGCGCCCTTGATGATTGTCTGGCGCGCGACCGCCATGCCTTGCTGTCCCGCATCCGCCAGTGGGAACAGCGCCGCCGCGATGGCAAGTCTGCCGACCGGCTGGCTGCCGAGCTGGAGCAGGCGGTGGCGCGGTCGCGTGCGCGGGTGGCCGAGCGGCGCGCCAGCTTGCCGCAGCCGGAGTTTGACCCAGCCTTGCCGGTTAACCAGCGGCTGGACGATTTGCGTGCGGCGATTGAGCGCCATCAGGTGGTGATTGTCTGCGGCGAAACCGGCTCGGGCAAAACCACCCAGCTGCCCAAGCTGTGCCTGGCGCTGGGGCGCGGCACGCGCGGGCTGATTGGCCACACCCAGCCGCGCCGGCTGGCGGCGCGCTCGGTGGCCACGCGGATTGCCCAGGAGCTGAAATCCACCCTGGGCGAAGTGGTGGGTTTCAAGGTGCGCTTTACCGAGCGCAGCTCGGAAAGAAGCCATATCAAGCTGATGACTGACGGCATCTTGCTGGCGGAAACGCAAACCGACCGTTATCTGAGCGCCTACGACACGCTGATTATTGACGAAGCACACGAGCGTTCGCTGAATATTGATTTCTTGCTGGGCTTTCTCAAGCAGTTGCTGCCGCGCCGGCCCGACCTGAAAGTGATCATCACCTCGGCCACCATCGACGCCGACCGCTTCAGCCAGCACTTTGACGGCGCGCCAGTGATGGAAGTGTCTGGCCGCACCTTTCCGGTGGAAGTGCGCTACCGGCCACTGGACGAGCGCGACGAAGACCAGCATGAGCTGGACATGGAAGCGGCAATTGTCGAAGCGGTGGAAGAACTGGCCCGCCATGGCCCCGGCGATATTCTGGTGTTTTTGCCCGGCGAGCGGGAAATCCGCGACACCGCCGAGCAGCTGCGCAAGGCGCGGCTGACCGCGTATGAAATCCTGCCGCTGTTTGCCCGCCTGTCCAACGAAGACCAGCAAAAGATTTTCCGGCCTTCGGGCGGGCGGCGCATTGTGCTGGCCACCAATGTGGCGGAAACCTCGCTGACCGTGCCGGGCATCAAGTATGTAATCGACACCGGCCTGGCGCGGATCAACCGCTACAGCCCGCGCGCCAAAGTCGAGCAGCTGCTGGTGGAAAAAATCAGCCAGGCGGCGGCGCGTCAACGCGCGGGCCGTTGTGGCCGGGTGGAGGCCGGGGTGTGCATCCGGCTGTATTCCGAGCAGGATTTTAACGCCCGACCAGCGTTCACCGACCCGGAAATTGTCCGCTCCAACCTGGCGGCGGTGATTTTGCGCATGGCGGCGCTGCGGCTGGGCAAGGTAGACGAGTTTCCGTTTCTGGAAGCACCGTCGTCGCGGCTGATTGCCGACGGCTACCAGCTGCTGCACGAACTGGGCGCGGTCAGCGAGCGTGGCGAGATCACCGAACTGGGCCAGTCGCTGTCGCGCATTCCGGTCGACCCGAAAGTGGGCCGCATGCTGCTGGCCGGCGAGCAGTTTGGCTGCCTGCGCGAAATGCTGATCATTGCCTCGGTGCTGTCGATTCAGGACCCGCGTGAACGGCCCTTTGACGCCCGCGAAGCCGCCACCCGTGCGCATGCGCGCTTTACCGATGAAAAATCTGATTTCCAGTCGTTTTTATTGCTGTGGGATTTTTTTGACGAAGCGCTGCAAAACAAAAGCTCCAATCGCCAGCTGATCCAGCTGTGCCACACCCATTTTTTGTCGCATTTGCGCATGCGCGAATGGCGCGAGCTGCACGCCCAGTTGAGCCAGATTGCCGACGAGCTGAAACTGCGCCGCAATCAGGACACCCCGGCCACTTACGAGCCGCTGCACAAGGCGCTGCTGACCGGGCTATTGGGCAATGTCGGGATGAAATCGCTGGAAGGCGACGATTATCTGGGCGCGCGTGGGATTCATTTTCATATCTTTCCGGCTTCTGGCCTGAAAAAAGCCCGGCCCAAATGGCTTGTGTCGGCAGAACTGACCGAAACCAGCAAGCTGTATGCCCGCTGTGTGGCCAGCATTCAGCCGGAATGGCTGGAGGCGCTGGCACCGCATCTGGTCAAATACCATTATTTTGAACCGCACTGGGAAAAAGCCCGGGGCGAGGTGGTGGCCAGCGAGCGGGTGACGCTGTACGGGCTGAATATCGTGCCGCGCCGCTCGGTGTCGTATGGCCGGGTAGCCCCGCAGGAAGCGCGGGAAATCTTTTTGCGCGAGGCGCTGGCGGCGGGCGAACTGAATACCCAGGCACCGTTTTACCGGCATAACCAGGCGCTGATTCGTCAGGTGCAGGAGCTGGAACACAAGGCGCGTCGTCAAGATGTGCTGGTGGACGAGCAAACCCTGTTCGATTTTTATGCCGAAAAAATTCCGGCAGATATTTGCACCGCTGCCGGCTTTGACGCCTGGCGCAAAGAAGCCGAACGCGATGCACCCAAGCTGCTGTATCTGACCCGTGATTACCTGATGCAGCACGCGGCCAGCCATATTACCGAAGAACAGTTTCCACCCAAGCTGAAAACCGCCGACGGCGAACTCACCCTGCGCTACCGCTTTGAGCCCGGCCACCCGCTGGACGGGGTGACGGTGGATGTGCCGCTGCCCTTGCTTAACCGGCTCAACCCTGGCCAGCTGGAATGGCTGGTGCCCGGCATGCTGCGGGAAAAACTGGCCTTGCTGATCAAGTCGCTGGCCAAGCCATTGCGCCGCGCCTGCGTGCCGGTGCCCGACAGCGTGACCCGTTTTCTTGATCGGCAGCCTGATATGCTGGCCCCGCTGCTGCCCCAGCTGGCCGCATTTGTGCAGCGCACCGCCGGCACGCCGGTGGGGCTGGCGGATTTTCATCCGGACACCCTGCCGGCGCACGCCAGCATGAATATCCGCGTGCTGGACGATGGCAAGCAGGAGCTGGGCATGGGCCGTGACCTGCTGGCGCTGCAACGCCAGTTTGGCGATGTGGCCCAGCTCACCTTCCGCGATACCTCGCTGGAATTTGAACGCGACACCGTCACCAGCTGGGACTTTGGCGACCTGCCGGCCACGCTGAAATTTGCCCGCAACCGCCAGCAGTTGACTGGTTTTCCGGCGCTGGTGGTGGAAGACGACCGGGTGGCGCTGCGTCTGTTCGACACCGCGCACACCGCCGACGCGGCGATGCGCGGCGGGGTGATCCGCCTGCTGCAGTACGCCATGAAGGAGCAGATGAAGCAGCTGAACAAGGGGCTGCCCGGCAATTTCACCCAGACCGCCATGCTGCTGCGCAACCTGGGCCACACCGACGGCTTGCTGGCCGACGCCATTGCCGCCATCTGCGACCGCGCCTTTATTGGCGAAGACCCGCTGCCGCGCACAGAAAAAGCCTTTAACGAGCAAAACAAGCGCGCCCGCGCCCGCCTGCCGGCAGTGACTGAAGCCGTCAACCGCTACCTGGCCGACATCGCTGCCGAATACCAGAAAACCCTGAATCTGGCCGAACGGCACAAGCTTGGCCCGGCGCTGCGCAGCGAAATTGGCCAGCTGGTCTACCCCGGCTTTCTGGCCGCCACCCCGTGGGACAGCCTGTCGCAACTGGCGCGCTACCTGAAGGCCAAGCAGCTGCGCATGGAAAAATACGCCGCCAACCCCAGCCGCGATGGCCAGCGCGGCGCGGAAATCACCCAGCTATACAAACAATGGGAAGCCAAACTGGCCGAGGCGGAAGCGCTGGACGGTGCCAGCCAGGGCCTGCGCGACTTCCGCTGGCTGATTGAAGAGCTGCGTGTGTCGCTGTTTGCCCAGGAGCTGAAAACCCCGTTCCCGGTGTCGGTAAAACGGCTGCAAAAAGCCTGGACAGACATTGAGGAAAACCGGCGCTGAGCGAAACAATACCTGCGGTGGGGCCAGCTGTTTTCGGCCTTGCCTCGGGCAAAAGCGCATATCTGAACTTGCCAAGCAAAAGAGCTTGGCGGCATAATCAGACGCTATGAAATTTCTCTTCGACCTGTTCCCGGTCATCCTGTTTTTTGCCGCGTTCTACATCACTCGCGACATCTATATCGCCACCGCTGTCGCCATGGCCGCCACCGTTGCCCAGGTTGCGTTCAGCTGGTTCAAGCATCGCCAGGTGGATACCCTGCAATGGGTGTCGCTTGGGCTGATTGTCGTGCTTGGCGGTGCCACCCTGTTGCTTCATGACAAAGCCTTCATCATGTGGAAGCCCACCGTGCTTTACTGGGTGATGGGCGCGGGCCTGCTGGTCAGCCAGTGGCTGGGCAAGCAGCCGCTCAAGGCGCTCATGGGCAAGCAGCTCACCCTGCCCGAACCGGTGTGGAAGCGCCTGGTGCTGGCCTGGGTGGCGTTTTTTGCCGGCATGGGTGTGCTCAATCTGTATGTGGCCTTCACTTTCAGCGAGGAAGTGTGGGTCAATTTCAAACTGTTTGGCGGCATGGGCTTGATGTTGCTGTTTGTCATCGGGCAAAGTATTGTCCTGTCCCGCTATATGGAAGATCCAAACTGATGCGTTATGTCATCATTGGCCGCGACGTGCCCAACTCTCTGGCCCAACGTCTGGCCGCCCGCCCCGACCACCTGGCCCGGCTGACCGCCCTGCGCGACGCTGGCCGTCTGGTAATGGCCGGCCCCTGCCCGGCCATCGACGCTGCCGACCCTGGCCCGGCGGGTTTCAGCGGCAGCGTGATTGTTGCCGATTTCGACTCACTGGAAGCCGCCCGCGCCTGGGCGGATGCCGACCCCTATGTGGCTGCTGGCGTCTATGCTTCGGTAGAAATCCTGCCGTTCAAACAGGTGTTCTGAGCCCGTGACCCTACACGCTGATTCTGTGCCACTGCGCGAGCAGATTCTCCAGCGGCTGGCGGTGTTGCAGCCTGAACTGGTCGAGCTGGACGACGACAGCGCCGCCCACGCTGGCCATGCCGGTGCGGCGGGCGGTGGCGGACATTTTTCCCTGATGCTGGTATCGCCGGCCTTTACCGGCTGCTCCCGCATCGAACGCCACCGGCGGGTATACGCCGCGCTAGGTGAGCTTATTCCTTCCCATATTCATGCTTTGAGCTTGCGCGCCTACGCGCCTGACGAGCTCTGAGCCCAAGTTTTTCAGGAGATTTTATGCGTTTGAACCACATTGCCGCAGTGCTGCTGACGCTGTCGCTGGCTGCCGGCGCACAGGCAGCCGATAAATCGGTGGCAGTGGTCAATGGCACCGCCATTGCCCAGACCGAACTCGACCAACTGACCGATTCCGTGGTGAAGGGCAGCAATGGCCGGGTGAAGGACAGCCCGGAACTGCGTGCCGAACTCAAGCAGCAGCTGATCAACCGCCAGATCATCCTGCAGGAAGCCAGCCGCCGCAGCCTGGACAAGAGCGCCCAGTTCAAGGAGCGCCTGGAAGACATTCGCAACGATCTGCTGCAACAGGCGCTGTTTGAAGACATCGCCCGCGCCAACCCGGTGACCGAAGCACAGGTCAAGGCCGAATACGACCGCCTGAAGGGGCAGACTGTTGGCCAGAAAGAAGTCAAAGCCCGCCAGATTGTGCTGGGCAGCGAAGAAGACGCCAAGCAAGTGATTGCCCAGCTGAAAAAAGGCGGCAAGTTTGAAGAGCTGGCCCGTAACAAATCGCGCGACCCGGCGGCCAAACAAAGTGGCGGCGACATGGGCTGGGGCAATCTGGGCATGATGCCCAAGCCGCTGGCCGATGAGCTGAAGTCGATTGGCAAGGGCCAGGTATCAGCCCAGCCGTTTAAAACCGAACTGGGCTTTCATGTGTTCAAGATTGAAGAAATCCGTGACGTGAAGGTGCCAAGCTTTGACGAAGCCAAGCAACAGCTGGCGCGTCAGATGCAAAACGCCCAAATCGAAAAAACCCTGGTCGAGCTGCGCAACAAAGCCAAAATCCAGTAACCCCATTCAGGAAATCTTTTCATGCGTACCAAGCTTCTGTGCGGCCTGATCGCCGCCACCCTGGCCCTGCCGGTGCTGGCTGACAAACCGGCGTTTTCGGTTAACGGCACTGCCGTGCCGCAAGCCCGTGTTGACGCCATGCTGCAGCAACTGCAACAGCAAGGCCAGACCGACTCTCCGCAGCTGCGCGCCATGGTGCGTGACCAGCTGGTGCTGACCGAAATCCTGCGCCAGGAAGCGCAAAAGAAGAGCCTGGACAAGTCGGCAGAATACAAGTCGGAAATCGACGCCTTCTCCGCCCGTCTGCTGGCCAACCTGTTTGTGCGTGACTGGATGCGCGCCCACCCGGTGAGCGAAGCCCAGCTGCGCGGCGAATACGACAAGGTCGTTGCCCAGTTCAGCCGCAAGGAATACCGCGCCCGCCATGTGCTGGTGGACAACGAAGCCGACGCGCAAAAGATTCTGGCTGACCTGCAAAAGGGCAAGGCCTTTGCCGCCATCGCCAAGGAAGTGTCGAAAGACACCGGCAGCAAGGACAAGGGCGGTGAACTGGACTGGGCACCGGCAGACAGCTATGTGGCCGAGTTCAGCACCGCGCTGACCAAGCTCAGCCGTGGCCAGGTGGCCGCCGCACCGGTAAAAACCCAGTTTGGCTGGCATGTGATTCAGCTGATTGACGTGCGCGATGCGCAAGGCCCGTCGTTTGACGAGCTGAAACCGCAGCTGGCCCAGCGCATTCAGGGCGCTCAGCTGGATGCTTACCTGGGCAAGCTCAAGCAGCAGGCCAAGGTGGAATAACACCGGGCAGCCAAGCCACAAATGCCGCAGGCCAACGGGCGGGCTTTCTGAAGAAAGCCCGCCCGTTTTGTGCTGAGACCTGCCCTCGCCCCCGATTCAAATGGGGAAAAACATCAAGAACAGGACCCACCATGCCGCGCTTCGCCGCCAACCTCTCCATGCTGTTCACCACCCACCCCTGGCCCGAGCGCCCCGCTGCTGCCGCTCGCGCCGGGTTTACCGCCGTGGAAATCCAGTTTCCCTATGAATCCATTGCCGCCGACACCCTGGCCGCCGCCTGCACCGATGCCGGCGTACGGTTATGCCTGATCAATGTCCCGGCTGGCGATTTAATGCAGGGCGGGCCGGGCTTGGCGGCGGGGCCGGGCCGCGAGGCGGCGTTTGCCCAGGCGGTGGACGCGTGCCTGGCCTATCTGGCGGCCTTGGGTGAGCAGGCACCGGGGCGGGTGAATGTACTGGCCGGGCGGCTGGCCGAGGGAGTGAGCCGCGCCGAGGCGCTGGCCACCCTGGTAGCAAATCTGCGCGCAGCCTTGCCGCGCTTTGCGGCAGCGGGCGTTCGCGTCGGTCTGGAGGCAATCAACCGCCACGACATGCCCGGCTTCTTGCTCAACACCCCGGTGGATCTGGCCGAGGTGTGGCAGGCGCTGGGGCGTCATCCGCTGCTGGATGCGCAAATCGACCTGTACCATATGGCCCGAGAAGGTCAGGATTTGCCAGCCTTACTGGCCCAGCCGCCGCTGCCCATCGGCCACCTGCAGTTTGCCGATTGTCCGGGCCGGGGTGCGCCCGGCAGTGGCGCGCTGGATTGGCCCAGGCTGTTTGCGCTGATTGACCAGCATTACCCCGACACTTATTGCGCGGCAGAATACCGGATGGAACCGCATGCCCCGCTGGACGTGCGCGCCGGCTGGCCGCTGAACTGATGCGCCAGCTAAGGATACGCTGAAAAAATCGTCATTCCCGCGAAGGCGGGAATCCAGGGCTTTGATTTTGCTGGGTTTTGCTTTTGGCAAAAACGGTTTTTCTGAATCAATCAGCGCGTCCCTAAGGGAGCAAGTCACATGGCCAAAATGGGGCGCCCAGCAAAAATTCAGGCAGACGACGCCGCGCAGCTTGTGGCCATCGTCGAATCAGACCGCACCGCCACAAACAGCAGCAAGAGCAAGGCCGTGGCGATACTTGACCCACTTTGGGTAAAAACAGGCTGGTTTGAGGTACTGTTGCCGTCATGACAGTTGGTGGCCGTGCCTGCCAACACCCCCGAGGACTCGCGCGAGCTGGCGCAGCAGACGCTGCACCGGCTACATTTGTGCGACGACGAACGGGGGCTGCGGCAACGGCGCAGCTGGCATCAGAGGTATCAGCAGGGTAAGCTGACGCTGGCAGGCTTATATGAGGTGACGCCGCTGATTGCGGCGGCGGTAGACAAACAACGGCAACGCGATAGCGTTGGACTGGAATAAATAATGTTGTTGTTTCATTGCACAAAAGACGCCATTGAGGCATTAACCGCCACCCATCAGGGCAAGACACACTGTTGGGTGGACAATGCTCCGCCGCCAGAGGGCGCGCAGCCATGGGGGTGGCAGTTGCACGCGGTAAAAATTGCCCGTCGGCAGGTGCTGGTGGCCATGCACGGCGACACCCGCTTTGTCATGGTGTTCTGGGGGCTGAAAAAAGGCGATGGCAAAGCGCTGTTGAGCATGTTTTACGAGCGGATCGCCAATCATCTGCTCTGGCTGGCAGAGGATAGCGGCGTGATGGATAGGGCTGCTGCGCGCAAGATGTTTGACCGCGTGATGCGCAGTCACGGGCCATTTCGCTTTCATGCCGGCAGCGACCGCAGCGTGCAAGCGCATATCAATGAAGTGGTGCGCCTCTGCCGCCAGGCCGTGGCTGACAACGACGGACGCTTGCCCGATAACGGTGAGCAAGCCGGTGAGTTTGACGAATTTCTGAATCAGAGCATTCGTCGGGTAAAAGGCAGCGATTATTTTGTGCCCGCCGACGCCTGGCTGAGCGCCTGTTTGCGCGATTTTGCCGACTTTGACGCAGAGGCGCTGGCGCAACTGGGCAAGCGCCGACGGGCCGAGCGCCAGCATGCCATGGTCGAACAGCTGTTGCAGGCAGCTGAAGCCCGCGGCCTGTTGCCGGATGATCCCGCCCATGCGCAGATGGTGCAGTGGCTGGAACAAGCCAAGGAGCGGCTGTAGTAACAGCGGCTGACGCAATCCTTTTTGGTGTTGTTTTGTTGTCTGGTGAACGACCGATACCTCCTGCAGTTAGACTGCCTAGCCAGGATCGTTTCGTTGATTTTTGCTTGCCGCTCAAAATAAAATATTAAAAAAATTATTGGCGGGGGTTACGATCGCATGGTTTTAATTTTGCCGTGGCGTTTTTTAGGGACGCGCTGATTTATTCAGAAAAACCGTTTTTGCCAAAAGCAAAACCCAGAAAAATCAACACCCTGGATTCCCGCCTTCGCAGGAATGACGATTTTTTCAGCGTATCCTTAGAGTAGACTACATCAAGATCATACCATAAAATATATGTCAAATAAAATATTCCAAAGAAGTGTACGATAAAAATGAATCATAAATTAGAAATTCTAAGAAAGCTCGATTTGCATTTATTGGCAGATAGGTATGAGCCTACTCAAGAAGTTTCTTCAGGAAAAAGCTCCTGGGCATTTTACGGAGTAGATAGAGAAACAAATGAAGCGGTTTTTATAAAATTCCTTTTGTTTCCTAGAACCGAGATGGAGAAAGCCCGATTCGAGAATGAGATCTTTATTTTAAAACAAGGCCTTTCGCCCGGAATGTCTTCTTTCTCTAAAATTTTACATGACGGATCGGCTGAACATGGAAATGTATTGTATTTTATTACTAAAAAGGCAGATGGCTTAACTCTAGCAGACTGGATGGATAGATTTTTGATGTGCTCAGACATAACCAAGAGACTGGAGGTTTTTCATAGAATTTCATCGTCTGTCTCTAGGTCTTATGTTGCCTCTATTATGGCTCAGCATAGAGATTTGCACCCTGGAAACATAATTTTGCAAGAAGGTGAAATTGATTGGCGCGCACGGCGCTCTAAAGATTTTTTTGTGAAAATAATTGACTGGGGTCAAGCTTATTCAGCGTTTCTGCCAATGTATGATGATAGCCCAGACTTTTCGTTTATTTTGCATAAAAATATTGGCAGAGAATTTACAGCCTCATTTTACAGTGCTCCCCCAGAGGTGTTTTTAAAGCCACTTGAACAGCACTTGGAAAATTATGATTCATGGGCGTTGGGCTTGTTGCTGTATAAAATCCTAACACACAAAGACGCTTTTGTTTTTGAAGGAATCGGCGATTATGTCTCAGCAGTTATTAATGGGCAAATAGAGGGCATCGCAAGAGCTTGCAAAGCTATTGTGGCACAGCTAGAGACACCACATGCAGCGCTTCTTTCTGAAGTTTTTTACAGATTGATAAAGGTAAACCCGCATGAAAGAATGAATGTGCAAATAGTAGAAAGAGTGATGTGGGATTTGAGAATTGAAAACTTCGTTCCACGAGATCATCATGAATTGCATAGTTATCTGCTGAATCCTTCCCACTATGAACCTGCTGAAGGATGGCGTTTTTCTTCGAAACCTGAATACGATTAAAATATTATGAATAATTTAAAAAACAATGCAATAACATGGCCTTGCGACAGTAAAGGTTTATTTGTTTACAGGGGGTTTGGTCGGGAGCGTGCAGAGCACGTAATAGAGATATCCTCCCCAAAAAATAGACATCCACGAGATACCCCTTTGGATGTCCAGATTCAAGTCGATAATTGGCTTGAACAGAGGTTTGGTTACAGATTCCGTGAAAGCTCTTTATTTGTAACAGGGGACTATATGAATGCTACAAACTATGCTCAGCATGGGGAGGTTCGTGTAATTCAGCCCTTGTCAGATTATGTTTTTTGCTGGAGTCGGAAATGTTGCGACCTCTATGGAGAGGTGGAGCTTTCTCCACAGAGCGAATCCATCCCCGATATGATGGAACGCCTCGAATTTCAATGCACCGATATTTATAATGCCATTAAATCAGGAAATGAAATTATGATAATTTGCGATAGGCTTAAGGCTTCAAAGATAGAAATTTAGTTTTCCTAAAAACATATGGCAGGAAAAATCAACGCCCTGGATTCCCGCCTTCGCGGGAATGACGATTTTTTCAGCGTATCCCTAACCGAGACTACCATGCCTCACTTCGCCGCCAAGCTCTCCATGCTGTTCACCACCCTCCCCTGGCCCGAGCGTCCCGCTGCTGCCGCACGCGCCGGGTTTATCGCCGTGGAAATCCAGTTTCCCGATGAATCCATTGCCGCCGACACCCTGGCCGCCGCCTGCACCGATGCCGGCGTGCGGTTATGTCTGATCAATGTCCCGGCTGGGGATTTGATGCAGGGTGGCCCCGGCCTGGCGGCAGTACATCGTCATTCCCGCGAAGGCGGGAATCCAGGATATTGATTTTGCTGGGTTTTGTTTTTGGCAAAATCAGCGCATCCCTAACGCGCACACTGGCTGTGTATTGCTGTGCGGGCAGCGCCCGATCTCAGGGCAATCGCATGAATGCCATTGCCCTAACGCCTACAAGCCATGACGCCCCAGACTGTTCACCTGCCCCTGATTTGTGTAGCTTCCCGCTCTTTGGGAGCGGCTCATGGAGACAGAAGGCAAGTTGCAGCTAGCGGATGTGTTTGTCTCCATCACCGACCCTCGCCAAACCCGCAAGACACGGCACGATCTGGTCGAAGGGCTCGTGGTCGCCGTCAACGGCGTACTGGCCGGAGCCGACACCTTCGTCGAGATCGAAGCCTGGGCCAACGAGAAACTGACATGGTTTCGTCGCTATCTCAAGCTGGAACACGGCATTCCCTCTCATGACACGTTTGGGCGGCTGTTCGGGCTGATTGATCCAACAGAGTTCGAGTCTGCCTTTCAACGCTGGGTTCGCAGCATACTGCCCGCTCTGGCTGCTCAGGATGTGGTGGCAATCGACGGCAAAACCAGCCGACGCTCCGGCAAGGTGGACGCCACCGCACTGCATCTGGTCAGCGCCTTTGCCGCCGGGGCCGGGCTGGTGATGGGACAAACGGCCACGGCAAAAAAATCCAATGAAAAAACCGCCATCCCGACGCTGCTCAATACCCTGGCGCTGGAAGGCTGCATCGTGACCATCGACGCGATGGGCACGCAAACCAACATTGCCCAGGCCATCCGCGACAAGAAAGCTGACTATGTTCTGGCGGTCAAGGACAACCACCCTACGCTCGCCGACTCAATGCGCGACTTCTTCACACAGTTCCAATCTGCCCCGGCGGAACAAACCCCGCACAGCTTTCATGAGCAGATAGAGAAGGATCACGGACGTATTGAACATCGTCGCTGCTACGTCTTCGACCAACTGGATTGTCTGTACAAGCCAACGCAATGGCCTGATTTGCATGCCTTTGTGGTGATGGATTCAGAGCGTCTGGTCAAAGGCAAAACCACCCGCGAGCAGCGCTACTACCTCACCAGTCTGGCAGCGGATGCACAACGCCTGGCGCATGCCATCCGGGCGCATTGGTCAGTTGAGAACCGCCTGCACTGGTGCATGGACGTGGTGTTTGGTGATGATCAGATGCGCGCCCGTACGGGCCACGCCGCGCACAACCTGGCGGTGCTCAAGCACATCACGCTGAATCTGATTCGGCTGGATCCGATTCCACGCAAGGGGGGCATCAAGGTGCGCCGACTGATTGCGGCGACGTCGGATGAATACCGTGAGCAGCTCTTCGGACTTGGGTGGGCGTGAATTCATGCGATTGCCCTGCGCCCGATCTGCCGGGAGTCACATCTTGCGCCTATTGTGATGGGATGCGCTGGCCCGGCTGGTTTTCCCTGGCCCGCTCAGGTATTCTCCACCCCTTTTTTTGCCGCCCGCCTGTGACGGTGGCGGCCCGAAAGAAAGCCCGCCCATGTTTCCGACTGTTGACCTGAAAATCCTGGATGCCCGCCTGCATCAGCAGCTGCCCGCCTACGCCACCCCCGGTGCCGCTGGGCTGGACCTGCGCGCCGCCATTGACGCCGACTTGCTGATTCAACCCGGCGAAACCCATCTGGTGCCCACTGGCCTGGCCATTCACCTGGCCGACCCTGGCTATGCGGCAATGATCCTGCCGCGCTCTGGCCTGGGTCACAAGCATGGCATTGTGCTGGGCAATCTGGTTGGGCTGATTGATTCGGACTATCAGGGCCAGGTGTTTGTGTCGCTGTGGAATCGCGGCCAGACGGCGTTCTGCCTGACGCCGATGGAGCGCATGGCCCAGCTGGTGATTGTGCCGGTGGTGCAGGCAACATTCAATCTGGTGGAAGAATTTGCCGCCAGCGAACGTGGCGAAGGCGGTTTTGGCAGCACTGGCACGCGCTAAGAGCGTGTTCAAAGTCTAGTAGCCAGTCACCATGATATGAACCGAATGACAGGCGACTCGACCGTTTTCGGCATGAGTTTCATCTGACGTGTCGTTCCCGCGCAGGCGGGAACCCAGACCGCACCACAGTGTGCACGGTGGGTATGGCGCAGGTAAGCGCTCGTGAGAACTCACCCCGCTGTGCGCTGTGGACACGCCTGGATTCCCGCCTGCGCGGGAATGACTCGGTGTCGTGCGGCGAGTAGTTCTTCGTGGCGACATGAACCCTTGTGTTTCAGCGTGACTGGCTACTAGGGACGCGCTGATTGATTCAGAAAAATCGTGTTTGCCAAAAGCAAAACCCAGCAAAATCAACGCCCTGGATTCCCGCCTTCGCGGGAATGACGATTTTTTCAGCGCTTCCCTAAGCCCGAAGCCGGCACGCACAGCGCTTCATGCGCCGTCCATCTGGCCAAACAGGCGCAGTGCATCGGCCTGGCTCAGTCGGTACGGCCATAGCGCCGGGTCGTCGGCGGCCAGCTGGCGGCTCAGGTGCGCCGGGGTGTAGCCGGCAAACCGGCGCATGTCCCGGCTCAGGTGCGCCTGGTCGCAATACGCCTGGTCGGCGGCAATATCGGCCCAGCGTGCCAGCGTCTGGCGGCCAAATACCTGGTGGATCAGCATCTGGCTCCAGCGCGCCTGCTGGCGAAAGGCGCGCAGGCTCTGGCCGTAGCTGCGCAAAAACTGCCGCTCAAACTGGCGTGGGCTCAGGCTGAATATATCGGCCAGTTCAAGCAGTGGTCGGGCCAGCAAAGGCGCAGGCAGCGCCAGGTCAGCTGGCCGCTGGCCATGGTGGGTGTGCAGCCGCCACAGACCCTGTTCCAGCTGCCGGCGCTGTTGCGCTGCAGTGGTGGCCTGCAGCAGCTGTTCGGCCCATTCGCTGGCCCAGCCCGGCGGCAGCAGCGCCTCCAGCGGCACACAATCTTCCATTACCGCCAGCCCGGATACACCAAACAGCCGGGGCAGTTGCCCTGGCTGCACCGACGCCAGCAAAATCTGCGTCCCTGGCGTGGCCCAGGCGTAGCGTATCCCGGTGGTGGCCCCGCACACGCTGAGCATCGGCAAACGCCGTGCCTGGGCCAGCGGCTGCTCGGGCCATGCGCGCAGGCGGATTTCCCCATGCAGGATCACCAGCAGCATCGGCTGCAAGGTGGCGGGCAACTGATACGGCCCGCCGGGCAGGGTGGCGGCCAGCACGTCGCCAATCAGTGGGCTCAAGGGGGCAAAATGGGCAAATACCGAAATGGACATCCAGCGCCTCCTGTTGGCGTGCGTGCATGGCGATATACGCTGATTTACCCATTGACAGCCGCAGCGTCAATAGCCGGCTTCCAGTTGCTGGATCTCCCGCAGGGTCAGCGGATGGCGGGTCAGGCTTCTGGCGCGTTTCAGCCAGCGTCCGGCAAGCTCTGGCCGGCCATCGGCCTGGCGCAGTTTGGCGGCGCTGACGCACAATAGCGCGCGCCATTCGGCGGGCCACTGGCTGAGCTGGGGATGGGAGAGCCACTGGGTCAGCAGGGAGCGGGTGTCCATGATGTGGGGCCTTGTTCAGGAAGATTGCCACCAGCTTGCCCACCCCCCGCACGCCTGCCCAGTGCGGTGCGACCAAACCGCGCCATCTTGCGCCAAGTGGGCTCAGGCCGGCGCGAAACCGCTGTCCGCCATTTCGCGCTGTCATCACCCTGCTTCACGCCGCCCTGGCCGGGTTTGGTCACCTGCTGGCTGGCAAATGCCACGCAACATGGCACACTGCGCGGGTGATTGAATGACCAAGCCTTGCAGGAGTCGCCCATGTTGCAGAATACCTTGCCCGATTTATGGCGCAGCCTGTCGCCGGTGATTGCCACCCACGTCCTGGCGGCGGGATACAGCCTGCTTTGCGGGCTGGTGCTGCTGTCGCTGCGCAAAGGCACGCCATTGCACCGGGTGCTGGGCGGCAGCTGGGTGGGGGCCATGCTGGTGACCGCGCTGGGGTCGTTCTGGATTCAGAGCCGGGGCCATTTGTCGTGGATCCATCTGCTGTCGGGGTGGACCGTGCTGGGTCTGGCCATGGGCATGTGGAGCCTGTGGCGCGGCCGGGTGCAGGCACACCGCCAGGCCATGCGCGGGCTGATGGTCGGGCTGACGGTGGCGTTTGTGTTTACCCTGACCCCAGACCGGCTGCTGGGGCGCTGGCTATGGCATACCCTATGATCCACTGCCGCATGACGCAATCGCCGATGTTTGTCTCGACACGGGAAATTGTCATCAGCCTGCTGGTGTTCGACACCCTGCTGGCGGTGATGCTGTCCCTGCTGTCCGGCACGCCGCTGTGGGTCAACCTGGTATACAGCCACCTGATTGGCAGCAGCATCACCCTGCTGGAAGAACTGCTGCGCCGCACGTTCTGGGCTCATTGCTCATGGCCGCCCTTATCCAAGTTTGTGCTGATGATGATCACGGTAATTCCGCTGGGCACGCTGGCCGGCGCATCGCTGGCCAACTGGCTCACCGGCCTACCGCCCGACCTGGGGCTGTTCGAGCATCCTTCGGCGATTACCCACCAGCTGGTGGTGCTGGGGATTGCCATGGTTGCCAGCTGCCTGATTTCGCTATGGCTGTGGCAACGCGCGCGGCTGGCCGAAGCGCGGCTGCACGCCGAGCAGGCACAACGCGGACAAACCCTGGCCGAACTGCGCCTGCTGCAGGCGCAGATTGAACCGCATTTTTTGTTCAACACCCTGGCCCATCTGGACGCGCTGCTGTCGCCAGCCGAGCTGGCGCAGGCCCAGCAACTGCTGGACCATCTAACCCGCTACTTGCGCGGTGCCCTATCGGCCACCCGGCGCGAGCATGCCTGCGTGGCCGATGAAATCGCCCTGATCGAACCTTATCTGGAAATCCTGCGCGTGCGCTTTGGCCCGCGCCTGCGCTGGCAGTTGGACATCTCCGCCGCCGCCGCTGCCTGCCCATTGCCGCCCATGCTGCTGCAACCGCTGGTGGAAAACGCCGTGCGCCACGGCATCGAACCTTGCGTGGCGGGCGGCTGCATCGAGATCCACGCCGACAGCGATGGGCGCACGCTGACCCTGAGCGTGCGCGACAATGGTGCCGGCCTGCATGCCCCCTGCCGCCACCCTGGCGGCGGGGTCGGGCTAAGCAATCTGCGCGCCCGGCTGCAAGCCCTGTATGGCCCTGACGCCAGCCTGGCGCTGGATGCGCTCAGCCCGCACGGCACCTGTGCCCAACTGACCCTGCCTGTTCTCCCGCTCACGACCCATGACGCCACGCTACCTGATTGTTGATGACGAACCCCGGCTGGCTGAGCGCCTGGCCCAGCGCCTGGCGGTGGCCTGGCCCGACGCCCAGTGTCTGGGCTTGTGGCATGACGGGCTGTCGGCCCGCGACGCCATCGAACAGCTGCGCCCGGACGTGGTGTTTCTGGATATCCGCATGCCCGGCCTGGATGGCCTGCTGCTGGCCCAGCATCAGCTGGGCAAGACCGATGCGCCCAGGGTGGTGTTTGTCACCGCCTACCAGGACCATGCGCTGGAAGCATTTGGCGTGGCGGCGGTGGACTATCTGTGCAAGCCGGTCGATCCGCTGCGCCTGGCCGCCACCGTGGCACGGCTGAAAACCCTGCTGCCTACCGCCTGCCCCGACGCCCCGCCGCCGCCTGCCAGCCTGCCGCCAGGCCAGGTGCCGCTGCGCTTTTTGCGCGCCGGCCAGGGCGATACTGTGCAGCTGATTGCCAGCGACAGCGTGGTGTACCTGGAAGCGGCAGACAAATATGTGCGGGTGCTGACCGCCGATGGCGAACACTGGCTGCGCACCTCGCTGAAAACCCTGCACACCCAGCTCGACCCGGAATATTTCTGGCTGATTCACCGCAGCATTCTGGTCAATATCCGCCACGTCAGCGCCGCCCACCGTGACGAACGCGGCAAATGGCAGCTCAGCCTGACTACCCGGCCAGAACGGCTGCCGGTGGCGGCGCAGTATGTGCATTTGTTCCGACAGGGGTGAACCTCGGTCAGTGCCGTGTTTCGCCAAACACCTCGTCCAGCGAGGTGGCATCCAGCACCCGGCCGCCCCAGGTTTCCAACTGGGCGGGGGTGGCGGTGGCAAGACTGGCCAGTCGTGCTGCCGGTAGCGGGCTGAAACGGCGGCTCAGGTGTCGTTGCAACAGCCACGCTTCACCCTGTTGCATCCCCTGAAGCATGCCCTTGGCAATCGCCTGCGCTTCCCAGCGGTCAATATGGGTTTCCAGCATGTCCATCCCTTTCGTCAACTCTTCGGCATCGGGCACGGCCAGTCCGGGCATTCTGTTCTGCAACCGGTGTTTTATCCAGCGCGCCACTACCCGGTCGACAGGGCAATCGCATGAATTCACGCCCGCCCAAGTCCGAAGAGCTGCTCACGGTATTCATCCGACGTCGCCGCAATCAGTCGGCGCACCTTGATGCCCCCCTTGCGCGGAATCGGATCCAGCCGAATCAGATTCAGCGTGATGTGCTTGAGCACCGCCAGGTTGTGCGCGGCATGGCCCGTACGGGCACGCATCTGATCATCACCAAACACCACGTCCATGCACCAGTGCAGGCGGTTCTCAACTGACCAATGCGCCCTGATGGCATGCGCCAGGCGTTGTGCATCCGCTGCCAGACTGGTGAGGTAGTAGCGCTGCTCGCGGGTGGTTTTGCCTTTGACCAGACGCTCTGAATCCATCACCACAAAAGCATATAAATCAGGCCATTGCGTTGGTTTGTACAGACAATCCAGTTGGTCGAAGACGTAGCAGCGACGATGTTCAATACGTCCGTGATCCTTCTCTATCTGCTCATGAAAGCTGTGCGGGGTTTGTTCCGCCGGGGCAGATTGGAACTGTGTGAAGAAGTCGCGCATTGAGTCGGCGAGCGTAGGGTGGTTGTCCTTGACCGCCAGAACATAGTCAGCTTTCTTGTCGCGGATGGCCTGGGCAATGTTGGTTTGCGTGCCCATCGCGTCGATGGTCACGATGCAACCTTCCAGCGCCAGGGTATTGAGCAGCGTCGGGATGGCGGTTTTTTCATTGGATTTTTTTGCCGTTGCCGTTTGTCCCATCACCAGCCCGGCCCCGGCGGCAAAGGCGCTGACCAGATGCAGTGCGGTGGCGTCCACCTTGCCGGAGCGTCGGCTGGTTTTGCCGTCGATTGCCACCACATCCTGAGCAGCCAGAGCGGGCAGTATGCTGCGAACCCAGCGTTGAAAGGCAGACTCGAATTCTGTTGGATCAATCAGCCCGAACAGCCGCCCAAACGTGTCATGAGAGGGAATGCCGTGTTCCAGCTTGAGATAGCGACGAAACCATGTCAGTTTCTCGTTGGCCCAGGCTTCGATCTCGACGAAGGTGTCGGCACCGGCCAGTACGCCGTTGACGGCGACCACGAGCACTTCGACCAGATCGTGCCGTGTCTTGCGGGTTTGGCGAGGGTCGGTGATGGAGACAAACACATCCGCTAGCTGCAACTTGCCTTCTGTCTCCATGAGTCGCTCCCAAAAAGCGGGACGCTACACAAATCAGGGGCAGGTGAACAGTCTGGGGCGTCATGGCTTGTAGGCGTTAGGGCAATGGCATTCATGCGATTGCCCTGGCCTCCTTCCATCCTCAAGTGTAAATCGATAGGAAGCGCCATGGAACTGTCAGCACTGTACAAATGCGTCATCGGACTCGACGTCCATCAGGCGCAAATCACCGCCTGCGCATTGATTCAGCAACCCGATGGCAGCACGCGCATCGAGCAGCGGCAGTTTGGCGGCTTTGCCCGCGACCGCCGGGAACTCGCGGATTGGGCCGCTTCCTTGCACCCGGATGAAGTCGTGATGGAGAGCACCGGCATCTACTGGAAGAGCCCGTATGCCGCGCTGGAGGCAGTCGGCATCCGCGCCAAGGTGGTGAATGCCCGCCACGTCAAGCATGTCCCTGGCCGCAAGACCGATGTGGGCGATGCCCATTGGCTGGCGATGCTGGCGCGGGCCGGTTTGTTGCGCGCCTCGTTTGTCCCGCCTGCAGCATTGCGCGAATTGCGCCTGATTGCCCGTCAGCGACAGAAACTGGTTGGCCAACTGGCCTCTGAGAAGAACCGGCTGCACAAAGTGCTGACCGACAGTGGAATTCGCCTTGGCGTAGTGGTCAGCGATCTGCATGGGCAATCTGCCCGCGCCATGGTCAAGGCGATCATCGCCGGGCAAGCCCCACAGCAGGTGATCAACCTGGCCAGCCGCCGACTGAAGGCCAGCCGTGAGGAGATCTTCGATGCCCTACAAGGCGATCTGACCGCCAGTCACCGCTTCGTGCTCGACGAACTGATGCAGCATATTGAGGAGATCGAAGCTAGGATCGACCGCTTCGACGTCCGATTGCTGGCTGGGCTTGAATCCGAGCGGGGCACGCTGGCGCTGCTGCAAACGATCCCTGGCGTTGACCTGATCGGCGCGGCGATGCTGTTGGTGGAAATTGGCTCGGACATGGGCGCCTTCGGCAGCGCAGATCGTTTGGCTTCGTGGGTTGGCGTTTGCCCGGGCAACAACGAGTCGGCGGGCAAGCGCAAGTCAGGCCACACCCGCAAGGGCAACCCATATGTGCGCCGCCTGCTGTGCGAGTTTGCGCATGCCGCCAGTCGCACCACATCGGTGTTCAAGTCGAAGTTCCAGGCTCTTGTGGTCAGGCGTGGCTACAAACGCGCCATTATTGCAATTGGTCACAAAATTCTGCGCACGCTGTTCTTCATGCTCAAGCGGCGCGAGCATTACCGGGATTGCGCGACGGATTACGAGGCGCTCTCTGTTCAGCGCAACGCCCCACGCTGGATCAAGGCGCTGACTAAATTTGGTTTTATCACGCCAGCCTGCGCCTGATTCTGCATGGGCGTTTTTTTACATGGCCTTCGGGCCAGGGTGGCGCTCGTCCTGGTGGTGGGCTCTTTCACGCTAATAGCGTTCATTTCATGCTTGGGAGCGCTACTATGGATATTCCGTAGGAATGCAAGGCACTTGGAGGGGGTTGTTCAAGGAAGTGAAACCTCCGACCCTCTTCTGGTGATACTCGATACGGTTACCCTTGCCGCTTTTCTACTGGGCGTTCTGCTTTCGGTGCTTATTGGTATTTCAACTGCTGTCCACTCTTACCAAGAAAAGGAGCAAAAAATGACTGAGGAAAAATCCCAGACACCCCAGAAAACTGCTTTGCGCGAGTCAATTAATGGTGTCGCTAACATGGCTCCATCAAATGTTAGTATCGCAAAGCTGAGCATTGAGGGAATATCAAAACTCAGCCCCACAAATTCGGTTCCTACCCCGGCTGCGGCTCCAGCAACTCCCTCTACGCCAGCAGGCGAGAAAAAATAGGCTTCTAACACTACGTTCGAGCGGACCTGCGCGAAAAGCCGCGCAGGCTGCTCAACTGTCAACTATACGTTAGGCAACACAATTCAGCCGCAGTGGTTAGCAAAGTGGCTTGCAAAAAATACGGCAATGCCGTATATACACACTCTGTGAGAACAGTTGCCGAAACCGCCATCTTTCAGCGCTATGCCAGCGAAGTCTGGTCGGAAGCCGAGCGTGTTGAATTTATCAACTGGATCGCCGCGAATCCCGAAGCTGGTGACGTGATCCGTGGCAGCGGTGGCTGCCGTAAGGTTCGATGGTCTTCTGCAGGACAAGGCAAACGTGGTGGTGCTAGAGTGATTTACTTCAATGCGAGTACCCAAACAATTTGGCTCTTGATCGTCTACAAAAAAGCCAAGTTTGACAATCTCCCCACATCTTTCTTGGTGAAGTTGAAGCAAGGAGTTGAAGATGTCATCTGAAATGCAAAAATTCCAAAGTGATCTGCTTGAATCTGTCAAACAGATGAAACGCGGCGAAGCCGCCCGAACCACTCAAGTCAAGTTACCAGAAGCGGCTGAGGCTCGCGCCAAAATGGGCCTGTCTCAACAGGCGTTTGCTTTGCTGCTGGGTGTCTCCACGCGTACGCTACAAGACTGGGAGCAAGGGCGCAGATCACCAACAGGTGCTGCTAAAACACTGCTTCAAGTTGCCGTTACTCATCCTGAGGTTTTGCGTGAATTGCGTGCATAAGTGTGGTGTGTCGCCTAACTGTTTAGCTGTCAATTCCCGCACGATGACTCACAGCTTTTTTAAACAACCCCATCTTATTTCCCCACCACAGCTTCATCGCCAGAATCAGCGTCTGAATCCTGCAGCCGGTGTTGCGGCAAGTGCTGGTCGTACCGCACCACCTCCCGCCACAGTTTGCTATCATCCCGGCCATGACTGCTGACCTTGCTCCCACCCGCCTGTGCCTGGTGCGCCATGGCGAAACCGACTGGAATGCCGCCCGCCGCTTGCAGGGGCATCTGGATATCCCGCTGAATGCGGTTGGCCACGCCCAGGCGCGTCAGTTGGCGCGGGGGCTGGTGCAGCATGCGTTTGCCGGCTGTCTGTGTAGCGACCTCAGCCGCACCCGGCAAACCGTGGCCCCGCTGCTGGCGCATCAGCCGGAGCTGGCGGTGCGCTACACCCCGGCGCTGCGCGAGCGCCACTATGGCTGTTTTCAGGGGCTGACGCCAGACCAGGCGTGCAGCCAGCATCCGCAGGCGTTTGCCCTGCTGCGCAGTGGCCCGCCAGACTGGCGGCCAGAGGTGGGCGGGGAATCGTTTGCCGACCATCACGCCAGGGTGATGGACTGCCTGAACCAGCTGGCCATGCAGGCCAGCGGCCATACCTGGCTGGTGGTCACCCACGGTGGCGTGCTGGACATCATTTACCGGCAGGTTCACCGCCTGCCCAGCAGCCACCCACGTAATTTCCCGATTCCCAATGCCGCGCTGAACTGGCTGGTGCACGATGCCAGCGGCTGGCGGATTGAACTCTGGGCCGACACTCGTCATCTGGATGGCGCGGCGCTTGATGAAATCTGACCCACCCAACAGGCCCTCCGCGATGATGTCTCCCCGCATGAACTGGACCGCCCTGCTGTCCACCCAGCGTTTTCAGCTGAACGCCGGCCAGGTGGTGCTGGCACCCGCAGCGGCCAATCCGGAAAGCATGGCCGGGCTGCGCACCGAGTTTCATATCGACCACGACCGGGTGGTGTTTTCCAGCGCGTTTCGCCGGCTGGGGCGCAAAACCCAGGTGCATCCGCTGGCGGCCCACGACCACACCCATAACCGGCTGACCCACAGCATCGAAGTGGCCTGCGTGGGCCGCAGCCTGGGCAATCGGGTGGGGGCGATGCTGGCGGCGGGGCAGCAGTTGCCAGCGGATTTCACCCCGTTTGATATTGGCAGTGTGGTGCAGGTGGCGTGTCTGGCCCACGATATTGGCAACCCGCCGTTTGGCCATACCGGCGAAGACGCGCTGCGTGACTGGTTTCGCCGGCCCGAGCACGCGCATTATCTGCACGGCCTGAGCGATGGCGAACGCAGCGATGTGCAAACCTACGAAGGCAATGCCCACGGCCTGCGTATGCTGGCCACGCTGGAAATGTACGCCCACGCCGGCGGCATGCGCCTGACCAGTGCGGCGCTGGGCAGCCTGGTGAAATACCCGTGGACGGCGCAAGGCTCGCCGCGAGACGGCAAGTTCAACCTCTACCGCACCGAGCTGCCCTATTTTGAGGCGGTGGCACAAGAGCTGGGGCTGATTGCGCTGGAGCGCGAACGCTGGGCGCGCCATCCGCTGTCGTATCTGATGGAAGCGGCAGATGATATCTGCTACGCGATTGTTGACCTGGAAGACGCGGCGGAAATTGGCATTCTCAGCGCGGGTGAATTTGAGCGCCTGCTTGGCCCGCTGGTGGAGCTGGACCGGGTGTGGTCCACTGACGATCCCCGGCAAAAATGTGCGGCCATGCGCGGCACAGTGGTGGGCAAGTGCGTGACGGAAGTGGCCGATCGTTTTATGGCCCACCATGACGACCTGCTGACAGGCCGCTTTGCCGCCAAAGACCTGATTGCCGTCTGCCGCGCCGAAGTGCGCGATGTGCTGATTGAAGCCAAGGCGCTGGCCAACCAGAAAATCTACCGCCATCGCACCAAGCTGGTTACCGAGGTGGCCGCCTATCCCTGCCTGGGCGTGCTGCTGGATACGGTGATTCCAGCGGTCCATGCCGCTGTGACCCATGGCCAGCTCAGCCCGCGCGAGCAGATTCAGCTGGCCCTGCTCGACCGCCCGCCCAGCCGCCACGACACGCTGTATACCGCTTATATGCAGGTGCTGGACTGGGTGGGCAGCATGACCGACAACGCCGCTGCCGGCCTGGCGCGGGAGATTTCCGGGGTGGGGATTTTATAAAAAAACCGGCGATATGCCTGAGCAATCGCCGGTTTTTTTCAATGCAGCTAGCGCTTAACCCAGCTTGCCACCCACCCAGGCGACCACGCTGGCCAGCGCTTCCGGCAGCTTGGCCGGTTCGCTGCCGCCGGCCATGGCCATGTCCGGCTTGCCACCGCCCTTGCCGCCGACCTGGCCGGCGACAAAGTTGACCAGCTCGCCGGCCTTGACCTTGCCGGTCAGGTCAGCGGTCACGCCGGCCGCCAGCTGCACCTTACCGTCGCCCCGGCTGGCCAGCACGATGATGGCGGACTTGAGCTTGTCTTTCAGCTTGTCCAGGGTTTCGCGCAGCGCAGCGGCGTCGGCACCTTCCAGCTCGGTGGCCAGCAGCTTGACGCCGCCGATGTCCACCGCCTGGGCGGCCAGTTCGTCGCCAGCGCTGGCGGCCAGCTTGCCCTTGAGGCGGGCCAGTTCTTTTTCCAGGGTTTTTACGCCATCCTGCATGGCGGCAATCTTGCCGGCCACGTCGTCCAGGCTTTGCGCCTTCAGCGTGGCAGACAGCTCGCGCAGCAGGGCGTCCTGCGTCTGGATATGGGCAATCGCGCCTTCGCCGGTCACCGCTTCAATCCGGCGCACGCCAGCGGCCACACCGCCTTCGCTCAGCACCTTGAACAGGCCGATATCGCCGGTGCGGCCCACATGGGTGCCGCCGCACAGCTCGATCGACACATCGCCCATGCTCAGCACGCGCACCACATCGCCGTATTTTTCGCCAAACAGGGCCATCGCGCCGGCTTTCAGCGCGTCGTCCTGGTTCATCAGCTCGGCCTTGACTTCGTGGTTGGCCAAAATTGCCTGGTTGACCAGACGCTCCACCTCGGCCAGTTCCGCCGCGCTCACCGGCTGGCCGTGGGCAAAGTCAAAGCGGGCGCGTTCCGGATTCACCAGCGAGCCCTTTTGCTGCACATGGCTGCCCAGCACATGGCGCAGCGCGCTATGCAGCAGGTGGGTGGCCGAGTGGTTGCGCTGGGTGGCGCGACGGGCGTGCAGGTCGATGCTGGCGGTGACGCTGTCGCCCACGGTCAGGTTGCCACGCGCCAGCACGCCGTGATGGCCAAACACGCTGGCGGTGACTTTCTGGGTGTCTTTCACGTCAAACAGCGCATCCAGGCCGCCGGTGGCGACGATTTCACCCACGTCGCCCACCTGGCCGCCGCCTTCGGCGTAAAACGCGGTGTTGTCCAGCACCACCACGCCCGCGTCGCCCTGCGCCAGCGCGTTCACCGGCTGGCCGTCCTTGTACAGCGCCAGCACATGCGCCGGGCTGCTGCTCAGGGTGTAGCCGTCAAAGCGGGTGTCGGCACCGCTGTAGTCCAGCTGGCCGCCCATCTTGAAGCTGGAGGCGGCACGGCTTTGCGCGCGCTGGGCATCCATGGCGGCGTCAAAGCCGGCCTGGTCGATGGCGATCTCGCGCTCACGGCAGATGTCGGCGGTGAGGTCGAGCGGGAAGCCATAGGTGTCGTACAGCTGGAAGGCCACTTTACCATCCAGGGTTTTTTGCTCGCCAGCCAGCGCGCCTTCCAGCAGCGCCATGCCCTTGTCCAGGGTTTCGGCAAACTTGATTTCTTCCTGCTTGAGCGCGTCTTCGATCCTGGCCTGTTGCTGGCGCAGTTCCGGGTAGGCATCACCCATTTCAGCGGCCAGATCAGCCACCAGGGTGTGGAAGAACAGGCCCTTCTGACCCAGCTTGTAGCCGTGGCGGATGGCGCGGCGGATGATGCGGCGCAGCACATAGCCGCGACCATCATTGGACGGCAGCACGCCGTCGGCAATCAGGAAGGAACAGGCGCGGATATGGTCGGCAACCACTTTCAGCGACGGGGTTTCCTGGCTGTATTCCACGCCAGTGGCGCGTGCGGCGGCCTTCAGCAGATTGACGAACAGGTCGATTTCGTAGTTGGCGTGCACATGTTGCAGCACAGCCGAGATGCGCTCCAGACCCATGCCAGTGTCCACGCTGGGCTTGGGCAGCGGGTGCAGCACACCGTCTTCGGTGCGGTTGAACTGCATGAACACGTTGTTCCAGATTTCAATAAAGCGGTCGCCGTCTTCTTCCGGGCTGCCGGGCGGGCCGCCCCAGATATGGGCGCCGTGATCGTAAAAGATCTCGGTGCACGGACCGCACGGGCCGGTGTCGCCCATCTGCCAGAAGTTGTCCGACGCATACGGCGCGCCCTTGTTGTCGCCAATGCGCACAATCTTGTCCGCCGGCACGCCCATTTCTTTGTTCCAGATGTCAAAGGCTTCGTCATCGCTGGCGTAGACGGTGACCATCAGCTTGTCTTTGGGCAGGCCCAGCCATTGCGGGCTGGTGAGAAATTCCCAGGCGTAGCTGATGGCGTCGCGCTTGAAGTAGTCGCCAAAGCTGAAGTTGCCCAGCATCTCAAAGAAAGTATGGTGGCGGGCGGTGTAGCCGACGTTTTCCAGGTCGTTGTGCTTGCCGCCGGCGCGCACGCATTTCTGGCTGGTGGTGGCGCGGGTATACGGGCGCTTGTCAAAACCGAGAAACACATCCTTGAACTGGTTCATCCCGGCATTGGTGAACAGCAGCGTCGGGTCTTCCCACGGCACCAGCGAGCTGGAAGAAACAATCTGGTGGCCCTTGCTGGCAAAGAAGTCGAGGAACTTCTGGCGGATTTCGGAAGCTTTCATGCGTAATCAGTCTGGATGGCAAGTCAAAACCGGATTTTCCAATGAAAAACCCTGTCAGCGCAAACACTCATTCGGCCTGGTAGACAAATCACCGGTTTGCAGCCAAAGGCAGGCCGCTGGCAAGGGGGCCATCGCGGCTGGCAACGCCGCATCAGCCGGCAGAGGCAGCGCCGCATCGGGCACGAGCAGCGGCCCATCGACGGTTAACCCAGGTAGAAAAAAGTTAATAAAGGTTAATTATCCGCGAGTTGGCGTCAGGAGTGGGTTCCAATCTGGCGCAGACACGGTACAATATGTGCTTACTGGTGTTTTATTCAAACCAAACAACTTCTTGGCGTTGTGTACATGTCCGATACTTCAGAGCTTTTCTTGAACGGTGAATCCCTGTCCCTGGGGGGACTGCCGGTGCTCCCGCGCGCGGATCTGGCCTGGGCCGAACAGTTTTTCACCTCGCTGGGCCGCGAACTGGGCCAGCTTGAGCAGCATTTCATGCAATGCTGGAACGAAGCCCAGCAACAGGGCCTGCCCAGCGGCAGTTTTACCCCGGAGCTGGAGCAGATGTTCAGCCGGATTGCCGGGCTGAACACCCTGGGTGGCGATGTGCTGCACCAGCTGCGCCCCAGCCTGCCGCTGGATGAAGCCACTGTCAGCCGCTGGATGTCCAGCCCGGCAGACGCGGGGCCGGATATCCAGCTGACTTCCACGGCCAGCGACACCGGCTGGCTGTTTTAACGCCACCCACCATCCTGATTTTTGGGCATGGCGCGCCCGTCCGGTGCGTGCCGCTTGAGCGCCGCTCGCAACAGTTCGGCGTACTGTTGACATCCTCCCCCGCCTGAAGACGAAGGATTCCTACGGCGCTTATCCCGGCCTCAAGATTAGACCACGACACTCAGCACAAGCAGGCAGGGCACAAGCAGATATTGCCCGGATCTCATTCAGGCCGGGCAATGCCTTTCAGATATTATGCGTCGCTTGCCAGGCCTTTGCGCAGCAGCTCGGCTACCAGGCTGTTTAAATCCACTTCACGCTGGGTGGCCAGGGTGCGCAGTTCATTTACCAAGTCTTGATTGAGTTTGACGGCAAACGGAATCAGCCCTTGCGACTGGTCGAGCTTGCGTTGTGCTTTGCGGTCGAGGACTTCGCCTTGGGCAAAGCGGTCCGGCGTGCCGGCTTGTTTCATTTGATTTTCGATTTTCAGGGCCAGGTTTTTGTACAGATCGGTTTTTTTCATGGGCGGGCTTTGCAAAAGTGACGGCGCAAGACGCCGAAGGAGGCCGGACAGGCAGATGGCGTGTCGGCGGGGCAGGCCCGGTGAAGCGCCAGCAGGCGTTTCATGGCGCAAGGGCGGATTGTAACAAACAATCGGCCACGGCAGGGCACGCTACAGCGGACGAGTGTCCATCCAGGCGTGCAGTTGTTCCACCGGCAGCGGCTTGCAAAACAGGTAGCCCTGATAAAACTGGCAGCCCAGCTGCTGCAGGAACGCCAGCTGTTCAGTGGTTTCCACCCCTTCAGCCAAGACTTCCAGGCCCAGATTGCGCGCCATGGCCACAATGGTGGCAGTGATTTCGCGGTCGCTGGCGTCGTGGGCAATGCCCCGGACAAAACTCTGGTCGATCTTGAGCTTGTCGATGGGAAAGCGCTTCAGATAGGCCAGCGACGAATAGCCAGTGCCAAAGTCGTCGATTGACAGACGCACGCCAAAGTCCTTGAGCTGCTGCATGGTGTGGATCGACTGTTCAATCTGGTCCATGAACATGCTTTCGTTGACATCCTCCCCCGCCTAAAGTCGGGGGATTCCTACGGCGCTCATCCCGGCATCGAGCCGGCATAAGTCGCTTCGGCGGGTTCCTGCTGCTGGCAGCATGACTGCACCGCTCACTTCACAGGCGATCCGGGCATCGTCCTGCCCTTCGCTACTCAGTAGCGCTTCGCCGTGGCGAAGCACGTTGATCGCGCCGACCAGATCGGCGTTTTCCTTAAAACCGCATTTAACACACTCGAACCGTGCCTGCGTCTGGCGGTTGTCCGCCGACACATGGCCGCAACATGGACACCTGCGGCTGGTGTTCTGCGCCGGCACGGCGATGAGATGTCCACCGTTCCACGCCAGTTTGTAGTCCAGTTGGCGGCGGAACTCGGCCCATCCTTGATCCAGAATAGCCTTATTCAGCCCGGATTTTGCCCGAACGTTTCTGCCCGGCTGCCCGGTTGTACCTGCCGCCGACCTGGACATATTCCGCACCTGCAAGTCCTCGATACACACCATCGCGTGGTTTTGGCTGATCGTGGTCGTGGCTTTGTGCAGATAATCGCGGCGGGCGTTGCCGATGCGGCAATAAATCTTCTGGACGCGGGCTTTCGCCTTCTTCCAGTTGTGGCTGAATCTGGTCTTGCGGCTCATCGCCTGCTGCGCGCGGCGCAAGGCCGTCTCGTGTCGCTTGAAGCTGTTGAGCGGGGCATGGAACGTGCCGTCCGAGAGCGTGGCGAACCGTGCAATGCCCAGGTCGATGCCGACTGCACCACCCTGCGGGATGGGCTGCTCGACCTCGCGTTCGGTCTGGATGCTCACGAACCATTTGCCGCAAGACTGGCTCACGCTGATGTTCTTCACCGCGCCCAATACTTCCCGGCTGTTGCGGTAGCGCAGCCAGCCGAGCTTGGGCAGGAAGATTCGGCTGTTGGCCTGGTCGAGCTTGATCTGTTTCGGGTCTGGATAACGGAAGCTGTCGGACTGGCCCTTTTTCTTGAAACGCGGGAAGTCGGCCCGCTTGGCGAAGAAGTTGGCGTAAGCGCGCTCCAGGTCCTTGAGCGTCTGTTGCAGCGGATGAACCGGCGCATCGGCCAGCCACGGCGTTTCAGATCCATTGCGCCACTCGGTGAGCAGCTTGCATAGCCCTGCGTAGCCGAGCTTCTTCTCGCCTTGCTCGTAGCGCGCCTTCTGCAAGGCCAATGCCTTGTTGAACACGAAACGGCACGAGCCAGCAAAGCGGCGCATGTCGCGCTGCTGTTGGCCGGTCGGCATCAGTTCGTATTTGTAGGCTTGAAGGCGTTGCATACTGGTTTTTATACAACCTACCCCCATCGACGGCAAGGACGGCTACGCCGTCCGCGCTATCCTTCCCCGCCCTGAACGGCGGGGCTTGCCGCGCACCGGGTCAATCTCACTGTTGTCAGCTTTGCCCTGGCGCTGCGCACCGCCTTGCGCGCGCGTGACGCCCAACTGGGCCATGGCTGGGCAATCCTGCGTGCGGTGGGTCGCCGGCTGGGCCAGCGGCCAGGCCAGTTCATCCTGCCACCGCCGGCAGACAAACCCGCCTGAATCAGGGCTGATGCGGTTTTGTGCCGACCAGGCCCTCCATCGCCAGCCATCCAGTATGATGGCGTTACCTTACCCCCACAGCCCCCACAGGAGTCCGTCATGTATCTTGCCATGAACCGTTTCCGCATTGTCCGTGGCCAAGAAGCCGCGTTTATCGCCATCTGGCGTGAACGCAACAGCTATCTGGACCAAGTGCCCGGCTTTATCCGCTTTCATCTGCTACAAGGTGCCAGCACTGATGAATACACCCTGTTTGCCTCGCACGCCGAATGGGCGTCGGAAAGCGCATTTCAGGACTGGACCCGCTCCGACGCCTTCCGTCAGGCACACGCCAATGCCGGTGCCCGGCGCGAGCTGTATCTGGGGCCGCCGCAGCTGGAGCTGTTCACCGCCGTGATCTGAGCGCCCATCCTGAACAAAACACACCGCCCGCCGGGCAAAGCGCGGCAGGCGGTGGCATGGGGTGCATAAGGGCAGTGAAGGCTGCCTGGATTCAGCCCTGACGGGGCAGCACAAAGCGCCCAACCAGGGTATTCAGCTCTTGCGCGGTGCCGTTCATGGTCTGGGCAATATTGGAGGCTTCGTCGATCAGCGCGCTGTTTTCCTGCGCATGGCTGGCAATCCGCGCCACATTCTCCGCCACATCGTGGCTGGCCTGGCTGTGTTCGCGCATGGCGTGGCTGATTGACGAGGCTTTTTCCAGGGCATCGTCGGCGGTGGCTTCGATATGCTCCAGCACATGCTGGGTTTCCTGTAGCCGGGCCAGGCCCTCGTGCATGCGCTGGCTCACCTCCTGCATGCCTTCCACCGTGCTTTGCGTGTCGCTACAGATGGCTTCAATCAGCAGGGTGATTTCCTGGGTGGCGCGGCTGGTGCGTTCGGCCAGGCTGCGCACTTCGTCGGCCACCACGGCAAAGCCCCGGCCCTGTTCACCTGCGCGGGCGGCCTCAATCGCAGCGTTCAGCGCCAGCAGATTGGTCTGATCGGCAATGCCCTGAATGGCACCAATCAGCTGGCTGATGGACTGCGAGCGCTGGTTCAGCTGATGAATTTTGTCTGAAGCATGGTTGACGGCGTCGGCCATTTCGACAATTTCATCCGCCGCCTGGCGCATGCTGTCGCGGCCAGCATGGGCCTGGCGGCGGGTTTCGCTGGCGCAGGCTTCGCTGGCGGTAGCGCTGTCCACCACATGGTTGATGCCGGTGCTGATTTCTTCGGTGGAAACGGCAATCTGGCTGGAGGCGTGGGTTTGCTCTGTCGAGCCTGCTGCTGCCTGGCGCGACAGCGACGACAGACTGCCTGCTGCGTCGGCCAGCCGGCGGGCATCCTGCTCCACTTGCGACAGCGCGCGGGCAAAGGCGTCGACCAGTTGGTCAAACGAGCGACCAATACCGGCAATTTCATCCTGCCCTGGCAGATTGGCGCGCAAGGTGAGATCCAGCGAATGACTGGTGTTGTCCATCACGCTTTGCAGCGCGCGCACCTCGCGACGTAGCGCGCGCATGGTCAGCATCGACAGCACAATCGCTGCCAGGGTGGTCAGCACCGCCGCGCCGGCAGACAAGGCCGCCCGCTGTCTGGCGCTGTCGTTCATTTCGGACACCTGGGCAATCATGGCATGGGAAAAGGTGTCGAGCATGCCCTTGATGGCTTCAATCCGGCTGGCTGCCGCCGCAGACCAGACCTCCCGGCTGATGCCGGACTGCGCCGGACCGGCGGTGAGAATTTTTTCCCGCAAGGCCAGCGCTTCCTGATAGGCCGGAATCGTGCCAATTGCCAGATAGGCATCGCGCAGCGCCGGGGTGGCCAGTGAGCTGAACTGGCTCAAACAGCTTTGCTGACGGCCCATGCCTTCTTGCACCTGCCGGCGGCTGGCGTCGTCCAGCGTTTGCCGTGCCAGCGCACTGGCCAGCAGCGCCTGCTCGCGTCCGGCAAATTCCTTTTCACACAGCAGCGCCAGTTGCGCGGTGATTTGCCGGGTGATTTCAGCATGGGTGCTGCGCTGCACGGTGAGGGTAGCCAGGCCCATCAGCTTTTCAATCAGGGCGGTATATTGCCCCTGGTGTTGCGTGGCTGTGCCGCTGTGCTGGTCCACCTGCTGGCGCAAGGCGTTCAGCGCCTGCAGCGCCTGAAACTCATCCTTGGCCAGCGTGCGGTCTTCCTCGCTCAGGCTGGCCTGCTCGGCGGCGGCGAGCATGCCTTGCTGCGCGGTGTCCAGCGCCGTCCTGGCCTGCTTGAGGGGCTCGCCGCCGCTGGCGCTTGCCCCGCGCTCCACCTGCATCAGGTGAATCACATCCCCGGTGCGCGTGGACAGTTCAATCAGCGCAGCGGCGTGCTGCATATTGGCGGCTTCCTGCCAGTGGGTCCAGGCAGCCAGCCCGGCAAAGCCCATCATGCCCAGCAAAGGCAGGCAAACCAGAAGCAGCAGGCGTTGGCCGAGGGTCAGACGGTCGGTCATTATGAGGTCTTTTTCCTTACTTGAATCACACAGGCCGGATAAGCCTGCTCAGGGAAGACGGCCACCGCGATGGCGTGGCCATTCCTGTCTCTTTGCCGGCGTGCTGCGCAACCTGCCTATCAGCAGTCACGCAGCTTTACAATCCTACAATGGTTGCAAGGATTATACTGACGCGCTGCTGCACTGCATGAGAAAACCAGGGAAAGCTTGACTTAGGTCGGATTGAACGGGGCAGAATACGCAGCGCCCTGCCTTTAACGGCCAGGTTGTTCCGCCCAGCAAAACGCCATGCTGCGTTTCAGGCAAAAAACACATACGCCACGCCCACTGCCGCGATAAAACCCACCACATCGGCAAATATCCCACATCCTGCAGCATAGCGGGTGTGGCGGATATTCACTGCGCCAAAATACACCGCCAGCACATAGAAGGTGGTTTCGCTGCTGCCTTGCAGAATGGACACCAGCCGCCCGGCAAATGAATCTGCCCCGGCGGTTTTCAGCGTGTCCAGCATCAGCGCCCGCGCACCGCTGCCAGACAGCGACTTCATGATGCCGGTAGGCAGTGCGTCCACCCAGCGGGTATCCCAGCCGCCCAGGCTGACCAGCTGCTTCAGGCTGTCGATCAACAGCGCCATCGCCCCGGATGCCCGAAACAGCGCAATCGCCACCAGCATGGCCACCAGATAGGGAATGATCCCCACTGCCACCTGAAACCCTTCTTTGGCTCCATCAATAAAGCTGTCGTATACATTCACCCGCTTGATCAGCGCGGCAATCAGCATAGTGCCGATCATCCCCAGCAGCAGGGCATTGCTCAGCACTGACGACTGCGCCTGCATCACCTCGGCAGGCAAGCGGGCACACCACCAGGCGCTGCCCAGCACCAGCGCGCTCAGTCCGCCCAGATAAGCCAGCACTACCGGATCGAACAGGCGCAGGCGCTGAATCATGCCAGTCAGCAGCACGCCAGACAGGGTGGCGATATAGCTGGTGAGCAGCAGCGGGATAAAGACATCGGTTGGGTCGGCGGCACCCATTTGCGCGCGGTAAGCAAAAATGGTCACCGGAAACAGAGTGACCGAGGCGGTGTTGATCACCAAAAACAGAATCTGCGCATCGGTGGCGGTGTCCGGATGGGGATTGAGCGTTTGCAGCTCACGCATGGCCTTCAGCCCCAGCGGGGTGGCGGCATTGTCCAGCCCCAGCATATTGGCCGCCATATTCAGCGTGATGCTGCCCAGCGCCGGGTGATCGCGCGGGATGCCAGGAAACAGCCGGGCAAACAACGGTGCCAGCGCGCGTGCCGCCAGGGCAATCAACCCGGCGCGTTCACCGATTTTCAGGATGCCCAGCCACAGGGTCATCACTCCGGTCAGGCCCAGGGCAATGTCAAAGCCGGTCTTGCTGGCGTCAAACAGTGCCTTGACCATTTCGGCAAACACCCCGGCCTGGCCCAGCCACAGCGCCTGCACCAGCGCGGCCAGCAAGGCGCACAGGATCAGGCCGGCCCAGATGACATTCAATAACATGATTCCACTCCCCGAGCGCCGCGTCAGCCAAGCTGGCCGTCACGGCATGGTTGCGCATCATACTGTCTCGTTCTTGCCCTGTCGTGGCTGGCAGGGGAATTGCATCGCGTGCCTGCCATGCGGGGCGGCGGCGGATACGGGCAGCACCCACGCCGTGCGCCCCATTCTGCAGCGATATGCCGTGGCCAGTCATGCCATTTGATTGATTTATGCCGGTCGGCCATGGTAAAAGACCTGCCCGTTCTGCCCTCGCATTCCATGAAAGTGTGTTGATGAAATCCACCCTACGCCGCATGCGCCTGCCGCTGGCCGTTCTGTTGCTTGTGCTGGTCAGCCTGGCTGCCTGCTCGCCAATTACCCTGCATGCCTGGTGGACCGCCTCGGCCAGCCGTGCCCAGGGCTTTGTCTCCCGCCAGCTGCCGCTGGGCGAGGGCGGGCAACTGGCCTACCGCGAGGGTGGCCAGGGGGATGCGGTGCTGCTGATTCACGGCTTTGGCGGCAACGGCCTGCTGCACTGGCGCACGGTAATGGGCGATCTGGTGGCCGACCATCGGGTGCTGACGCCCGACCTGCTGGGCTTTGGCGATTCGCATTCGTCGCGCCCGCCGTCACTGGACGCCCAGGCCGACGCGCTGGAAGCGCTGCTGCGTGAACGCCGGATCGAGCGGGTGAGCGTGGTGGGCATTTCCTATGGCGGGTTTCTGGCGCTGGAGCTGGCCCGCCGCCTGCCGCAACACGTCAGCCGTGCGGTGATCATCAATTCGCCAGGCCCAATTTACCGTGACCAGGATTTGCACAGCCTGCTGCGCCGCGCCGGGGTGCAGTCCGCCACCCAGCTGTTTGTGCCACAGTCGGCCAGCGACATGCGCCGGCTGATTGGCATGACCCGCAGCCAGCCGGTGGAAGTGAGCGACTGGCTGCTTAACGACATGCTGGCGCGCTACTACGCAGGTCGTCAGGCCGGGCTGACGGCGCTGATGGATGAGCTGTTGCAACACACCGACAGCTATCGCACGCGCATGCAGGGTATCCATCCGCCCAGTGTGGTGGTGTGGGGTGAGGCTGACGCGGTGTTTCCGCTGCCGCTGGGCCAGGCGCTGGCCACCGCGCTGGGCGCACCGCTGATTCAGGTGGCCCACGGCGGCCACAGCCTGACCGCCGACCGCCCGGCGCTGGCGGTGCAAGCCGTGCGTCAGGCCTTGCATGTGCCATTGCAGGCAGGCCAATTGATTCGTCTGGGAGAAGACTTGCCCGCGCTGAAATAGCGTTGGGCAGCATTGGGAATGCATCGGGGCCGAACATGCACTTGGCCGCCACGCTTGCCATGGCCCGCCGTGCATCGGTTCGGCCATCACCAGCATTGCAAAAGGTGACGGCAGCCCGCTCAGACACCGCAATGCCGACATGCTCAAGCAGTCACAGGGTGTGTGCCTGATGCGACACCTAGTAGCCAGTCACGTTGAAACACGATGGCTCACGTTCCACGACGAACCACTCGCCGCGCCCCACCGCGTCATTCCCGCGCAGGCGGGAATCCAGGGGCATCCACAGCGTGCAGCGGGGTGAGCGCTCACGACCGTCCCGTCCCATGCCCACGGCGCACGCTGTGGCGCGGTCTGGGTTCCCGCCTTCGCGGGAACGACACCTGAGGTGAAACTCATGCCGAAAGCGCTCTAAGGACGCGCTGAACAAACCAACATCTGGCTTAAGGCGAGCCACGCAGCCTACATCAATTCAGCAGTGAGGCGTCGATGAGTAAAAAACACCAGCCCCATCGCCAGTTTCAGTCAGAAGTCACGCTATCTCACAGCAAATTCCCTCATTTTGTCTCTTCAGGACGCATTTTTGGCATTGCGAGCGCTCCAGGACTTGCCAATCAGCAGATTCGCCAATCCAAAGAGCGTGTACAGCCGCGCCGTGTTCTTCGCCAGCCCACGGTAGGACACCTTCTTCATGCCGAAGAGGTTCTTGATGATCTTGAATGGATGTTCAACCTTGGCCCGGATCCTGGCCCTGGCCTGTTCGATCCGCTCCTGCAGTCGCCCAACCGGCGTATCCGGCAACGCCTTGCGCTTGCCCGGACGCATGGCAATTTCCCATTGAATCTTGAGCCCCTGGTTCTTCTCCCGCTTCTCAACACCCTGGTAGCCGGCATCGCCAACGCCAAACTGTTCTTCTCCATGCAGCAAGGCATGCGCCTGGGTGACATCGCTGACGTTGGCTGACGTGGTGACCAGGGTATGCACGATGCCCGTTTCAGCATCCACTCCAATGTGCGCCTTCATGCCGAAGTACCACTGGTTGCCCTTTTTGGTCTGATGCATTTCAGGATCACGCTCACCGCTTCGATTCTTGGTCGAGGACGGCGCAGCAATGATGGTGGCGTCAACAACCGTGCCTTCCTTGAGGATCAGGCCCTTCGCGGCCAGTAGGGCGTTGATGGTCTCGAAGATGCGCTCGGTCAGCTGGTGCGTTTCCAGCAGGCGGCGGAACTTGAGCAGGGTGGTGGCGTCTGGTGCAGACTCCCGCGACAGGTCTATGCCAACAAATCCCCGGATGGCCTGGCTGTCATAGATGGCGTCTTCGATGCCTTCGTCTGAGAGTCCAAAGCATTGTTGGGCGATGTACATTCGCAGCATCCGCGCTACGCCAATCGGCGGTCGGCCCCGGCCTGTTCCTTTCGGGTAGAACGGCTCAATCTGCGCGACCAAGGCGGCCCATGGCGTGACTTTGTTGATTTCGTCAAGAAACCGGTCGCGCCGCGTGACCTTCTTCTTGGTTGTGTATTCCAGTTCGGAAAAGCTGGCTTGCTTTGTCATGTGACCATCCACGTTCAATGTACTGATGTTCGCAGATCAGGAGGCTTCGGGCCAGCTGTCGGGGAATAAATCAGCGCATCCCTAATCGCCTGTCAGTCGATTCATATCATGGTGACTGGCTACTAGCCCATGCTGCTGTTTCATTCATCCTTTGTTCTGTTTCCGCCTCATCCTGAAGGCAGACACCCTGTGTCAGGAAAGCCTTCCTGTCAGGACAGATTCAGCCATCTTGTCGCTGATGCGCGGCCTGTTGCGCTCCTCGACCGTCTCTTACGGCGGCTATCTCCCCCTGTCGAGTCAATTTTTGCGTTTGACATTGTCACAATCAAGCGACACCCCCGCTTGATCACCCACTGCCGCGAAAATAGCCACATCGCATGACCCTACCGTCATTTATAAGCCCGGTGACGGCGTGGTTTCTTCCGGTTCGGCTTACGTGGCGGCGCTGGCTTGCCAGGCCGTCGTTTGCTGATCTGCCCAGCAATTCCAGCAAACAAGGCCGGCCCAATCCTGTCGATTGATGCCGGGTCTTCCAGCAACTGCGGCAGATACAAACGCACCAGATGTGTGGCATGAGTCAGGTTTGGCACCAGCGTGGCCGCATCCAGCTCCTGTTCCGCCAACACATCCTGCGCGGCAATGATGGTCAGATTGTGCAACAGGATTGAGGCGTGGAACTCCTGACGAATCGCCTGTGGCGTCTCTCCGCCAAACTGCTCCAGTTGCAAGCGACATTTGAGATGCCGGAACGCCTCTTCGATGCGCCAGCGTTGCTGATACAGCGCTGCAAAGTCTACTGCGGGCCAGCGTGACGCATCCAGCAGCGACGTGGCCAGAATTTCAATCTGGCCTGTTTTGAGCGGAACACGCACCAGGCGCACCGAGAATGCATCCATCGGCAGCTGGTGCTGGACAAAATCCTGGCGCTGCCCGTGGCCAGGCTGCATCCTGATGACAGCACAAGCCTGACCAGACGCCACAAAAGCCTGAACCTGTGGCGAAAAACTCTGTGGCAGACGAATGCAGAAATGTTGCTGGCGCGCCAGCAACAAGGCAAACAGCCAATAAGCCGGATACCCGCGATCCAACACCAACAAATCGTCAGGGCGCAGATGCTCAAACTGTTCGGCCAACATGCTGCGTTCGTCACGGGTGTCGGCAGCCAGACTGGCGTGCAGAATCAGACCTGAACTGGTTTCACACAAGGCGCTGGCGCGGGCAAGACTGTAGATGCCGCCCTGCGAGTGGTAGCAGTTGAATCCATCTGGGCCGCTGCTGATGGTGTCAGGGTGTGTGGTGGGCAGATAAAGCGTGGTGCCATCGCAGGCAACCACACGCAAGCCGTGCCAATCTGGTGCGGGATGGAGGTCTGCCAGAACCGCCTGGTTAAGTTCGACAAAGGCTTGCCAACGCAACTTCTTGCGCGCCATGCGGAAAGCATCGTCATGAGCGCGACGGCCCAAGGGCAAGGAAATCCGGGAGAAGAACTGATCAAGCTCGACTTGCAGCGAGCGCATCAGATTGACGAGCAAGACGCCGACGACACGCTCGAAGGTGAAAACGGCGCGGCGGGTAAAGTCGCGAGCAGCCTGGCGATGTCGGGCAATGAAGTCCACGGACGTGATGAGGGTGTGAATTTTATGGATTGAACTGGAGTATTGAGAGGGGCGGTTTTTTTGTCATTTTTACATACTGATCAATTGGTTGTGCGCGCTATTCTACCGTAAGGGAAGGTTGCACGGTGTATGATTTTTAGCTAATTTCGCGGCAGTGGCTTGATCACCTCCCTATTTTTTACCATTGGCATTGACGTGGAAAATTTGCCAATATACTATCATTCAGACTATTTCTTATGACTAAAGGTAGAAATACCTAAAATAGAAGTTTGGCTGGAATGTGATAAGCAAGGCATGAAAATCCCATGAATACTAAATGGGTTTTTTTAATTACGTAAAACAAAAACTAATATAAATCAATAGCTTATGCTATTGAATCTTGGCTGGTATATTATGATTTTTATCAAAGAGATGCATGCCATTCATGCTGCTTTGCACCATTTTTACAAGCCATTTTATGGCAAATAGCTTTATCGGCAAAAACAATAAACGCGAGTACGCCCAAGTAGAATTACGTAATGATGTCGCAAAAAATAAACGTAAGTCATCTTAAATTACAGCAAAAACAAGCAATGCCAAATTACTTGCTTTAGTATGGGCAGCTGTTTTTCATGTCAGGCATCTTCACGGCCAGCACACCGCATGGTCGGGCGATGCGCTGCCTCTGCCTTCACCTCAGCCACCGCAACTCGCATTCACTCAGGGGAAATTCCGATGAGAACACTCCACTTCGATCTGGCCAAAGGACATCTTCGCACCCAATGCGCCACCCTCAGCCTGCGGGTTGGCGGCCAGCAGTTTGATCTCATGCCGCATGACGACACCAGCCTGGCGCTGGCGGCCAAAAGCAATATGGCATTGGCCATGGCGGTGCGCAGCAACACGCATGGGTTCAGCCATTACGCCGAAGTACCTGAAAGCTGTTTTTTACCCCACCATGTCACCCTGATGAAGGTCGTGGGCGAAAAGAATGGGCCGCATGCGTCCTCCCTGCCTGACTTGTACCATCTGTCCTACCATATTCCGGATGCCCATATACGCCGTTACGCCCGCCGCCAGGCAGCCAAGCTGGCCGCACGTAATGGTGGCCTGGCGCTGCCGGGCAAACTGGCCGCCTATGGCGTCACTTCGGCACATCTGCAACTGCAGAAAAGTCTGGATATCAGTGACCTGTTTGTGGCGGCCAGCAGCCTTGCCACCCCGTGGGACACGGCGTGCTCGATCCTGTTTTCCCATCCGGAGTTGGCCAGTAGCCAGGGCTATACTGCCGCGATCGTGATGAATGACCACATCGCGCCACCCCCCGAAGTTGACCCGCAGCAATACAACCGGGTGTACGAGTTGTCGCTGCTGATTTCCAGCCAGGGGCCTGCTACCGAGTTTGGCGGCTTTGCCACCTACGCTCAGGTCGTGGATCCGAACACCGGCCTGGGCATGATTTACGAGTACGACTGGGAAGGTGAAAACGGTGAGCTGATCTTCCCGCAAGGCGATCCGGTGATGCAGTACAACCTGTCGGCAGAAACCGAAAGCGGTTGTGGTGCCCCCGTCTCGTATGCCCTGAGCACCGCCCGCAACGACAGCAGCCTGCAGAACAAGAGCTGGAGCGTTAACCAGAGCCAGTCGGTTGATAGCCGCGAGTACCTGACCGAGTCCGACCGCGCCCGCTCAGTCAGCGAGCAGGGCAAGGCCAATGCGTCGATCTGGACCGCCACCAACCAGACCCCCAACCACGGGATGAATGTCTACCCTGGCAGCATCGTCTACGATCCGGTCAAGAAAAACTTCGCCATCGACTTCAAGAACACCTATCTGCGGCAACTGGGCGTGTTCATCGAGTTCTTTGAAGACACCACGATGCAAAAGCCGATCAACAACCCAACCGTCAACGGAACGTGGCCGTTTTACTTTCCGCAATCGATGGCCAGCTGGTTTGAGACGCCTTCACAAAAATCCATTGGCGTGCTGTCCAACGTCAACACCATCATGGGCATTCCGATGCCCACCGACCCGACCAATTTCTCCACGCCCTGGCCGAGTGAGGCCCAGGCTGCACGCTTCCTGTTTGGTGGGCTGGGCACCTCTAACTGGCAGGATCCGATTGTCTGGCCGGGGGTGATCCTGACCTCAATGTTCCAGTACGCCATTCCTACCCTGTGCATGCTGGGTGGCGCAGCGGTGACCGACAGCCAGTGGTACAAGAGCTTCATCAACGACAAGGACAACGTGGCCGCGCTGGCCGCCATTGCCTTTCCGATGCTGGCCGGTGGCACCACGGTGGCAGCCGCACTGCTGAACACCAAGCAGGTGCTGTTTACCGTGGCCAATGTGGCCATGGGGATTCTGGCCAAAAAGGGCATGGAAGTGCTGGCCACGTATGTGGCCACGCGGATTGCCGCCGCGATGGCCATTGAAGCCACGCCGGTGGTGGGCTGGGCGGTGCGTCTGGCCGCCATTGCGCTGGACATGGCGCAAATGGCGGTGACCACGGGTGAGCTGCTGTCGAGCCCGGCCACCCTGGAAGTGGACATCAAACGTCAAATGACTTTGTCGTTCACCTTGCATCCGGATCCGGCACATGGCGAAAAAGGCCGTCCGGAAACCGCCATCTGGCCGCCAGTGGGGGCCAGTTGCGTGGTGAATGTGGAATACACCAACGGCACCTATTACACCCAGACCCAGCGTCTGCCAGAAACCGGCTCGAATACCCCGCTGGTGTTCAACTTTGCCAATATCGGCTGGGGCGGCACGCTGAAAATCAAGGCCAATGTGTTCTCTGCCAATGGCTGGCTGGCCGGGGCCTACGTCAGTGAGCTGCTGGCGGCGCAGCCAGACAATGCCGATATTGGCATCATGGCCGTGGATGGCACCATCAAGGAAATGCTGGTGCCGCTGACCCAACTCACCCAGTACGAATACTGGCAGCAGCTCAACTACGACAAGACACAGAACAAGCATACCTGGATCAAGGGCTCGCCGCCCGCCACCACGCTGGAAGGCATCAACTGCAGCAATGTGGGGCACAACATCTGCAAGCTGGTCAACATGACCATCCTCAACGAGGATTATCAGGTGGGCTATTGTTACCAGGCTTCCGGGGAAAACATCCCGCTGGAAGACCCGAACAGCCCGCCTAACAGTGGCCAGATGTATGTGCTGCAGAATATTTCCATCTTGAGCGTGGATTCGCTGAACGAACGGCTGAAACAATCTGAAGTGGGCTTCAAGGTGCAGCCGCTGATTGCCTACAACACCTTTGGGGTGGGGCCAGATGAAAAAACCATTACCCCGTACAACTTCATTGTCGATTCCCGTTTTGGCAAGTATTACCTGCGCCAGATCGACCTGCGCGACGGCAGCCACACCTTTGGGCTGATTGACGCCAACAAGTCGTGGGGAACCTTCATCATCCCACATCTGGATGCCATGATCGTCCACCCCAGCGGCTATGTGATTGCCGTTAGCTGGCAATACAGCAAGATGCAGATTCTGCAACTGGGTGAAGGCCCGGTGGATGACGCACTGGCACCCGAAGCGCAGATCGTGTCCAGCCAGGGCGTGCTGCAAGGCCTGACGCATGGTCCGATTGCACTGGCGGTGACACCGGATGGCCGGGTACTGCTGCTGGAAACCCAGAATGCCCGAGTACAGGCATTTGACACCAAGGGCAACCCGGTACCGAGCTTCCCGGGGGCTCAGCGCTTCACCCTGCCGACTGCCGACTATGTGGCCACACTGGACGCCGAGGTGTTTTCGCCTGCGCTGCAAGCCGCATTCCGCGACAACGGCCTGACCTTCCTGTTTGCCAACAGCAATCCTGATTTCCGCCGGGCGCTGGATGGCGCGGTGCTCAATGAAATCATCATTGCCGCCTTTGCCGAAGAAGGCGTGTTCCTGTGCTACAACCAGACCTCCGAAGGCGGGATTGATCCCGTTGGCAGCAGCACGGTCACCGTGGTGACGCCAGGCAGTCGCTGGGTGGTGACCGACCCGCAAATGCCGGCCAGTTACACCCTGTGGCTGGCCAATGGTGCGGTGCAGGTCAGCGACGACCTGACGGCAGTAGACGTCAAGATGATGGCGCGTGGCGTCAAGTGGCAGGTCAACGACCGCGCAGGTGCCCGCTCGTACCTGCTGACCGTTGACCCGGCCAAGCCTGCCGAGATTTCGGTGGCCGATTATCTGTCCTACATGCCGCTACACCAGCCGGCAGGCATCACCTACCTGGACATTGCCGTCGAAGCCAAGGGCTACATCTATGTGCTGTCGCACCGTGGCGACGGCATGCGCCCGTCCGACTACATTCTGGACATCTATCAGCCCGATGGCCGCTTCCTGGTGACCTCGCCGGATGCTGCACTGATTCCCGACCCGGCCAAGCGGCAGTATCTGGCCGCCGCCCGGCTGGTGGTCGATCCATTCCGCACCGTGGTGGCACTGAACTACGGCAGCTTCCTCGGCCCCAACGACCGCACCGAACCGGTGGTCAGCCAGTGGACCCCCAGCACGCCATTGTTTGATCTGGACATTGCCACCCTGCCCATCTTCCAGCAAGGCGACATGACCCAGATCCGCTCGCTGTTTGCCAGCAAGGGTCACCCGCTGTCGGCCAGCGCCACCCTGGTCACGATCAATCCGGCCGGCCACTTTGACGTGCTGGATGCGCCCCTTCACTACCCGGTGGTTGCCACTGTCAATGGTGACGATCAACAGGTGATTTCGGTTTACGGTTTCCCACTCTGACTGCGGAGTTTGTCATGACGATTCACCTTTCCAGTTCGGGGTTTGTCCAGGTGCTGCAAAGCCTTGGCATTGCTCCGGAAGACGCCAGCGCGCAGGTTTCCCTGCCCGCTGGACAGACCGAAGGCTTGCTCAGTCCGGCGGATGCCGGGTCGCTGGCCCCGGCATTCAGCGCCACACTGACCACCACGGATGAATTGCAGGCCTTGTCCGGCATTCCTCCCAGTTCGCCACCGGTAGGCTTTCCGGTGACGCTCAGTGTCTTTGCCATCGATACGCTGATCATTCGCGCCGGGCAAGTCCTGACCATTCAGGGCAACCCAGGGCAGCCTGTGGCGCTGGTGGTCAATACGCTGGTGCTGGAGCGTAGCGGCCTGCTGCGTTGTGCGGCATCGCTCATCCTCAATGTTCAAACCTTTACCCAGGAGATTCCCCAATGAGCCAACTGAAAACCTACAGCGAAAGCCTGACCGACCTGCTGGCCCAGCGTGTCATGGGTGTCGAGCGCCAGCCCAAGATACTCAAGACCGCAGATCATGAAGGCGATGTGGTGTTGTCCAACGATCCGGACACGGCATCGGTGCCACCGGCCTTTTTCACGGTGAACTCGATCCAGGAACTCAAGGCGCTGGGTGGCGTGCCCGACAGCCTGTACGGCAGCAATGGCATGCCCGACCATCACCCGCTGCCGGCACCGTTCTCGGCTGAGCGGCTCAGGAATGCCACCGGCAACCATGCCGATCTGTGCACGGCATTGCGTGCCTATATGTATGGCAACTCGGCGCTGGTGCAGGATTATCAGGACATTCTCAACAGCAAGCGTTTTCCGATGCAGGTGGCCGTGTATACCGGCGACGATATCGTGGTGTCACCGGGCCATGACCTGATTGTCGAAGACAAGGATGGCCACGGTGACCCTGTGGTGCTGGCCTACAACTCGATTACCGTCGAGCCGGGCGGGCGGATCATTTACAAGACCAACGGCACCGTCAAGGCCAGCAAAATGGTGGTGGTGGCCAATGCCACACCGGATTACAACTTCAACAATGTTGGCGGCAACGGCGGTAACGGCGGCAGCGGCAGCAATGGCAACAACGGCGCAGCCGGCAGTGATGGCAATGCGGGCAAGGACAACAAGAGCTCTTGCGCCCAGTCGGCCACCAATGGCACGGCGGGCGGTGGTGGCACCGCTGGCGCAGATGGCGTCGCGGGTGGCAAAGGCGAAACGGCCAATGATGTCTATCTGGCGGTCGATCAGCTGGATGGCAAGGTGGTCGCGCTGACCCAGGGTGGCAACGGTGGTGCCGGCGGCAATGGTGGCAATGGCGGAGCCGGTGGCAAGGGCGGCAACGGTGGGGCATCTACCAGCCAATGCAGCGCAGGCAATGGCGGAGCCGGTGGCAATGGCGGTAAAGGGGGCAATGCCGGGGCGGGTGGCGATGGCGGCAATGGTGGCCAGATTTACATCACTTACAGCAGCGGGGTTCCGTCCATTCAAGCCAAGGCGGTGGGTGGGCAAGGCGGTACGGGGGGGCGCGGAGGTTCCGGCGGGGCGGGTGGGAGCGGTGGCTCAGGCAAAACTGCCGGCAGCAACGGCAGCGTAGGCGGCACTGGCTCTTCTGGCACTGCGGGCAAGGCAGGCGCATCGGGCAAGATTTACGTCAACGGCGTGCAGATTCCTGCATAGACAGACAAGGAGAGCAGCACGATGTCCGCAGATATTCTGATTACCGGTGTCAATGGAGCCAATGGGGCCAATGGCGCGCCGGGCACGCCTGGCACCCAGGGCAGCAATGGCGTTAATGGCTCCTCAAGCCTGTTTGGTGGTTGCAAGACGGCCACCAGTGGCACCAGCGGCAGTGATGGCACTGCCGGCAGCAGTGGCTGCGATGGCCAGCCGGGCGAATCCTGGTGGTTTGCCCTGAAATGCGCCAATTTTGCCCTGATTGCCCCGATTGAAATCAATAGCCAGGGGGGGCATGGCGGGAATGGCGGCAACCCTGGCAGTGGGGGTAATGGGGGGGATGGCGGCAATGCTGGCCGCCAGCATGACCGCTGCAGCAATCTGCCCACCATGTCCGGTGGACATGGCGGCAATGGCGGGCATGGCGGCAATGGCGGCTATGGTGGCCAAGGTGCCGACGGTGGAGCCATCTGGGTCAGCTACACCCAGAGCAATCAGCCTTTGCCGGTCAAAGCCAGATCGGATGGCGGTGATGGCGGGATGGGCCAGGCAGGTGGTGTTGGCGGCCTGGCCGGGCGCAGCGGGCAGAATGGCGATGGCTCGTTTGCGGCGGATGGTAGCAACGGCAATGGCGGCCACAGTGCGCAAGGCGGTGCGGGCGGACAGCCCGGATCGGTGCAGATCACCCATACTCCAGGAGCCTGATGCGATGACTGCCCCCATGCCCTTTGCCGGAAAATGGCAGTTTGCCAATGCTTCCGGCCAAACCATCACGGTTGACAGCCACGGTGCGCTGGCGCTGGCCGCCGCAGACAGTGGTGCCCTCTCGCAAATGCTGAATGCCTATGGCGATGTGGCTGGCACCAATGTGTGGATGCAGGCCGGTAATGGCCTGTATCTGTCAGCAGCATCGGGGGCGGTAGCGGTCGCCAATCAGCCCCGTGATGGTGCGGTGGCGCTGCTGGCGGCAGAGCCGGTCAATGACCAGTTTCGCTTGCGCCGGCGCAGCAGCAGTGGTGACAGTTATCTGGTGGCCAGCGGCACGACATTGTCCTGGCAGCCGGTCACGGCCAATCCTCCTGCTGGCGCACTGTTCAACCGCACCATCGTGACCGCTGGGTTGGCCGATCTGAAAGCCTTTGGTGCCATGGGGGCAGACTTGCGGTTTGCCTTTCTGGCCGGCGAGAATCTCGCTCGCCTGGTGATGATGGGGGCGGCCCTGTCGGATGCCGACCTGCATGGCTGCACATTGACCAGCGCCCGTCTGGTGGGCACCACCATCGATCGGGCCAACTTTACCGGCTGCGATCTGTCGGCAGTGGATTTTTCTGGTGCCACAGGCAGCCATGTGCTGTTTGACGATGTGACGTTCAACGCCAGCACCCTGCTCAGCGGCACCACCCTGCCCAATGCCAGCTTTCGCCGTTGCAACAGCCATGGCACGGCTGTGCGCATGAACAATCTGAGTGCTACGGCGGCCGATTTTACCGGAGCGCGGCTGGCGTATGCGGTGATGAATCACGCAGACCTGAGCAAAGCCACGCTGCTGGATGTGGATTTGAGTCATGCCAGCCTGAGCACGGCCAATTTTACTCAGGCGTTGATGAGCATGGTCAATCTGCAGAACACCACGCTGCAAACCGCCATCTTTGTCCAGGCTTCGCTGCCCAGTGCCAATTTCACTGGTGCCGACATCAACGACGTCAACTTTGCCCAAGCCAATCTGACCAATGCGGCCTTGTCCAAAGTCACTGGCGCGGCACGGCTGAACCTCAGCGATACCCTGCTGCTGGCGGCCACGCTGACCGGCATGGACCTGCGTGACGCCACTCTGACGGCGCAAACCAACTTTACCCAGGCAAAAATGGACGGCGTCAACCTGACCGCCCAGACCCTGGATCGGGTGGTGTTTCAGGGAGCATCGCTCAAGCAGGCCAAATTTGACAATACATCGCTCAACGATGCCGTGCTGGTGGGGGCTGACCTGACCGGGGCCAGCATCACCGGCAATGTATCGATGGTGGGCGCGAATTTTTCCAACGCCAGCCTGGCGCGCACCGATATCACCGGCGGACAGTTTGGCAGCCTGCAAACCATTGGCCAGCTTGATGCGCATGCTGCCGCGCAGCTGGATCTTGGCCAGATGCCCGACACATTGCATGCGCTGGAACACCAGGGTCAGGCGGTGTTGAATACCCGGATCGGCATTCAGGTGACCACACGCCTGCCCGGTGAAGACTGGCTGGTTGAACAGGGCGATATTGCCTTGCGGGTGCGTCGCCAGCAGGATGGCCAGCTGGCGGTGATGCAAAGCACGGGCAATGCCGCCATTCTGACCAATGTCTTCATGCCGGATGCCATCCTGACCGGGGCCAATCTTTACGCGGTGGACATGTCTGGCGCGCAGTGGTACGGCAGCCTGGCCCGCGCCGAAAATGCCAATCTGGAACAGGTCAATCTGTCGGGTGCCAATCTGGCCACCATGACCTTCACCCAGGCCCGGATGTTTGGTGCCAATCTGTCGTACGCCAATCTGGTCAATGCCGATTTCAGCAAGGCCAATCTGGATCCGACCCAGGGCCAGAAACCGGCGTCGCTGGCGTTTGCTTCCCTGCAGGGCACCATCTTCACTGCAGCCAGCCTGGCTGGGGCCAACCTGACCAATGCCGCCGTGGCGCTGGTATTGCCCAATGGGCCAACCCGCACCATTGGCACGCCGCTGTTTCCAATGGATCCTGCCCTGGCTGCCAGCCTGGATACTGGCGTGTTGTCGTCCAGCGTGCGGCAAGCATTTATTGATCATGGTTACCCTCTGGTCAGTGCTGCCAAGCTGACCGTACAGGAAAAAACCCAACGCTGGCTGATCAACAACACCCCGCCCTCCACCGATCTGGTCACCCGGGGCTACACCCAGTTCATGCTGGTGATGGACACTCAGGCCGGACGGGCATTCATTCAAACCTCGGGTTCGCCGCCATTGCGGGTGATTCGCACCACAGATGGCAATGCGCTACAGCCGATTACGGTGGCCTATGGTGAAACGCTTGGACTGGCTCAGGCCATGAACGGCGAAACCACCTGCCCGAGTGGCCTGCGTTACAAAATGCTCGGCAATGGCATCAGTTATGAAGCATTGATGACCCCCGGCCAGCCTCCCCATCCACCCAAATGTGTGCCCAGCCCGGACCAGTGGTGCACATAACCCTTTGCACGCCCCAGCAGGATGATGAAATCAGGAAGAAGCCCCATGATGCTTGCCCCCTCCGGGCCGGAAACGGCCATGCCTATCGCCATTATCGGCATGGGCTGCCGCTTTCCGGGTGGGGTAGGCTCACCAGAAGCCTTTTGGCAACTGCTGAGCAGCGGTCGCGACCCCATCCGCCCGGTTCCCCCGGAACGCTGGTCCACTGCGGCGTATGCCGCACGCAACCGTAATCTGCCCGGTCGCACCGTTGCCCAGGAGGGCGGCTTTCTCGACGATGTGGCCGGGTTTGATCCCGAGGTATTTGGCCTCAGCGGCACCGAAGCGGCTTTCATGGATCCCCAGCATCGTCTGATGCTGATGGTCACCTGGGAGGCGCTGCAACAGGCCCGGCTGGCACCTGGCACCCTGGCGGGTGAAGCCGTGGGGGTATTTGTCGGGGCGTTCACCCATGACTATCTGCACTTGCAGTTTGCCAATCTGCGCGAAGCTTCCGGCTATACCTCCACCGGTTCGCTGGGCACCATGCTGTCCAACCGGGTGTCGCACACCTTTGATTTCCGGGGGCCGTCGATGACGGTCGATACCGCCTGCTCGTCCTCTCTGCTCAGCGTGCACCTGGCCTGCGACAGCCTGCGTCGGGGAGAGAGCCATCTGGCGGTGGCCGCAGGCAGCCAGCTGATGTTGATACCGGATTTTTCGGTGGTGGAAAGCCGCACAGGCTTTCTGTCTCCGCGTCAGCGCTGCCGCAGCTTTGCCGCAGGGGCCGATGGTTACGTGCGCAGTGAAGGCGTTGGTGCCGTATTGCTTAAGCCACTGGCTCAGGCACTGCAGGACGGCGACCCGGTGCTGGCGGTGATTCGCGGCAGCGCCTCCAACCAAGATGGCCACACGGCCACCATCACCCTGCCCAGTGGTCAGGCCCAGCAGGCGGTGATTCGTGCCGCTTGCGCCCAGGCTGGAATCAGCCCGGGGGCGCTGGACTTTGTTGAAGCACATGGCACCGGCACACCAACGGGCGACCCGATCGAAGCCGACGCCATTGGCCAGGTTTGCCGGTGTGAACCAGGCGTCAGCCGGCCCCTGCTGCTGGGCGCATGCAAATCGGTGATTGGCCATACCGAAGCGGCAGCAGGAATTGCCGGCCTGATCAAGACCGTGCTGTGCCTGCAGCATCGCCAGGTGCCGGCCAATCTGCATGCGGATGCACCCAGTCCACGCATACCATTTGAGGCATTGCGCCTGCAATTACCCCATCGACTGACCCCACTGGCCAGCCATGGACCGCTGCTGGCCGGGGTCAATTCATTTGGATTTGGCGGCAGCAATGTGCATGTGGTGTTGAGCAATGCCCCAGATCTGGCAGGACAGTCGCCGTCATCAGCCTCATCACCCGCTGAACCCGCTGATGCTTTCGTATTGCCCTTGTCCGCGCCCTCAAGCGAGGGCTTGCGCCGGGTGGCGCGCAGCCTGGCTGATTTTCTCGACACGCAGCCAGACATCACCCCGGCAGACCTCAGCTACAGCCAGGCCACCACGCGCCAGCGATTTGACCGACGCAAGGCCCTGGTGTTTACCTCACTGGCCGAGCTGCGCCAGCAGCTTGATACGCTGGGCGAGCCAGCGGGGCCGGCTGTGCCGGACGGTCTGGTCTGGGTGTTTCCGGGCATAGGCGGGGCCGGTCTGGCCACCGCCGCACGCTGGCTGGCGCAGGAGCCCGTCTACGCAGCCACATTTGCCGCGTGCGAAGCGGCATGGGCAAAGCACTGCGACGTGCCGCTGCGCAGCCTCTGGTCGGCACCCAATGACTGCATCATGCAGCCTGGGTTATTTGCCCTGCAAGTGTCGCAGGCAGCACTATGGCACCACTGGGGATTGCAAGCCTCAGCCGTGCTGGGTTACAGCGCGGGCGAAATGACGGCTTTTCACCTGGCGGGGGTCTACACCCTGGAGCAGGCCATGGCGCTGTTGCATCAGCGATATGTCCAGCTGGCACCATTGCCGGCAGGTGGAGGCATGCTGGCGGTGGCCATGCCGGTTGAAGCCATGGCCAGCCGACTGGCCGAACTGACCGGCCGCCATCACCCCCATATCGTACTTGCCGGTGCCAGTGGCCCGCACAGTTGCATCCTGTCAGGTTCGGCCTGCGCCCTGCAGGACATTGCCCGCACACTGCGCCAGCAAAAAATCGCCAGCCAGTCAGTCAATACCCGGATTGCCTTTCATTCGCCCCAACTGGCCGGGCTGCGTGTTGCGCTAACCGAAGGTGCAGCAAGCATCGCCCCTGCCGAACCGGTCATCCCTTTATATTCTTCCGTGACCGGAACGGCGATCCAGGCATGCCAGATTGCCGCCGGGCACTGGGCGGCCAATGTGATCGACCCGATCCGCTTTGACCACGCCGTCGCCGCCTTGTTGAAAGCGCGGCAGCGCCATGTGCTGGAAATCTCGCCGCAAGCCACATTGGCCAGTGGGCTGGATGCCTGGCTGCACCCGCAACGCGGCAAAGTGTTTGCCTGCCGAGGCAAACACCCACTCCAGCGGGTACTGGCAGAATTGCATGAGGCAGGGATAGCGCCCGACTGGCAGGCGGTATTGCCCGATGCCCGGCGGATAGATCTGCCTGCCTACCCCTGGAATCTGAGCCCTTACTGGCGTGAACCCGCCGCCAGCCAGCACCACCGCCTGCGCCCTTGGTCAAGCCGGCTGCTGGGTGAGCGGCAGAGACAGGCAGAACCCGCGTGGGATGCTGACCTGACGGTGGAAAGCTTGCCATGGCTACTGGATCACCGTGTGATGGGCGAAGCGCTGTTTCCTGCGGCGGCTTATATTGAAGCATTGCTGGCGGTTGCGGCAGAAACCCTGCCAGGCGATGCCGTGGCCATTGAGCAGCTGACCCTGACGCACGCACTGCCGCTGCACGCCAGCAGCGCATTTCGCCTGCAAACCCATTGTGATGATCGGCAATGGCAGGTGCGCATCTACAGTAGCCCAGACGACAGTCGTCCGCTGACCCTGGCGGCCAGCGCCCGCTTGCGCGTGCTGCCGCCAGGCCGGCCTGGCGTACCGCGCCAGCTGGCGGATGTGGCGGCGCGCTGCCCGCTTCTGATGGAGGCCGATGCAGTGTACGCGGCATTTGCCTTGCTGCGCTTTGACTATCGCGGTGCGTTCCGGTCGATTGAACAGGCACGCGTAGGTGAGCACGATGCCCTGTGTGAACTGACGTTGCCTGAGGCACCCACCCAGTTCGGCTTTCATCCGGCTGCGCTCGATGGCCTGTTCCAGGCTGCGCTGGCCATCCGGGCGGCCACGGTGACGCAACGCATTTTGCCCACCGAAGTGCCGGCCCCGGTGGCGATTGATGAAATCCGCCTGTTTGGCCCACTGACTGGCCGGGTGAGCGTACATGCCTGTTTCAAGACCAACGACGATGGCAGCTGGTGCAGCGATATCGATGCTTTCACACCACAAGGCACGCTATTGTGTCGGGTGCGTGGCCTGCGCAGTCGTGCCAGCACCCGCCCAGTTTCCCCCGCCACGGCCAGCGTACACCGTCTGAACTGGCAGGCACTGCCGCCGCCCGGCCCAGGCATGCTGCACCACCCATGGGTGGTGCTTGGCGACGGTGACGAACAGCAGGCCGCACTGTGTGCTGCGCTGGATCAACCAGACCAGCCATGCCGGGTGTATTCCAGCCTGCCGGGCAGCGAAGCTGATATTGCCCAGTTGGTCAGTGACCTGCCTCAAGCTGCCCTCCATCTGCTGGTGCTATGGCCTCTGGCCTGGCCACATGGCCCAGCTGCGCTATGCCATCGGCTGATTCAGCTGTGTCAGGCCCTATCGCGGCGCACCACGCCCGTGCGGCTATGGGTACTCACCCAACAAGCCCAAAAGGTGGTGGACAGCGATGTGATCGGTGATCCTTTTCCGGCGGCGCTCTGGGGGTTATTACGGGTGATTGGCCAGCAGGAAGCCCCTGCCTTGTGGGGCGGACTGCTGGATATCGACCAGGCCAGTTCCGCCGGTGCCGTGCGGGATGCCTTGCTGGCCGATGATGGCGAAGATCAGCTGGCGCTGCGGGCGGGTCAGCGTTTTGGCTTGCGCCTGCTGCCACATGCCGTGCCGCCCACGCCTCCGGTGCGCTTAAGCCGCGTGGGCGTGCATCTGATTACAGGCGGATTGGGGGCCATTGGCCGACACGTTACTGAATGGGCAGTAACCCATGGCGCGCGCCATGTTTTGTTGCTCGGGCGGCGCAGCACGCTGGACGATACGGAACAGGCGTGGCTGACCCAGTTGCGCGAGCAAGGCGTGCAAGTCCGCTACGCGGCGGTTGATCTGGCCGATCCGGTTCGGCTGACAGACTATGTTCATCAGTTTTGCCAGCAGACCGGCCAACCCATACTGGGCGTGCTGCATTGTGCCGCGCATCTTGAAGATCAGGGATACCGTGATCTGGACCCACAGGCATTCGACCGGGTATTTGCCGCCAAGGCCCTGTCGGCCTGGCATTTGCATCAGGCACTCGACCAACAGCCATTGGAATATTTTGTGCTGTTTTCTTCACTCGGTGCCTTGCTGGCCCTGCCTGGCATGGCTGCGTATGCCGCCGCCAATGCCATGCTGGATGCGCTGGCCGAGATGCGTCGTGGCCAGGGGCTGCCGGCCCTGAGTCTGGGCTGGGGGCCGTGGGACAGTGGCATTGCCGAGCGGGATGCACGCACCTTGCCGATTTTCCGCCGCTATGGCTTGTTGCCGCTGTCCACCGCGTCAGGGCTATCCGCACTGACGCAAGTGTTCACTACCCGCAGCGCCCACCTGCTGCCATTTGGTGCCGACTGGCACGCCTTGCAGACCGGGCCGCTTGGCACGCTGCGTCTGCTGCAGGAGGCTTCGGGCCGCAGCGTGGCAGGTGCCGCCCCCATGATCAGCGCCAGTGGCGCAGATCTGCTGACGCAATTACAGGCCGTATGTGCCGAGATTCTGGACGTGGAAGTGGATCGCATTTCCCCGGAACAATCCCTGGCCGACAATGGCATTGATTCGCTCAGCAGCCTGATGCTGGCCAGTGAGATTGAGCGTCGCCTGCATCTGTCGCTGACCATGGAGGAAATTCTCCACGACCAGTCGTTGTCTGCCTTTGTCGCCATGCTGGAGTACCGGCTGGCCACCAAACCGGTGTAATCCGGCTATGCGTGAAGTCTGCTGCCCGCCTAATTTCCAGACAAAAAAAACCGCACCATTATCCCGAAACACGGGATAAGGTGCGGCAATCGCAGGGAAAACTGGGGTCCGGCTGGCCGGGCAGGCATCAGCCGGACTGCGCCGAGGCGCGTATTACAGCGGTGCGCTGAGCTGGGTCAGGATTTGCGGGTTTTCCAGCGTGGACACGTCCTGGGTGATTTCCTCGCCCTTGGCAATCGAGCGCAGCAGGCGGCGCATGATCTTGCCCGAGCGGGTCTTCGGCAGGTTTTCACCAAAGCGGATGTCATCCGGCTGGGCAATCTTGCCAATTTCATGGGCCACCCAGGCCTTCAGTTCAGCTGCAATCTTCTTGGCTTCTTCGCCTTCCGGACGGGCACCCTTCAGCACCACAAAGGCCACCACGGCTTCACCCTTCACATCGTGCGGCTTGCCCACCACGGCGGCTTCAGCCACCAGCGGGTTGGCCACCAGGGCGGATTCGATTTCCATGGTGCCCAGACGGTGACCCGACACGTTCAGCACGTCGTCGATACGGCCCATGATCCAGAAGTAGCCGTTTTCGTCACGGTTGGCCGAGTCGCCTGCCAGGTAGTACTGGCCGTTGAATTCGTCCGGGAAGTAGGTTTTCTTGAAACGGTCCGGGTCACCCCAGATGGTGCGCACCAGCGACGGGAACGGCTTCTTGATCACCAGGAAACCGCCACGGCCCGGCTCAACCTGAGCGCCGGATTCGTCAACGATATCCGCGATGATGCCCGGCAGCGGCAGGGTGCAAGAACCCGGCTTGGTCGGCACGGCACCCGGCAGCGGGGCAATCATCGCCGAGCCGGTTTCGGTTTGCCACCAGGTGTCCACGATCGGGCAGCGGCTGCCGCCCACCACTTCGTAGTACCACATCCAGGCTTCCGGATTGATCGGCTCACCCACCGTGCCCAACAGGCGCAGGCTGGTCAGGTCAAACTGGTTCGGCAGATCGGCACCCAGCTTGATCAGCGAGCGGATGGCGGTCGGGGCGGTGTAGAAAATCGAGACCTTGTGGTCCTGAATCATGCGCCAGAAACGCGAGGCGTTCGGGTAGGTCGGCACGCCTTCAAACACGATCTGGGTGGCACCATTGGCCAGCGGGCCGTAGCAGATGTAGGAGTGACCGGTGATCCAGCCCACATCGGCTGTGCACCAGTAGACGTCGTCCTGCTTGAAGTCAAACACGGTGCGGAAGGAATTCATCGCGCCCAGCAGGTAGCCAGCGGTGCTGTGCTGGATGCCCTTGGGTTTGCCGGTGGAGCCGGAGGTGTACAGAATGAACAGCGGGTCTTCCGCGTTCATCCATTCCGGTTCGCAGGTTTCCGACTGGTCTTTGACCAGGTCGTGCAGCCAGACGTCGCGGCCAGCAGTCCAGGCCACGTCGGTCGGGGTACGTTGGTACACAATCACGTTTTGCACCGAGCTGGTGCCGTCCATGGTCAGTGCTTCGTCAACGGTGGCCTTGAGCGGAACGGTCTTGCCGCCGCGCATGCCTTCGTTGGCGGTCACCACCAGCTTGGCACCGGCGTCTTCGATACGGTCTTTCACTGCGCCAGCGGAGAAGCCGCCAAACACCACCGAGTGGATGGCACCGATACGGGCGCAGGCTTGCATGGCGACAATGGCTTCCACCACCATCGGCATATAAATAATGACGCGATCACCCTTGGTCACGCCCAGGCTTTTGAGGCCGTTGGCGAACAGGCACACCTGACGATGCAGATCTGCGTAAGTGACGTTGTTGACTTCACCCCCATCGGCTTCAAAAATCAGCGCGACTTTGTCGGCGTTTTGCGCCAGATGACGGTCGATACAGTTGTAGGAGACGTTCAGCTCACCATCGGCAAACCATTTGAAAAACGGCGCATTGCTGTCATCAAATACCTGAGTGAACGGCTTGTGCCAGGTCAGCAGGTCACGGGCCAGGCCGCCCCAGTAGCCGGGGTAATCCTGATTGGCCTGATCGCACAGTGCGTTATAGGCTTCCATGCCCGAGATGGTGGCCTTCTGACGGAAAGCGTCGGACGGCGGAAAGCTGCGCGTTTCTTTCAGGACGGATTCGATGGTGGACATTCAGTAGCTCCTTTGTAGTGCAGGGGGGGTGGCTGGCCACACCCACGGCATGACCAGCTTGTCTTTCAGATCAAATTAATGCTTGGAGGCGCCTGCCGAACCGATACCGGTCATGGCACGAACGAACTGGGCGTCAAACAGCTTGCGTTCTTCCTGAGCCTGCTTGGAGTTGTCCATCACGGACACCAGCCAGGTGGTCACGAAAGCCAGGGTCATCGAGAACAGCGCCGGGTTTTTGTACGGGAACAGCTCGGTACCCTTGGCGTTCTTCAGCACATCAACCCACACTGCCGGGCCAAGAACAATCAGCAGCACGGCGGAGAACAGGCCGGCAAACCCACCAATCACTGCGCCACGGGTGGTCAGACCCTTCCAGAACATCGACAGGAACAGCACCGGGAAGTTGGCCGAAGCGGCGATGGAGAAGGCCAGGCCCACCATGAAGGCGATGTTCTGCTTTTCAAAGATGATGCCCAGGACGATGGCAATCACGCCCAGCACCAGGGTGGTGATCTTGGACACGCGCATTTCAGCAGCTTCGTCAGCCTTGCCCTTCTTGATCACCGAGGCGTACAGGTCATGCGACACAGCCGAAGCACCGGACAGGGCCAGACCCGCCACCACGGCCAGGATGGTGGCAAACGCCACAGCCGAGATGAAGCCCAGGAACAGGTTGCCACCCACGGCCTTGGCCAGATGCACGGCAGCCATGTTGTTACCACCGATCAGCTTGCCGGCTGCATCCTTGAATTCCGGGTTGGTGCCCACCAGGAAGATGGCGCCAAAACCGATGATGAAGGTCAGGATGTAGAAGTAGCCGATGAAACCGGTGGCAAAGAACACCGACTTGCGGGCTTCCTTGGCGTTGGACACGGTAAAGAAGCGCATCAGGATGTGCGGCAGACCAGCGGTACCAAACATCAGCGCCAGACCCAGCGACACGGCGTCGATCGGGTTGGACACCAGTTGGCCCGGCTCCATGATGGCAGCGTGCTTGTCGTGTACTTCAATGGCCTTGGAGAACATGGCTTCCGGGCTGAAACCCACCGAAGCCAGCACCATGAAGGCCATGAACGAGGCACCGGACAGCAGGATCACCGCTTTGATGATCTGCACCCAGGTGGTGGCCAGCATGCCGCCGAACATCACGTACAGCACCATCAGCACGCCCACCAGCACCACAGCGGTGGCGTAGTCCATGCCGAACAGCAGCTGAATCAGCTTGCCTGCGCCCACCATCTGGGCAATCAGGTACAGCGCCACCACCACCAGGGTGCCGGTCGCCGCCAGGATGCGAACCTGGGTTTGATTCAGACGATAGGAGGCCACGTCGGCGAAAGTAAACTTGCCCAGGTTACGCAGACGCTCTGCCACCAGGAACAGGATCACCGGCCAGCCGACCAGGAAGCCGATGGAGTAGATCAGGCCGTCGTAGCCTTTTTCGAACACCATGGCGGAAATACCCAGAAACGAGGCTGCCGACATGTAGTCGCCGGCAATGGCCAGGCCGTTCTGGAAACCGGTGATACCACCACCGGCGGTGTAGAAGTCAGAGGCCGACCGGGTGCGACGTGCTGCCCAGTAGGTGATCCCCAGGGTAAATGCCACAAAGGCGAAGAACATCACGATGGCCGCGACGTTCAGCGGGGCTTTTTTCACTTCGCCCTGCAGCGCGTCACCGGCCGCGAATGCAGCCACTGGCGCCAGCGCCAGTGCTGCGTAACCTGCGTATTTGAGCCAACGATTCATTTATTTGGACTCCTCAACGATTTCTTGGTTGAGTTGGTCAAACTCGGTGTTGGCGCGGCGCACGTAAATGCCCGTCAGCACAAACGCCGAGAGAATGATCAGCACGCCCACCGGCATGCCAAGGGTGGTAACGCCGCCACCGATCGTTGCACCCAGCGACTTCGGTGCAAATGCCAGAATCAGGATGAACCCGTAGTAGATCACCAGCATCACGATCGACAGGGTCCATCCGAATGTCGTCTTCTTGTGGACGAGTTCGGCGAACTTCGGGTTCTGCTGCACCCGTTTCAGAACGTCTTCGTTCATGTGTTTCCTCCTTTGTGACACAAACCCCGGAAAGGCTTGCTTGCGACGAATCTACTTAACGTTAGCGTAAACGTGCTAATCGCAATTTCTGATGAAAAAAATCAGCCATTTGAATGCTGCGTAGCAATATATGTTTTACATCAGTGGTTTACACTCACAAAATGACGCCAAGATGAGTCAGCAAAGCCAGGCAAAATTGGCGTAAAATTGCGGGTAAAACGACAACTCTGCGCGCGACCATCACGGCGACGCATCAGGGGAATACAGCATCCGGAGGCTGTCCAGGCAGGGCGATCCGGGTGCGCTGGCTGACGATTCGGGCCTTGCCCACCCCGGCTGACCGGCACAGACAACCCACTACATCACTGCCTGCTGGGGAGAGAGATCGTCATGGAAATTTATCAATTGCGCACCTTTGTCACGGTGGCGCAACAAGGCCACCTGACCCAGGCGGCGGAGCTGCTGCACCTGAGCCAGCCCGCCGTCACCGCGCAGATCAAGGCGCTGGAAGAAGAAGTCGGCATGCCGCTGTTTGAACGCACCGCCGGCGGGGTGAACCTGTCACGCATTGGCCAGGAACTGCTGCCCCAGGCCCAGGCCATTCTGGAAGCCAGCCGCGAACTGCTCTACCGTTCGCGCAGCCTGAAAGGCCAGTTGGCCGGACGCGCCATCATTGGTGCCATCACCACACCAGAAATGATCAACATCGGCCCGTGGGTGGCCGCGCTGATTGAAAAATACCCACTGCTGGACATCCAGCTGCAGCATGGCGTCACCGGTAGCGTGCTCAACCGGGTGCGCAAAAAAGAACTCGACGCCGGGTTTTACATTGGCAAAAACCCCTATGTGAATGTCAATACCGTATATCTCACCGACATGCGCTTTCGCGTGGTGGCCCCACCCGCCTGGCGCGAGCGACTGAGCGGCATGAGCAACAAGGAGCTGGGCAAATTGCCGTGGATTGGCATTTCGCCGCTGTCCAGCCTGCACAAACTGACCAGCGAGCTGTGGCGGGAAATGAACATTTCCCCGAAAAAAGTGGCCGAAGTCGATCACATCCCCTGCATCACCAGCCTGGTGCGGGCGGGGGTGGGGCTGGCCATCATGCGTGAGGATGAAGCGCTGGTGATGCAGCAAGCCGGTGACGTGGTGCTGGTGGGCGATTACAGCAAAACCACCGAGCTGCATTTCATCTACAGTGCCGACCGCGCTGGCGACCCGATCATCGAAGCCTTGCTGACCGAACTCGACGCCATGTGGCACCACTGAGCCACCACCACGGCTGAATGGGTCCGGGGCGGACAGGTGTCGCGCGCATACAACGCTTGTCTGTGGCCCCGGCCCATGTGCCAAATCGGCACAAAATCCTGTGCTGACAAGCCTGTCGGTCATGACTACGTAAAAATACCCAGGCTTTATGCTTATGGTTTATTGATCCTGACGCAAAACGGGGTAAACTCCACTCAGTCAGCGCCTGTGTGGTTCTTGACCTGCCCCAGGCCGGTCGTGCTGGCACATCCCGCGCATCCGGATCACGGTGCCCGGCCACTGAAACACCGTTTTCTTACCGGCTGTTTGCGCAGCCACTACCCGGATGGAGGGTCGCCATGCTATTCACCCACTTGACCCATGCAATGACCGCGCTGGCCGATGTTCTGGCCCAGAATCAGCGCCGTCTGGTCGATGCCCAGCTTGATGTCTACCGACAATGGGTGGAAGCCTGTCGCCCGCTGCAAACGCCCCCGACGCCCAACCCGGCCAACGACGGCCCGCTGGATGGCCCGCTGCAGGCCACCCAGTCGCTGTTGATTGCCCAGGTGCAGGCCGGCAACGACCTGATGATGCTGTCAGAGCGGCTGGTGTCCAGCCTGAACCGCGATCTGGTCAAGCAACTCAACCAGGCCCCGATGACCCGCCCCAGCCGCGATGCGCTGGAATCCGCCGTGGCGGTTGGCGGCTGTGCCTACGAATCCATGTCCAAAGCCACCCGCCAGGTCAACCAGTTTGCCTGCACCAATCTGTCCGCTGCCTCACTGCGTGCCGTCAAGCACGCCCGCCAGCATCTGGGCGCGCGCCACCACTGAGCCATAGGGCTTGCCGTCCACCGGCTCCATCCTGCCACCGGTGCCGCGCCGCCGCTCGGCCCGCTGGATAAAACCCTGTCTGCCATGTGTCTATGGTCAGCCTGGCAAGCTTGCTATAGTGGGGTGTCTCCCCCCACGACGCACTTGCCATGTCTGCCATCGAAACCGGGCTGCACAGCCCCCGCTACGCCGCATTGCCCCCGATCTTTTACCGGGTGGTGGCCCCACAAGCCTTGAACGAACCGCACTGGGCCGCCATCAGCCCAGATTGCGCCCGCCTGCTTGGGCTAGACCCTGCCCACGACTTTGACGACGACACCCTGGCCGTACTGGCCGGCAGCCGCCCGCCCGCCAGATTGCCGCCGCTGGCCACCGCCTACTCCGGCCACCAGTTTGGCGTCTGGGCCGGACAATTGGGCGATGGCCGCGCCCTGCTGCTGGGTGAACGCGACGGCCAGGATGGCCAGCGCCATGAAATCCAGCTCAAAGGCGCGGGCTCGACGCCGTTTTCACGCATGGGCGATGGCCGTGCAGTATTGCGTTCGTCGATCCGGGAATTTCTCTGTTCGGAAGCCATGGCTGGCCTAGGCATTCCCACCAGCCGGGCGCTGACACTGGTGGCGTCGTCCACCCTGGTGCGACGTGAAAGCCTGGAAACCGCTGCCGTGGTCTGCCGGGTGGCCCCCAGCTTTGTCCGCTTTGGCATGTTTGAGCATTTTTGCCACGGCAACCGGCCCGATGCACTGCGCCAGCTGGCCGACCATGTGATTGCCGCGCATTTTCCCGAGTGTCAGCAGGCCGAACAGCCCTACGCCGCCTGGTTTGAGCAGGTGATTGCCGCCAGCGCCCGGCTGGTGGCCGACTGGCAGGCGGTAGGGTTCTGCCATGGCGTGCTGAATACCGACAATATGTCGATTCTGGGCCTGACCCTGGATTACGGCCCGTTTGGCTTTCTGGATGGCTTTGACCCGGAGCATATCTGCAACCACTCCGACCACCAGGGCCGCTACGCCTTCCGCCGTCAGCCACACATCGTGTACTGGAACCTGCAACGGCTGGCTGCCGCGCTGTGGCCGCTGATTCGCGAAGAACGCCTGTTGCAGGCGCTGGAAACCTTTCAGCCCACGCTGGAAGCGGCCCTGGCCAGCCGCATGCAGGCCAAGCTGGGCTTGCAGCACTGGCAGGACGACGACTGGACCCTGCTCACCGACCTGCTCGACCTGATGGCCGCCCAGGGGGCCGACCACACGCTGACCTGGCGCCGGCTGTGCGCCGTCACCGCCCACGGCGACGATCCGGAACACTGCCGCGACCTGTTTCTCGACCGGGCCAGCTTTGACACCTGGCGGCAGCGCTACGCCGTCCGGTTGCAACAGGATGGCCAGCCCGACGCCCAGCGCAGTGCCGCCATGCGCCAGATCAACCCCTGTTATGTGCTGCGCAATCACCTGGCCGAACTGGCCATTCAGGCCGCGCAGGCGGGCAATTATCAGGAAATCAACCGCCTGCGTGCCTGCCTGAGCGATCCGTTTACCGAACGGCCAGAATATGCCGACTACGCCGGCCTGCCGCCAGACTGGGCACACACCCTGAGCGTGAGTTGTTCGAGTTAGGAAGGTGCTGACCCGGCGCAATCAATGTGTTGAGGGCACGCCCGCCCGGTGAGCCGGTCAAGTGAATGGTTGCAGTCATGCCGTCACGAAGTGACTCAGGGGTAGCCTCAATGCCGCGCCTGAGCACCGTAGGATCCTTCACCTTACAAATGAGGAAGGATGTCAACTTCGCGCCGGCCCAGGTAAGCACAGGGCTACGCCTGCCCGGCAGAATGCGTTAAAGTCACGCTTTTGCCCAACCTGTTGATGCCGATGTTGCCCTCGATTGCTTCCCGTCTGGCCGCCGAACTGGCGGTTCGTGAATCCCAGGTGGCCGCCACCATCCAGCTGCTGGATGAAGGTGCCACCGTGCCTTTCGTTGCCCGTTACCGCAAGGAGGCCACCGGCGGCCTGGACGACACCCAGCTGCGCCAGCTGGACGAACGCCTGCGCTACCTGCGCGAACTCGACGCCCGCCGCGACACCATCCTGGGCAGTATCCGCGAGCAAGGCAAACTGTCTGCCGAACTCGAAAGCGCGCTGTACGCCGCCCAGGACAAGACCACGCTGGAAGACCTCTACCTGCCCTACAAGCCCAAGCGGCGTACCAAGGCGCAGATGGCCCGCGAAGCCGGGCTGGAGCCGCTGGCCGACAGCCTGCTGGCCGACCCGACGCAAGACCCGCAACAGGCCGCGCTGGCCTATATCAACGCCGACGCTGGCGTGGCCGACGCCAAGGCGGCGCTGGACGGCGCGCGCGCCATCCTGATCGAGCGCATGGGCGAGCACGCTGGCCTGCTGGGTGAATTGCGGGAAAAACTCTGGCGAGAGGGCGAAATGCGCGCCACCCTGGTGGAAGGCAAGGCCGAAGCCGGGGCCAAGTTTGCCGATTATTTTGCCTACGCCGAGCCGATCCGGGCGATTCCGTCGCACCGGGCGCTGGCGCTGCTGCGTGGGCGCAACGAAGGCGTGCTGAATGTGCAGCTGGCCTGGCAGCCGGCAGATACGCCGACCACCCAGCGCAGCGACTACGAACAGATGATCGCCGACGTATTCCAGATTGCCGACCAGAGCCGCCCGGCAGATAAATGGCTGCTGGACAGTGTGCGCCTGGCCTGGCGGGCCAAGATGGTGCTGTCGCTGGAGCTGGAACTCACCCAGCGCCTGCGCGAAGCCGCAGAAACCGAGGCGATTCAGGTGTTTGCCCGCAATCTGCACGACCTCTTGCTGGCTGCGCCCGCCGGCCCGCGCGCCACGCTGGGGCTGGACCCCGGCCTGCGCACCGGGGTGAAGGTGGCGGTGACCGACGCCACCGGCAAGCTGGTGGACACCGGGGTGATTTATCCGCATGTGCCGCGCAATGAATGGGACAAATCCCTGGCGATTCTGGCTGCGCTGTGCGCCCGTCATCGGGTGGAGCTGATCGCCATTGGCAACGGCACCGCCAGCCGGGAAACCGACAAGCTGGCCGCCGACCTGATGCGCCTGCACCCCGAGCTGAAGCTGACCAAGCTGGTGGTGTCCGAAGCCGGTGCCTCGGTGTATTCCGCTTCGGAACTGGCCGCACGCGAGTTTCCCGAGCTGGATGTATCGCTGCGCGGCGCGGTGTCGATTGCCCGCCGCCTGCAAGACCCGCTGGCCGAGCTGGTGAAAATCGACCCGAAATCGATTGGCGTGGGCCAGTATCAGCACGATGTGAACCAAAGCCAGCTGGCGCGCTCGCTGGATGCGGTGGTGGAAGACTGCGTGAACGCGGTGGGCGTGGACGTCAACACCGCCTCGGCGGCGCTGCTGGCGCGGGTGTCCGGGCTGAACAGCACCATCGCCGGCAATATTGTCAGCTACCGCGACAGCCATGGTGCGTTCCGCCAGCGCAAGGCGCTGCTGAAAGTGCCGCGACTGGGCGACAAAACCTTCGAGCAGGCGGCGGGTTTCTTGCGCATCATGAACGGCGACAACCCGCTGGACCGCTCAGCGGTGCATCCGGAAGCCTACCCGCTGGTCGAGCGCATTGTGGCCCGCTGCAACAAGCCGGTGACCGCGCTGATTGGCGATGTCAGCGCGCTGAAAACGCTCAAGCCCAGCGACTACACCGACGAGCGTTTTGGCCTGCCCACGGTGATGGACATCCTGCGCGAGCTGGAAAAACCGGGCCGCGACCCGCGCCCGGAATTCAAGACCGCCACCTTTGCCGACGGCGTGGAAGACCTGGCCGACCTGCGCCCCGGCATGATTCTGGAAGGCGTGGTCACCAATGTGGCCAACTTTGGTGCCTTTATCGACATCGGCGTGCATCAGGACGGCCTGGTGCACATCTCGGCCTTGAGCAAGCAGTTTGTCGATGACCCGCGCAAGGTGGTCAAGGCCGGCGATGTGGTCAAGGTGAAAGTGATGGAAGTGGACGTCAAGCGCAAGCGGGTTGGCCTGAGCATGCGTCTGGACGACGAACCGGGTGCCAGCACGGCGCGCGGCCCGCGCGACGACAGCACGCCGCGCAAAGGCGGCGGCAAGCCAGCCCGCGAAGCGCCGCCCAGCAATAACGCCATGGCCGCCGCACTGGCCAAGCTGCGGCGTTAACACTCGGCGGATAACCGGGGCGCAGTGGCAGGTGGGCTTACGCCAGGCGCAAACGCGGGCCTGACGTTTGACTGGCGGCAGCCTGTTCGCGCAGAAACGCCAGCAGCGCCGGATCGCTGCCATACGCGGCATGGATGCGCAAAAACGACTGGCCCTGGCCGCTGGGTGAAAACAGCGTGCCCGGTGCCAGCAGAATGCCCACCTGTGCCGCCGCACGGGTGAGCTGATCGGCATCCAGCCCATCGGGCAGACGCGCCCATAAAAAAATCCCCTCGCCGTCGGCGTGCTCCAGCTGGATGCCGCAGGCCTGCAAGGCCGGCACGCTGGCGCGACGGGCGCGGGCCAGGCGTTCACGCAGTTGCTCGGTGTGCCGCCGGTAGCGACCACTTTCCAGAATATCGGTAATCACTGCCTCATTCAGCGCCGAGCCCGACAGCGTGCTCATCACCTTGTGTTCCAGCAGGCGTGGCAGCCAGTCGCTGGGCGCGGCAATATAGCCCAGGCGCAGGCCAGGGTTGAGCGTCTTGGAAAAACTGCCGACATACAGCACCCGCTGCAGGCCATCAATCTGCACCAGACGCATGCCCGGCTGGCTGGCCAGCTCGCCGTATACATCATCTTCCAGCACCCAGAAATCATGCCGCTCCGCCAGCAACAGCAGCCGGTGCGCCACCTGGGGCGAGGTGCAGCCCCCGGTGGGGTTGTGCAGCAGGGTCTGGGTAAACAGCAGGCGGGGACGGTGTTCCCTGGCCAGGGCATCCAGCACGTCCAGATCCGGCCCATCGGCCCGGCGCGGCACTGCCAGCACCTTGGCCCCCATTGCCCGCAGTTGGGCGTGAATCATGAAATAGCCCGGATCTTCCACCAGCACGCAGTCACCGGGGCGCACACTGGCGCGCAGCACCAGGTCAAACGCCTGGGTGGCACCCTGGGTGGTCAGCAGCTGGGCGGCGGGCAGTTGCACCTGCTGCTGAGCCAGGCGCAGGGCAATCTGTTCACGCACTGCCGGGTGGCCCTGTGCCGGGGCGGGCTGGGTGGCAAAGCGGTGACGGCGCAGCGCGCGGGTAATCACAGCCGGGGCCAGGGTGTCTTCCAGCCAGGCCTCAGGCAGAAAGCCCGAGCCTGCCGGCACACTGAACGGATTGCCGCCCAGTACGCCCTGCACCAGCCCCAGCGGCGTGTTGGGCAAGGTGGGGGTTTCTGCCGCCACCAGCGCCGGCGCCCCCATGCCAGGCCGGCGACAGACAAAATAGCCCGCCCCCACCCGCGAGCGGATACAGCCACGTGCCAGCAAGCGGTCGTAGGCATTCACCACGGTAAACACGCTCACTTCCAGCTGGGCGGCCAGCTGGCGCACCGACGGCAGGCGCGCGCCGTCACCCAGCCGGCCACTGTCGATGGCGGCAAGCATCTGGCTGACAATCTGGTCGGTGGCGGGCTGCTGGGGGTCGAGGGTAAACATCGGGCTTTCTCCGAAGAGGACAGGAACGGACGCATTATGGCGGGTGAAGCGGCCCGGCGTGGCAATTTGCGCCGGGTTTATCCTGCGCTTAGCGTCCCATCAGCAGCAGAAATGCCGTGCCCGCCAGCAATGCCGCCATCAGTTGGTTAAAGCGCTGGCGACGCTGTGGCTGATTCAGCAGTGAGCGCAGCAGCGAGCCAAACAGCGCCCACACCGACACACACGGGTAATTGACCAGCACCACCACCAGCGTGACCCAGCCAGCCGCCAGCAGCAGCGGCCATTCCGGTGGCAGAAACAGGCTGGCGGTGGAGGTGGCCATCACCCAGGCTTTCGGGTTGATCCACTGAAACGCGGCTGCCTGCCAGAAGCTTTGTGGCCGCGCCATCGGCGCATCCGCCACCGCCCCGGCGCGCAGCATCTGCCAGGCCATCCACAGCAGATAGCCACAGCCTGCCCAGGCCAGTGCGCTGTGCAGCCACGGCCACTGAATGAACACACTGCCCAGGCCCAGACACACCAGGCCAATCTGCACTGAATGGCCAATGCTCACCCCCAGCAGGTGCGGCAGGGTGCGCCGGTAGCCAAATGCCACGCCAGAGGCGGTCAGCATCACATTGTTCGGGCCAGGGGTGATTGACATCACGGTGGCGTAGGTGATCAGGGGAAGCAGCAGGGTGTCCATGGCAGGGTCTCCGTCAGGATGGGCTGCAGTGTATGCAGCAATGAAGCCATGCTAGGGCCCGCATGACGGAGTGGACAGTGACAGTCAGCACGCACTGTGCTGACAAAAAAACAGCACGGCAACAATGGCCGGGATAGGGTTTTTGACTGAGCACATCCCCTCAAAAGGGCCAGGCTGTTGCCGCTAGGGACGCGCTGATTGATTCAGACAAACCGTGTTTGCTAAAAGAAAAGCCCAGCAAAATCAACACCCTGGATTCCCACCTTCGCGGGAATGACGATTTTTTCAGCGTTTCCCTAGATAACAGCCTGGTCTGGCGCTACGGTTTTTTATCCAGCATCCCGGCACTGCGGGCAGCTTGCTCCAGCGCCTGAAACTGCTCGGGCTGGGCGGCAATCAGCCTTTGTGTTTGCAGCGCGTCCAGCACTTCACGCTGTTCCGGATGGCGGCGGTCCAGTGCAAGCAGTGCCTGGCTGAGCTTTTGCCGGACACGCCACGCCAGACCGGGGCGTACGCTCCAGTTGTATTCGGAATAAGCCGGCGTGGTGGCGATCACTCGCACGTCGTTCAGGTCGATCTTGTCGCTATCCAGCAGGCGCTGCCAGCCTGCGCTACCCAGCACGCCAGCGTCTACCTTGCCAGACGCCACCCACAGTGCGGTCACTTCATGCGAGCCAGAATAACGCAGCCGGCGAAAATCCGTGTCCGGGCGCAGGCCGTCGCGCTGCAAAAAATGGCGCGGCATCAGATGGCCGGCGGCGCTGGTTTGCGCACCGAAGGCAAACGTCTTGCCTTTCAGGTCTTTCAGATGGGCCACGCCGTTGTCCGCGTGGGCAATGAACACACTGGTGTGCTGTGGGTCTTCCTCACGCTGGGCAATCGGGCGAATGGCCCCCAGCTGGCTGGCCTGCACATAGCTGAAGCCACCCAGCCAGGCCAGATCCAGCTTGCCCCGGCCCAGCGCTTCGGCCACGCTGCTGTAGTCGGCCATCGGCACAAACTGAACCTTTTGCTTGAGGGTGGCGCTCAGGTAGCGCACCAGCGGTGCGTAGCGACGTTGCTGCTCATTCGGACCTTCATCGGGAATGGCCGACAACCGCAACACGCTGGCAGCGTGAGTCACGCCGGGCAGCAACACCAGCAGCAGCAGTAAACAGGCCGGTTTCATGGGCCGGGCTCCCATCAGTAACGGATAAACCGGCCAGACTGCTGGCCGGCACGCCGCCACAGCCAGACCCCGGCAATCAGCATTGGCAGCGACAGCCACTGGCCCATCGACAGATTCAGCGCCAGCAGGCCAAGAAAATTGTCTGGCTCGCGGGCAAATTCGGCAACAAACCGGCAGCTGCCGTAGCCCAGCAGGAACAGCGCCGACACTTTGCCGGTATCCCGTGGCCGCGCCGAGTACCACCATACCAGCACAAACAGCAGCAAGCCCTCCAGGGCAAACTGGTACAGCTGCGATGGATGGCGTGGCAGGCCGCCGTAGCTGGCCAGCCAAGTTTGCCATTCGGGGTGTTGCGCGGCCTGGATCAGGTCTTCCTGATGGGCTTGCGGAAACACCATGGCCCACGGCGCGCTGGGCTGGGTGACACGTCCCCACAGCTCGCCATTGAGGAAATTGCCAATCCGTCCGGCAGCCAGCCCCAGTGGCACCAGCGGCACGATAAAGTCGGTCACCTGTAAAAAATCCAGCCGATGGCGGCGGGCAAACAGCGCCATGGCCACCATCACCCCAAGAAACCCGCCATGAAACGCCATGCCACCTTCCCACACCCGCAAAATCGCCAGCGGGTCGGTCAGATAGTCTGCTGGCTTGTAAAACAGCACATAGCCCAGCCGCCCGCCCAGAATCACCCCGAGCACACCATAAAACAACAGGTCGTCGAGCATTTTTGGGGTGAAGCTGGTGTGTCCCTGGCGAATCCGGCGCAGGCCCAACACCATGAACAGCACAAAGCTGGCCAGATACATCAGGCCATACCAGCGCACGGCCAGCGGGCCCAGCGACAGGGCAACCGGGTCAAACTGTGGGTGAATCAGCACAGGCACTCCTTGGCAGACGGAACAAAGCGGCAATTATACCCATCGCGCCGCCAGTGCGGCGCACAGAACCGCATGACTCATGCTTGACAGCCGCAGCCATCCGGCTTAAATTAACCCCACAGCGCCGATTTGAGCTTCAGCTTGCGGGCGCTTTACAAATGCCGCTAAAGCGTACGGAAACCCGCACAGCTTTGGCTGGCGGTTTTTTGTTTTGGCCGGCCCCGCCCGGCAGCGCCGATTTAATGCACACAACTTGCAGGCGCTTGATAAATCTTGCTAAAGCGTGGCCCGTACGGGCTTCGCATTCACTTTCAGGAGTTTGCCGCCATGTACGATTGCCAATCTGACAGCTATACCGGCTTTGCCGTCAGCCCCACTGCTGCTGCCCATTTCCGTCGCCCGGCTCCCCTGGCCGCCGATGTGCATATCCGCGCGCTGCCTGGCCAGCTTGAGGTGCTGACCGAACTGGCACTGAGCAGCGAACGCCAGGGCTATCTGGCTGAACGGCGCGGCACCGGGCTGACCGTGTTTGATGTCACCCTGAGCGATGCGCTGGCGCTGAATCAGGCATTTGGCCAGCGCGCCACCTTCAGCGCCGAATTTCGCCTGGGTACGCCGATCCGCTTCCACGGCTAAGGCCCGCCTGCACCTCGTGCCATTTTGTGCTGGCCTGCATCAGGCCAGCACAATAGTTTATTTGTGCTATTGTGAACGCATATCTTCCCCACGCCCCCTGCCCAGGCACAGCGACCCCTCTTCAGATCTCTTGACCAACACACTATTTTCTTTTTTACCAGCCGGACCATGAGCGGAGTGATCTTGTTACGGAACAAACAATTGATCCGTCAACGCAGCTTGTGTGTACTGAATGGTGCGACATTTTGCCGGGCAATGGGCCAGACGCATGACCACCGTGTTTACCGCGTATTGGCCAGCTTCGAATTAAGCAATAGGTAACTTTACTGTGCTGAAATGGCCGCCTGATTTGCGGCTTAACCCCTTGCCAGCCAAGCAGATCCCACCTTGCCTTTTTACTATTGCACTCGGCTCCGGGGAGACAGCCGCTGTCTGAATGGCCGCTTGTGCTGACCAAATGGGCCAACAAAATGGGGATGACTCTCAGTTCTGCACGAATTTGCCCTGGATGGGGCTGGCAAGCGAGCGCAGGCTCGGCTAGACTACGTATAACTACTTAAAGTTGGTGCTGAGGTTTTTTTCAAATGCCAGATTATGGTAATCTCAGCACCGAAATCAGGTTGACCATGGTCAGCGCACGTCATGATCACACAAGGCCCACACCGGGCCAGTTGGTCTGGACACTCTGGAAAGCGTCAGGTTTACAGCATATGCGTATTAATTCTGCATACAAGAAGATCATCGAAGAAACCATGGAACGCTATGGTATTCATGATCACCGTCTGGAAATGGGTGGCAAGCATGCTCATCTTCTATTCAGCCATGATGGCCGTTCGCACAAGGTGACCATCCCCGGCAGCCCGTCCGATTCGCAGCGCGGCCTGAAAAACTTTGCCTGCGACTTGCGTCGGCGTATTGTCGGCATGAGTGTGGCCGCCTCCGGCCAAGCCAATGACGAAGAAATATTGCCCGACGCTGAACTGCTCAGCAAAGTGCGCCAGCGTCTGTACGCCAACCCACCGATGCAGGCCACTGAGCGCGATTTTCAGGCGCACAAGCTGCTCAGCGGGCACTTTCGCTCGGCGGTGGACATCGGCCAGGACGCCCATGCCGACCACCCGGCCACCTGGGGGGTCGAGCGCCTGGAACGGCTGGTCTGTCTGGGGCTGGCCGAAGGGGATGGTCAGGGGCGTTACCGCAAGATGGGTGGCACCCGCCAGTAAAAACAACGGGTGACTTGACATCCTCCCCCACTCAAAGACAGGGGATTCCTGCGGCGCCCATCCCGGCATCGAGCCGGAAGGCGTCGCTTCGGTGGGTTCCTGGCCCGACGCCCCAACTTCAGGCGAAGTCTCTGCACAACTAACCGGACGTGTCCCGCCCTTTAGAATATTCATCGCGCTAACCAGATCGGTGTTTTCCTGGAAACCGCATGCCACGCACAGAAACAGCACCTGCGTCTGGCGGTTGTCTGCCGATGCATGGCCACAGCACGGACACGTCCGACTCGTATTTCGTGGCGGCGCGGCGATGAGATGTCCATCGCTCCACGCCAGCTTGTCATCCAGTTGGCCCCTGAGCTCGAACCCGCTCTGATTAAAAATGGCTTTAGTTCATACCGGATTTGGCGCGGATGTTCTTGCCCGGCAGCTCGATGTTGCCAGCCGCTGACTTGGACATGTTCCGTCCCTGCAAGTCCTCAATACACACTATTCGCGTGGTTTTGGCTGATCATGGTCGTGGCTTTGTGCAGATAATCGCGACTGCGTACAGTTGGCATCAGCAAGGTGTACCGAATGGAACATGACCCAGTTGCCTGCGTTACAATCCCCTCCCTCTCCGGAATCACCATACAGGGACGTGCAATGTACATTATCTGGATTGGCTGGTTATACGTGGTGCTGATGTTCGCCCTGGGCCAGCGCACCCTGCCGATGACGGTGTTTGTATTGATCGTGCTGGGTGCCTTGCCCACCTGGCTGCTGCTGTTTGTGGTACGCAGGCGTCAGGCCATGAAGGCCGATGGCACGATCGAGCCGCGCAAGCGCCGCCAGCCGCGCGACGACGCTTGAGTAACTGCCGGGTAAGGTGCTAGAATTATAAGTTATCCAGTTGGCCAAAGGCGGCTGGATATACTCAAAATCCTCACATTCGCGCCGAAGGGTGTTCCGCAAGGCTGCGGGATTCTGTGCGTGAATGGCGGTCTAACCCTTTAGGAGTTTTCATGACCACTGCAGTCACCATGCGTCAAATGCTGGAAGCCGGCGTTCACTTCGGCCATCAAACCCGTTTCTGGAACCCGAAGATGAATCAGTACATCTTCGGCAGCCGCAACAAGATCCACATCATCAACCTGGAAAAGACCCTGCCGCTGTTCCTGGAAGCGCAGACCTACATCCGTCGTCTGGCTGCCAACAAGGGCACCGTGATGTTTGTGGGCACCAAGCGTCAGGCCCGCGAAATCGTACGTGAAGAAGCCGTGCGCGCTGGCGTGCCGTTTGTTGACCACCGCTGGCTGGGTGGCATGCTGACCAACTACAAGACGGTCAAGCAATCGATCAAGCGTCTGGAAGACAAGATGGCCCTCTTGGCCAGCGGCGAAGAAAGCGGCTACTCCAAGAAGGAACTGCTGGACCTGCAACGCGAAGTGGAAAAGCTCGAGCGCTCGCTGGGCGGCATCCGCGAAATGAAGGGCCTGCCGGACGCCATCTTCGTGATCGACACCGGCTACCAGAAGGGTGCCGTGGTTGAAGCCAAGAAGCTGGGCATCCCGGTGATCGGCGTGGTGGACACCAACAACTCGCCGGAAGGCATCGACTACGTGATTCCGGGTAACGATGACTCCAGCCGCGCCATTCGCCTGTACGCCCGTGGCATCGCCGACGCCGTGCTGGAAGGCCGTGCTCAGGCCATCCAGGAAATCGTCGCCGCCGCTGCTGCTGCCGAGCAGCCGGTTGCCGCCGAGTAATTCCGGCTGGCCTGACCGAAAAGGGGGCGCAAGCCCCTTTTTTCAAATCCACGCATTGATCTGAAGAATTGTCATCGGGCTGCGACATACTTGATGTGGCATCCCGTTAAAGAACTGAGGAGTGAAATATGGCGGACATTACCGCAAAGATGGTCGCTGACCTGCGCGCTGCAACGGGTCTGGGCATGATGGAATGCAAAAAAGCCCTGGTGGAAACCGAAGGCGACCTGAAGGCTGCTGAAGAACTGCTGCGGATCAAGTCCGGCAACAAGGCTTCCAAGCTGGCTGGCCGTACCGCTGCCGAAGGCGTGGTGGCTCAATTCATCTCCGCCGACGGCAAAGTGGGCGCACTGGTGGAAGTGAACAGCGAAACCGACTTCGTGGCCAAGGATGAAGGCTTTGTGGCATTTGCCAAGGCCGTGGCGCAAGCCGTGGTGACCGGCAACCCGGCTGATGTGGATGCGCTGGCCAATGTGGCCACCGCCGAAGGCCCGACCGTCGAAGAAGCCCGCAAGGCGCTGATCGCCAAACTGGGCGAAAACATGTCGGTGCGTCGCTTTGTGCGTTACGACACCGCCGGCAAGGTGGCTGCCTACCTGCACGGTGCCAAGATTGGCGTGCTGGTGGACTTCGCTGGCGACGACCAGATTGGCAAGGACGTGGCCATGCACATTGCCGCTTCCAAGCCGATTTGCGTGTCCAAAGACCAGGTGCCGGCTGAAACGCTGGAAACCGAACGCCGCATCTACACCGAACAGGCTGCCCAGTCCGGCAAGCCGGCTGACATCGTTGCCAAGATGGTGGAAGGCCGCATCAACAAATACCTGGCCGAAGTGACCCTGCTGGGCCAGCAGTTCGTCAAGAATCCGGACGTGAGCGTGGAAAAGCTGCTGAAGGACAACGGCGCTTCGGTCAACGCGTTCACCATGTTCGTGGTGGGTGAAGGCATCGAGAAGAAAGTGGAAGACTACGCTGCTGAAGTGGCTGCCGCTGCGGCTGCCATCAAGGGCTAATCCTCTTCTGCTGGACCCAAGGCACCCCCTCCAGGACTCCCGGGCAGCTGTCCGGGCGTCGTGCGGGGTGCTTTTTTACAAGCATTTTCCGCGTAGCGGAGATGGCTTGGTCAGGCCGATTGTGACCGGTGCAAAGCGGTTCACCACAGTCTGCCCGACCAAACCACTGCATGCTCTTATTGCCAAGGAACCCGTATGAGCCAGACCCCTGCCTACCGGCGCATTCTCGTCAAGCTGTCCGGTGAAGCCCTGATGGGCGACGACAGTTACGGCATCAACCGTGCTGTCATCGAAAAAATTGTCGGCGAAATCAAGGAAGTGGCCGAGCTGGGTGTCCAGGTCGGCGTGGTGATTGGTGGCGGCAACATCTTTCGCGGCATTGCCCCGGCCGCCTCGGGCATGGACCGCGCCACTGCTGACTACATGGGCATGCTGGCCACGGTGATGAACGCGCTGGCGCTGAAGGATGCCATGAGCAAGGCCGGCCTGGTGGCCCGCGTGCAATCGGCACTGACCATGCAGCAAGTGGCCGAGCCGTATGTGCGCGGCAAGGCCATGCAATACCTGGAAGAAGGTAAAATCGTGATCTTTGCCGCCGGCACCGGCAACCCGTTCTTTACCACCGATACCGCCGCCGCCTTGCGTGGCATCGAAATGGGCGCGGATGTGATGCTCAAGGCCACCAAGGTGGATGGCGTGTATACCGATGATCCGAAGAAAAACCCGGACGCGGTGCGCTATCAGACGCTGACCTTTGACGAAGCGATTGCCCGCAACCTGAAGGTGATGGACGCCACCGCCTTTGCCCTGTGCCGTGACCAGCAGTTTGACCTCAAGGTGTTCAGCATCTTCAAGCCGGGTGCGCTCAAGCGCGTGGTGCTTGGCGAAGACGAAGGCACCCTCGTACACTGCTGACCACAGCCGGCCTGCGCGCCAGGCTGAGATAACGCAAAATAGACTGACCGGAGCTGACAAGACCATGATCCAAGACGTGAAAAAACAAGCCGAAACCAAAATGCAGAAAACCCTGGAAGCCTTCCGGACCGACCTGACCAAGGTGCGCACCGGTCGTGCTCACACCGGGCTGCTGGATCATGTGATGGTGGACTACTACGGCAACCCGACCCCGATCAACCAGGTGGCCAACGTCACCCTGATCGACGCCCGCACCATTGGCGTGCAGGCCTGGGAAAAACCCATGGTTGCCAAGGTGGAAAAAGCCATCCGTGATTCTGATCTGGGGCTGAACCCGTCGGCCACCGGCGACGTGATCCGCGTGCCGATGCCGGCACTGACCGAAGAACGCCGTCGCGACCTGACCAAAGTGGTCAAGGCCGAAGCAGAAAACGCCCGCGTGGCAGTGCGCAATATCCGCCGCGACGCCAACAACGACTGCAAGAACCTGCTCAAGGACAAGGCGATTACCGAAGACGACGAACGTCGCGCCCAGGATGACATCCAGAAGCTGACCGACAAGTTCATCGTTGAAGTGGACAAGGCGCTGGCCGAGAAGGAAAAGGAACTGATGGCCGTATAAGGCGCCCCGCGCGTCTCCATGGCCAGGCACCGCCAGGCTGGCCCGCCATCACGGCGGCCAGTCGGCACCGTGTTGTCAGGGCGGCCAAAGGGCGGCCCAGTTTTCCTTAACCGAGCAGGATAGAGCCTTGTTCCACAGCGCCACGCAGACCATTCCCGACGTATCCGGCATTCCCCGCCATATTGCCATCATCATGGACGGCAATGGGCGCTGGGCCAAGAAACGCTTTCTTCCACGGGTAGCCGGCCACAAGCGCGGGGTGGAAGCAGTGCGCGATACGGTGAAATCCTGTGCGGCCATGGGGGTGGAATACCTCACCCTGTTTGCTTTTTCCAGCGAAAACTGGCGACGTCCGCAAGACGAAGTGTCGTTTTTGATGGAGCTGTTCCTGCAGGTGCTGGAGCGCGAAGTCGAGCGCCTGCACCGTAACAATATCCGCCTGAAAATCATCGGGGCCAACGAACGCTTCAACCCGGCCCTGCTGGAGCGCATTCATCGCGCTGAAGAAAAAACCGCCGCCAACAGCGGGCTGACACTGACCGTGGCCGCCGACTACGGTGGCCGCTGGGATGTGCTGCAGGCGGTCAAGCGTCTGTCCGCCGATCGCCAGGGCGACCTCAGCCAGATTAGCGAAGCCGATCTGAGCGCCCATCTGTCGATGGCCTACGCCCCCGAGCCCGACCTGTTCATCCGCACTGGCGGCGAACAGCGCATCAGCAATTTCCTGCTCTGGCAGCTGGCTTATACCGAACTGCACTTTACCCAGACCCTGTGGCCGGATTTCAACCGCGCCGCGCTGGATCTGGCGATTGACTCCTACCGTCACCGCGAGCGCCGTTTCGGGCGCACCACCGAGCAGCTTGACCCGGCGCAGCGCCGGGCAGAATAAGGCCTGCCATGCTGATTCCACGCATCATCACCGCCATTTTTCTGGTGGCATTCATGCTGGGTGGGGTGTTTTACCTGCCCACCGCCTACTGGCCGGCGTTTGCCGCTGCCATCATCTTGCCGGCGCTGTGGGAATGGACCCGGCTGTTTCGCATCACTGGCCTGGCGCAGGCCGGCTATCTGCTGCTGTCGGCAGCGATGATGGGCGCGGTGGCGCAAACCGGCCTGCTGCCTGGTCTGGGCATGCATCTGCTGGTGCTGGTGCTGTGGCTGGTGGTGGTGCCCGCCTGGCTGCTGCAACGCTGGACGCTGACCGATCGCGCCCAGGCTGCCATGCTCGGCTGGCTGCTGCTGCTGCCGGCCTGGTTTGCCCTGCTGGCCTGGCGACCCGGCCCCGAGCAAGGTGCCGCCTTGCTGGCGGTGATGGCGCTGGTGTGGATTGCCGACACCGCCGCCTACTTTGCCGGTCGTGCGTTTGGCAAGCACAAACTGGCCCCGGCCATCAGCCCTGGCAAAAGCTGGGAAGGCGTGGCCGGCGCGCTGCTGGCCACCGGGGTCTACACGCTG